>CAZHED010000002.1:98263-136639 GCA_964531095.1 uncultured Polyangiaceae bacterium | reverse complement strand
GACATGGCTCGTCCCTGCGATGATGTCGCTCGTCTGCACGCGGACTTGGCTCGTCCCTGCGATGACGTCGCTCGTCTGCACGCGGACATGGCTCGTCCCTGCGATGATGTCGCTCGTCTGCACGCGGACTTGGCTCGTCTCTTCGATGACGTCGCTCGTCCCTCGCGCGGCGACGTCTGGTTCTCCCCCGTTTCCAACGGATGCGGTCATTCAGGAGTCGGGCGACGAGGCGTCGAGGTTCGCACACGAGCCGCCCCAATACCGGAAGACGTAGACGGCCCCTGATTGCGCGGTCACCATGAACTCGTCGACTCGGCCGGATCGCAGCATTCCGACGGTGTACGCTCGTGTTGCCAGAAGCTCTTGGCCGCTGAAAACACGGACGACGAAGGCCAGTCCTTCGGGACCCTCGGCCCCCGAAATATCACCGTTTCCACCCCCCGAGGCCTCCCCCCCACTCGAGGCAGGAAGAGCGAACGACATACACCCTCCGCCTTGAGAAATCAGAGTGTCCCCCATGCGAAGAAACATCCGCTCGTTAACCGTGACGGGGACCGTATCGGCGGCCCCGCAAGACAGCAGCGAAAGAGCGCCAGCGAGCCCGGCCGCGACTCGAAGAAACATTTGCTCGTGCTCCCTCCCGTTGCAACGTCATACGGGATGCCCGGCTCGCGCGCAAACACGCAGATTGCGCTGCCGGAGCGGCGGAGCGCGGCTGCCCTGGGGGGCCGGGGATCACGTGGGTGGCACATCCGCGTTCGGCGAAGCCGTTCTGCCAAGGCGCCCGCGGCGCGATTCTCGCCACGACTGGGTCCTGGCTGAAGGACACCCCGGCGCTATTGAATCCGAGGTGTACATCCCCTCCCATTTCTCCGAGCCCAACGTCCAGCGTGTCCATGCGCTCATTGAAGCGCATTCCTTCGGCATGTTGATCGTTCCCCGCGCTGATGGAGAGATGGAGATCGCGCACATTCCGTTCTTGCTCGATGCCGATCCTGCCTCGTGCGGACCGTACGGGACGCTTCGCGCGCACGTCGCAAGAGCCAATCCGGTGGGAGCCCGCATTTCCGCCTCCGCACGGGTCATCGCGATCTTCACCGGCCCGCACGCGTATGTTACGCCGCGCTGGTACGAGGCCCCCGCCACCAACGTGCCGACATGGAACTTCACCGCGGTCCATGCGCACGGCGTCGCCCGACGAATCGATAGCCGCGACGAAGTTCGTCGCGCCCTGGGGGATCTCGCCGCGAAGCACGAAGGGAACATCGCCGAACCATGGACCATTGAGGGCGCCGACGCGGGTTGCATCGAGAGCCTTCTCACGGGCATTGTCGCGTTCTCGATCTGTATCGATCGACTGGAGGCGAAGTTCAAACTGAGTCAGAACCGCCCTCAGGCGGACCGCGCTCGGGTGGTGCGTGGGTTGCGCGAGCGGGGCGGCCCGGATGACGGCGCCGTTGCGTCGATCCTCGAGGAGAACGAGCGTCGCCAGCTGTAGCCATGCGAAGAACCCACAACCCGCGACTCCGCGGTGATGGCCAGGATCGGGCCCGTGCGCCACGGCACGCCAGCGGCAAGATCGAGAACTCAGTCGCCGGCGCCCGTACCGACCCCCTCGTTACGGGCGGGCGGCCTCCGCGTGGAGGATCGCGGTGCACGCAGGCCGACCTCGGTTCCATCCTCGAGGGGCGCGCCACGCTCCCGCAGAAGACCGATGCGGTCCGGCGCTTTCTTGGCGCGGTGAACACGGCCTTCGCGCCTTCGGCCGTCAGCCTCGGTGCGCAGGGGCGGTTTGAGTCGGTGAGGTTCGCCCTTCGACTCGTTCGGCCCTTCGCGCTGTCAGAGTCTTCCAAGGGACTGGCGCACCCGGCTCGGCTCCGCGGCCGCTACTATGGCTCTGCAGACTTCTCGCTCCGCTTGTTTGCGTCGTCCTTTCAGGCGTGAGGCGAGATCTCCCCAGGTAAGGGTCGTAGCCTTCACCGCACGATCGCCGCGTCTACGCCGTCCGCCTTTGGTCGCTAGGGCTTCGCGGGCGTACGTCCGCTCGACCTGGCTCGCAGCGCCCGCGGTTTCTGCTCCTCGCTTCTTTCGGTCTCGGCCTCACGGCCTGCTCCTCGCGACTCGCTTGTGGTTTCTGCAAACCGTCTCCCCTAGTGGGTTGCCCCCCTCACCCCAGCGCCGCACCGACGAAGACCCCCAGCACGCGCCGGAGCAGCTCGTGAAGAGGCACGGTGGCCAGAAAGAGCGGCAACATCGGGAGCCAGATTGCTGCGAGGAGCACCACGATCTCGTAGAGTCCGAACGGGACCAAGCGCATGCCACGCACGATCGCCAGCGTGTTCGCCAGGTCGGCCATCGATTGAATGTCGGCAGTGCCGAGAAGATTTTGGGTATCGCCCAAATCGATCCACTTCTGATGAAACAATCGCGCATACGTGAGTGCGAACGTGTCGTACTGCCGAACCGCGGCGAACCGCGCTCGCCACATGCACCTCGAAAACACGCAGAGCGGGCCAAGTGCGACGATGAAGCTGGACAGGACGATCTCGGAAAACGGCAGCGCCCATGACTTCAGAGGCAAATGATCGAAGATCATCTGTCTACCCCATCCACCCGCGACGGAGCAGTCGACGCTCATCACGACGATCGCGAAGCCGAGTGTGGGTTCCCCGAGAAACGAGAGCCCCCCACGCCGGTCGGGGTGCAGCGCGACGGGTCGAACGTCCACGCTAGCGAGCCCCCATAAGACGACCGACCAAATGGCCCACCGCCACAGCGATCGATAGAGGAGAAACTGAGCGAGGGGCAGCGCGACGATCGCCCACCAGAGCCGCGCGGCGGAGGGCGTGGCGGCCAAGCCAACCAAAGACCTCAAGCCGAACGGGCTCACGAGACCCCAAAGGCTCGCTTGCCCGGCAGCGAGGGCAGCGATGGCCAGTGCTGCTTCCGGGAACGCGGCGTCGCGGAGCGTCGTTCCCCGAGCGACCACGCGCTGGATGGCTGCGGCCCCGCCGGACACCAGACCGCTCTGAACGAAGCGCTCCATGCAGCGCTCGGATCGGGCGTGCATCACCTGTTCCGCTACGACAAGGAGCGGCACGCTCAGGAGCAGGTGAGCGTGCACAGCTGGGTCGAGCAAGAGCATGTTCCGCTGGTGCGTCGCGAGACTTTGAACGATGGCGAGAGCGACGAGCGGGGCCCACGTGATCGTGACCAACGCGAGAGTCTGTCTCCATGCATCCCTGCCATCGTCGCGCGCCAAGCGAAGAACGCCCAAGAGCCGGCGAAACGGCCCTCCACGCACGACAGAGAAGCTCACTACGTTCGAGTCCTCGAAAGGATCCACATGGAGGTCAAAGGCGGACCAGGAACTGCGACTGGATGAGCAGCCCCGTCTGGCCGACGCTGTAGACGTAGAGAGCGCTCTGGTAAGGACTGTTGCTGATGCCGATGGCCTCGACGTTGAGCGAGACTGCGCGCTTGCCGAAGGGGTACCAGTTCACGCCGGCGGCGCCCTCGGCGGACTTACCCCACGGCCCGATCACGAAAGAAGTCCGGCCGTAGGGCTCGAGCTTGTTGCGGACGACGAAGTAGCCTAGCGAGGCCTCCAGGCCCCAGTCGTACATGGATCCGACGGGCAGCGGCCCGTCCGCCGAGAAGCCGTTGAGCCAGCGCTGATAGAGCTCGGCGTTCACCGCGAGACCGCGAAACTTCATGCCCGCGTCGATGGCCCAGAGGTAGTAGTTCGCCAGCTGCACGGTGACGTTCGGCGCCAGGGCGCCCGTCGCGAAGAGAAGGGCGCCGTCGGAGATGAAGATCGAGTTGTTCTCAGGGCTGGCCGTCGCGAGATCGGAGAGACGATCTTCGCGCGCATAGGTGAAGGCCGTACCGATGCGAAGGGCGACCTCCTCGTGATACTCGTTGTCGTTCCAGGGCTTGTCGAAGTCGTGCAGATCGTACCAAATAGACACGGAGTAGGCGAAGTTGTCGTCGATTCGCGTGGCAGCGATATCGAGCGTGTTGAGCGAGTTCCCGATCATCGCGATGTAGTTGAACCCGGGGAACGCCTCGCCGTTGGCCCAAACGCCCTGCGTGAAGCCCGGGCGCACATAGTTGTTGGCCATGCTGCGGTCGGTCGAGTGGAAGAAGGGGTACGTCCCCGTCAGGCTGCGCACGGAAGGCAGCGAGAAGAAGCCAGCACGCAGCGCGAATGCGTCGTTAAACACGAACCCCACGTATCCCGCGGCGGTGGCCGAGAGGGTGGCGCTCGACGTGTAGAGCAGAATGTTGAAGTCGAGCCGTGGGTCGAACGCGAATCCCGAGAAGTAGAAAACATCCCGGGTGAGCTGGATGTCGTTGCGGGTCAGGACGTCTTTTACGTTGCCAAAGTGATCGGTATACGTTTTCTTGACGGCCAACGTGTTCGTGTACCGGAACTGCGACACGTGGTTGAGTCTCAGCCGGAACGGCGTCTTGACCGGGTCGAGCGTCGGCACCAATACGAAGCCCTGATCGTAGTGTGGCCACGCCACTGCGTCCCCCCCGGGGACCTTTGCCGCCGTCGGCTGGTTGGCGCTGGCGGTCGGTAGAGCGGCGGAGCTTGGGGCGGGGGCGCTCTCGCTCGAGGATGTGGGACTAGCCGCTTCGGCGGGAGTCTCCGTTCCGGCGTCTCCAAGAGCCAGCGCGGGCCCGGCCAGAAGGAGCAACGCTCCTCCACCGAGCAATGCCGCCGTCCGGCCGACGAGCTGCGGTCCGAGCCCGTTCCCGCGGTCGTGGCCGGTGCGAAGGACCACGGCGGGTCCGCGGGCGCGACGGCAATGCATCAGTGCATCTCTGGCAAGGGCTCGGTCCCCGAAGGTTGGGGAGCGCGATGCCTCTCTTCGAGATCGCTCAAGAACTTGCTGGCCTGGGCCTCACCGTCGGCGATGAGCCTGGCGATGTGATGCGGTTGGCGGGAAAGCTTGCTGGCGTAGTCGAGATCGTCCTGCAGCCTTCTCGACATCCGGATGAAGCGCACTTTGATGGCCTCGGTCACCTCGAGCTCGAAGCGCGCGCGGAAGTGGTCCGTCAACGCGTGTTCTTGGAGCAAGAGATTCACCATTTCCACCGTCTCGAGCTCGTGCTGAAGGCTCAAGTTGCCCGCCAGGTGGTTGCGCAGATCGAAGATGTCACTGGGCCGATCCGGAACGTGGTCGTGCCGCGGCGGATTCACCTGGATGATCCAGATCTCCTCGGGCAACCTGCCTCTCCCCACGTACGCTTGGCGCAAGAAGGCAGCGACCGGAGGGTTCGACGAGAAGATGCCATCCCAGTAGGCGTGCCCTTCGACCCACGCCGCCGGGAATAGATTTGGAATCGCAGCGGACGCGAGTAGCGCATCCACGTTGACCTCGCGCTGTAGAGAGGAGAAAATCTTGAAGCTCCCTTCCAACACGTCGACAGCGCCGACCAGCAGGGTCGGGCTTTCCGGCTGGGCGAGCGACCGGAGGCGCTCGAAGTCCAGGTGCTTGACGAGCAGCGCTCGGAGATCGGTGAACTCGGGGCGGGAGACTATCTGCGAGAGCGCCCGGGCCCCGAGCCTGAATTGCAACGACGACGGGCTTCTTGCAACGCTTGGTAGCAGCCCACTTTCGACGAGACGCAAGAGGGTGAGCGAGGCGGCGTCCACTGCTATCTCGATCGGCGTCTGGGCCGTCAGATCCGTCCAGCACGCGATGATCCGATCCTCGATCGGGGTCGCGCTCCCGTGCGCCTGTTCGAGCATGCCGGCCCAAGCGAGGGCAGCGGTGAAGGCTCCCCCCGAGGTTCCGCTCAGTCCCACGATCCGGTATTGGTCCTGAACTCGCCCCGCGAAGAGACCCTTGAGCGCCCCCGCGACGAACGCACACTGACTTCCGCCTCCCTGACAGGCAATCGCAATGCGTGTCTGGCCCATTGGCTGGTTGATCCTTCTCTCGGGATAGCCCACTGCCGCCGTGCCCGCCGATTGCCGATGCGCGGGCGCGCGTCTCGCGACGCTCGTGGTTTGGCTCCCGCGCCTATCTTGTCAAGCGGCCGGGCCCATTGGCGCTCGTGAGGTGCTAACGTTGACGCCGCATGACCTCGAACGGCTCTCTCGACCGGATCGGTTCTCTTCTAGCGGGCGTCGTCGTCGGCGGGGCCATCGTTTGGTCGAGCTCGATTGCGTCGCGCGCGGCCGTCAGCATCTTTCGCATTCGGCATCAGAACAAGATGGTCGGGGTCACCGGCTCGGCGAAACGGCGTATTCAGTCGGACCTCATCGTGTGGCGGGCGAGCGTTCAATCCCGCGCCCCCGAGCTCGCCGCGGCCTACAAGACCCTCTCGGTCGATGTGCCGAAAGTCGCGGACTTCATCCGCGCGCGAGGAATCCAGCCAAAGGACGTCGTCGTGTCCGCTGTTCGCACCGCCGAGATCCACCCGCACGACCACGAGGGGCACGAGCTCTCGGAGACCATCGTCGCGTATTCGATGGAGCAATCGATCGAGGTCACCTCGCACGACATCGACAAAGTCGCCCTGGCGGCGAACGAAGCCACCCGCCTCATCGAGGAGGGCATCTTCATCAACTCCGAGCCCCCGCGCTACCTCTACACCAGGCTGGCCGAGCTCAAGATCGAGATGCTTGCCGAGGCCGCAAAAGACGCGCGGGTGCGCGCCGATCAGATCGCCGTGAACGCCGGCAGCAAAGTGTCATCGCTGCAGACGGCGAAGATGGGCGTGATGCAGATCAACGCCGCCAATGAAAGTGAAGTCTCGGCCGAAGGGACGAACGACACGTCATCGCGCGACAAGGACATCATGGCGATCGTGGCGGCGACGTTCGCTGTCGACGAGCGTTAGGAGCGGCTCCCCCGCGAGCAGCGCGGCGTTTACGTGGGCGCTCGACCCCAGGGCGGGCCCCCACGAGGAGCGACCCGTGCCTCGATGGCGTAGATGATGCGCTCGTGCTCGCAGACGGCGCTTCCCTCTCGCGTCCGCCCACTCACGCGCAGGGAATTGCGATCCTCAGTCAGATCTTGTCGCCGTAGATCTTTGCCAGGATGTCTTGGGCCGTCTTCAGACGATTCTGGACAGTGGTCGTCATGCCGCCGAGCCATTGTTTGACCTCTGGATCCGTGGTCGACGCTTTGCTCGTCTCCAGAACATGAATGACACTTTGCTGAGTGTTGGTAACGAGAGTCATATACTCCTTGTCGAAGGCATCCCCCTCGAGAGAGCCGAGCAGCACGGTTTCGGCCTTGATGCGGTCGAGCAGGCTCCTTCCCTCCTCGGTTTGCGGGTTCAGCGGCACGATGTCGATCCCATCGCGCTGGGCGATGCTCACAAGCTTTGTGTCCGTCGTCGAATTCGCTCTCGCCATCGCGTCGGCATAGTTTTTCACGAGATCCGACTTTGCCCTCTTATCCGCCATCTCACTGAGATTGATGGACCACTGACCGACGGCGTGGAGAACCGACAAGGTCTCGCCCAACTTGGCTGCTCTTTCAGGGGTGTCGGCATGACCCGAGGCTGGCGGGCTGGCAAACGCTGCTCCCGTGATTCCGGTGATGAAGAGGGACATGAACATGGGTACAAAGCTCTTGCGCAACATAGATTCTCTCCTTCTTGTTTTGCGGTTCGCGCGCCGCGATGAGGCTCTTCTTCCGCTTGTTCGTCCTGCCGCGACACTGTCCTCGCCGCGCTGCAACGCCCGTTCCGTCCGGCTCCGACAGCGCTTCCGTGGCAAATCGTGCCATGACGCCGAGCAACTCCCAGCAGAGCAAAGAGATCAGCCGTGCGCCCTACGACTCGTACTGCGCCCTACGACTCGTACGGCGCGGAGGGCGCTGACTCGCGCAGGACGCAGGACGGGGTCAAGACTTGCATCACCAACGTTGTGAAGGGAGCTCAACATGAAACGGCAGATTGCAGCAGTGGCCTCCATTCTCGTAGTGATGACGGGCGTGGGATGGAAGCTCGCGAGTCATCCGGAGACTTCGGCGAGGCTTCAGGATATCCGTCTCGTCCAGCGATCCGAGCACTCGCACCCCGGCCCGACCGACGCACTGGCAGGTATTCGCATCCGCTTGAGTCCCAGCGATTTTGACGACGCAATCAGAGCGCGGGCTCACCAGGTTCCGCAAATCACGATCGCTGCCGAATAGACGCGAAACGCGTGGGCTCCCGTGCCATGCGAAAGGTAAAGCGCTTGCTCTTGGTCGGCGCCTTCGGTTGCCATCTTGGACTCGTCTTCGCAGGGGCCGCTCATGTAACTTCTCGCCTGCATGGGCCTGTCGGGAGGGGGCTTCGTTTTTACGATGCACTGTCGGGAGCGGGGGACTCCTACTCATTCTTCGCTCCGGCCGTAGGTCTCCAGTTGCGGGCGCAGTTTGCCCTTTCGACTCCGCAGGGAGTGCGCTCCGAGGAGACACTGGAAACCGGCAAGAGTCGCGAGGTCGGCTTCCGCCTCGGGAATCTCGCCGGGACGGTCTATATCGTGGCCAAGCGCACCGACCTGCGGCGGGCTTTTCTCGGCGCACTCGCGGCGAATTGCCTCGGCGCACATCCCCAAGCGAACGTCGTGCAGGTGAGCATCGTGGGGTGGGAGATGCCCACAATGGCCGAGTACCGGGTCGGGGCGCGGCCTCGGTGGCGCTCCTTACACGATGCCACGTTCGTGCGCACGTCGCCGAGCCAACCATGAGGTCAAAGAGCATGAGGATCGACACATGGTTTCGGCCGGTGTCGCCTCGACCGCTTGCGGGACTCCGGGTGGGGCTCCCCCTGCTTCTGCTCGTTCACCTGGTCTGGCTCTCCAACGACTTCTTCTCACTTCACGGCAGTCGGGGGATCATTCCCTGGGAGCTCACGGACCTGCTGCGCAATCCCTGGGTACCTGGGTTGCCAACTTTGGCGAAGGCCTTTCTGCCCCTTGGGATCAGTGAGCACACCGCCATTACCCTTCTGCTGTCGAGCTATGCCGGAAGCCTCCTCTCGCTCGCTCTCGGCATTCACGCCCGCCTCTCGGCGTTTCTTGCGTGGGGCCTTCATCTCAGCCTCGTGACGAGCGGCTTTGCTTCGTATTATGGCGTCGATCAGTTGGCGAACAGTTTCCTCTTCTATCTCTTCGTCTTTCCGTCCGGGCGGGTCTGGAGGTTGGCGTCTCATCCGGCATCCTTACGCCAAGACAAAACGATTCCCGTCGGTTGCTTGAGGGTCATGCAAGCCCACCTTTGCGTCATCTATCTCGCCGCCGGGTTGGACAAAGCAATGGGGAGACAATGGTGGAACGGCGAGGCGATCTGGCAGACGGTCTCTCAGCCCGTTTTCAGCACTTTCGATCTCAGCTGGCTGGCGAGTCATTCGTGGATCCCGATGTTCGCCGGTTGGGGCACGTTGGTCGTGGAGATCGGCTACGCGTTTTTCATCTGGCCACGCCGCACCCGGAAGGGGTGGTGCTTGGCGACGATCGGATTGCACCTCGGGACCTGCCTTTTCATGGGTCTCGTCTTTTTCTCGAGCGTGATGATTCTCCTCACGATCTGTCTCTTTCTAATTCCCGAGGAGGTCAAGGAGCGTGCCGTCGCACCGACGCGAGGGGCGGTCCAGGCGGCGCTCCTCGTGGCCGTTTGTCTGCTGTCGCTCGGGCGCGAGGCCAGAGGCGAAACGGGCACAAGCGAAACGGGGCTTTCGCCCGATTTCGCGCCCCTGGTCCGCCGTCTCATGGCACGTGACCAGATTCCGGGCGTAGCGGTGGGAGTCGTCGAGCAGGGACACCTCGTCTTCGCCCGTGGCTTCGGTTACCGCGATGTGGACAGGCGCCTACCCGTAACGCCCGACACGCTCTTCCCGATCGGATCCTGCTCGAAGGCGTTCACGGCAACGGCGATCGCGCTGCTTGCGGACGAGGGAAGGATCGCGCTCGACGCACCCGTCCGCACTTACCTTCCCGATTTTTCCCTCGAGGACCCGGTGGCGTCGGCGACCTTGACGACGCGGGACATTCTCACCCACAGGAGCGGTTTGCCCCGGCATGATCTCTTCTGGTACCAGGCCCCATTCTCGCGCGATGAGCTGTACCACCGTCTTCGATTCCTCGAGCCCAGCGGTCCCCCCCACGCGCAGTGGCGATATAGCAGCCTGATGTTCGTCGTCGCCGGCCGAATCGTCGAGAGGATCTCGGGCGAGAGCTGGGAGAGCTTCGTGCGGGCTCGGATACTCTTGCCCCTCAATATGCGTCGCACTCTCCTTTCGGCAGAAGCGATGGAGACCGACCTCGATCATGCCGCTGCATACGCGCTGCGTAGTGGCAGGGTACAGAAGATACCGATGTTGAAGCGCTTGAGCGCGATCGCGCCTGCGGGAGCCGTGCAGACGAGCGTGAACGATCTCGCCCGCTGGCTCACGTTTCACGCGAGGAGATCGCCCGCCCTTCTCGGCGAAGGCATGTGGCGTGACCTGCATCGCCCGCAAGCGGAAATGCCGGCGCCGGCCGAACCGGAGGTACAGCACCCCTATTACGCTTTGGGCTGGATTCACGAAAGCTACCGCGGCCATCAGTTGGTGGTCCACAACGGGGCCATCGACGGATTCACGATGCATCTCGGCTTTCTTCCCGAGACCGGGCAAGGGCTCATTCTCCTCATGAACAGGGATCTCGCGACCGCGGCTCTGATGACGCTTGCCTACAGCGCCTACGATCGCCTTCTCGGGATCGAGCCGCTGGACTGGGAGGGAAGGCTCAAGGAAACGCCGGAGCCGTTGCGGGATCTCCCGGATATCCCGCTCGACTTTCCGATCGAAACTGTGGTGGGGAGATACGAGCATCCGGCATACGGGATGCTCACGGTCCGGGCCAAAGGGGACGAGCTCGCGATGGAGTTTCGTACTCTTCACTTGACGCTGGTTTATCAGGGCGAACGGCGGTTTCTCAGCCGGGAACCCATTGCCGCGGGGGCGCCGCAGATCTCCGTTTGGTTCTCGAAACAGAAGGCGGGCGAGCCGCTGAAGCTCTTCGTTCCGCTCAACTTCGATGAGGGCGATCCCGTGGAGGTCTTCGCGCGCGTGAGGTAGACGATTGGCTGGCGGTCGCCTATCCGATCAACCGCTGCTCCGCCCCCCCATGCAGCTCTCACTGGCCCATCGACGGGCCGCGAGTCAAGGTGAGGCGTGCGCGCGATGCTGCGCGGCCCGGCGCGCGAGTCGGTTGATTGGGCCAGTCAGCAAGAGATAGGGCACGAGGGCGAGGATTGCTGCCACGACGATAGCCTGCAGCGGATGGGCCGAGCGGTTCACGATGAGTTGGTAAATGAGGTCGACGATCGTCGCGGCGATGAAGACTTTTCCGACGTCGCCCCAGCCGCGGCGAAGGTGCTCCACTCTGTGCGCCTTGTCCGAGAGCAGCGCTCGAGTAAACGGCGTACGTCCTTCGCGCGCATCCCTGATGCCGGCCCGGATCGAGAAGATGGTCGCGACGGCAGGTTGAATGATGAGCCGAAACTTCAAGGGGCCGTGTAGTCCTTCGGAGAGGTCCGTCCAAACTCGTTGGAATAGCGGGTCCATGGGTTGCTGCCTTCCGGCGCTCTCGGCGTGCAACGTATGTGCGAGGGGTCCGCTAGCGCGCGCATTGGCGCCCCCCAGAGTTCCGAATCCCCGGCATCCGGTATCGACCAAGCTCCCGCACGGCCTGAAGCGCGCGACTCAGTAGTGGTAATTGTAGTACGCGGAGCGCCGCACGGTGCGCCTCGCGACGCCGGCGTAGCTCATGGGCGTCAGCGGCCTTCCGATGACCGCGGCCACGTCGTTCGCGATTGTGACGCCCGCGAGCGTCAGGCCGAGCACGGTGAGGACAACCGAAGCGTACCTTCTTTGCGCGCGCATCATGTCGTTGCCCTTTCGCGCATGCAAGGCGAAGACCGAGAGAAGGCCGGGGCGCTCACCCAATCCACATCACCGGCTGCCCGGTCGAATGCACGACCGACACCCCCCGGGGCGTACGTCGTGTCCACCTGGTTGCGTTCGAGAGTGGGCCCTTCTGTCAGAAAGGCGCGCTCGCATGGGCTTTCCGCATACGGCTCGACGCTTGCGAAGCCTGAGCACGAACTGGAACGGAGATCTGAGGCTCAACTGCGATCACCGCTCGTCGCTGCAGTCGTCTTCGCCGGACTCGTCGGGACCCGCGCCGCACGAGCCGAAGACGCGTGTGCCGCCGATGTGAAGCAGTTCTGTGGCGGCGTAAAGGTCGGGGGCGGGGCTGTTCAGGCGTGCCTCCGGCAGAACGAGACGAAGCTCTCCGCGGCGTGCGAGACGAAGATGGCGGCCGCCGAGGCCAAGTTCCGGGGCATCGTCGATGAGTTTGCGCGGACGTGCCGCCGGGACATCGATCGGCTGTGCAGCGAGGAGCCGCCCGGTCACGGCCGGGTCGTCGCGTGCCTCATCCGGCAACAGGACGACCTATCGAGCTCCTGCCGCCCCGAAGTCGAGCGGATCCAAACAGCGGCGGAAACGATCTCGACCATCCGTGCCGCGTGCCGGGCGGATGCCGAACGCTTGTGCTCCGACGTACCACCCGAGGCGGGACCTCTCGTGGAGTGCCTTCAGGCGAATCGGAGCAATCTGTCCGAGACATGCCGTTCCCTCGGCCCGGAAGGGGCGCTCGTGCCGGCGGAGATCGTAGATGCCGTCGACTCAGCGAAGGCCGAGGAGCGGGCCCAGGAGCTCCTGCAGATCCTCCAGGGCATCGACTCGATCGCCTTCTCGCGCAGCGGGGTCCTGTTCCAGTTCGACACCTACCAGGGGCTCGGCGGCGTGGCGAACGCCGACCGGCTGCTCTTCAACCCGCAGGTCGTCTTCGGGAGCCAGAGAGAGTTTCAGATCCAGGTGAAGGCCCCCGTGCTCGCCGTGTACCCCTACGCGCCGGACCGCCCCGCCCGGACCGGCTTGGGCGCAATCACCACCGCGTTCGCGTGGGCCTTCTACGGGAGCGCGCGTGTCCACCAGTACCTGTCACTCGGCCTGCAGTGGATATCGCCCGAAAAGCCACCCGTCGGCTCCGCCTGGGCAGTGACGCCGGGCTACGCGATCTCCATCGCCCTCGCCCGATGGCTCTCGGTGACCGGGCAGGTCGCCTGGATCCGTTCCTTTGCCAGCAGCGGCTACCCGGACCTGGACCTGCTGGTCGTTGAGCCGACCGTCGTCCTCAATCTCCCCGGCCGCTCGTTCCTTTCGCTGGACGCCAAGCTGGGATGGAACTTCGTCGACAGCTCCGCCGTCCCGTTGATGAAGGGAATCGTCGGGCTCTACCTCGATCGGCGGAAGTCTCTCTCCATCTCGGCCTGGTACCAGACCGTGCTCTCGAGTGGAGCCCAGGCCTCGGACGACCCCGGCACTCTCGCGTTCAAGTTCGGAGTCGGGACGGCCCTCGGTTACTTCTTCGACTGGTGAGCCTCGGTCGCGTGGGCATGTAGTGGCGCTTGGCGTAGCCTTGGAGGTGCTTCGCTCGGGCGCTCGAGGTCGGCGGCCCGAAGCATCCGCCCACGCCGCCGATTCGTACGACCCGCGCCCTTCGCCGATGTCCATCGTGCGCCCGCTGCGCAGGTAGAAGAGTCCGGGGAACACCTCGGGCGCCCCTCTCAGGCGGCTTCCGGCACCGTGGCGAGGAGCGGTTTTGGCTCGGGAAGCGGCGTATCCCGGCGCAACGAGGTCTTCGATCGTACAGCGACGCTGAGGGATCGCTTCCAGCGCATCGTCGGTATCAGCCCGCGCGCCTACGGGAGAGCTTTTGCGCCTCGGGTGGCGCCGCGACGACGCTGATGATGCTCGCCTCCAGCCGAGGCGGCCATGCGGTGGTGGGCGGGCGAACCGTCAAATCTGGCGGACGCCTTCACGCGGACGCGGCTTCCGAGGTAGCGTCGCTCATGCTCGAAGACCTTGGTCCCGCTAGCTCTGGCTTCGAGGAGCGGACCGTCCAGAGCGGGGATGTTCACCTGCGATGCATAACCGCCGGTCCTCCGGACGGACCGCTCGTGCTCCTCCTTCATGGTTTCCCAGCACGATGGTCCACGTGGCGCGCGCTCCTGCCGACGTTCGCGCAAGCCGGCTACCTCGCCGTCGCGCCAGACTTGCGAGGCTATGGCGCCTCGGATCGTCCCGCCGGGGTGGATAGCTACTCCGTATTACGCATCCTGGAGGACGTCGTGGCAATCCTCGATGCCTTCGGACGCGAGCGCGCCTTCGTCGTAGGGCACGACGTTGGTGGCGGGGTGGCATGGGCCCTGGCGATGGCCCACCCGCAGCGTATAGAGCGCCTCGCGATCCTCAACTCCGTACACGTGGTCGGCTTCGAGCGACAGATGCGAAAATGGTCGCAACTCTCGAAGAGCTGGTACGTATTCTTCTTCCTTCTCCCGTGGATTCCGGAGTGGTGGCTTTCCCGCCGCGACTTCCATTTCTTGCGTCACGCGCTCATTGCCGATGGGCTTTCGGACGCCGCCGCGCGCGATCTTCTCGAGGGGATACGACCCAAGGGTGCCCTTCGTGCGGCGCTGAACTGGTATCGCGCAAGCTTCCGCGACGTCGCACGCAAGCGGTTCGACCCAACGAGAGTCGATCTTCCGACGCTCATCGTCTGGGGCGATCGGGAGACGCACCTCGACCCGGAGCTGGCCACGCCCCCTCCTGGCTGGGTGACTCACGTTCGAGTGGAACACGTGCCCGAAGCGGGTCATTGGGTTCACCACGACGCCCCAGACAAGGTCGGCGCACTCCTTCTTTCGCATGCACGGGCGTAGGCGGCCACGCTCGTCGAGGGTGAGGTTGTCGCGGCGCTGAGCAGCAACCACGACTCGATCAGCCGTTGTTGCTTCCACGCCTGGGGACCAGGTCGGTCGATCCGACCAGTGCAGCGTAGGCGACTTCGCCGACGACCAGCCTGTAGAAGCCGATCACGGCATTGTCATCCAGGCCGACGTAGGTCTACGACGCAGTGGCTGCTGATTCGGCCACGCGAAGCGGAGCAGAAAGCGGCCCCGTCACGGCGCCGCGACGTTGCAAAACGAGCTGGCGCGCGCTGCCATTTCGCGGTCGAGGGTGCAGAGCGTCACGTCGCGCGCCGACGCAAGCCAGACATAGAACGCGTCGGCGCCGCGAAGGCGCGCCTTCAACGCGATAGCTTGGGCTGCTGCGGCGCGCTTCGCACCAAGAGTCACGAGGTCGTGCGGCCGTCGCACGAGCGAAATCGACAAGTCGGCGGATCGCCGCTTCCGGGACACCGAGGCGTGCGAGGGCTCCCCCGACCTCGACGGGGAATATCGCAGGAAAGGACGAGCTCATCGACGTTTTGGATGGCGCGCTCAATCTGCCTACGGGCCGCCGCGTGCGCCGGCTCCGTCGCGCATCGAGGCGACCGCGACGGACGCGTCGAGGACGAGCCTCATCGCTCAGGGCGATCAAGGCGATTGCGGCCGAGGGCATCTTCGAGCGTCATCTCGCTCGGCGGGACGCTGGCGATGAGCTGGTCCATGAACGAGCGCGCCTCTTCGGGGCTCATCGGACGTGACGCGACGCGTTTCAGGCCGGGAACCGCATCGACGGGCACGATCGCGGCGGCGGGCTTGCCGTGTCGCAGGATAACCACGGGCCTGCCCTTGTGCTCGGCCTCATCGACGAGTTCCGAGAGGTGGGCTTTGGCGTGGACGAGCGAGGTGCGCCTCATTTGGTCATTGTGGTCCATATTCTGTGAGGCCGCTACTCCGACAGAAAAACCGGACGCGCCTCGCATCGCGAGGCCGTTCCTTGGTTGCCCGACGAGCTGGCGGCGTCCAACGTGCACGGCGCCCAGCAGGCGATACCCTCATCGGCTCGCCACGCACTCGCCGCTCACCTCCTGTAGGACGCTCGGTCCGGCGACGTGGCCGGGGACCATGGCGATGCGCTGCCGGCGCGAACGCCGCCCCGATCGTCGATCGCTTCTTCGCCCCGCTCGCTGGTTCGAATTCGCATGACGTAGACGACGTCTGATATCAAAACGTTACTGCCATCCATCATCCCGCAGTCCGACTCTTTGAGTACCTCGAGGATCGTGGCGACAGCCTCGTCCAGGACCACCATCTCGACCTTCACTTTGAGCACGAAGTCGACGACATATGACGATCCAAGATAGACCTCGTGCCGCCGAGTCGCTCGACCGAAGACTCTTGCCTCGTGCACCGTCATGCCCGGGACGCCCGCTTCAGAAAGAGCATCCTTGACCTCATCGAGCTTGGCTGGCGCAATGGTCACCTCCACGCGCTTCATGGCGTTTCTACCCGAGTTTGGTCCGGCTGGAGAACTCAGCCGATTCGCATGGGCGACGGCCGCGTTCCACTGATAGCCAGCGCGGGCTAAACGTTTGCTAAAACGCGTTCGACGGACCGCGCGGACAATGCCATGCCAAGGCGCGCAGCGCAGCACCTGCCGAAAGTTCGGGTGCAAATGCGCATCTGAGCGCAGGAACGAGCTGAGCTCCTATGCTCACCGCCGTTACGGATGCTACTACCTCACCAAGCCGTTCGCCAACGCCGAGCTACTCGCTCGTATCCGCGTGTGGCTCCGACAGACCGCGCGCGTCGCGCCGGATAGTGACGAGTCGCTCATCGAGGTGGGAGAGCTTCGGATCGACCTCGGGCGACGTCTCGTTTGGGCTGCCGGCCGGGAAGTGCACCTTACGCCCATCGAGTACAAGCTGTTTGCGACGCTGATGCGCAATTCAGGACGTGTCTTGACGCACCGGCAGCTTCTCGAGATGACCCGGGGACCGCGCTACGGGAGCGAGACGCAATACCTGCGGGTCTACATGGGACAGCTTCGCAGGAAACTGGAACCTGACGCGACCCTTCCTCGCTACCTCCTGACCGAGCCTGGGGTCGGATATCGACTCCGCGCCGAGTAGTCTCGGCAGGGAAGGCAGGTGGTCATGCGGCCGATGTCCCCGCTCGGGTTCACCCAGCCGCGGCCACGCTACCGAGAACCGCCCGAACTTTCCGAATGAGCGTCTCGCCGTTGAATGGCTTCCTCAGGAAATCGTGGCCGAGCACGTCGAGGCGCTCGATGGCGTCGTCCGCGTAGCCCGACATGAACATTACTTTCGCCGCCGGGCATCGCGGAAAAAGCCTCTGGACGAGCTGTCTTCCGTTCATCCCCGGCATGATCACGTCGGTCAGCACGAGGCTCACCTCCGAACCCCGCTGCTCGCCGAGGAGAAGGGCTTCCTGCGCGTCGGCGGCCACCAAGACTTTGTAACCAGCGCCCGTGAGGACGCGACAGACCACCTTTCGCAGAGCCTCTTCGTCCTCGACGACCAGAACCGTTTCGCCGCCCTGGGCCGCGCGAAGCGGCGGCACGCTCCCCGGCGCTCGCTCGAGCGCCCCGTCGTCGCGTTTGAGATAGATCCGGAACGTCGCCCCGGCGCCGGAGGCGCTCTCCGCGACGATGCTGCCGCCGCTCTGCCGCACGATGCCGTACACGGTGGAGAGCCCGAGCCCCGTTCCCTTCCCGACTCCCTTCGTCGTGAAGAACGGGTCGAAGGCTCGCGCGAGCGTCACCGCGTCCATGCCGCATCCGGTATCCGAGACGGAAAGCTCGACGTATTGGCCGGGGTCGACCTGCAAGGCCTGCGCCCGCGACGCGTCGATTTCGACATTGGCGATTGCGATGACCAGACGCCCGCCGTCGGGCATCGCGTCCCGCGCGTTGACGGCGAGGTTCATCAGGACCTGCTCGATCTGGCCGGGGTCGGCCCGGGTTCGATAAAGGTCGCTGTCCGCCGAGACTTGGAGCTCGATGTCTTCGCCGATGAGGCGGCGCATCATCTCGCCGATGCTCTGCACGAGGGCGTGGATGTCCAGGGATTGCGGCCGCCACACCTGGTGACGGCTGAACGCCATGAGCTGCGCGGTCAGCCCCTCGGCGCGCTCGGCAGCACGGACGATCTCGCCCAAGTCGGCGCGAAGGGGATCGTCTTTCGCCAGCCCCATCGAGGCCACTTCGGAGTACGAAAGAATGACGCTCAGAAGATTGTTGAAATCGTGGGCCACCCCGCCGGCGAGACGGCCGACCGCTTCCATCTTCTGGGCCGCGCGGAGTTGCTCTTCGGTGTCGCGCTGGCGCTGCTCGGCGCGCTTCGTGTCCGTGACGTCCCGACTGGTCACGATGGTCGAGACGGCGTGGCGTTCGTTTCCCTCCCCTTCGAAGCGCGTTTGCACGCTCACCGAGAGCCAGCGCACCTCGCCGGAAGAAAAAACGACCCGGGTCTCTCCCGCATGTTTTCCATCCCCGCGCGGGTCGTACGCCTTCGCGACACCTCGGCGAATCGCCTCCCTATCGTCCGGATAAATGCGCGCAAAGAGCTCTGCGCTCCCCACCTCCGGCCGCTCGAACCCCAAGTGCACCATCGCGCGCTCGTCGAGCACCATTCGACCCTGCGCGATCTCATGGCGCCAGGTTCCGAGACCCGCGGAGTCGAGCGCGATGCGCTGCTGCTCCTTGGCTTCCGCGAGGGCCTCCGCGGCGCGGTTGCGCTCCGTGACGTCGATCTTGATGGCGATGAAATTCGTAATCTCCCCGCGTTCGTTGCGCACGGGGGTGATGGTGACGTCCTCGTGGTAAGGCGATCCGTCTTTCCGGCGATTGGCAATCTCGCCACGCCACACGCGTCCTGCCCGTAGCGTTTCCCACATGGTGCGAAAGGCCTCGGGAGAGTGCTCTTCCGGACGCATGATGCCGAGCGTCCGCCCGACGACCTCGGATTCTTCGTAGCCCGTCAGCTTCCACACCGACCGGTTGACGCGCAGGACGACGCCGTCGCCGCCGGTGATGACGATGGCGTTGTCGGCCGCCTCGATCGCGGTCGTCCGGAGCTCGAGTTCGCGTGCGGCTGCCCGACGCTCGCTGATGTCCTCGACGGCCGCGATGAGCCACCGTCGACTACCCGACGGGTCCTGCAAGACGGTCAGGTTCACGTTGACCCATGCCACGCGACCGCCCTTGCAGACGTACCGCTCCTCGAGGCGACATCCGTCGACCTCGCCCCGCGCGACCGCGCCGTAGAGCTGCGCGTGGCGATCGACATCCTCCGGGTGGGTCAGCTCGCGCGCTTCCATGGCGTACAGCTCTTCGGACGAGTATCCCGTGATGTCGGACATGCGCGTGTTGACGTGAATGAAGCGCCCGGTCGCCGGATCGGTCTGCGCGATGCCGACCGGGGCGACGTCGAACATCGCGCGGAGCTCAGCCTCGCTTCGACGGAGCGACTCGTCGAGCGCCCGGTCGCGGGTGATATCCCGCAGGAAGCCGACCGCGCAGCGTTCGCCGCCGATATCCGCGAAGGCCACGGACGCGAGGCAAATCAACTTGCGGCCAGCCTTGTTGCGAAGCGTGATCTCGGCGGACGTGAGCGAGCCGAGCGAAGAGAGGCGCTGCGACAGGGACTGCGCGTCGCCGCCCGGGGGGATCTGGTCCTCCGAGGGCTGGATCCCGAGTTCCGCCGGTGTCTTGCCCAAGACTTCGCTCTTCGTCCAGCCGAAGACCGCTGTAAAGGTCTCGTTGATCTCGATGTAGCGCCGATCGCGCCACCGGATGATCGCGATGGGCACCGGGGCCAGTCGGAAGGCGGTGGCCAGACGACCCTCGGCTTCGCGCAGGGCGTCCTCCGTGCGCTTTTTCTCGGTGACGTCTTCCGCAATGACCATCAGCGAGAGCGCCCCGTTGGGCGGGTTCATGCATGATACGGCGGCGCGAATCCAGCGGACGGCCCCGTCTTTGCGGATGAACCGGACTTCGTTCGTGATGCTCTTTTCGGCGCTGCTCAAAAGGCGGCCCACCGATTCGGAGGAGGACCGAAGCTCGTCCGGGTGAATGAGCTCTTGCCACGAGAGCAGGCGGAGCTCGGCGCGCGTTCGCCCCGACATCTCGCACAGCTTCTCGTTGACGCGGAGCAGTCGGCCGGAGACCGCGTCGACATGGGCGAAGCCCACGGCGGACTGCTCGAAGAAGTTCCGCAGGAGCTCCTCGCTTGCTCGAAGCGATTCGTGGAAGGACTCGTGCTCGGTCACTGCACCCCCTTAGACACCCGGCCCCCTACGGACCACCGGAGGAGGCTTTCGCTGCCGCCCTACCCGGTTTTGCGATGGCAACTCCCACCGCCGCGATGAGATCCGCGCTCTTGACGGGCTTCTTGAGAGCGACCGAGGCGCCCAAGGCGAGCGCCACGTTGAGCCACTGCGTGACGTCGACTGTGCCGAAACCGCCGGAGACGGCGACGATGCCCATGCCCGGAAAGAGCTTGTGCACTTCGCGGATCATTTCGAGCCCGTCGCGCTCGGGCATAAAGATGTCCGTGACCATGGCATCGAAGCGAGATTGCTCGAGCATTTTGCTCGCAACCTTGCCGTTTGGGGCCCAGACCGTCTGGTAGTCGGCGGCCGCAAGCACGCGCGCGAAACCTTTCGCGACGGACTCCTCGTCATCCACCAGGAGGACGCTTCGGTTGCCCATGCTCCTCGTACGGTCGATCGACGCGGTCGTTTAGAGAGCAACGCACACGGCCGGCGCCCGCCGCTCGTCGCGGCTTCTTGCTAGGTTCTCGGAAAGTCGAACAAATTTCGCCAGGGCGCGTTCTTTGCTGAAGAACGAATGAAGGGCAGAAAAACGCCTTCTCGGCTGGGCCTCGCCGCGCGGGATGCGGCCGCCTCGCATTTGCCGGGTAGCCAGCGGCGGCGCTCACGTCGCACCAGGGGGCGGGCGATGCTCGAGGTCGCCGCGTAGCCCTGAGGTGATGCGCTCGCGATCAGCGTCATCGCGTATCGCCGCGGCGCGGAAGCGCAGGTTACGGCGTTCGAGCAGGGCGGCGAGCGCCGGCTCCGCGAAAGAGCCCACGGCCGTCAACGCAGCAACCCGGCTGCGCACGTTCGTGCAGCCCTCGACCCACACGACGGCGTCGGTTTCGCCGCTTAACCCTCGCGCCAGGACCAGGACGCCCGGAGCGTCCGGAGCACGGGTTGCGTGCTCTTCGTCGAACGGCCACTCGTCGGTCCATGAAGATTCTGTCGCGGCGTCCCAGTGTGGAAACGCTGCCGGGTGGTGCGCCGGAATGCCCAGCATCGCACGCAGGATATCCAGCACCGATATGATTCCGACGGCCACACCGGCGCTGTCGACGACCACCATGTGGTGAGCGTCCGCCAGCGCGAGGCGGCGCCCTGCAGCCTCGATCCCAGCATAGCCCTCGATGCACATCGCGGGACGGCTCATCCGGTCGCCGGCCGTGCCTTCCCCAGCGAGCGCCGTATCCGCCGTGACCATTCCCAGCGGGCGACGTTCCTCGTTCAGAACCGGGACGACGCCGATCGCGAAGGTTCGCAAGAGCTCGCCGATCGCTTGTACCGGTGTCTCCGGCACGACGGCCAAGAGCTCCCGGTTCATGATCTCTTCGATGGACCGCGACATGCCTAACTGGCCCGCGCCAGTACCGAGCTGGGGAGCTCGTCGGCGAAGTGCAACCGCCGCCGCAACCAAAAGAAAAAGAAAAGAAATGCGAGCCAAGTTGCTACGGAGACGGAGTTCGAGAGAGGGGTCATGGGGCCGCGTCCTTTTCCGGAATGCCTTCTGAGGTTCACTCGCACACCTGGACGTGGCCAGAGCCCATGTTGAGCTCCCGCCAATCCGCGCAGCGCATCTCCGAGATTTCGGTGATCGGCTTCGTTGTACCAGGTGCCACGGGACGACGCGGGGCCGCCCGGACTATGGTGGGGGTCGAAACGTAGAGAACCGGTACGGGCGGCTCCGAGGGAGGCTCGGAGAGCGCCGCGTGTACGGGAACGAGCGGAGCCGCGACCGCGCCTTCGAGTGTTGCGCCTGCGGAGCGCAAGGGACGATTCAGGTCGTACGTAAGCGCGGCGGCCGAACCAACAGCCGCAAGCCAAACGCCCACGGCGACGGCTATCGCCGTGCGCCTCTTCATGCTCGTCATGACGCAGAGCTCCTTTTCTGATCGCCGCCAAGGGGCGATGGGGACAGCTCACGCGGCGCACAGTGGAAGCGCAAAGCGCGCTAGGACCATCTCGTCGCACATCGAACGTAAGCACCCATTGCTCGCACCACAAGCCGTCGGGGCACAGCGCCCGCGGCCCGCAGCGCATTGTCGGTCAAGTTCGCGAGAAGGGTGGGTGCCCCCCCGGACGACGCCGGCGCCATACGGTGGCACAACCTGGCGCAGGGAACCTGCGTCGGTCCTCGACGTACTCCCAGAGTCCCCGGCGGTTCCGATCGTGCACTGGCGGCACGGATGCGGTGTCGAATCTTTCCGACCCTGGTTTTCCTCGCAAGTGGATGCGGAGGAGCAAGATCCGGAGTAGCCCAGGGCGCTCCAATCGCGGATGCGTCTACCGGCGTCGATGGCGGTGGACCCGTCGGCGACGCATCTTCGGACGCCGCTGCGGCGGCCGACGGTCGAGCCTGCACTTTCGTTGCGTCGAATTACGACCAATCGTGCGTCACCAATACAGACTGTGCGGCGGTCCGACTGGGCGATTACTGCGATCCTACGAGGTGTTACTGTGATGAAAGTTTAGGCGCGATCAAAGCGACCGCGCTCGCCCAATTCAACGCCGACGTCGCGAAGACGCCCATCGGGTCCGACGCGGTCTCGCCTCAGGGGCTCTGCAGCTGCCTCGCGTTTTCGGACCCCGGGGCGTGCTGCGTGGCGGGCAAGTGCCAGTTTTCGTCTCGAGCGATCGCCCACTGCGTCTCGCCCATGTGGCCTAATCCCACTCGCCCTGATCGCGCCCCGGCTCGGTGGGACGAACCGACGGATCAATGGTCGGCAGGTCGTCTGCCGACCACGGCCTGACCAGGCTCCGCGCGCCGCTCGGTGCGGCGCGCCTACCGAGCCCCAACGTCGTACACACGCTGCTCGCCGCTCGTCCCCGAGCGATGGACGTGCGCAAGCGGCGCCCCGTAGATGCAAGCGGCTCGCTCCCGGCGCCCCGCTCGACGACGGCGTACCGGGAGCCGAACCCGTGGTCCGCGCCTGGCCGGCGTTTTCGTCGCCGAGGGCAGCGTTCCCCCCGCCAACGCGCCGAGAGACCGGAGCCTAACTAAGAGGCCCCGACTTCAGCAGGTGCTAGAGGCCATTCGGCGGATGGCACTCGTTGATGGCCGGAACGCTGCCATTGAGCTGCTTGGTCAGCTTCTGCACAGTTCCGGTGGGAGCGCCGACATAAATCGTCGAGCCCGTCTTGCTATTGGAAGTGTCACTCTTGCAATACTGGAAAAACGATTCCTGGCATGGATAGGGCCCCAAGATTTGGTGTCCTATGACGTCCGAGGGGATGTTGCCCGTTGTGATCGGGCAGGAACACAAGATCTGCCCTTTCGGGACGGGGCCATCGAAGCCCGGGAACGTCCTCCCCCCTGTGCTGGCGAAGCAGAGGCCTCCGTCGCACTGAGCGTAGGCGCCTTCGGATACGCCCCGCGGGCAGCTGTAGATCGCGTGATCTCCGTGCGGCGCCACGATCGAAGCTGGCAGGCTGAACGTGCTTACCATGAACCCGTTTTCGGGGCCCGAAGCGTTGACCGAGCAGACGTCTCCGCTGCCCATCTGAAACGGCAGACTGATGCTGTTGCCGGACTTCACATCGCACTGACAGTAGGCAACGCCGTCGAATACGTTGCAGCGAGCCGCGGCGCAAAGCGCATACGTCTGGTCCTTGCAGACCTTCATCGCCGGTTCCCCCGGTGCGCTCTGTGCGGGACGTGTTGCACACAAAAGCACGAGCGTCGCCAGTGCGAGAGTTGCCGCGAACAGAGTGTTGTGTTTGTTCATGGGAATGGGTCCTCCGGTTGGCTCTGCCGTATGCTCAATTTCGACGGCGCGTCCGCCGAGAACGCTGCTCGAACGCGCGTAGCCACCTCCGGCGCGTCCCCGCGGATGTGCCGGCGCTCGCTTCCATGCGGACGAGCATTCTGAACTCGCACAGGTTAGTTTCGCTCACGGCGTGGCCTGCCGTTATGCAGTGCGCGTTCCGGCGATCGCTTCAGTCTCGCGAGGGCGCTGCGTGAAAACCTACGGACGTCACTGGGTGCGGGCGAGCTTGAAGCGCTGGAAGGCGAAGCCGGCGATCTTGCCTCGTCGCACCATTTGAACCGCAACCCCCGCGAGAAGGGCACTCACCACGGCGTGAAGGACCACGACCACCAGCAAGAGCGGGCCCACCGTCGTGCCGCGGGCGCACAGGTATCCGAGGTACACGGTGATCGCCGCGTTGTAGAAGAGCATGCCTCGAAATGCAGGGGCCGTCGCGTCATCGCTACGCAGACCACCCCACCAGGCCGCCCCGAGCGAAAACAGAGCACAGCCGCACACGCGCGCTAGTGCCGTCCCGCTAGGCGAAAGCGCTGTGCCCAGCAGAAGCCGCGCTACCCACGAAGGGGCGATGAACAGAGCCACGCCCGTCAGCGCCTCGAGTGTGATCGAGAAGAGCAAGAGCCGAGTCAGGGTGACTCGAAGCTCTTCTGCCGTCTTATGTCCCATCGCTCCACCGCCTTGTGAGGAGTCCCGCACGAGAAGACGTGGGGTTTCAAAGAGGAAATCGCCAGCCGCTGCAAGGTCGTCCTACGATCCACTCCGGTTCCGCTGGCTCGAAACCCGCATTGTCCACTCCCATCTCGAGCGCGGGGAGCCTGCATGCAAGCGTCGGCGAAACGAAAGATCGTCATCTCAGCCATCGTGCTCTTGCTCGTCGTGGGGCTGGTGGTCTTGCTGGTTCCGGTCCCCGTAGGCGCAAAGGCACAAGCATCAAAGCCGGGTTCGCCCGCGTTCAAGGAGCCGACGATCTCGAGCGCCCTGCCGCCACCGCGGCCAGCGTTCGCTGGCGTCATCAAGGACACCGAGGCCTCGTCCAAGCCGTGGTGGCCCCCTACGGCGAGCTCACGAACGTGACGAGCGGATCGGCGCCGAGCATCATCGACCGCTCCTACACCATCTCGGCCGACGTCGAGGTACCCGCGGGAGGGGCGGAGGGCATGTTAGTCACCCAGGGCGGCCGGTTCGGCGGCTACGGGCTCTACCTCCTCCACGGAAGGGCCTGTGTTCCTCCCACTTCGTCAATGCGGAGCGGACCCGCTGGGAGGCCAAGGACGCCCTTGGGCCGGGCTCGCTAGTTCGTATAACGCTGCTTGGGGAGTCTCTCGCTCAAGAAAGCCCCGGCCATCGCTCCCGCAATTCCGCCGACCAAGATCCCGGCGAGTACGCCCAAGAATCCAGCGCCTGCCCCGAGAGCGGCGCCTGCCAGCGCGCCGGGCACCCCGCCGAAGGCTTCGTACCCAATCCGGTGGCTTGCCGCGTCCGACATGGGGTCTGTGCTGTCCGCGCGCCACCGGCGCAACGTTCCGATGTTCGTGACGCTTTGGAAGCCCACCCCGCGCAGCATCTGCGCTGCCTCGGCGCTGCGAAAGGCACTGCGCCCGTAGACGAGGACAACACGTCCACGTTCGCCTAGCTCACCCTGCCGAAGCTCGAGCTCTTCCGCCGGAATGTTCAAGGCGGCTGGGGCATGGTCGGTCGCGTATTCGCCCGGTGTGCCGATGTCGATCAGCAGGCCTCCCGCCTGGAGAAGCCCCCCTATCCGGCTGATTCTCGCCGTGTCGCGCCACCAATAGTATCCGATGATCGCGAACAGCCAGCTCGCGGAAAGAACGGCGCAAAGTGCAGGGCTCATTGAGTTGGTCAAGGGGGTTCCCTCCGGTCGCCCAACCAGAGCATCAGGCGTGCCGCGACGTGGTTCGTGGCGCGCCGCGATGCCGGGAGCATCGACGCGTGCGAAGTTCGGCCCGTGAAGAGCCCAACCGGCTGTGCATTCGCAAGCCGGGTTGGCAAGATGCCAAACGACCGGCGCGTAGAGGCGGAAGTGGAGTCGTTGACCCCGGCGCGTCCGATCTCAGGGGGCCTTCGCGCGCGCCAGACGATCGCGGAGCCGCCGCTCGAGTAGCTGCTTCTCGCCTTCGTTCGTCGCGAGCGAGATCGCTCTCTCCAGGTCAGGTAGCGGGTCACCTCCCGTGCGCTCGAGCATGTCAGCGCGCGCCGCATAGAAGAGGTGGTAATCCACGAGCGGCCGCTCGAGCGCCTTCAACGCTGCGAGGCCCGCAGAGGGTCCGGCGAGCATCGAGACGGCGACCGCTCGGTTCAGCGCCACGACGGGTGAAGGCGAGACCTCCGCGAGCCCGTCGTACGCCGCGACGATGGCCGCCCAGTCCGTGCTCTCCCACGTCGGCGCCGTCACGTGAGCCGCCGCGATCTCGGCTTGCAGGACGTACGGACCTCGCCCTCCGAGCGAGCGCGAGCGCCGGAGCGCCATCAGCCCTTCGCGGAGGAGCTCCCGATTCCATCGCGATCGATCCTGCGCGGCGAGCAGGATCGGCAGCCCCTCGTCGTCGACGCGCGTGTGCGCGCGCGCAGCGCCGAACGCCATGATCGCCAGCGCGCCGAACGCCTCGGGATCGCCCGGCACGAGGTCGCAGAGCAGGCGCGCGAGGCGAAGCGCCTCCGCCTGCAGGTCGAGCCGCATCAACGGGCCGCTCCGCCCTGTATGCCCTTCGTTGAACATCGCGTAGAGGACGCCCAGCACCGCCGACACGCGCTCCGCGAGATCGCCCCGCTCAGGGATCGCGTACCCGACCTTCTTCTCGTCGATCGTCTGCTTCGCGCGCAAGATCCGCTGCGACACCGTCGCCTCCGAGCAGACGAACGCCCGCGCGATCTCCTCGGTCGAGAACCCCGCGACCACCTTCAGCGTGAGCGCGATCTTGTTGTCGGCGGACAGCTCGGGGTGACAGCAAGTGAAAATGAGCCGGAGATAGTCGTCGCTCACCGTATCGATCGTGTCTCGCGCATCCATATCGTCCTCGACGAGGAGCGGCGCCTTCGCCTCGGCGACGGCTCCGCGGCGCCGCGCATCCCTCGCGCTGTTCTTCGCGGCCGTCATCAGCCAGGCGCCGGGGTTCGACGGGACTCCCTCACGCCACGCTTGCACTGCTGCGAGCGCCGCTTCCTGGAAGGCCTCCTCCGCGGCGTCGAGGCTCCCGCACAAGCGCAGAAGGCCCCCGACGATGCGCCCGCGCTCCCTGCGCACCGTCTCGTCGACGACCGCCGTCAGGTCCGCCACAGCTCGCGGATCTCCAACGTGCCGTGAACGACGAAGCGCGTCTGGCCGGCCCACTGCACCGCTTCGTCGATGCACGTCATGCGCAGCAAGAGTAGCCCGCCGATGACCTCTTTGCTCTCGAGGAACGGCCCGTCGAACGTCGCGCGCCTCTCGCCGCGCGTCGCGATGCGCCGTCCACGCCTCGGAGGCTCGAGGCGAAGACCCCCGAGGAACGACGCCTCCGGGAAGCGACCGCGCGTCTCCTCGTCGATCCGGTCCATCACCTCGACCCACGCCTCTTCCGTCCTGGAGCTCCCGAGCACGGCGCAGGCGAAGATCTTGCCCGGCTTCGCCTCCTTGTCCGCCGGGACGGCGGCCTTCATCAGCGGGCGCACGTCCACTTCGTCGGTCGGAAGGACGGGGGCCCGCGCCGCGAGCTCCGTCGCCTCCTCCAGGCTCCCCGCCTGCACCCAGTAGTAGCCGCCGAGGGCCTTGCCTTCCTCGGCGAAAGGCCCGTCGTGCACCTCGACGCGGTCGCCCTCACGACGAACGCGCTTGCCCTCGTTGCTGGGGCGAAGACGTCCGCGGTCCTCGAGCCGCGCCGCGCGGCGCAGCTCGTCGGCGTACGTGGCGCTCTCGTCGATGAGCTCCGACATTGCCCTCGGCGACTGCGACGCGTGGGCGGGCTCGTCTTCCAGCATCGTCACCAGGTACCCTGCCACCCGCTTCACCTCCGCGCGTCGTGCGCGCGCTGCTCGCCACTACCCTTCGCCCGAGTCGGACGACGCTCGTCCGGGTTGGGCTCCCCCTTGCCGTTCGCGATAAAGCTGCGAAGGCTCTCGTTCACGTAGAAGCCCCACGCGCCCGAGCACCCATCGTAGCACTCGATGGTCGGCACGAGGCCGACGTGCGTAAAGCGAATCTCGGTCTTGTCGGCCTTCTTCGAGATCTCGAACACGATGTCGGTGCCATCCCACTCGCTCGTGTCGCGGACGAAGTTGATCTGGCTGTCGGTCACGTGCCACACGATCTTCCTGCCCGGCACGAGCTCGGTGATCTTCTGCGTGGTGCGGTGGACCTTCTTGTAGCTGTACGTGAACTCGGCGCCGAGCACGTCTGTACGGCCCTCGATCTCTCCCGACCACCAGTGGCGAACGTCGTTGATGGCGTCGAAGGCTTGCTGCGGGGTCTGGTCGACAAGGATGGTCGTCGTGAAATTCTTGCTCTTCATGATGGTCTCCTTTCAGTAGGTCGTTCCCGTGCCGTCACATGCTCGCGAACGCGCGTTCGTACTCTTTGGGGCTCTTGCTCCAGAGCGCGCCCATCTGCTGCGCCATCGGGTCGGGGAAGATTTCCTCCTCGCCGCGCGCGATCCCGGCGAGCACGGCGCTCGCGACGTCGGCAGGGCTCGTCTTCGGAATCGGGAGGTCCTTGACCATGTCAGTGTCAATCGGGCCCGGGAACGCCGCGAGGATCTCGATGCGCTTCCCCCTGAGCTCCGGACGGAGCGACTGCGTGATCGAGTACGAGGCCGCCTTCGACGCCGAGTAGCCGCCGAGCGCCGGGAAGCTCCCGAGCGACGCGAGCGACAGAACGTTCACGATCGTCGCGCCCCCGGGCGCGCGCTCGAGCACGGGCAGGAAGCCCTTCACCACCGCGAGCGTCCCGAAGACGTTGGTGCGGAAATCGGTCTCCATCGCCGCCTGGCTCGCCGTGAGGACGTTCGCCGACGCGGAGACGCCCGCGTTGTTGACCAGGAGCGTGACGTCCCCGGCCGCCCGGGCGGCCGCCGCGATCTGCTCGGGCTTCGACGTATCGAGCGCGAGCGGGACTACCCGCGGATCGGAGGAGGTGACCTTTCCAACGTCCCGAGCCGCTGCGTACACCTTGGCCGCGCCGGCCTCCAAGAGCGCGGAAACAAGTGCCTTTCCGAGGCCACGGTTGGAACCAGTTACAAGAGCGACACTTCCTTGCACCTTCATGACGGACCTGCCTTTCATCGACGCGACGTTTCGGCCGGCCCGGATCCGACATTCGCTGATCGCGATCGACGAGAAGAGCGCAAGAGGGTCCCGCTGCGTCGATGTGCCCTCGATGGAAAGGTTCAGCCCCTTCCCCGTTCCTCCCGTTCACGTCGCTTGGGCGGCGGCTTTCTCGACGAGTGCCCGGACCTTCGCATCCAGGCCGACCGCAACCTTCGTGACCGATGCGTCGCCGAACTGGCCGAGATGCCGGCATCGAACCGACCCCAGGAGCTGCTCGAGCCGACCCGTGAACGCGTCGAACGAGATGGGTCAATCGCTCGTCTGGTGCACCACCGTGAATTCTGTTTGGTTCATGGGGCGTGTCCCCTGCGGCCCGGTGATGGACAGTGGCAGTCTCGCTGGGTTATGCCTCGCAGATGCATCCCGTTGTAGGTTAACCGTCCGACTGCACGGCTGCGTGCCACCGTCGGTCGGCGCGTGACCGCTGGCGTGAACGTAGTAGAGTTCACCCATGAACGGAGCAAAGCCCAATACGCGCGTTTCGCGGCCGGTAGTTTTCATCGCGCGGCCAGCAGCCCTGGCGAGCGCGGTGCTGATCGCAGTTGCGGCGGCGGGTGGGTGCTCGGGCGGCTCCAACGACACCTCGACCGGTGGGTCGAAGAGCGGTCCCATGAACGGGAGCTCCGGCGCTGGCACCGGGAGCGCGAGTGGGTCCAGCGGCTCGGGCATGGGTGACACCGGCTCGAGCTCGGGCAGCACGAATACGAGCTCCGGTGGGTCGAGCACGAGCTCCGGTGGCGTCAGCGCAGGCTCCAGCGGCAGCTCCGGTGGAACGAGCTCGGGCAGCACGGCCTCAAGCTCCGGTGGAACGAGCTCGAGCTCCGGTGGAACGAACACGGGCTCCAGTGGCGCGGGCTCGAGCTCCGGCGGTACGAGCACGAGCTCGGGCTCCAGCGGGGGCAGCGGCATGGCCGGCGACTCGGGCGCCGGTAGTAGCAGCGGCACCGGCGCGCCGGCGGGGAGCGGGGTTTGCGATATCTTCGCCTCCGGCAGCACGCCGTGCGTAGCTGCGCACAGCACCGTGCGGGCTCTTTATGGCGCGTACAAGGGGAACCTCTACCAAGTCACGCGCGCGTCGGACAACACGACCAAGGACATCGGGGTTCTGGCCACCGGGGGCGTCGCCGACGGCGCCGCGCAAGACACGTTTTGTGCAGGCACGACGTGCACCATCACGATCATCTACGACCAGTCCTCGCAGGGCAATCACCTCACCCCCGGACCCGCCGGTCAGCACGGCAGCGGGGCCGACAAGCCGTCGAATGCGACCGATCTCAAGACTACGGCCAACGGTCATGAAGTCTACGGCGTCCGCATTCGCGTCGGCATGGGCTATCGGAACGACAAGGCCACCGGCACCGCAACCGGTGACGCGGCAGAGACCGAGTATATGGTGTCGAGCCAGAACGACTTGGTCAACGGGTGCTGCTACGACTACGGAAACGCCGAAACGGACGTTCGTGACGACGGCAACGCCACTATGGAGGCTGTCTATTTCGGGGGGGGCAGCGGTCAGGCCACCGGCGTCGGCCCGGGCCCCTGGGTGGAGGTAGACATCGAAAATGGCCTATGTGCCGGCGTGGGGGCAAGCGGCGCCAAAGAGGCAAAGGGCGTTGCGACCAACATGTCTCTCGCCTACGACTACGCTACGGCAATCGTCGTCGGCCGATCCGGGGCGGCCCCGGGAAGCTTTGCCCTCTATGGCGGCGATGCGACGGCCGGTACGCTGAAGACCATGTACGACGGAGCGCGCCCCAACGGCTTTGCTCCCATGAAGAAAGAGGGCGCCATCGTCCTCGGAGTCGGCGGCGACAACAGCAATGGTGCGGCGGGAGACTTCTACGAAGGGGTCATGACGACCGGTGCTGCCACCGTGGCGACCCTCAACGCCGTCCAGGCGAACATCGTCGCTGCGGGGTATGGCAAGTAAGTCTCAGCCTGTGGGCGGAGCCCGATCGAAGCGCACCACGGCGCCCCAGGGCCGGCTCCCCGGGTTGGCGGGATCCGGCTCCGGAAAGAGCGCGAACGGCCGAAGGTAGAGCGGCAGTCGCTTGGCTCGAAACGCCTCTCGGAGATTGGAGCGTATGGCGGCCGGCCGCCACCCGAGCGGGGCGAAGAACGAAACGCCGCTTTCGGGCGCAAAGCGCATCGCCGCGTCGGGCGACAGGTGACGGTTCACCTGCCTGCGCATCATCTGAAGGACGGCCGGCGAGACGAGGTCCACGATCCAGCCTCGCACCTGCGTTCGGGACGCCAGATCACGGGCCAGCTCGCGCACGGCGTGATCGTCGAGGTAGATGAGCAACCCCTCCGTGATGACGATCGCGTGGCTCGCCCCCGCGAGGGCGCTGTCGAGAAACGCGGCGCGGGAGAGAGAGACGGACAGATCCACCCGCTCGCGCACGAGACGACAGCGCGGCGTCTCGCCTTGCATCAATCGCTCCTTCTCGTCGAGGATCCCGGGGAGGTCGGCCTCGACCCATCCAAGCGACGGCGGCAGCGGCAGTCGGTACGGGCGAGAGTCCAGCCCTGCAGCAAGATTGATCACGCGATCGGCCCCTTCGGCGACCGCCGCCATGACGAGATCGTCGATGGCCTTGGTGCGCACGACGATCGGCCAACCGCTCCGCCCCATCGCTCTACGCATCTTGCCTGCGATCTGAGCGCCCCGTTCCCCCGCCAACCGCGCGGCGAACGGGTCCTGAAAGAGTGCGTCGGATCGCGTGGACTCGATCGCACGATAGGCGGCGACCCATCGAGCCGTATCCGAAATGTGCGAAACGACGGGTTCGCTCATCAGCGCGCTTTATAACGCCTTCCGCTGCGCGCCGCACCGCCGCCGGCCTTCGCGGTACCCCGCCCTCGCGCGCCTGCCTTCTTCGTGCCCGACGCGTATGGATCGAATGCGGCGGGCTGCGATCCCGCGGCTCCCGTCTCGAGCCCGGCGAGCGCCTCGAGCTTCTTCAGCTCGTCGCGCATCCGGGCGGCCTTCTCGAACTGGAGATCTTCTGCGGCGGCGAACATCTCGAGACGCATCGCTGCGATTCGCTCGTCGATGTCGGGTGCGCGTCCCCCCACGGCGTTGGCGCGCTCGCCTTTGGCCAGCTTCGGAACATTGAAATAGTCGATTGTGCCGCTCGCCGGGTTGATGTTCATAATCGCGCGCACGACCGTTTGCGGCACGATGCCGTGCTTCTCGTTGTAGATCTCTTGCACGGCGCGCCGCCGGGTCGTCTCTTCCATGGCGCTCTTCATCGCCGGGGTGACGGCGTCTGCATACATGATGACTCGACCGTTCAGGTTGCGCGCCGCGCGCCCCATAGTCTGGATGAGAGAGCGCGCGCTCCGCAAGAACCCCTCCTTGTCGGCGTCGAAGATGGCCACGAGCGACACCTCCGGCAAGTCGAGCCCCTCTCGCAGCAAATTGATGCCGACCAGAACGTCGAACTCTCCTAGACGCAGGTCGCGCAGGATGTCGATTCGTTCCAGCGTATCGACGTCCGAGTGCAGGTAGCGAACGCGAACCCCGAGCTCACGGTAGAAATCCGTGAGGTCCTCGGCCATCCGCTTGGTCAACGTGGTGACCAAGACGCGCTCGCTCTTCTTCACCCGCTCTTTGATTTCGCCCAAGAGGTCGTCGACTTGGCCCGAGACGGGGCGCACCTCGACCTCCGGCTCGGTCAGACCCGTCGGCCGAATGAGCTGCTCGACGACCACCCCCTGCGCCTTCTCGATCTCGTACTCGCCCGGCGTTGCCGACACGTAGATGATCTGCCGCACGTGGTCTTCGAATTCTTCGAACTTGAGCGGCCGATTGTCGAGCGCGCTGGGGAGGCGAAAGCCGTACTCCACGAGTGTCTCTTTCCGGGCCCGGTCGCCGCGGTACATCGCCTGAAGCTGCGGCATCGTCTGGTGCGACTCGTCGATGACGAGCAAAAAGTCCTGCGGGAAATAGTCGAGCAAGGTCGGCGGCGGCTCGCCTGCCTTGCGGCCCGACAGGTGCCTCGAGTAGTTCTCGATCCCCGAGCAGAAGCCCATCTGCTCCATCATCTCGAGGTCGTAGAGGGTTCGCTGCTCGAGCCGCTGTTTTTCGAGGAAGCGCACCTCCTTGTCGAGCACGTCGAGCCTGCCGCGCAGCTCCTCGCGGATGCTCTCCACGGCGCGACGCATCTGCGCTTGCGGAGTGACGTAGTGCGACCCCGGGTAGATCGCATAGCGCTCGAGGGATTGTCTCACGCGCCCCCGAAGCGGGTCGACCTCCTTGATGGACTCGATGACGTCGCCGAAGAACTCGACGCGTATGGCGGTCTCCTGCTCGTACGTCGGGAAGATCTCGACCACGTCACCGCGGACGCGGAACGTCCCGCGGTGAAAGTCGACGTCGTTGCGCTCGTATTGAATGTCGACGAGCCCGCGCAAGAGCGTGTCCCGCCGAAATTCCTCGCCCACGGCGAGCTGGATGACGAGGCCGTGATAGCTCTCCGCGCTGCCGATGCCGTAGATGCAGCTCACGCTGGCGACGATGATGACGTCGCGCCGCGACAGAAGGGCGACGGTCGCCGAGTGGCGCATGCGGTCGATCTGATCGTTGATGATTGCGTCTTTGTCGATGAAGGTATCGGTCGACGGGATGTACGCCTCGGGCTGGTAGTAGTCGTAGTAGCTCACAAAGTACTCGACCGCGTTCTCGGGGAAGAGCTCGCGCATCTCCCCGTAGAGCTGGGCGGCGAGGGTCTTGTTCGGCGCGAGGATGAGCGTCGGCTTGCCGGAGAGCTGGATGACGTTGGCAATGGTGAACGTCTTGCCCGATCCGGTGATGCCGAGCAGAACCTGATGCTTCTCGCCTTCGCGCAGCCCACGCCCCAGCTGCTCGATGGCGTGGGGCTGGTCCCCTTTCGGCTCGAAGCTGGTTCTCAGGCGAAATTCGGCTGGCATGCGATCTAGCTACTTTCGCTTCGAGGAGTCCAAAGCGCAAGCCGTTCGCCGCCTGCGCTGCCGAGTGACCAGTCGGAGCTTTGAAAGCTACCGACGCGCCATCCGACGCACCCGCTTTACGACGCCGGACCCCGACCCGAAGACGATGGCGTCGAGGAGAAACTCGTCGTCGACGAGGGCAAGAGCTGGATGATCGCGCCGCACGATCACGTGCCCGCCGGTGTCGGGAAACCCGCACGCGGCGGCTCCCTCGACGGATCCTTCGTGCCAGAGCGCCTCGGCCGGCGTGCCGCGCGCAGGGCGAAACGTGACGCGGGTTCGTGTGCGAAGGCGCTCGTGCGTTTCGAGCGCGCGCAGGTCTTCGATGGGGTCGACGACGACGTAGCTGTCGACTCCGGTGCACAAGCGAACCCCGGCCGCGCGCAGGGCACTCAGGTCGGGCAGACCGTCGCCTAGGTCGCGCTCCGTGGTCGCGCAAACGCACACGAAGGCTTGCGCCGCGCCGAGAAGCTTCGCTTCGTGAGGCAGGACGTGCGTCGCGTGCACGGCGACGAACCGGCCGTCGATCACCCCGTGGTCTGCCAGCAGCTCCACCGGACGGCGACCCGACTCGGCCACGCATTCGTCGACCTCTCGCGCGCGCTCGGCGACGTGCATGTGCAGCGGCATCGAGTGGCGCCGGGCGTGGTCGCGAAGGGGCGCGAGCCATTCCGGTGGAACGGCGCGCACCGAGTGGGGCGCAACGCCGATGACGACGTCGGGGTCGTGCCCCCACCTGGCGCGCAACGTGTCGACGTCGCGGAGCACGTCGTCGACGCTGGGGTCGCAGAAGCGGCGCTGCCCTGGTTCGGGGGAGCGGCCGGCGCCCGCGCGGTGGTAGGCCACGCGCAAGAGGGCGATGCGAAGGCCAGCGGTCCTGGCGGCGTGCACGACGGCGTCGGCGAGGATCGTGCGGTCCTCGTACGGCGTGCCGTCGGGCTGATGGTGGACGTAGTGGAATTCGCCGACCGTACGAACCCCGGCGACCGCGAGCTCGCGGAAGGCCACCCCGCTGGCAGCATGAATCGACTCCGGCGTCAGCGAAGACGCGAGCGCGTACATCTGCCCGCGCCACGTCCAAAAGTCTTCCGCGCTACGAGCGGGGTCTTGCACGGGGCGCTGCGCGCGCCCGCGCATGGCTCGCTGGAAGGCGTGCGAGTGCGCCGTCGCGAGGGCTGGAAGGCGGAGCGTCCCGTCGGGCGCGGGCTCGAGCACCCCCGCCCCGCGGGCAGCTCGCGCTCTCATTGCTTCATGTCGCGGGCGCTGGCGCGCGTCACGTAATAGAACGCGGGCCAATGCCGGTACCACACCGCGTGCACGACGGGGGCCCCGCTGGGGGCGACGTCTTGTCCGATCGTGCCCACGACCCGCAGCAGCGACCGCGAGCCCACGGAGCGAGGCCCCACGTAGTCGTCGCCGCGCAGCGAGACCAGCGCCTCGACCACCCCGAAGTCCTTGTCGCTGACGGTGACTCGACACGAGTCGTCGTCCGTTTCCAGGCCACATAGATTTCGCGGCTCGAGACGACGCACCGACAGGGTGAGCCTCGCCTGACCGCCCGGGCCCGGGTCGCGGCGCTCGACGACGCCGAAGAGCGCCACCTTTCCCTGCCGCCACTGGTCCGGCTGCTTCTCGGCCATGATCGGGTCGTATTCGCGCGAGCCGGCGACGGCCGCCGATTCTTCATCGAGTTCTACGTACCGCGGTGAATGGCCATACGCGCCGGCGCCTTGGCAACCGAGTGCGCAGAACATGAGGGCGAGCAGTGGATGGCGCGGGACGCTCCTCATGCGACACGCCCATGAAGCCTCATCCGCGTAGGCGTGGCAAGGGCGCTCGCGTCAGGCCGTCCTGCTCCGCTGGAGCCACACGCGAAGCCCCATCTCGAAGGCGACCAGCACGAGCAGCAACAGCGCCACCTGCCCGCTGATGTCGACCGAGGCGCGACGCTCGCCCAAACCTTCGCCGCCGGTCTTGGACGCCGCGGCGCGCGGTCGCAGATCGAGCTCGCGCGCGGCCGGCGACGCCACCCTCACCTCGACGCGACCGTCGACCGCGATTCGGTAAAGCCCGAGGAGAGGCGGAACGACGCGCACGCCTCGCTCATCTCGGATCGAAGCGAGCGGGCCCGACGGGCCCTGCGTCTCGACCGCGTGCGCGCCCGGGAAGGTCCAGGCGGAGCCGACTTCGCTCCGCTTGGCCGTCTTGCGCTCGAGCGCTTCGCTCTCCCAAGCGCCCAGGATGGCCAGAAATGCCGGGCGAAGCGCGAGATCGCTCGCGTCGAGCGAGACGGGGAGAGTGAGGACCCACGCGTCGCCTCGGCCGACCGCGCGACGCGCCAGGAGTGGTGTGCCGTCTGTCCACCGCAGGATGGCCTCGAGCCCGGCCACGTCGTCCGCCGCGAGGACGGCGCGGTGGGACGCGCCGAGATCGGCCAAGCTTTGCGCCGATTCGGCCAACTCGCCGCCGGCGCTGGCCGGATCGGCCCCAGTCGCCTTCGTCTCCGCCCATGCGAAGGCATGCCCGACCACCGGCTCGAGGGATGCTCCGAGCGGCGCGGCCGCAGCGTGAGGACCAAGGGCCAAGAGCACGACCCCCCCACCCGCGAGGTACGTGCCCAGCGCGTGGCGCTGCTCGGGCGTCAGCCCAGGGGGGTCATCGATCAGTACGCCGAGGGCGCCGGCGAGGTCCTCGGCTCGATCCGGAAACGCGGGAAGGGGACGAACGTCGACGTCGAGCTTGAGCGCCGAAAGTGCTTGCTCGGCGATCGGCGCGCCACCGGTGACGACCGTCTCGGCGGTTGTGTCGGCAACGACCGCGATCGCTCCGCGGCGCGCCTCCGGGACGACGGGCGCGACGTCGTCGGCGGCGACGGCATCGTCACCCGACAGCCGCGCCCGCGCCGGGCTCGCGTCCGCGGAAGGAAGGAGGACGGTCACTTCGACGTTTGCACCGGCAGGGATCGATGCGTGACCGAGGGGGGCACCCCGGTCGTCCTCGACGACGACTTCACGTCCCACGGCGCTCTCGCCGGGGCCGCACGTTACCCGGACGCGCACGCGCACGCCGCTGCAGTCGGCCCGCATCAACGCACAGTCGACGCCCTGCGCCCGCAGCTCGGGCAAGGCAATCCAGATAGGCACTGCGCTCGAGTCGCCAAGGGCCGCGGCGTCGGAACGGCCGTCGGCGAGGTCGCTCAGGACGACGACGCGACGGTCGATCTGTGGCAGCGAAGCGAGAAGGCCCCGGGCGAGCGAAACGGCGCCGTCCAGATCGGTGGCGCGGTCGCTCACAGGCAGACCATCGATCGTGTTGCGAGCCGCCGTCAGATCCGTGGTCGCCGCGAGCGCGACGCGCGGTGGCGAACCGGCGAGGACGACCGCAATGGCGTCGCCCTCCCGCGCGGACGCGAGCAGCTCGCGAGCCCCTTGCCGCGCGCGGTCGAAGCGAGGCATCCCTCCCGGTAGGCTCGCGCGCATGCTCATCGAGTCGTCCACGACGATGGCCATCGCCACCGATGCGCCACCGGCGCGCTGAAGCGACAGCCGGGAACAACGAACGAGCGGCGACGCGCCCAACAAGGCGAGGACGACCACGGCCGCCGAGCGCGTGGCAAAGAGCGCGCGATCCTCGAGCTGTGAACGACGACGCGCCTTGGGCAGCGCCGGCTCGACCAGTCGCGCGGGAGGGAATGGCTGTTCTTCGGCCCGGCGCCTTCGCAGTCGGTGCGCGAAGTACGGCGCGACGACCAGGAGCGCCGCCGCGAGCGCGAGCGTGGTGAGAAACGTCACGTGCGACCGCTAGAGCGCCCAACCTGTTGGCAGACCGAGGAGCAATGCAGCGAGACGGCCGAAAGCCGCGGAAAGCCGACGGGGGCCAACATGCTCGGCGCTCTAGCACGAAGGGTAGAGACGGCGAAGCGAGCTGGCCCACCAGTTGCCCCTGTGGGGCACCGTGTTTCGGAGATTCCTCGCGCTGTTGACTATCGTCGGGCTCTCGGTCCCCGTCGGTGCACCTGCGCAGACGCGCCCCATCGTGACGCCTCAGGTCCGGGTCGTGCCCGCGCAGCTCCCCGGCGTCCCTCCGCAACCTCGCCCAGGCGTCCCTCCGCAGACTCTCCCGGGCCTCCCTCCGCAGACTCCTCTCCCGGGCGCCCCTCCGCAGACTCTCCCGGGCGCCCCTCC
>CAZHED010000002.1:0-98163 GCA_964531095.1 uncultured Polyangiaceae bacterium | reverse complement strand
GCAGACTCTCCCCGGCGTCCCTCCGCAGACTCTCCCCGGCGTCCCTCCGCAGACTCTCCCCGGCGTCCCTCCGCAGACTTTCCCAGGCGTCCCTCCGCAGACTCTCCCGGGCGTCCCTCCGCAGCAGCAGTCGGGCGTCGCTTCGGAGGCCTCGGGCACGGCTGTGGACCTGGTGCAACAACAGCAGGCGGCGATCCAGGCGTATCTCTACGCGCTCCAGCTCTCGATGCAGCTGCCGCAAGGGGGTAGCCCAACCGATTACTTCCAGAACGGGGCCGAGGCCACGGGCGTGCCGGCGGCCGGGCCCGGAGCGGCGTTCTTTCAGAGTGGGGCGGAAGTGCTCGCGGCGCCCACGACGAGCTGGGAGCCAGCCGACCCCCACTTGGGCGCGGGGCCGCTGGGAAGCACGGACGGCGGAGCACAACCTTCCGCAGCGCCTGCTGCCACCGCGCCCGACGCCGGAGCGGCGCCGACGGAGCTCCTGGAAGGGAGCGAAGCGGGCACCCCATCGAGCACCGCCCAGCCGGCTGAACCCGCGCCCGCCGTCACGCCCGAACCCCAGGCCGGAACCCCAACCCAAGCTTTGGCCCCCACCTCGGCTACGGACACGGCTTCAACGCCGACCGCGACCGCGACACCCTCCGCGACCCAGACCCCGACCCCAGCCGCCACCCCGACGCCCTCCGCGACCCAGACCTCGACCCCAGCCGCCACCCCGACACCCTCCGCGACCCAGACCCCGACCCCAGCCGCCATCCCGACCCCAACGGCAGCTCCCACCCACCTCCGCCCAACGATCTCCGGCCTCGCCCCCGCCACGCTCCCCACCCCGGCTCCTTCTTCGGCGACTGCCCGCTGGCTCGCGGCCCTGCTCGGGGCCGGTGCCATGGGCGCCTTGCTCGCCCTCGGCGCCACGCGCATGCGCGCTCGACGGAATCCCCCTATCTGACGCTCTCCACGATGGTCCGCACGACGCGCACCGGCTCGTCGGTGGTCGTCGCGCGCACGAAGCGTCCACCTCGCTGCACCACGGCGCTCTGCCACGCGCCGGTCAGCGCGGCAAGCGCGGCGATATAGCGATCGCGCGTGCTATCGGCGTCCGTCTCTACGACCGCATCGCCTTCGAGCGCGCGCAAGCGCACGGTACCTCGATAGGGAAACTCCGCTTCCGCCGGGTCGAGCGTCTGGACGACCGTGAGCACCCGACCCCGCGAGGCGGCCTCGCTGACGGCCTTGGCGGCATTCTCCGGCAGGTCGACGAGGTCGCTCAGGAAGACCACGATCGCCCCTCGGCGAGCGGTGCGCAGCACCGACTGCAACGCCCGTTCGACCATGGCGTGGTCCACCCGGGCGTCCCCGCCGGGTTGGACGGCTTCGAGCGCGGCGACCACCCGCTCGAACTGCTCGCGCCCCGCCGAGCGCGCGACCGGTGCGTGGCCCCCCTCACCCCCGACGAAGCTCAGACTCACCGGATCGCCGCTCACGACCGCCAGTCGCGCGAGCGCGGCCGCGATCACGGCGGCGAAGGCCAGCTTGGCGCCGGGCGCGGTCGGGCTGCGGAACGCCATCGACGCCGACGCGTCGACCACCAGGCACAGCGCCCGATCCGTCTCGGTCTCGAATTGCCGCACGACGAGCCGGTCGTGCCGCAGAAGCGACCGCCGATCGAGCCAGCGCAAGTCGTCGCCCGGCACGTACTCGCGGTAGCTGCCGAACTCGACGCCTGCCCCGCGGCGGGCGCTGCGATGCACGCCTGCGTAGACTCCTTCGGCGACCTCGCGGGCGCGAAGACGCAGCGGGGCGAGCTCGCCCCAGTCGATCGCGCGACGGATGGGACGGAGCGGGCTCAAGGAATCGAGACGTCGGGGGGCAGCGGCCCGCCGAGCTGCGACTTGCTCGGGTCGAGCATGTCGCGGGCCAGCGTGACCTCGCTCAGCTCCACACCCGTGCCCGCCACGACTTGTCGCAAGAGCTCGTCGCCCCCTTTGGTGTCGCCGGCGGCGCGGTGGTCCATCGCCGCGTAGAAAAGCCCCTCGTACTTCTGGATCGGGGTCGAGGCGCGCGCCATGAGCTCGTCGCCCTTGAGCTTGCCCTCGCCGAAGCGCGCCAACCTCGCAACCCAGCGCCCGTCGTCGGGCACCGACACGAACACGCGGTCCGGGGCCCCGTCGGTCGGCAGGCGCAGCTGCCGCTCGAGCAAGCGCACCCAAAGCGCGAAGTAGACGAGGTCGTCGTCCTCGATGTCGGCCGCGATCGCCCGCTGCAGGCCGGCGCGCGCCGTCGCGAGATCGCCGCGAACGAAGGCCCGCCCGACGAGCAGCTCGATCGTCTGCGCGGCCTGGTGCTTGTCGCCCGGCGCCGCCGCGTACGCCCGCTCGAGAGCTCGTTGGGCGGGCTGCGCCGCTCCGAACCGATCGAGCACGCGCGCGAGCACGCGCTCGACCCGCGCTCGCTCGTCCCCAGCCGGAACATTGCGCGACTGGACGAGCTCTTTGAGGGCTTCGGTGAGCGGCGTGCGCGCCGCTGCCGGATCTCCCTTGTCGTGGGTCACGTCGCTCAGCAAAAGCAGGATCTCGCCTCGAAGCGCGGGATCGTGCGCGGCGTCCGGAGCCGAGAGCGCGTCGCGCAAGTGGTCGAGCGCCGCTTGGGTGAGCCCGTCCCGCCAGTCGATGCGCGCCAGCGAGAGCAGCACTCCTCCCGACTTCTCCTCGTCCGCGGATAGCTTCAAGAGCGCGCGCGCCGAGTCGACGCGGCCCTCGCGCAGCTCGATCTCGCCCATGGCAGCCCGAATGCGGGCCGCGCTCGGATGCACTTTACCGATGAGCGCCGCCTGCGATGCCACAGCCATCAGCGGCTGCGCGGCTTTGAACGCGCGGCGCGCCGAGTCGGCGTCGCCCGCTTCCTCTTCGCCGGCCATCGCGTCGAGCGACAGGGCGAGCGCTTCGCTCAGGACCCGTGCATCCGGGTGTGCGCGCACCGCCTGCGCGAGCAGCGCCGGCGTGGCCTCGGCCATGCCGAGCTCCTCGAGTGCGACTCCGAGCGTGAGCGCGACCTCGGGAACGGTGGGGTCGAGGCGATAGCACTCGGCGGCCACGCCGAACGCGGCCGCGCCGAACACGTCGCGGTCCTCCACGAAGTCGTCTTCTTCGCGAGTCGCCTCGCGGCCCGCGAGAGGCCTCAGCTGATGCAACAGATCGATACATCGGTCGACGCTCGCCTCTTTCGCGTCGGCCGCGAGCGCTGCGGCGAGCGGAGGTCGCTCGGACTCGAGCAGCTCGCGCGCTTGGGCGCGGTCAATCGCCGCGAGCGCTCCCGGCACGTCGCCGTCGCGCAAGTACAGCGACGCGAGGACGACCGGCCCGGTCTCGAGGGCGCGCCACGCCTCGCCTCCCTCTTCGCGAGGGGGCTGCACCCGGCTCTTTCGGAACTTGTCGCGCAGCACCACCGACCGCCTGATCCACTCGCTCGTGGCGTTGGCCGCGTCGGCGAGCGCCTCGGGGGTGGGTTCGAGGAGCCTTCGCCGCACGGCGACGCGTTCGAGCGCGCCTGCACTCGCAACCGGGCCCCCCGTGCCCACCGCGTTGCGCGTCCATGCGTCGAGCGCCGCGAGGTGGCCGCGTACGTCGTCGCGCGCGGCCACTGGTCCGACCTGCGCGATGAGGTGATAGAGCGCGAGCGAACGGCCTTCGTCTCCTCGAAGCGCGAGCTCGTGAACGCCCGATTCGATCGCTGCGGCCGAACCGGATCCGAAGACGCGCTGTACCGGCTCGCCCACCCGGACGAGGTAGATGGCGCCGCTCAGCGCCGCGAGACCCCGATCGGGCGTGCGAGCTCGAAACCGCGCCTCGGCCCGCGCCATCTGCCGCTCTTCGACGGCGCCCAGGCGTACCGCGCGCTCCGCGCTACCCGGATCGCTGACGAGCAGATCGTGCACGGCCGCCGCGAAGGCGTCGTCGCCGACCTGCGACGCCGGCGGCGCGACTCGCTCGCTGTGCATCGTCGGCGCCTTTGGCCCCACTTGGTTCGCGCACGCCGCCAGCGACGACAGGCCCGGAGGCGCCAGCGCCAGCACGACGATGGATCGGCGCAGCCATGCGGCGGAGCGAACGAGCGGGACAAGCGGCATCGGGCGGTCCTGCAGTCTACACCCCCCTCCGGCCCGAGCGAGCCGTGGTCTCGCTAATGTCGCTCGGCACGAGTTCTGCCAACCGGTGGCAGAACTCTGGCGGACGGCACTAGAAGGCCCCTCTTACCCCCAGTCGAACGCCGAGGAACGAATCGTCGAAGGGGAGGCCGCTCACTGGGACGATCACGCCCGCGTACGGCTGGATCGTGCCGAACCGGAGCGCAACCCCGGGCTCGACGGCCGCCGACGTCGCTCGGTCGGCGCGCGGGGCGGCGAAGCGAACGTTCGCCCACCCGCGCAGTGTGAGCTCGGCGACTGTGCGAAGGCGATAACCGAGACGCAGCCCGGGCACGATCTCCCCGATGAAAGGCGCGTCGAGTGAGCTCGACGTGGCCACGAGGTTCTCCACTTTGACGGACGGCTCGATGCTCAGCCGCGGTCCGCGGTAGAAGAGCGCAATCTTCGGGACGATTCCAAGCCGCCTCGGCTCGAAGAGCGCGTTCTCTTCGTCTCCCCGCGACATCGCGGCGGCGCGGCTCAGCGAGAAGGGATCGTAAGAATTGACGTCGACCGCGGAGGCGTCTCGCGCGACCAGGTCGGACGGAATCTCGTCGCCTTGTGCGCTGGGCAGCGCGACGCCGAGGGTACAGGCGACGCTCAGCGTCGATGCGCTCGCCAGAGCGTAGCGCGTACCCCACTCCGCTTCGATCTCGACGTTTCCGACGGAGCCCGCGGATCGAGCCGCCGAGCCGTCCGGCGAGAAGGTGGCGAACGACAGCGGCACGCGGAGGCCGAGCGCCACATGCCTCGCGACCTCGACCGAGCCGGCGAGGAGGAACGACTGCACCGCCGCGGGGGTAGCGCGGCCCAACGTGTAGGTGATCGCCTGCGTCCCGGTGGTCGGCAAGTTCTGAACGGCGAACGGCGCATTCCCCCAGCCCAAGACGAGATCCAGCGAGAGCGTGAACCGCTGTTCGGAGGGTTTGCCAGTGCCTCGTCCTTCCCCCCCACCCCCCTCCCCCACGCGGGACGCAGGCTCGTTGGGGGCCGGGCCGGCGCGGCGCTCGGTGGAAGGTCGCTCCACCACGTCGTCGCCGCCGTGCGCGAACGCCGCGCGACCGGCCGTGAGAATCGCCGCGGCCGCCGTGCAGCCGACCAGCACCCGGACGAAGGACAAAGTCTTCACGTCACTCCTCCTGCCTCCTGCCTGTCCTACACTGTTGGCGATGGCCCGCGCACACCTTCTCGTCGTCGACGACGAGCCCTCGATTCTGACGACCCTACAGAAGGCCCTGTCGCTCGAGGGCTATGCGGTCGACGTCGCCGGCGGGGTGAAGGTCGCCGAGGAAAAGCTCAAAAAGCGCACTTACGACCTCTGCCTTTTCGACGTCATGCTCCCGGACGGCGACGGCGTCGCTCTCTTGCAGCGCATCCGCGCCGGCAAGAACGACGCGCCGGTCATCATGATGAGCGGCCACGCGACGATCGACACGGCTGTTCGCGCCGTGCGCCTCGGAGCGCTCAATTTTCTCGAGAAGCCGCTGAACACCGACGCGCTGCTGATCGCCATCGACACCGCCCTGCGCCTGACGCGGGCAGAAGCCGAGGCGCGTGACCTGCGGCGGGCGGCGGGAGCGACCGGCGAGCTCGTGGGCGAGAGCCCGGCGATGAAGAGGCTCGTCGAACAGATCCGACGCGCGGCGAAGAGCGCGGCGAGCGTGCTCGTGACCGGCGAGCGCGGGACGGGCAAGGAGCTCGTCGCACGCGCGATCCACGACCTCAGCCCTCGCGCGAAGGGGCCGCTCGAAAAACTCAATTGCGCCGCGCTGCCGTCCGAGCTCATCGAGTCGGAGCTCTTCGGCCACGAGGCCGGCGCATTCACCGGTGCGACCAAACAGCGGCGGGGAAAGTTCGAGCGCGCGTCGGGAGGAACGCTGTTCCTCGACGAAGTGGGCGACATGCCACCGCCGATGCAGGCCAAGCTCCTTCGCGTCCTGCAGGAGCGCGAGATCGAGCGCGTCGGGGGAAGCGAGACCATCGCTGTCGACGTGCGCGTCGTCGCCGCGACCAACCGCGACCTCGTCGCCGCGTGCGAGAGCGGAGCCTTCCGCCCGGACCTGTACGACCGGCTCAACGTCCTGCCCCTGACGATCCCGCCGCTGCGCGCGCACCGCGACGACATCCCGCTCCTCGCGCGTCACTTCCTGGAGCTGGCCGCGAGGTCGAACGATCGACGCGACATGCGCCTCGAAGACGACGCCATCGCGGTGCTCGGACGCTACGCGTGGCCCGGCAACGTGCGCGAGCTGAAGAACGTCCTCGAACGCCTGGTCATCCTCAACCCGGACGACGTGATCCGCGCAGACGACGTGACCAACTGTCTGCCGGGAGGCAGCCACCTGAAGACCGCGGGCCTTTATCGCCCGGGCGTGCCCTTCCGCGTGCTCGTCGAAGAGGCCGAGCGGGTGATCGTGCAGGAGGCGCTCTCGCACCACGGCGGTCACATGGCGGCGACGGCGCGTGCCCTCGACCTCGAGCGGAGTCATCTCTACAAGAAAGCGCGCGCGCTCGGACTGAGGGGCGACAAGAACGAAGCGGAAGACGAGGCGTGAGTCGAATCCAAGCTCCCGGCACGGACCCTGCCGGTGTGAGGTATCATCGGCTGACCGCATGAAGCTGAGCGAATCGATCCGCTTCTACGCCGCGACCGACGTCGGCAAAGTGCGCGACCACAACGAGGACAACTTCCTCGTCGACAAGAAGCTCGGCCTCTTCATCGTGGCCGACGGGATGGGCGGGCACGCAGCGGGCGAAGTGGCCAGCGCGATCGCCGTTCGCGCCGTGCACGAAGAGATCAAGCGCGAGACCGATCTGCTCGCCGACTACGTGTCGGGCGCCACGGGCGGCAGCAAAGTCACGCCGAAAGACATCATGACCCTCGTCGACAACGCGGTGCAGCGCGCTTGCTCGAAGGTCCACGAAGAAGCGGTGAACGACCCGGCCAAGCGGGGGATGGGGACGACGCTCAGCGTGCTCTTGGTCGTGGGCAACCAGGGGTTCATCGCCCACGTGGGCGACAGCCGCATTTACCTGTCCCGCGACGGTCGCATCCAACAGGTGACCGAGGACCACACCGTCTACAATGAGCTCATCAAGCGGGGAAAGCTCTCGCGCGAGCAGATCGAGAAGGTCCAGCAGAAGAACGCGATCACGCGAGCGGTCGGCGTGTACGAGCGGGTCGAGGTCGACACACTCGTCATCGAGCTCACCGCGGGCGACGTCCTCGTGCTCGCGAGCGACGGACTGCACGGTTACTTGGAGTCGCCCGAGGAGCTCCGGGGGCCGCTCTCGCTCGAGGGAGAAGCCAGCGTCAAGACTCTCATTTCGCTGGCGAACGATCGCGGCGGCAAAGACAACATCACGACCATCGTCGTCAAAGTGGGAGAGGAGGGGGCGGTCGATGCGGCGCGCGCGAGACGGCTGGCGCTCAAGCGGGAAGTCCTCGCGAACATGCCCCTCTTCGCCCGGCTCACCGAACGCGAGCTCCTGCGCGTCATGCAGGCGGTCGAAGTGCGCGAGCACAAGGACGGCGACGTCGTGATCCGCGAAGGAGACAAGGGGGACGAGCTGTTCATCGTGCTCGAAGGCAAAGTGCTCGTGTCGCGCGGAGGCCAGGCGCTCACCCACCTCGGACCGGGAGAGCACGTCGGAGAAATGGCCCTCATCCGCAGCGTGCCGCGCTCGGCCACCGTCACGGCCGTCGGCGACGCCGAGCTCATCGCGATCCGGCGCGCCGACTTCTTCGAAATCCTGCGAAAGGAGCACGAGGTCGCCGTGAAGATGCTCTGGCAGTTTCTGGGCGTATTCGCCGACCGCCTGGATCAGACCTCGAGCGAGCTCCATGACGCCAAGCGCGAGCTCGCCGCCGAGGACGTCACGTCCGACATCTTCCCCGTCGATGTCGACGAGCCCCCGCCGGTCTCGCGCTGACGCATGCGAGCCAGGGCCCGTTCTTCTCGCTCGTGTCCGGGACGCGCGTTCGTCTTCGGTGCCGCAGTCGCGCTCGGGGCGCCGCTCGCGGGTTGCGGCGCGTGCGAGCCGGATCGGTCGCAGCCGGCGCGGGTCGAGCTTTCGCCGGCGCCTTCGACGCCCCTTCCCGTCGCTTCCGCCCACGCGGGCACGCCCCTACCGACGACGGCCCCGCCGCGGCCACGCGAGAAAACGCCGTGCCGCGCCATCGCGGTCGACGGTGACGTTCGGCTCGACCGGAGCGCCGGGGGAGCGGCGCTGGCCCGCCAGGATGCCATCGAACCGGAGACATGGATCTGGCTGGCATCCGATTCGCGCCTCGTCGCAAAGGATCCGCGCACGGCGCGCGAGACCTCGTTCCGAGGACCTGGACACGTCCGACCGTGCGTCGACTTCGCCGAGGAGTCGTGGATTACGAGCGGTACGTTCGAGAGCGCGGTGGGCGCAGGCGAGACACCCGGAGCCGAGGAGTGGGTGGTGACGCCCGTAGGCGTCGTGCGGTATGGCGCGGCGAGGGTCACCGTCGACGTACCGATTCGGTCGCTGCACGATTCCGTCGGACTAGGCGTCACGGAGGGCGTCGCGTTCGCGTGGTTGGCGTCCGATGCGACGGCGCAGACCTCCGACGGCGGGCCCAGCTCAGGTCCCGTCGACGACGGGTGGGCGCGCATCGCGGGCGCGCAATTGACCCTTACCGTCGCCTCTCCACGCCCGGCGCCCGAGAGTGCTCGCGCCGCCATCGAGGCTTGCCGCCTGGTGGGAAGGTCGGCGCTTGACCTTGCGAACGCATTGGTCGAGGGCGACGCCGGCGCGATGATGGCCGCGGCCCAGGTGCGAGCAAGACGGCTCGCGCGAGCGGCGTGCGCCGTCGCCGCCATCCGCGTCGACTCGCTTTCCAAATCCAGCAGCAAAGAGAACCTCGTGACATCTCTGAGAGATGCCGATGCCCTGTGGCGCTCGGCCCCGATGCTCCGCTGACCTTGTTGACACCCTTCGCTCGAGGTCGCTAGCGTGGAAGAACCTCGAGAATGCGCGCGACCGGTCGGCTGAGCATCGCCGGAGTGCTGCTGCTGCCGCTGATGGGCGCCACGCGCTCCGCCGCGGCCGACGAGCCAATCGCCGCGCGCGAGCCTCGCATGATGAGCGAGACTGCGGAAGTCACGAGCGTCGTCGACGCGTTCGATGAAGATGACCCCTTCGACCTGAATCTGGTGCTCGGATTCTCGCAGTCGTGGAAGCACGCGAGCATCCGCCGCGAGACCCAGATCGCCCAGCCGGGGCTCGCCACGGGCGGATTCGTCCCGACGACCGAGAACATCGCCAGCTACTCGTCGAGCGTGTCGACGCTTCTCGTCGGCGCCGACGTGGGGATCTACCGCGATCTCGCGCTCATCCTGCGGCTGCCGGTCACGCTCGGTTGGTCACAGAGCCTGGGCGATCTGCACGGGTCGCAAGCCGTGGCCCCGCAGCTTCTGCAAGACCCGGCAGGGGGGCAGCTCTTCACGGTGCCGTTCAACAGCCCGCGACGCAGCGGCGTCGACTACATCGCCGCGGGCCTCGACTGGGCCATCTACAACCAACAACGCGACCCGACCAAGGCCACGTGGGTGGTCGGCGTCGAAGGGCGCCTCGCCCTGGGCACCCCGCTGCACGCCTGCAACGCGAACCCCCCGCCGAACGTCGTCGCGTGCCCCGATCCCGTCACGGGCCAGAACCGCGATCCGGGGATCAGCCGCGGCGTGGAGTCGATCATCGTGAGGAGCGTGTGGTCGCGTCGCTTCGGCTACGTCGAGCCGTACAGTGGCTTCTGGGTGCAGGCGGACTTTCCCAATTCGAACAGCGATCTGGGCATGTGGAACCCGACGGCGAATCTCGAGCGCACGCCTCCCCTGCTCGGCAGCTTCGCCCTCGGGCTGGAGGTGGTCCCGTACGAGCGGCGCGAGCAGTTTCAGCGGCTGAGCGCGGACTTCCGCTTCAAAGGAACCTACCACTCGCCGGGGCGCGACTACTCGGAGCTGTTCGACGCGCTCGGCTCGTCGCAAGCGCCGTCCCTGCGCACGGCCAACCCGGCCTCGTACATCGCCAATCCGAACGCGGGACCACCGAGCGTCGCGGATCCGGCCTCGGAGCGGGTCTACTTCACGGGCGTGACGGAAGAGCAGGCCTATGGCAGCTTCACGGTGTCGGCGGCAGCGACGTGGCAGGCGGGCGAGTACGTGAAGGTCACGCTCGGAACCGCTTTTGCGTATGCCCAGCCGCACCTCGTGACGGCTGCCGACTCGTGCAACGCGAGCATCACCGACCCTGCGCAGGCAGGGCCGTGCCGGGGCACGTTGAACGGGCGTTCGGTCGTGGCAGGAGCGCCCAATCCGGATCACCGTGACGTCATCGACCTGCCGGGCCGACGCTTCTCGGTCGACGACACCACCGTCGTGGATCTCTACGTGATGGGCATCGTGATGTTCTGACGGTGCGCTCCCCGGCGGCGCCGGGCACCATCGGAAGCAGGAGGGAGCAGCGGGAGCAGATGGAACGGCAAGGCTATCGGTCGGCGCTGGCGCCAGAGCGCCGTTCGGTGGCGTGGGCGACGTCCCATCGTTCCATGGTCTGGAGCGCCGCTGTCGTAGCCGTGCTCGTTTGGTGCCACCCTGCGCTCGCCGAGCTGAAGGGACCGGTGGTCGTCTGGCCGACGCTTACCCCGGTGGGCGACTCGCCGCCGGCGACGTCGCTGCACAGGCCGCAGGCGACCGACAAAGAGCTGCTCGAGCGCGCGCAGGAGCTCGACGCGACGTTGCGCGACGCGGTTCAGGACCTGGGCTTCACCCTGGACGTGAGCGATCCCGGGCCGGAGCTGGGGCGCGTGCGCGACGCCGACTTGCTCGCACGCGCGCAGTCCACGGGGATCGGAGTCCAGGAAAGCGGGACCTGGGTGATAAGCCCGCGCATCGAAAGCGCCGGGGGCGGTGCGTACACGGTCCGGATCGTCGCCGCACCGCCCCGAGGGCGCGAGCTTCGGGTTCGCGTCGAGACCGTGCCCGGCGACTCGGTCTATGTGCGCGGGCTGGTGATGCTGCGCGACATGTTGTCGCCGCAGGCGGCGGCGGCCGCAGCCGTCGAGCTCGAGCGCGAACAGAACGCGCGTGGAACGGCGCAGGGGATCATGAGCCCACTGCACTCGCAGGGGCGCGCCGTACTGGCGGTCAACGCCGCGCTCTTCGGAGCGTTCACGGCCTTCAGCATGCAGCGAGCGGTGAGCCAGTCGGACGATCCGCGCGTGCTGTACCCGCTGCTCGTGGTCGGCACCGGAATCGGGATCGGCGGCGCGCTCCTCGTCGCCGACGAATGGGACGTCACGACGGGTGACGCCTGGTTCGTTGCGGCGGGCGGATGGTGGGCGGCCACTTCGGGGTTCCTCGTCGCGGCCGGACAGCACGTGCAGCCCTTGAACGATCGGTACGCGTGGGGCGTCGGCGGCGGTGTGCTCGGGGTGGGGCTGGCGACCTTGGGGCTGACGCAAACCAAGATGGACGAAGGCGACGCGGCCCTCGCGCACTCGGGCGGCGCGCTCGGGCTGCTGTTCGGCGGGGCGAGCGAGTTTCTGGTTCGGGGAACGACGATCGTCAGCCCGTCGACGGGGATGGGCCTCGGCGCGGCCATCGGGGTGCTCGCTGCGGGCACGCTGGCCACGCGGGTCACGGTGTCTCCGTCGCGCGTGCTCCTCATCGACCTGGGCGCCGGAGGCGGGGCGTTGCTGGGCGCGGCGGCGACGAGCCCGCTCCTCTTTCAGAATCTCCAGCACCCGACGCAGGCGAACACCCGCGGATCCATTTCGGCGACGATCGGCGCAAGCCTCGTCGGCGGCGTGGTGGCTTGGTGGCTGACGCGCGATGCGCCCCCGGCGGCGCACCCGGCCAAAATCCCGGGGCTACCATCCGCGGGCATCATCGGAGCCAGCCCAACGCGCTATGGCTGGACGCCGGTGTATGGAGTCGGATGGGGGGGCGCGCTGGATTAGCCTGTCTGGCCGATCGATGCTGCGGCAGGAACGGCCGCAACCGCCCCCCGCCACGCGTCTTGTCCGCGATCAATCGCCCCCGCCAGGCTCACTACCCCGTCTTGTCCGCGATCAATCGCCCCCGCCAGGCTCACTACCGCGTCTTGTCCGCGATCGATCGCCCCCGCCAAGCTCACTGCCCCGTCTTGTCCGCGATCAATCGCCCCCGCCAAGCTTACGACCCCGTCTTGTCTCCGACCAATCGCGCCAGCCAAGCTCACTGCCCCGTCTTGTCCCCGACCAATCGCGCCAGCCAAGCTCACTGACGCGTCTTGTCCGCGACCAATCGCCCCTGCCAAGCTCACTGACGCGTCTTGTCCGCGACCAATCGCCCCCGCCAAGCTCACTGACGCGCCTTGTCCGCGATCAATCGCGCCCGCCAAGCTCACGACCCCGTCTTCTCCGGGACCAATCGCGCCTTCAAGGCTCACGACCGCGTGTGGTACGCGACCTGGCGTCCCTGGCGGTCGAATCCTCTTTTCAGCACCCCCCTTCTACGGAAATATCTCCCGCTCCTTGTACACGGCCTCGATCCGCTGCAGCGCGATCACGTAGGACGCGATGCGCATGTCGCACTTTCTCGCGCGCGCGCACTCGCTGACTTCGCGGTAGGCGCGCTTCATGGCGAGCTCGAGCCGCGCGTCGACCTCTTCCTCCAGCCAGCTCTCCGAGCGCTTGTTCTGCACCCACTCGTAGTAGCTGACGGTCACCCCGCCCGCGTTCGCCAGCACGTCGGGGAGAATGTCGGTCCCCTTGTCGAGCAGGATTCGCTCTCCCGCCGGACTGCACGGGCCGTTGGCGCCCTCTACCACGAGCTTGACGTCGAGCGCCTTCGCTTCCGCCTCTCCGACTTGGTTTTCGAGCGCGCAAGGGGCGAAGATGTCCACTTTCGTCGCGAAGAACTCCTCTCGGGTGATGGGCTTGCCACCCGGGTAGCCGGCGATGCTGCCATGGGCCTCCACGTAGTCTTGCAGCTTGTGCGCGTTGAACCCTTCCGGGTTGTACATGTACCCCGTGTGATCCCCCACCGCGAGGGTCGACACCCCGAGCTTGGCGAGAATGACGGCCGTGTTCGAGCCTACGTTTCCGAACCCCTGCACGCTCATCGTCGACCCTTCGAGCGTGAACCCCTTCTCCCTCGCCCACTCGAGGACGCAGAAGACCAGCCCCTGTCCCGTCGCCTTCTGGCGGCCGAGCGTTCCTCCGCTCGCGACGGGCTTGCCCGTCACCACACCCTTGACCATCTGCTTTTGCGCCGAGCCCACCATGTTCGAGAAGGTGTCCATCATCCACGCCATGATTTGGCTGTTCGTGCCGACGTCGGGCGCGGGGATGTCGTACTCCGGGCCGATGTTCTCGCCGAGCGCGTGCGTGAAGCGCCGGGTCACCCGCTGAAGCTCGGACCGGGAGACCGAGTGGGGGTCGAATTTGATGCCGCCTTTGCCGCCCCCGAACGGCAGCCGCAAGAGAGCCGACTTCCAGGTCATCATCGCGGCGAGCGCCTTCACGTCATCGAGTGAGACCTGAGGATGGTACCGAATGCCGCCCTTGAACGGGCCGAGCAAGTTGTTGTGCTGAACGCGATAGCCCTTGAAGAGGCGCACCTCGCCGTTGTCCAGCCGGACGGGAAAGTTGACGATGATCTCGTTCTTCGGCTGGCTCAGGATCGTCTGGACGTACGGCTCGATCTTGGCGACCCTCGCGGCACGCTCCAGATAGTCCTGGATGGCTTTGTAAAAATCGTACTCTTTGAGAGAGCCCTGGCGGGAGGGCGGTGGAGCGCTCGAGAGAGAAGGTTTGTCGGACATCGTATCGCCGAGCTTAGCGTGCAAACCCGACGCTCGCGACAAGTGCGACGCCTGGCCCGAGGGCTCCGCGCCGGACCGCGCGTATGCGCGCTAGCGCCGGACCCACCGCGTGTAAAAGAAGACGACCACGGTGGTCATGAGGAGCGCGTCGACCCGGTCGAGTACCCCGCCGTGACCGGGGACGATCGTCCCGGAGTCTTTCACTCCGGTCGAGCGCTTGAGCAGCGACTCGCAGAGGTCTCCCGCTTGCCCGAGCACGCCGCCGACGAGACCGAGCGCAATCGCGTGCCACAGGGGCAGCTCGCCGCGCAGGTAGCCGACGCTGCCGAAGACCGCCCAGACGACGGACGCGACCAGGCCGCCGATTCCCCCCTCCACCGTCTTTTTCGGCGAAACGGCCTCATACAGGCTGTGGCGTCCCGCGAACCGCCCGGCGAAGTAGGCGCCCGTGTCCGTGAACCACGCGAGCCCGAGCGCGAGCAAGACAAAACCTGGGCCCGCCCCACCGGACGCACGACGAATCACCGCGAGCAGTGTGAGGGGAACCGCGACCAGGAGTGGCCCGGCCCCGAGGGCGAACGCTCGCAGTGCGGCGGACTCCATCGCGCCGAGGCGCGCCAGCGTGACGAGCAGCCCCGCGAGGGGCACGCCCACGAGCACGGCCAGCAGGGCGTCGGGATCGTCGGAGCGCGTGTACACGACGACGGAGGCTGCCGCCGAAATAAGGATACCTGCCCCCTGCGACACGCGGTCGCCCTGGTGGGTCATCGCGAAGAGCTCCTGCGCGCCGACGAGCGAGGCGGCGAGGACGATGATGTAAAAGGCCCACGGCGGCGCGAAATAGTTCGTCCCCAGGATGACCGGCAGACCGACCGCGGCCGTGGCCAGACGCAGAGCGAGATTGGACGGCCGCGCGCCCATCTAGATCGCGATGCGCGTGATGGGCGCCGAGGCTGCGGCAATCGCCGATGCCACCGGGGCTTGGGGAGCGACGGGGGGAGCGACCTGGGGCGCCACCGGGGCGCCGACGTGACCGAATCGACGCTCGCGCGTCTGAAACGACGCGATCGCCGCAAACAGGTCGCTCTCCGCGAAGTCCGGCCAGAGCACGTCCGCGAAATGGAGCTCCGCGTACGCGAGGCCGTAGAGGAGAAAGTTCGAGATGCGCCGCTCGCCGCCGGTGCGGATGACGAGATCCGGGTCGCCCATCGCGAGGCTGGGCATGTGCTGGCGCAGCGCCTCCGGCGTTACGTCGTCCGGACAGATTCTTCCGGCCGCCACAGCTCGCGCGAGCTCGCGCGCGGCGTGCGCGATCTCTTCGCGACCGCCGTAGGAGAGAGCGAGGGTGAGCGTCATGGCGCCATTCTCGGAGCTGTCTCGACGGAGCGGGTCGAGCACCGCGCGTACGAGCGCGGGCAGCCGGCCGAGGTTGCCGATGGCGTTCAGGCGAATGCCGTTGTCGAGGATTTCGTCGCGCTCGGTCAGGAGAAACTCGCGCAAGAGGAGCATCAGGGCGTCGACCTCGTCGTCCGGTCGCTCCCAGTTCTGCTCACTGAACGCGTAGAGGGTCAGTGCCCGCAGCCCCAGGCGACGCGCCACCCGCACGGTGCGCCGCACGGCGAGGGCCCCCTCCTTGTGGCCCGCAGCGCGCGGGTGCCCTCGCAGTTGGGCCCATCGGCCGTTGCCGTCCATGATGATGCCGACATGCCCGGGGAGGTTACGGGCTCCGACGAATTCCATGCCTATCGGACGCGAGGTACCATGAGGGGGCGCGAGCGGGCAATCCGAGGCTTGAAGAACTGCGCGGGTGAAAGTCGCCAGCCAGGTGCAGGGGCACGTCGCACGATGAATGCCATTTGCGGAGGATGGGCTCGACGGAGCGGGCTACCGCGCCCCTTCGGACGACGGACGGGGCCAGCGGCAAGCCCAGCTCCAACCTGTAGAGCGTAGCGCAACGTCCACGGTAGCGCCGCTGGCCCGAACGCGCCCACGTGTTACCGTTCTCCCCAGGCTTCCCGTGGCATGAGAGATGGCGTGGGTTCGCATGAGGGCCTGGGCAACGCGGGGCTCGCGTCCAACTTGAGACAGCACGTCGGCATCTCGCCCCGCTCGGCCCCGAGCGTGGTCACCATTTGACAAGAAATAAAGCGCCCAAAACGCACATGCGGTCCCGCGACGTCACCATCCCGCTCGCCCTCTGGATTTGCGCTGCCGTGTGCGCGCACTTCCTTTTCGGCACGGGTGGGCTCGTCGTGGCACAAATGCACGACGATCGCTCCGAGCTCTGGATGCTCTCGCGGCAGGCCAGCAGCCTCGCCCAGCGCACCGAGCAGACCTTCGAAGTCTCACTCGGCGAGCCGAGCGACGACAAGAAGGAGGTGGCCGAGCATCCGCCGCCACCGAAACCAGCCGAGCGTCCGCCCCTCGCCACGCCGACTGCGAGCCAACCGCCGGAGGCGAAACAGCCCCCCAAACCCGAACAGGAGCAGAAGAAGGTCGTCGTCGTCGAGAAGAAGGAAAACGAGAAGAAGCCTCTCGTTTTGCCCGAAGATCCCCTCAAAGACCGGCGCATTGCGGTGCGCCAGCACGCGAAGCCCAACCAACAGGACAACCCCGAGGCCAAGTTCATCGCCGACGAAGCGAACCGCGTCGAGAAAGAGACCGCGGCGACGCAGACGTCGCACGACCGTGACGACGAGAATCCGACGCCGGGCGGCAACCATCCGGGGAGCGACAGTCGGCCCGGCGACAGCGAAAAGACCCGTATCGCCGAGAGCGAGGAGCACGCCGGGGAGAAGAACCGGGCGCCGGGAGAGAAGGGGACGAACCTGGACGTCGTCCACGAGCCGAAGCTGCCCAAACAGCCGAGCACCGCGCCCGCAGCCGTGGCGGCCCAGCAGCACCCCGCGGGGGGAAACGCGAGGCCTCCCGCGCCGGCGCAGGCGCCCCAGCCGGAGGCACAGCCTCAGCCGTCGCCGGGCGGCGCCACCCCGGCTTCCCCGGAAGTCGAGACCGCGCCGGGAGGGGCGTGGAGTTTCAACCCCGCTCGCCCGAGCGGCGCCCCGGGGGCGACGTCGCAGCCGACTGCCGGCGCCGGAGGCCCCTCGCTTCCCGGTGGCAGGCTCTGGTCATTGCCGGGGCTCGGTCAGAGCTCCTCACCGGGGTCGATGAACACGAACCTCAATCCGAGCCAGATCGCCGCGGTCGTCGGATCGGACAACCTGCGAAAGCTGAGGGAAGCGGACGGCGAGCGCCGCAAGAGCGAGCACCGGGGGTCGTTCGCGGCCTCGAACTTCGAGCGATGGCGCAGTGCGATCGAGAACTACGTCTCGAGCGTGAAAGAGGGCAACCAAACGGCGCTCAACACCGCGGCCGTGCCCTTTGCCTCGTATCTCAACGGGATGCACAACCGCATTCACCCCATCTTCGCCGAATCGTTTCTGGAGTCGCTGGAGTCGCTGCCGGCAGGCCACCCGATGAACGACAAGCATTTGGTCACCAAGCTGGAGATCGTGCTGACCCGGGAGGGCCACCTGAAGAAGATGGGCATCGTCAAGACGAGCGGGATCACCGCGTTCGACATCGCGGCGCTCGATTCGGTCGACCGCGCCCAGCCCTTCGGACCCGCGCCGAACGCCATCGTGTCGCCCGACGGCAACGTCTATCTTTGGTGGGAGTTTCATCGCGATGAGGTCTACGCGTGCTCCACGCAGGGTGCGCGCCCGTTCATCCTGAATACGCCCGGCCCGAAGAACGAAGACCCCTTGCAGCCCCCATCCGTTCCAACCAGCCCCAGCCCCGGGAAAGAGCGCACCCCCCCGTCCGGTCCGAACGACTCGCGCGAGGGGTTGCTGCCGCGCCGCCCCGGTCCGACGCTTCCCCAGCTCGGATCATGATGGAGTAGTGTGCCCGCGCGTGACATGAGCACGGCCGAAGCGACGACTGAAGGCGCACCCCCGTCTCCGGCTTCACCCGGAGGCGATCTGACCGCTGCCGCAGCCGGCGAGCCGACCGCCGCGCCGGTGCGTTCGCGGGTCCCGCCGACGTCGCCGCTATTGACGGCTGGATGGCTGGTGCGAGCTACGGCTTTCGCGGCGGTCGCAGCGGGCGCGATGGGCCTCATCGTGTCGCCTGGCGTGCGCGGCAACGCGAGCGAGCAAGTGGTCGTCCTCACCGACCGAGTGGCGGCGGCGCTCACGTACTTTGCGGTCGAGCTCCTGGTCACCGTCCTTCTCTGGGGAGCGCTCGAGCTCGCGCGGACTCGGGCCGTGGGGGCGCTCGCGCGGGTGGCGCTGATCGGAAGTGGAGCCGCGGTGATCGCGCTCTCGGCGCCGGGGCTGCGCGAGCGGCTGCCGCCGGCGTTCGCGGTGCTGGTCGCGGCCGCGGCCACCGTGGCGACGATCGCCGGAGGGACTGTCGCGGCTCGGTCGCCGCATACCCGAGCGCTCGCCGGCGTGTTGTTCATGCTGGCCTTTGCGGCCCTGGCTCGGCTGGGGGCATGGGAGCTCGCCACGGCGGCGGGCGACCGCGCGAGCGTTGAGCTCTTCGGAGTGAGCCGTTGCCTGGCGACGACGGGCGTGCTGTTCGAAGCGTCCGCGCAGATGATCGCGGTCACTTGGCTGGGCACGCGCAGCCGATCGACCGGGCAGCTCGCATCGACCGCTGCGCTCATCGCGGCGTTCGTGATCACGTGGGGCGTCGCGCGCGGGATGCACGCGGGACCCGCGCCGTGGCAAGTGATTCTGCGCACCGCGCTCGCGGATGCGCCCGGGGTGCCTCCTCCGTACGGGCTGGACGCAGTCGCGACTTTTCTCGTGCCCGCCTCTCTGCTTCTCGCGCTCGCATCCGCGGCCCAACCCAAGCAGGTCGTCGTCATCGTCGCGACGATGGCGCTGGCGCTGGTCTCCCGCGGAGCGCTCGATGCCCCGCTTCGAGCGCTTTGCGCCGTGGCAGCCTCGCAGTGGGGCGCTCTGGCCTGGGCGGACGAGCGTGCGATGTGGGGCCGTGGTTGACACAGCTTGCCAACGGACAATCCGCGCTTTACACCGACCGCACGTCCGTGGCGAACACCGAGCCGCTAGGAATCGACCGCGCCGCCGCGTCGGCCGTGCCCATGCGCTCGCGTGCCATTCCTGTCGTGCGCGATCTCGTCGCGCTCACGAAGCCGCGGATCACTGCGCTGGTGCTGCTGACCGGCGCCGCCGGCATCTGCCTCGCGCCGGGGCACGTGGCGTCGCGCAAACTGCTTCTCTCGCTCGCTGGCACGGCGCTCATCGTCGGTTCGGCGAACGCTTTGAACATGTGGTGGGAGCGCGACGTCGACGCGCGCATGACACGAACGCGAAACCGGCCGCTGCCGTCTGGACGCATGTCGCCCGAGGTGGCGCTCGCGTTCGGCCTCGGGCTGGCCCTCGTCGCGTCGCCCATGTTGTTCGCCGTCAACGCGGCGACGGGGCTCCTCGGGCTGGTCGCGCTGGTGAGCTATGTCGCGGTATACACGCCTCTCAAGCCGCACACCCATCTGGCGTTGCTCGTCGGCGCGGTGCCCGGCGCCATGCCGCCGCTCCTGGGATGGACGACGGCGACGGGCACGATCGGCTCGGGAGGGATGCTCCTCTTCGCCGTGCTGTTTCTCTGGCAGGTGCCCCACTTCGCGGCCATCTCGATCTTTCGCGCGGAGGATTACGCGCGCGCCGGCCTTCAAGTGGTGAGCGTGCAGCACGGCGAGCGGGCCGCGCGCCAGATGATCGCCGTCTACACGGTGCTCCTCGTCGCGGCCTCCTTTCTGTTCATACCTTTTGGCCTGGCCGGGCGCCGCTATGCGGTGATCGCGATGTTGCTCGACGCTGCGTTTCTTGCGCTTGCCTTCCGCGGGCTGATCGCGGGCCCGGCGCGCTTCGACGCGCGACGTTGGGCCAAACAGGTGTTCGTGTTTTCCATCCCGTATCTCACGGTGCTCCTCGCCGCGCTGCTCTCCGATCGCGTGCGCCAATGAGCGTGGCGGGGCCTGTGCGCCTCGCGACGATCCTGGGGGGGCTGGCGCTCGCCGTGGCACTCGCCGTGACAGCGCGATCGATGCGGCCGCGCGCTCCCCTGCCCGTCCTCGGTCACGTACCGAGCTTTCGGCTGATCGACGAGCACGGGGCCCCGTTTACCAGCGAGACGATGCTGGGGCACGTGAGCGTCGTCGACTTCGTATTCACTCGCTGCACGTCGTCGTGTCCGCGGCTGACGGCGCGAATGGCGGAGCTGCAGCAGCGCCTCGGGCGCGGTGGGCGCGGCGAGGGCGACGTGCGTCTCGTGTCGTTCTCGGTCGACCCGGAGAACGACACGCCCGCGGTGCTGGCCGACTACGCGGCCAAAGCGGGAGCGCAAGCGGGGCGGTGGACGTTCGTGACCGGAAGCGTCGACGACATCGAGCGGGCGGTCGTGCTCGGCTTCAAAGTGTCGGCCGCGAAGATCGCCAAGGGCGCGACGGATTACGACGTCGTCCACGGCGAGTGGCTGGTGCTCGTCGACCGCGCGGGCGACCTCCGGGGCTATTATCCGGTCGGGGAAGAGTCGGAGTTTCAGGCGCTGGTCGACGACGTCGCGCGCGTCGCGCACGAAAAGAGGTAAGCGAGGGAAGGATGGGCGGGCGCTCGCACCGGCGCTAGAATATGGCAAGCATGTCCGGCCTAAACCGCCGCGCCCAGGAACGGCACCAAACGTGGACCGGCGGAGTCGCCCGGAGCCATTCCGAAATGGAATCCGTTTCGACCGACTTCTGGCTCGCCATGACCCCCGAAGACCGAATCGGATGCGTCTTCGACATGTGGGACGAGCAAACGCACGCTGAGGACACTGCGCATGAAGCTTCCCGGCGACTTCAAAGAGCTACTGGAGGAGTTCGCCCGCGAAGGGGTTGAGCACGTCGTGATCGGCGGCTACGCATTCGCCTACCACGGGACCTGGCCGATCTCGTGAAGCTAGAACGGGTTCGAGAGAAGCGGCCCAACACCAACGCGAGGTGAACGCACCTTCGCAGAGCGGGTGCCTTTCGATCGCCTGCCGTTTCCCGTTGGCCTTATGTAAGCTCTGTTGAGGGGGGCCATGATCACCCGCGTGCAGGACCTGGCGCCGATCGATTTCGCAGCGGCTTTGGTGGACGAGTCGCGCGACGCGCTCTTGGCCCTCTCTGCGGGAGGGACGGTGCTCTTCTGGAACCTGGCGGCGGCCACCCTCTTCCGATACGAGCGGGCGGAGGCTATCGGACGGTCGATCGACGACCTCGTCGTGCCGGGCGACCGACGACAAGAGGCCTGGAGCAAGCGCGCCGAGGTGCTCGTCGAGGGTCGGCTCCACTTCGAGACCGCGCGCTTGCGCAGGGACGGCTCGCTCGTCCTCGTCGACATTTCGTACCGGCTCGTGAGCCCCCCGGCCGGGCCCCCCTTCATCGCCGTCCACTATGGGGACCTCACGGCTCAGCTCGAGAAGGTGGCCGGCGAGGCAAGATTCCGCAGCCTGCTCGACGCCGCTCCCGACGCGATGGCGATCGTCGACAGGACCGGACGCATCGTGGTCGTGAACGGGCAAGCGGAGAAGCTCTTCGGCTATTCGCGAGGGGAGCTCGCCCAGAAGCCGGTCGAGATGCTGCTCCCGCCGCGATTTCGCGCCAGCCACGCCGCGCATCGGAGTGGCTTCTTTCGGGAGCCGAACACCCGCGCGATGGGCTCCGGCCTCGAGCTCTACGCGGTTCGCAAGGACGGGAGCGAGTTCCCGGTCGAGATCAGCCTGAGCCCGATCGAGACCGACGAGGGGCTTATGGTGTCGAGCTCGATCCGCGACGTGACGGAGCGCAAGAAGACCGAGGCCGCACTCGCGCGCGCCCATGCGGAGCTGGCCGAGAGCAAGGATCTCGCGCTCCGCGCCGAGAGGGTGCGCTTCCAGGCGCTGGTCGAGCACAGCGCCGACGGGATCTTGCTGAGCACGTCCAACGGGGCGATCGCGTACGCGAGCCCCTCAGCCGCAAGGATGTTCGGGCGTGCGGCGTCCGAGCTGGTCGGGACGCATTTCCGCCAGTATACGCACCCCGACGATCTAGCCGCGGCTGCCGAGCACCGGCGACGGCTCCTTGACCGATCGGCCGCGGCACCCGCCGTGCGACGGCTCGTCCGGCCGGACGGCTCGTTTCGCTGGATCGAGGTGATGGCGACGAACCTGCTCGACTCGCCCGAGATCGGCGCCGTCGTCGCAAACATCCGCGACGTTACGGACCGCAAGGCCCTCGACGACGCGCTCGTCGTTTCCCAGCAGCGGTTCGCGGCGCTCTTCGAGTCGGGGATCATCGGGATCATCGTCGCCGACGGCTCCGGCAAGGTCTACCAGGCGAACGACGCCTTCCTCACAATGCTCGGCTACACGCGCGACGAGCTCGCCGAGCTCGACTGGCGGAAGGCCACGCCGCCGGAGTGGGCGCAGTGGGGAGTGGAGACCAACGAGCTGCTCCACCGGTTCGGCCGCGCGAAGCCCCGCGAGAAGGAGTACTTCCGCAAGGACGGCTCTCGCATCCCCGCGCTGGTCGGCATGGCCGCAGTGCAAGGGGGTGAGCAGATAATCTCGTTTTCGGTCGATCTGACCGAGCGCAAGAAGGCCGCGGAGGCGATCGCCGCCCTCGACGCGCAGTTCCGGCAGGCCCAGAAGATGGAAGCGGTCGGCAGGCTCGCGGGCGGCGTGGCGCACGACTTCAACAACATCCTGTCGGTGATCATGAGCTATGCCGACTTGCTCATGCTGGATCTCGGGCCGGGGAACCGGTCGCGCGACGACGTCGAGCAGATCCTGAAGGCGGCGGACCGTGCCGCCGCACTCACGAGCCAGCTCCTGATGTTCAGCCGGCAGCAGGTGATCGAGCCGAAGGTCCTGGACCTGAACGATGTGATCTCCGACGTAGAGAAGATGCTTCGTCGCCTTGTGGGCGAGGACGTGGAGCTCGTCTCGAGGCTGTCGCCCTCGATCGGGAAGGTGCGGGTCGACCGCGGCTCGATCGAGCAGGTGCTTATGAACCTCGCCGTGAACGCGCGCGACGCCATGCCGGACGGCGGAATGCTCACGATCGAAACCTCCGGCGCGGTACTCGACGAGGCCTACGCCCGCGAGCATTTCGGCGCGAGCCCGGGTCGGCACGTGCTCCTCGCCGTCACCGACACCGGCACTGGCATGGACGAGGCGACGCAGGTTCGCGTCTTCGAGCCCTTCTTCACGACGAAGGAGAGGGGTAAGGGCACGGGCCTTGGCCTGTCGACCGTCTTCGGCATCGTCCAGCAAAGCGGGGGACGCATCGAGCTCGAGAGCAAGCCGGGGAAGGGTACGCGCTTCAAAGTGTACCTTCCGGTAGTGGACGGGGAGATCCATGAGTCGCGAGCACCCGTGGCGCGGACGACGACGCGCGGCTCCGAGACGATTCTCCTGGTCGAGGACGACGTGCAGCTGCGCGCCGTCGCCCGCGGCGTTCTCGAGCGGCTGGGCTATCGTGTCATCGCTGCCGCCGACGGGCGCGAGGCGCTGGCACTGTCCGAGAAGCACCCGGGGCCGATCGATCTCTTGCTCACCGACGTGGTGATGCCGCACCTGAGGGGACCGGACCTGGCCGAGCGGATCGCGCCGACACGACCGGCGATGAAGATCCTCTTCATGTCGGGCTACACCGACGACGCTTTCCGTCGCAGCGAGCTGGGCCCGGGGATCGCCTTCCTTCCAAAGCCGATCACGCCCACCACGCTGACCAAGAAGGTCCGCCAGGTGCTGGACGGAGAGTGACGGGAGTATCGCGTGCCTCCGGATTCATGCGGGTTCATTTGCCCGCTCGGAGACCACGACATGGAACTGCTCGAGCTTCCCGCCGCTTCCGACCGAACCCAGGCCCTCGTGAGGGCGCTCGTGAGCGCGCTCATGGTCGCCGCTTTTCATGTACTGGGTGAAGTCTGCGCGGCTGCGCCAACGTGTGAGCAGGACGTAGGAGCCGTTGTCGCGGATGTCGCGGAGCAGCTCGAGACCGAGGAAGCCCGGGCGCGCGTCCACGAGCCGTGCTCGCTCGGCGAACGCGCGCTCGAGCGCGGCCATCTCGGACACGGGAACCGTGATTTCGGAGCGGCTGACGAAGTCCATGAGATTGCCCCCCTTGCGCGAGGCGAGGGCCACGCCTGCGCCGGACATTTTCACGCTAGCACGTCACCTCGGGAACGTCGGGACGTCGCGACCAAGCGCTCGACGTCATCGAGCGTGACCACGACGGTCGCTCCAGCCGCGCTCGTCCACGAGGCGTCGGGCCCGCGCAGCGCGAGGCCGGCGAGCGCGAAATCACCTTGCCAGCTCGCGTCGATCCGGGCGCGGAGCTCGGTGATGAGCGCGTCGGCCTCCGGGAGGGACGAGGGGAGCGCGCACGAGAGCCCCACCACCGCCGGGCGCAGTCGTTCGATCTCCTTCGCCGCGTCCGCGACAGGCACCCCGGGCACGATCACCTGCGTGGAGATTCCGCGCGCATCGAGGAGCTCCGCCGCGAAGCGCGCGCCAAGCGTGTGCGCGTTGTTCGGCGCGAGCAGGATCAGGAGATCGAGCGTCGTCCCGACCGACCGGCGCGGGGGCAGCTGGGCGAGAAATCGCTCGCACCACAGCGTAAACCGGTGCTCCTCGACAACCGACATGCACCCCTCCTGCCACGCCTGCCCTGCACGATAGAGCGCAGGCTGCAAGAAGCCCACAAGCAGGCTAGCTGGCGACAGAGCTCGTGCACCAGCCTCCTCGATGAGGGCCGGAATGGCGCTCACGTCGGCACGGGAGGCGCAGGCGAAGATCCGGCTCATGAGGTCCCGGAGCCCCTCCGTCAAGTCGACGAGCTCCTCGCCGCTCTCGAACCTGCCGGCGCACGAGGCGCACATCCCGTGGCTGATGGAGGGGTCGTCGTACGGAGGGTGCTCGCCCAAGAACGCCTGACAATACGAGCACCAGCGGATCACGTCGCCGCCCCCGCGCACGCCTGCGCGAGCACGCGCGTCTCGGCACACGCCCTCCGCCAGCTCTCCTGGTCGGGGCCGTGCGAGAGGAGCCAGCCCAGCGTGGCGTCGCCGGCGACGTAACCGAGTCGCTGGTCGGCGACCTCCGCAGCGATGAGCGCGCCGATGCCGCGGCGATGTGGCAGCGGAGCGGCACGCGCGAGAAAGAACCGGTCGCATGCGCGCAGGTGCGCGTCGGACAGGACCAGCTGCCTCTGGCCACGGAGATGCAGAGCCGCGTCGCCCATCGCCCCGGCGCCTCCCCAGCCCGACCGGCTCCCGACTCGCGCGAGAAGCTCAAGCTGCACGTCGAGCAGAAGGCTGGGCATCCCACGACTGCTCAGCAGCTTGGCAAGCCACAGGACTTGCGCGTCCCGCATGGTCGGTGGCAGATCGACGAGCGTAGTCAGATAGCCCGCGTCGCTGCGTCCGAACGCCCGCCCTCGGCCATCGAAGCGCCAGGCGAAGTATGGGAAGGCGCGCCAGATCACCGTCGCAGCGCGCTCGACGATTCGCAGCACGGCCGGGTCAGTCGGCGCGGGGGTGGCGCCCGCTTCAGGGTTGAGTGAATTCATCGACCTACTCAATAGCGCTCAACGACCAGCCCGTAAGGCTCGTCGCGCCGGTTGACGCGCAGAACGATCTTCACGCAGTCGACGACTTGAGAGATGTCGCCTCCTACGTTCGCGCTTGTTGCATCGCACGAGCCCTGATCGCCCCGCTCGCCGCGCGTGTCGTGCGACCGTCTCGGAGCGCCCCGGTGACGAGCGCGGCCGCCGACCTTTCTACCGCGCGACGCGCTTCGCTTCGTCGACCGCCGCCCGGATGGCCGCGATGCCCGCAGCGATGCGCTGCTCGCTCGCCGCGTAGCTGAATCGGACATACCCGGGCGCGCCGAAGGGCCCACCGGGAACGGCCGCGACGTGCGCCCGATCGAGCAACCAGAAGGCCACGTCTTCGTCGGTCGAGAGCGGCTTGCCGTTCCAGTCGAGCCCGTAGAGCCCGCGGCAATCGGCAAACGCGTAGAACGCCCCTTCCGGTTTGCGGCAACGCACCCCGGGAATCGAACCGAGCCCGCTCACCATCGCGTCGCGCCGCTTTTGGAAAGACTCGCGCACGGGGGCGAAGTCCGAGAGCGGAGACCGCAGCGCCGCGACCGCCGCGTGCTGCGCGACCGCGGTCGCGTTCGTCGTGCTTTGCCCCTGTACGGTGTCGAGGGCCTTGATGAGCGCGGGCGGCGCGAGCGCCCAGCCGATGCGCCACCCCGTCATGGCGAACGTCTTCGAAACGCCGTCGACCACGACGATTCGGTCGCGCAAATCGGGGGCGATCTTCGCCGCCGACACGAAGCGAAACCCTTCGTAGACGAGCTCCGCGTAGATTTCATCGACGATGAGCCAGCAGTCGTGCCTGCGCACGACGTCGACCAGAGCGCGCGTCTCGCTCTCCGTATATGCCGCGCCCGTCGGGTTCGAAGGCGAGCACAATATGACCGCCTTCGTGCGCGGCGTGAGCGCCGCCTCGAGCGCCTGCGGCGAGAGCTTCCACCCGTCCTCTTCGCGCGTGTCGACGAGGACCGGCGAGGCGCCGACCAAGCGCACTTGCTCGGGGTAGCTCACCCAGAAAGGCTTCGGAATGACCACCTCGTCGCCGGGCTCGTACAGCGCGAGCGCGAGGTTGAAGAGCACGTGCTTCGCCCCGACGCTCACGCACACGTTCTCCGGCTTCGGACGCCAGCCGCGCATGGCCTCGGTCGCGTCGCAGATGGCGGCCTTGAGCGCGGGAATGCCGGTCACGGCGGTGTACTTCGAGCAACCCTCGTCGATCGCGCGCTTCGCCGCGTCACGAACGGATTGCGGCGGCTCGAAGTCGGGCTCGCCGACCCCGAACGCAAACACGTCGACCCCGCGCGACTTCATCTCGAGTGCGCGGGAGTTCATGGCGAGCGTAACGCTCGGCGCTACAGCGCTCAGTCGCGATGCCAATGGTCGGGCCACGGTCGACACCCTTTATCACGCGCTCGGCGAGCGCGGGCTATCCGAAGTCGTCAGCGGACGGTCACGCTTGCTTGGTCGCAGGCGTCTCGGCATCCGCCTTCTTCGCGGGGCTCGAGTCGTTGTGCGCGGCGAGCTTCTTGTCGGCGTCCACTTCGTCGGCTTCCTTCAGCCCTTGTTTGAAGTTCTTGATGCCCTGCCCCAGTCCCTTGCCGATGTCGGCAATTCGACCGGCGCCGAACAGCAGAAGCGCCACGAGCGCGATGAGCAAAATTTCCGGAAGGCCGACGCTACCCATGTGTCTTCGGAGCCTCTAGCTGTAAGTGCTAGCAGCGCGATCTACGCCTCGCAAGCTCGAAGGGGGTCGTCAGAGCCCCGCGCCTGGCTACCAGAACCGCAAGGCGCGGGCCACGAGCCTGCATTATTCTCATCGCGCCATCCACAGGCCTTCCCGGGCCGGTACCACCGCCCTCGCAAGTGCGGGGAGAGAGAGCGCGTCACGGCGGGAAACGGGAACAGGCCCACTCTACCGTTCGGCGCGGGCCGATGGCTTGAAGAACGGCCGGCGGTGGACACTTCGCGACAGCAACCACCCGACCGCCCCCGCGCACCCGAACGCCGCGAACGGCACGAGGAAAAACGCGCTGAACGACGCGTCGGCCCGCTCCAAGCTGCGCAAGAGACCCACCGCCGCGAGCGACCCGACCGCGCCCAGGGCGATCGCTCCCGCTCGGCCTCGAACCGAGCGCCGTAGCACTCCCCACCCCGCCACGGACGCTGTGGACCATGCGCTCACCGCGAGGAGAAGGGCACGCAGCGCGGGCGGCAACGTCGACGCGTGGGCCCACGGCGCCATTCCGTGCATCGTGACCGTTCCCGCGTGCAGCGCGACCGGAGGATCTCCAGGCAAATGCAGGCGAACGTCGTCGAGATCGATCGCGCGGAAATCACCCGAGATGCGCGCCCCTTGCGCCGTCGCGACGACCCCGCCCTCCTTGCCCGGTACCGTGCCGACGAGGCGCGGCTCGCGGTGCGGCGCACAGAGCCATGTCAGGCCGGTGAAGGGAACGACATAGGTCGTCGGCTCCCGCACCGCGGCACACGCCGCGCGCGCTCCGACCACAAGCTCCGTCACGACGCGCCCCGGCTCGTTCGCGTCGCTCGCGCACACGACGGCGACTGTGGACAGCGCGACGGCGAAGGCAACGCCTTGCGGGACGAGCCGCTTGATCGTCACGAGGGGCGGCTCGCCCAGGGTCTGAAGAACACGCGCCTCTCCGCTCTCGACGGCGCCGAAGCAGGCCAGCGCCCATCCGATCGGCCATCCGATCGCAAGCGCGGACTCGAGGGCCAGTGCAGCCAGGCCGCGCGCGAAGGGGACGGCAACCCGCCACGGGACCTGCGGCTCGAGCAGCCAAGGCATCAGCCGAACGGCGCCGGCGATGACGCCAACGAGCGAGATCACCGCGGAGGCGGTCAGTGCCATGACGCGGGCAGACCGCACGAGGGGCACCGTCCGGTCCGCTGCGCGCGCGGTGCGCCTAGCGCTTGTATCCAGTGAGCCCACCTTGTTCAACCCACGCGGGAAATCACGCCTCGGGTCTTCCCATCGTCCTGTTGATCATCCATAGTCGGTCACCTCAGGCCTCGACCAGCGTGTCCGCGCGAGCGGCGCATGGAACCGCCTGCGCCTTTCCTGCGCGCGTCTTAGCTCGGTGAACGGTCGGCCCGCGCGGTCGACTGATGCCAATCACCTGATGCCAACCGGCATCACATCGCGCTCGAGATCGCGGCGGATGGCTTGGCGTGATGGTTGCGGGCCTCGGAAACGATTGCGGTTTGGCCCTCAGCTCGACAGTTGGCACGGTTCAACCATAGACGGACCCACCCCCGCGAAACGGTCCGGCGGGGCGTGCACAAGAGGTGATCATGCTGGTGCCTGCGATGACGTTTGCCTGGTGGCTCGTGTCGATGTCCGCAGCGCCCCGTGCCCAAGCGCACGTCGCCCTGCATGACGCCGTGCATGACGGAAGAGGCTCGACCGGGGAAGCCGCGACAGAAGCGCCGCAGGACGACACGCAAGACACGGAGGAGGAGGCGACGCCCGCGGAGCCGGCGGCGGACGGCGAGGACGACACGGCGGGCACGCGAGTGACGCTCAAAGTCGTCACGCCCGAGATCGTCCGTGTCGCGAAGACCTTCTTGGACCTTCCCATGGGCGCCGAGCGATCGATGAGCATCGACGGGCGCCGCTACGTGTTCGTGCTCGAGCGGCACTACCACCCCCCGGGGTTCGTGGGGGGCCCCCACGGCTGGCACAAGGGCGTGACCGTCTACGGAATCCGCTAGGGCCGCTCGGCACAGTTCTGCCGGTGATGACTGGCGGACGGCGCTAGACCGGATCCCGTCGCTTCAGCGCGACCAGCAGGATGATCATCATCGCCGAGGTCATCCCGAGGAGAACGGCCGATGGCAGCCATAGCGCGCTCCACTCGGTGAAGCCCCACGCGCCGATGAGCGAGTCGCTCGCGATCTGGGCGATCGCGCACTGAAACCTGCCGCCCTGAATGAAGTCGGGCAGGCTCGTGAGATCGGGCTTGTGCAGATCGATGTTCCACGCCGGCGCGCTCGCGATGGCCATTCGTTCGTTGGCGATGGCCCCCTCGAATCCCCAGCGCGATGGCATCAAGTACATCAAGGGGCGCAGCGTCGGATTGGTGGTCATCGGCACCATGAGGCCGCCGAGAACGACCTGCGGAATGAGCGCGATCGGCGTCAGCGCCATCGCTGCCTCCGCCGAGGCGACGACCGTCGATAGACACAACCCGAGCGCCGTCGCGTTCATGGCCAGGGCGACGAGGTCGCCGAGCTCGAGGAGGAAGGCGATCGGGCCTCCGTTGAAGCCGAGCGCGAAAAAGACGATCCCGAGGAGCATGCTGCACTGCACGATGCAGAAGAAGCCGAGGAGCAGATACTTCGAGAGCACGTAGTTGAGGAGGCGCAGGTTGACCATGCGCTCGCGCAAGTAGATCGCCCGCTCGGTGACGATCTCGCGCGCCGCGTTGCTCGTGCCGAACCATACGCAGCTCACCGCAACGAAGAACATGGCCGCCGTGTGGTCCGTGGTCGGCTTCATCGAATTGAGCAGGCTCGACGTCGCGGTCGAGCTCATGTTGTTCTTGCTGGACAGCTCTTGCAGCGCGCCGAGGCACCAGTACGGAACGGCGTCTTTCTGACCGCCGAAGACGAGCCACAGCAGAACCCCGATGATCGGCGCCTGAAGAAACATGATTGCCGCCCCCGCGCGGTCTCTCAGCTTGACCCGCCAATAGCGGGACAAGAGGAGCCCGAGCTGACGGAAGACCGCGACGTCGGCGCGATGCGGAACGCCGCGCGCCGCGGGGGCGGTGCCAATCGCTCGCCGCGCCGAGAACATCCGCTGAAACAGCGGGTTTTCGTTGCGGAAGAACTCGCCGCGCCACCCTTTTGCCGCTTCGGCGCGCGCGGCGCCCCGCGCCGCCTGGGGGTCGGCCCGACGCATTTCGTCGAGCACGAGTCGCTCGCGGACGTTGAGCATGTCGAACATGTCACGCGGGTTGTCGACCCGCTTGTGCTGCGGCGTCGCCGCCCCGGCGCGCGTGAGGATCGAGCCGAAGAACGTGTACGCGGCGTCACCGGTCGGTCCGAAGTACGTCGGGATGCCCCCATACCCCATGACGAAGCACAAGTTGAACTTCTCGAACTCGTCCTTCGCCGGTTGGTGGATCGTCATGACGATCGTCTTTCCCGTCTTCTTCGTGAGCTCGGCGAGCAGGTTGATGAGGGCGGTCGTGTCGTCAGCGGCCAGGCCGCTCGTCGGCTCGTCGAGAAAGAGGATCACGGGGTCGGTCACGAGCTCGAGCGCGATGTTCACCCGCTTGCGCTGCCCGCCGGACAGAACCTTCTTCTCCGGCTTGCCGATCTGCAGGTTCTTGAGCCCCTCGAGCCCCAGGTCGCGGAGCGTCTCGTCGACCCGCCGATCGATCTCCTCGTCGCTGTAGTCGGGCGGCAGCCGGAAACGCGCAGAATACTTCACCGCTTCGAAGACCGTGAGCTCCGGGTGGACGATGTCGTCCTGCGGCACGTACCCGATGCTGCCTCGGAGCGCGTCGTAGATCGTGTAGAGGTCCTCGCCGTTGATGCGCACCTGCCCGCTGGTCGGAGGCAGATACCCGTTGAGCGCGAGGAGCAGGGTCGTCTTGCCCGCCCCCGAGGGACCCATGAGCGCGATCATGTCCCCCGGGAGCGCCTTGAACGACACGTGGTCGAGGAGCACCTTCATCTGCGCGGTGTCGTCGCGATCGGGCACCTCGAGAAATAGATCCCACGCTTCGATCTCGTAGAGCGGCTTGCCCGCCCAATTCGCCTGGTCCTCGACGACGACGTTGATCCGGCTGTCGGCGAAGTGAATCAGGAGCGGCATCGGGCCGATGAAGACCTTTTCGCCGTTCGTTACGGGGACGCGCTGGCCGGGAGTGAGGCGCTGGCCGCGGACAAACGTACCGTTCGCGCTTCCGCGATCTTCGAGGAGGAGCTGCTCTCCGGCCTTGGTGATCTGCGCGTGCTTCGAGCTCACCTGCGGATGGTTGACGACGATCTGATTGTCCGGGGTGCGGCCGATCGTGACGACGCTGGACTCGAGCTCGTCGAGCTTCAGCTCGCCGATGATCGTGCGGTGCTTGCGGGTGCCCCCCTCGGGCGCCGCGGGCTGCGCGCGGGGGGGGTGCTGCGCGCCCCCTGGGGTGGCCGACGGCGAGGCCGCCTGCGCGAGGACGCGAACCGGCACCGGAACCGGCCCGAACGCGACGATGCCGTTGGGGTCGAGCGGCGTCGGCTGGTTGGCGGGAACTTGCCGACCGGCGATCCAAGTACCGCTGGTCGACCCGTGATCGACGACCATCATGCGATCGAGCATCACCGTGGCGTGCTGACCGCTGACGGCCGCATGCGCGATGACCAGGGACGCGCGTGCCGCGTCGCGCCCGACGACCACATGGCCGCTCGGAACCGCGAGATCGCCGGGCGACATGATCATCGTGCAAATCGCGGGGTGGGCGAGCGGCACCGCAACGCCGCCGACGGCGAACACGGTGCGAAAGTCGAACGCGACTGGCTGCCGCGGTGCGATGGGGGCGGCGTTGGCGGTGCTCGGGGTCGCTCCGCCGCCGAGGTCCATGAAGAAAAGCTGACCGTCGCGCCGGACGATTTGCGCGTGACGCGGCGCGACGCCGGGGCCGACGAGAACGACGTCGTTATCCGGCGCGCTGCCGATAGAGACCTGATCGTTCGCACGAAATGGGGCCATTGGGTCCGTATCTTACGGGGGTGCGGCCTCGCAGAGGCAAGCGGCGACCAGAGCGTATTGTGTATTGAAGAGGGAAGAGGGCGGTGATACGCCGGCAGCATGATTGTTTCCCGCTTGTTGCGTCGAGCGTTGGGTTTGAGCGCCGTTGCCACCACCGCCCTCGCCTTGAACGTGGCTGGGTGCGGTGGAGACTCCAGCACCCCTGTCGACATGGGCGTCGCCGACAGCGGCGGGAATGATGGCTCGTCGTCGTCATCGTCCTCGTCGTCCTCGAGCGGGTCGTCCTCGGGCGGGTCGTCGTCCTCCTCGTCCAGCGGGTCGTCGTCGTCTTCGTCGTCCTCCTCGTCTTCGAGCGGGAGCGGAGGACCCGCCGACAGCGGTCGCGACTCGACGGTGGGCGACGCCTCGACCGCGGGCGACTCGTCGACCAGCGGCGACTCGACGACCGGCAGCGACGCGAACCCGGGTGATTCGACCACCGGGGGCTCGAGCGGCGGCGACTCGTCGATGACGAAGCCCGATGCGTCGGACGGCGGCGTCGACTCTTCGACGAAGGCCGACGCGAGCGACGGGGCCGCGAATGACGCGCCCATCGGGGCCGACGCGTCGGACGGCAACCCCGGCTGTGGCGCGGACAACACGAAGTGCAGCGACAACGGCACCCTGGGCCTCTGCAAGGCGAACGTGTGCTCCCACTGTGCGGGAGCGGCCGACGACGGCCATTGCAGGACGGCGTACGGGAGCGCGTCGATGCCGTACCTGTGCCTGGCCGGCGTGTGCGCGCCGGGCGACTGCCGGAACAACGGCGATTGCGCGGGGAACCCGAACGGCAGGCTCTGCGGTGCCTCCACGCCGAATGTCTGCGGCAAGTGCACCGACGATCAGCAGTGCGCCGGCGTAGCGGCGGGTCCCATCTGCGACACGGCGACCGGCGCGTGCGTCGCGGGCACCTGCGCGGTCGATGCGGGCGTGAGCTCGGGAGCTGGGGTCGGCGTCTGCCCGGTGAACGCGGCGGATATCTGCTGCACCGGGACGTGCGAGCCGGGCGCTGGCGCCAACGCCTGCTGCCCAGGTGCCAACGCCGCGGCGTACTGCGCGGCGAAGCTCGGAGACCCCCATGCGGCGTGCGTCAACAACGCGTGCACCGTGTGTCCTGCAGCCACCGGCGGCACGTACGTCGTCGACCCGGTCAGCGGAAGTGATCAGACGGGCACCGGCGACGGCACGACGGCGGGCTGCGGGTTCAAGACGATCGCGCGCGCGCTCCAGGTGATCGGCGCCCCGGTCAGCGCGACCCGGATCGAAGTCCTCGGTCCTTCCACCGTAATGGCGGGCGAAACGTTCCCGATCGCGCTACCGGCGAACGTGACCTTGACGACGACAGGCGGCGCGGTCGAAGTGGACGTACCCGACGGCACGTCTGGCTTCACGTTGACCGCGCCCGGTTCCGGGATCAACGGCGGCACGCTCGGCGACGCCGGGACCAATCCAGCGCTCACCATCAACGGCGGGAGCGGCAACAACAACGCCACGGTCGGCATCCTCGTCGACACCGGCACCGGCGTGACCGTCGCGAACAGCCCGCAGATCGCCAATGTGGTCGTGACGACCTTCGTGGACGACGGAATTCTCGTCGACAACACGGGCATCGTACGAATCGGCGCCGGAGTGACGTCGACGTTGAACGGCACGAACGCAGCGCGGAAGGCGGGCCTGCACGTGACGGCCAATGGCCAGGCATTCATCGACGTGCCGACCGGCGGGACGCCGACGCATTTCGACGCGAACACCAACCATGGCATCAACGTGGACGCGAACGGCTCGATCACCCTGACGGCGACGGTCGTGGATCGCACCACGGGCACGGGCACGGTCACGACGAACCGCAATTATCTCGCGGGCGTCTGGATCGAGCAGACGCCGGGCACCCCGCCGCTCAATTCGATTCGCGGGCTGATCGCGTTCGGAAACACCAACGGCAACGGTCTGCGATTCGTCGGCGGGTCGAACGTGATGCTTCGCAACAGCGTGGCGCTGGGAAACCAGGTGAATGGTCTCATCGTGAGCGCTGCAGCGGGCGTCGGCGGAAATGACATCAGCAACATCGACGTGGGAAGCGCGGTCGACGCGGGGGGCACGTACGGAGGCAACATCTTCCAAGAGCCTCTCGGCACCGGGAACAACGGTGGTGCCGGCCTATGCTTCGACGTGAGGAACAACGCGGGAGCGCTTCAGGCGACCGGCAACACCTTCGGAGCCTTCAACTGCGCGACCGGCGTGCACGCCCTGACTCTCAATGCAGGCGCCTGCGGCAACAACGGGACGTGCGCGGGCGGGGTCTGCGATCTGGGCATCGTCAATGCGACGGGCAACAGCATCGACGTCTCGAACTGCACACCATAACGGCGGTCTTCCATCCGGCGGGTCGGCGCCGGATTGGGGGGGCTACTCGTCTCGAATTCGCCGCGCGTACGACTCGTAAAGAGGCACATCCCCGTTCTTGGCGATCTGCCGGTCTTCGTACGCGGCCGCAACGCGGCGGTAGAACTCGTCCGCGACGTTCTTGAAGACGCCGGTGACCGTGGCGATCGTGCCGTAGCGCAAGCGACCGAAGCGGCCCTCGACGACGCGCATCGCCAGCGAGGTGCACGCGTAGTTGAGCAGCCCTGCGAACGCGGTCTCTTCCGGCATGGCGCGAGCGGCCTGTACGATTCGGTCGGCGAGATCGCCGATCGCGGCGTCGAGCAACTCACGGGACTCGATCTTCACGTAGGGCATGGGGCCACCGCGTAGCTCACCCCAACATTGCCCGCACCTTCTTCAAGACGGCGACGTCCGCGGGAGGAAACCGGTCGGGCGACAGCCCCTCGGCGTCCGTCCACTCGAAGTCGGCCACGTCGAGGGCGGACGGCTCAGGTGACGAGGGGAGACGAGCGGCCTCGAAGAAAAGGAGCAGCACGGCTTTGTGCGCGTCATCGTACCGATGGAATGTCACCTCCACGATTTCGCCCGCCGTGACGTCGATGCCGAGCTCTTCCCGGAGCTCGCGGCATAGCGCTTCGCGCGGGTCCTCCCCAGACTGCACTTTTCCACCCGGAAACTCCCAAGCGCCCTCGAGGTGGGTCCCGGCCTTGCGCTTGGCGACGAGGACCCGGCCGCCCTCGATGACCACACCCGCGGCGACCACGACCGTTGCCACGACATCCATGGCGGCAACCTGTAACGCAGAGCGCAAGCGAGCGGGCGCCGAAGTTCTTTTGCGGCGTCGCCCCCGGTGCCCATGCGGTATCGTGCCGCCCACCCCGACGCCACGTTCCCGGCTCGCCGGGCTGGTCGGAACCCGAGGACGTCATGAACAACCCGGCATTCGCCTCCGAAGACGGCAACTTCAAACGCGGAGCGTTCAAGCCCGTCGCCATCTTGATCGGCATTCTGCTCGTGGCCGGCGCCGCGGTGTTCGCGTTCATGAGCGTCCACACGGAGGAGCAATCGCTGACGAAAGAGGCGGTCAACAAAGAGATCCTCGAGATCCAGCTGCTGCCCAAGGCCGAGCAAACTCCGCGCTGGCGCAAATGGGCCGAGGCCGAGAACGAGCCGCGCCTGCGCCAAGAGGCGTTCATCCACCTCGCCTGGGCAAAAGACACGCAGAGCCTGCCTTCGATCGCCAAAGGACTGTCGGCGGTCGACCATACGGTGCGCGGCGTGGCTGCGATGGCCCTGGTCGACTTCGGCTCCCCCGCAGCCGACCCCGCCAAACCGCTGCTGGTCAAGGCGCTCGCCGAGGCGAACAGCACCGACAAGCCCCAGGTCTGCTGGGCGCTCGTCGTGCTCAAGGAATCGAGCGCGTTCGACGCGATCATGGCCGAGTACCGCCTCGGCCACTTGGCGCAGATCGAAAAGCTCGACGGGTACCCCGCGTTCGACGCCGACTTGCTCGCGGCGCTCGTGCCGATCGACAAGCTCGCGTCGCTGGCCCCCGACGAGAGCGACAGCGTGCGGCAGCTCGTCGCAACCACGCTGTCGCGCGACGCCGACCCGAAGTGGACCGACACGCTGATCAAGCTGGTCAACGACCGGGTGGTCGAAGTGGCCCGCGAAGCCGCCGTCGGCCTCGGCAAGATAGGCAACGAGAGAGCGACCCAGCCCCTGGTCGACGCGTTGAGCAAGGCGGACAAGCCGTCGCGCGAGAAGTTCCTCCAGGCGCTACGCGATGGCATGGGCGCGAACGGCCTCGTGCTCGCCCTCCGGACGATCAACCACGACCGAGCCGAGACCGAGAAGTTCCAGACCAAGCAGATCTTCGACATGATCAAGGAGCTCGAAGATCCCCGCGGCGGGGACGCCCTCTACCAGTACATTCAAAGCAATTCGAGGGGCTCCGCGCACTGGCGGCTCGAGGCCGCGATGCGCATGGCAGAGATCGGCGACGTACGCGCGGCCGAGGTGCTCGGCTGGCGTATGTCGCAAGACCCTCTCAAGCTCTACAACGACGTCGACTGGCCGGAGCTACGTCGCGACGACAACGAGCGCGTGTACGCCGCGCGCATGCTCGCCGACTTGGCGGTGCTGCACCCCGAAAAGCGCGACTATCTCCTGAAGACGGCGGAAGACGGGGTGCTCTTCTGGGTCGACCCGGCGAACAAGCCGCAACCCCACGCGAACGGCATGCGCTTCCTCGCACTCATCGGATCGCGGCGTGCGGTCCCGATGCTCGAGAAGTGGTCCGACCCCAAGCTGAAGCTGCCCAACGAAGGCGCGCAGCCCCCCTTCCCCGAGGAATGGGCGACGGCGCAAAGCGCCCTTCGATACCTGGGCTGGACCAAAGACCCGGCCGGCTGGCGTATCCTGGAGAAGCAGCTACACCGCCGCAACAAGAAGCTCGACGTGTCGTGGGACTCGCTGATGCAAGGCGGTCTGACGATCCTCGGGATGACCCTCCGAGCGCTAGGCGTCGGCGCGGCTGACGGGTTCGCGCAGTGGGGCGACCCGAAGGCGTACGACCAGCTCGTCAAGTACCTCGAAGACCCCCTTGAGAACGAGCAGTCGCGCATGGAGGCGTGCTTCGCTCTGTCGTGGGTGGCGAGCGACGACCAGATGACGAGCGTGGTGAAGAAGATCCACGAAAGCAACAAGGGCGACCCGAAGTCGAACTTCCTCCGGCAGTGCTACCTCGAGGCCGTGATCCATCGGCCGGTGCGAGACGCGACCGCGGGCTTGGTCGACTTGCTCTCGCCGAGCAACCCCGACATCGAGCTTCGCCACCAGGCGGCCCGAGCGATCGGGATGGGCGGAATCACCGCCGCGATGGTCCCGCAGATCTTCGAGAAACTGAGCGACGCGAGCCTCAAAGCCGACGCGACTCTGGCCCTGATTTTGGGGGCGGATGCCGACACGGCGGCGCGCGCGATCGCCACGTACAACGACCCGAACAGCCCCGCCGAAGCGATCGAGGAGTTGAAGGACGTTTACAACAAGACGTTCGGCTACTGGAGCGACCGCAACTACGACAGCGGCGACATCGCGCGCTGGGTGCAGAACGCCGAGGCGATCGCGCACGTGAAAGTGCACGACCAACTGCAGGATTGGCCGCGCTTGATTCTGGGGCGCAACCTGGTCGAGTCGATCGAGATCGACAACGGCCCGCATTCGATGACCCGCGTGCAGCTTCGCTGGCGGCTCCTTCAAGACGCGAAGGGGGCCAACGACGTCAAGCGCGCGGAAGCGATCCGCATTCTCAAGTTCACGAAAGAGAAGGGCGCGCTAATGGCGCTGCGGTACGAGCCGGGGCCGGTCGGCGATCTCGCGCGGCAGGCGTTTTTCGAGGTCATGAATCCGAAGGCGAGCGCCGAGGCCGTTCCGGAGTCGCCGAAGGCGGCCCAGCAGCAGCAGGGAGGGCCGCCGCCGGGGTTCGGGGGCCGGTAGCGCTTACGCTCGCGCTTTGACTTGGGCTTGGGCTTGGGCTCGCGCTCGGATTTGAGGGCGTTTTGACGCACCGCTGGCACGCCTTGGTCCTCCTTTGCGCATTCGGATGCGGAGCGGCTCGGGCCGGGGCACCGGATCCCGCGGCGGTCGGCACGGCCAGTCATTTGGCTCCACCGCCCGGGACGACGCTGTTGGAAGCATGCACCCCTACTGGACCCGAGATTTGCTTCAACGCGGTGGACGACAACTGCAACGGGGTCATCGACGAGGGGTGCGGTCTGCAAACGGGCCCATTGCAATTCGTCATCGCGTGGGGAACCAGTCCGGCGGACGTGAACCTTGTCTTGATCACGCCGCGAAGCGAGCGCGTGCCCGATGAGCGGACGCGGTCGACGGCGAGCGGGTTCCATCTCGACCGAGACTGCCCGGGAGACGAGGGGTGCGGCGGGCAGAACGTGGAAGACATCTACTTCGACGGGCCGGAGCTCCCTCACGGTCGGTACATCGTCGAGATCACGCTCGCGGACTTGCACGGTGCCGAGCCGCCCGTGAGAGTCCGTTTTGGCGCGCGACTCGGGATACGGAGCGTCGGCTTCGACGTCGATCTGGCCCCCGGGGACAATAGCAAGAAGGCGTTCTCGTTCGATTGGCCATGACGGCACTGTTCTCGCTGCTCGGAGGGGTACTTCTTGCGTCGGCACGCGCGCATGGACCATGGGGCGTTGCCTACGCACCGGCCGACGTGACCGTCCCGCGTCCGCCGATCGTGTACCTGCACGGCATGTGGGCGAGCCCGGAGGACTCCTGCGGGTACTTCGAGCGCGCTTCGGCGCCTTTTGGCTTCCTCGTCTGCCCGCGCGGCAACGCTCCGTTCGGCGATGGACGCATGTGGAGCGGGACGTATGCCAGCGTGGCGCCCTCGGTGCACGCCGCGCTTCGTGCCGCCGAGAGGCTCGCGCCCGGGAAGCTCGATCGCACCGCGGGGGGCACGCTGGTCGGCTATTCGAACGGCGCATACTTCGCCGTCGAGGTCGCGAAGTTCGAGCCAGGGAAGTGGACGGGCCTCGTGCTCCTGTCGATGCGACTGGAAATAGACGCAGCGCGCCTGCGCGCGGCGGGCGTTCAGCGGATCGTGCTCGCGGCCGGAGACCAGGACGGCGCTCGCGCTTCGATGCGTGCGCTCGCCGAGGCGACGGACGCCGCTGGGTTGCCGACGCGCTTCATGAGCCTTGGCGCGGTGGGGCACGAGCTCCCCGCCGACATCGCCACGCGGATGTGCGTCGCGATCGCCTGGGCGCGGGTGTCCGACCCCGCTTCGTGCGGAGTCGACCCTTGAACCGCGCGCCGGCAGCTGCCACGATTCGACGAGCTCGTTCGCACGATTCGACGAACTCCTCGCACGATTCTGGATCGGATCGAGATAGGTACCCCGGATGAAGGCTGAGGCGAAGTGGAGTTGGGGTCGACGAATGGGCGCGGTCACCACGCTGCCCCTCTTGGTCGGCTGCACGGAATCGATTCCCAACCCGATTGGCGCCCCGAGCGATGCGGGTGACGCGACCGTGGGCGAGGGGTACGGCTCGCGCGACGGCTCGGGCGACGGCTCCGGCGGAAGCTTGGCCGACAGCTCCGGCGGAAGCTCGAGTGGCGGGTCGAGCGGAGGCTTGCCCGACGCCAGCTCTTCGTCGGGAGGAAGCTCCGGTGGAAGCTCTTCGTCCAGCGGCAGCTCTGGCGGCAGCCCCGATGGGGCGGTGCCGTACTCGCCCGACGCCGCTCCGCCGGCAGGCTCTTTTTGCTCGCTTCCGGGCTCGGTAGTATGGACGCCGCAAGGGCCGATGGTGATACCGGGCTCACCGGCGGCCCCGGTGGACATCACGTGGCTCCGCGTGCCCACCGGCTTTTGCGCCCATTACTTCGGTACCGTCAAGACGTGCCGGCAATTGAAGTTTGCCCCGGGCGGAGAGCTCTTCGCGGCCTCGTCGACGACGGGGACCACTGGCGGTCGTGACAATGGCATCGCGGGAATCGTCGTGATGGCGGACGACGACCACGATGGGAACGCCGACGCGAACATCACTTTCCTCGACTCGCTACCGTCGGTCCAGGGCCTGATGTTCGCGAATGGCCATTTTTACTACCAGGACAACACAAACATCCGCCGGGTCCCTTACAACAAGGGAGATCGGATGCCGTCGGGCCCGAGCGAGCTCGTGACCGACATGAGCAACTGGCCGCAGGCCTCCGAGCACTGGCCGAAAGTGTTCGACCAGGCGCAAGACGGCACGATTTACATCACGAACGGCGGCTCGCAATCCGACGAGTGCGATTCGACGCGCACGGTCCGTGGGGCGATCGTCAAGCTGAACGACGACGGCACGACGAGCCTCGTCGCCAAGGGCTTCCGCAACCCGATCGCCATTCGCTGCGAGGCGAACCACGACGTGTGCCTCGCCGTCGAGCTTGCGCTCGACTATTCGGCGAGCGCAGCGGGCCGCGAAAAGGTCATGCCGGTCCATCAGGGTGACGATTGGGGCTTCCCGTGCTGCGCGACCCGGGACACCCCGTACGCGGGCACGTTGTGCGTGGACACCGGCGCGGTGCCGGACTGTTCCGGCGTGGCGCAAGAGAGCGCGGGATTCATCATCGGCCACACCCCGTTCGGGATCGCGTTCGAGACCGGGCTGTGGCCGGCGCCGTGGAACGGCCGGGCCTACGTCACCCTCCACGGAGACGTCGGAACGTATGAAGGCGCCCGTGTCGTGGGAATCGCCATCGATCCCAATGGAATGCCGCTGCCATCGAGCGAGCTCCAGGCGGACGTGGATCCGAACAACATGTTGGAGTTCGCGACGGGCTGGGACGACGGCCGCCAAGACCACGGACGGCCGGCCCCCATCGAGTTTGCGGCAGACGGCCGCATGTTCGTAGGCGACGACCAAAGCGGCGCTGTAATCTGGATCGCCCCAGTCAATCTGACGCCATAAGGCCCGACCCCCGGGGCCAGCGTGCCGAGCGCCGGCGAGGCGACCCCCCCGGAGCCCCAGTTACACGAGCATTCCGGAGAGGGGTGCCTTCGCACGCCCGAACGACGTCGCGGGCGCGCCGAGAGCCTGAAGAATCGCCAAATGCGCCTGCTCGTTCGGTCCGCTGCCGGCCACCACGCGCCCCGTCTGCAACTTGCCTCCGGCCGTTCCCGCGATCAGCATCGGCATGTTCCCGTTGCTGTGGGAGTTGCCGTCACTGAGCTCGCTGAAGTGCATCGACACCGAGTTGTCGAGCATCGTCCCCGAGCCGTCCGGGATCGCGTTCATAGCCTTGATCGCGTACACGAACTGACTGACGAACCAGGCACCGACCGTGGTGTAGTTCGCCAGCGCCGCCGGCTGATTGTTGTGATGGGTAACGCCGCTATGGTAGCCGGGGGTGACACCGAGGAAGGTATGCTGAATCTCGGTCGTCGTATGCTCGTAGGCGAACGTCGCGACGCGCGTCAGATCGCACTGAAACGCCATGACGATCATGTCGAGCATCAACTTGACGTGCGCTTGAATGTCGGACGGCTTTCCGGCGGCCGGCGCAGTGCCCGGGGTGCAGACGCCCGTTTGACCGACGGTCGGCGTGATCTGGATCTGCTTCTCCAACGCGCGAAGACCGTCCAAGTATTGCGTGAGTCGCACGTTGTCCGCAGTGCCTAGCCGCGCGCTCAGCGCCGTTCCTTCCGCGAGCGAGTAGTCCAGGACGCTCTTTCGCATGGCGTCCTTCACGCTCAACACCGCCGCCCCACCGTCTGCCGCGGAAGCCGCGGGTGCGCCCTTCGCGTTCGCGAAAATCTGATTGAACGCCGTGAGAGGGATGATCTGCCGCGACAGCGGCGTAGTGGCGTTCAACCAGTTGAGGTTGTCCTTCAGGACCGTGCTGTAGCCACTCTCGGCGTTCGGATTCTCGGTGTTGTGGGTCGTCCCGAGCTCGATGCTGGGAAACGCCGTCTGTGCCCCGATGGCCGCCGCCGCAACCTGGTCGAACGATTCCGCGTTCGACGTACTGTTGGTCTGGCACTGGACGCCCGTCAGCACCCCAGAGATGCCGCACGTGTGGCCGCGCGGACCGCCGATCGCACTCGTGCCGGTCACGATCATCACCTTGGATTGCAGGCTCGCGTCGGACACGGCCTTCATCGTCGGGCCGAGCGTGAAGTTGGTGCCCGTTCCCGACGGCGCCCACGAGGTGACGTTGACGCCCGCCGGGGTGTGGAAGAGAAAGAGCCTCTTCGTCCCCGTGCCGAGGGCAGCTTGCGCCCTTTTCGGGTCGAGCGCCTCGAGGTAGGGCAACGCGACGGTGACGCCCGCTGCGGATAGAAACCAGCGCCGGCCCTTTCGGAAGAGGTTGCGATCGGCCCACCGTTGCGTGCTGTTCGGCATAGTTCGCTCCAAAAAAGTTGGCTTCGTCCGAATGCGTCGAGTTACGGGGCTGCGCGCCGCGCACGCATGGCGTCCGTGCCCGCGACGCGCGATACGAACGCCGCCATGCGGCCATTGTCCGTCGTCTGGAACGCCGTCGCCAAAGCGCCGACGGCGCACTGGTCGGCGCCCCATTGGTCACTGGCGCTGCTGATGCTCCGACCGAGCGCGTACGACAGAACGTACTGCACCACCGCGCTCGGCACCCGCGCGTCGGTCTTGAGGATTGCCTCGAGCGCAAGGGCACCCGTGAAGGACTGCCCGGTGTTGAGCGTGCCCGAGGCGTCGACCGGAAGGTTGTTGTCCGTTGTGCGCCAATCTCCGATCGCGTCGTAATTCTCGAGACCGAAGCCGATCGGATCCATCATGCTGTGACAGGACGAGCACCCGGGGTTCTTGGCGTGCTCCTCCATCTTCTGGCGAAAAGTCATTCCGTCGGCGGGGGTGGCTGCGCTGATGGGCGGCACGTTCTGCGGCGGCGGAGGCGCAGGCGTGGCCAGAATGCGGGCCAGCACCCACTGACCGCGCATGACCGGTGACGTCCGCTCCGGTGCCGCGGCGACAGTCAAGAACGACGCCTGCGTCAGAAGGCCTCCGCGCTCGGTGTTCCCCGTTAGGTCGACACGGGTCATCTGCGTGCCGAACTGACCCGGGATTCCGTAGAAGGTCGCGAGGGTCTGGTTCACGTACGTGAACTTCGCGTCGATGAAGTCGAAGAAGTTCACGTCGCCCGTCATGAAGCTACTCATGTACGCCGCGGTCTCCCCTTGCATCGCAGCCTGCAGGGTCGCGTTGAACTGCGGGAAGATCGTCGCGTCCGGCGTCTTGGCGATCGTGACGTTAAGCGTATCGAGCCACATGCCGGGGAAGCGGCTGACGAAGGCGCTGGCCTTCGGATCCGCCCACATGCGCTTGACCTGCGTCAGCACGCCGTCCCGGGTCGCCAGCTGACCGCCGGCGGCCGCGGTTTCGAGCGCCGCGTCGGGCATCGTGCTCCAGAGGAAGTACGACAGCCGGGTCGCGAGCTCGTAGCCGCTCACAGGATGCTGGCTCGGCGAATTGACCGTGGGATCGATCTCCGGGCGGAAGAGGAAATTGGGCGACGTTAGCGCGCCCTCGATCATCATCTGGATCCCCTGATCGAACGTGTACCCGGCCGTTCGCGTGGCCGTGTAGAGCGCAATGAGGTTGGTGACCTCGGTCGTCGTGGCAGGGCGGCGCCAGGCTCGAGCGGCGAAGCTCGTCGCGATCTGCGTGACGCAAGCGTTGTCGGTCGTGCTGCACACCAGGATGAGCGCGCGCCCCGGGGAACCGGCGGCCATCGCGCTCTCCGCGAGCGTCTCGGCCAACTGCTGGTAGGTCTGCGCAAGCGTGGGGTCGATCGTCAGGGCCGCCGCGTTGTTGTCGAACGCCCCGTCGCCGTAGTCGGTCGGGAGCGTGTTCAACGCCACATGCGTCGTGTCGCCGAGCAGATCGCGCACCGTGTTGTCGTACTCGGCGCGGTTCAAGCGCGTGAGCACCCGGAACGGGACGAGCTCCTCGCCCGAAACGGCACAGGGACCGGTCGTGGGGTCGGCGTCCGCGAGACGGACGTCGGCCGGGTTCACCGCAAGCGACGACATCGCCGGCCCGGCCCCGTTCGCTGCGCCCGACCCTGATCCGCTCGCGGCGCCCGTGCCGCTCCCGGCGCCCGTGCCGCCCCCGGACCCGGCGCCCGTGCGTCCGCCGGTCGAGCCCGCAGCCGCCCCCGCTCCGGAGGCACCCGCTGGTCCTCCCCCGGAACCGGGGGGATCCCCGATGTGCGCCGCGCAAGCGGCGGCACCGAGCACTCCCAGCAGCAGCAACGAGGAGTACAGCTTGTTTCCCGGAACGCGAGCCCGTCCTAGTTTTGCCATCCGAGCCTCTTCCAACAAGGAGGTGCTTCTCCTGAAGGAGTAAGGACTGTGCACCGAGAAAGAGTTCTACGGTAGTCGCTTTCCGAAATGGACAAGCGCCGACCTACTAGAAATATCTGCCATGAGCGCATCTTGGTGGCGCTGCTCCCGAGACGGCCCGACTCGGGCGCACACCGCGGTCCGCCATCCCCGTGGAACGCTTCGCCCGGATAGAGTCCTTGTGGAGAAGAGGAGGACTGCACGCATGTCTCCAGAGCCCAGAGTGGCGGGCGCGGCCCGGGCCGGCGTGAGCGCGCTCGCGATCGTCGCGGGGTGCGGCAGAAGGCCGGCCGGCGGGATCGCGTCGGCGCCGGTGGGCGAAGACGCGTCCCCATCGGCCGCCTCGGGGCTACGGATGATGGTGCTGCATCCGGGCACGGGGACCGATCACCCCGCCCTGTCGGACCGGGTGCGGGTCCACTACACGGGCTGGACGAAAGACGGCACGATGTTCGACTCGTCTCTGCCAGGCGGGCGGCCCGTTCTCTTCACACTCACCCAAATGATCCCTGGGTGGACCGAGGCGCTCGAGCAAATGGTCGTGGGGGAGAAGCGCAAGCTCTGGATCCCGGCGAAGCTCGCCTATGGCGAGAGTCCGCCCGCGGGCGCGCCTATCGGAGACCTGACCTACGAGATCGAGCTCGTCGAGATCATTCCCTCGCCCAAGCGCCCCGAGGACGTCGCGGCGGTTCCGAAGACCGCCACCGTGACAGCCTCCGGACTTGCATATCGCGTGCTGACCGCGGGGACCGGCAAGGCGCACGTGAGGCCGAACGACAGGGTCGTCGCCAACTACTCGGGCTGGACCACCGACGGACTCCTGTTCGATTCTTCGCGCCTTCGCGATGGTCCCGGTACCTTCACCGTGAACTCGCTGATCAAGGGCTGGAAGGAAGGCCTCCAGCTTATGGTCGTCGGCGACAAGATGCGATTCTGGATGCCGGCGAACCTCGCCTATGGCGACCACCCCGCAAGCGAGGATGCGCCCGCCGGAATGCTCGTATTCGACATCGAGCTCTTGCAAATTCTCTGAGGCTACCGATCGGCGTCGCTCGCCTCTTTGTGCTCCGCCAGAAGTCGGACGAAATCCTTACGAGCGTGGTGGATGCGCGTCTTGATGGTGTTCACGGGAACGTCGAGGATACGGGCGATTTCAGACCCGCTGTAACCTTGCATTTCGAACAAGAGAAAGGCGACTCGGCGTTTTTCACTCATCCGAGACAGAATGCGATCGAGCAGCTCTTGCTTCTGCTTGGTCTCCATCTCTGCCAGCACGCTCGGTCGATCGTGAGGAATCTCCTCCAACTCGATCGGCTCGCGGCCGGCAAAGAAGGCCCGAAAAAACGAGCGACGCCGGTGTTGCCGAAGCTGGCCGCTGGCGATTCGATAAAGCCACCCCGCTGCGTTGCGCCCGTCGAAATCGTCGAGACGGCGGCGGACGACGAGAAAGACCTCTTGGGCCAAGTCTTCGATGTCCGCCCTGGGTGCCCCGAGGGTCGCGAGCCACCGGACGACGTGACCGAACCACATGCGGTACAGGCACGCGAACGTGGGGGCGGCAGCCTTGGGCCGGGCGGCGGAGACATCCGCTTGGGCAACAACGGCGGCGGAGACATCCGCCTGGGGAACGGGCCGGAGAACGGGGGGCCGCCGAATGGCTGGACCGGCCCGCCGGCCGTCTACGAGACGCAGCATCTCCACGCCATGCAGTTGCAGGACGGCCCGCCGATGGCTCACCCGAGCTCGGCTGCTGTGATTTTGCCCACCGGGCGCGCCTGTACGACCGGGTGGAGAGACCGGGCAGCGCGCTGCGACGCGCGCCGCTTCAGGAACCGAACATGTAATACGTCGCCGCGTAGCCGACGCGGGTCTCGGCACCCACGTGCGCGGCATCGCAGCCGACGGCCGGCGCCTTTCCACCTGAAGTTCCCACACGCTGGATGCTCTTCACGTCGCTGAAGACTCCCGTGCCTTCGGTCGACTTCGCGTCGAGAAGCAACCAGGGGATGGCCGTCGCGTCGGGCGCGTCCACTTTGGTCCGGAGCTTTCCGACGACTTTGCTCCCGTCGGTCGATTCCCACGTCGGACCGCCGTAGTGCTTGCCAATCTTCTGCCCCTTGTCGTCGAAGAGGTCCGCTTCGGGCGCCTTGAGGGTCCACTCGTACGCGCCAGGAGCGCTCTCCGTGGGCTTGCACGTGTAAATCTGAACTCCCGTGGCCGAGGCCTTCAGGAGGACCCGCAGTCCGCCCGCGACGGCGATCGCGGAGGGCGTCGCCGGAGCTTCCGTAGCCTGACTGGCCTGAGCAGTCGGGGCCGAGACAGGCGCAGCCGCCATACCGGGGGTCGTCGCAGGCGCGCTGGCCGGCGGCTGCGTCGCGCAACCGGCGGCGAGCAAGACGAACGGGGCAACGCGCGCGACGTGGACGATCTTCATACCGCTCAACCCGGCTTTCTCGAGAGCACGCCCTGAAGCTTCTTCATCGACTCGGGGTAGTCCTCGACGGCGAAGACATTCGCGGTCCAAATGCGCTCGTACGGAACGCCGGAGACACGGTACGCCTCGCGCACCGAGTCGGCGTCGGGCGCCTCGAACTCGCATACCACGCGAAGCCGGTCGACCGCCATGGCGCTTCGCCGCCAGGCGCCGTTTCGCACTTCGATGCATGGATCGACTCGCTTGGCGAACTCCGCGTACCGCTCGTCGGTAAACGGCTCCGAAAACACCTGCTCGACCATCACTCGCGCCATGGGTCACCTCCACGCTCAACCTGCGCCCTGCCCGTGTTCACCGGCGTTTGCTCGAGCGTTGGAATGCGCCACGAGCTCCATCGCAGCGCCGCGTGCGCGCTTCGATACCCCGTACGGATGCGCAAGCAAAGCGCGCGCCTTGGACAGGTGCTCGCCTGCGACCGACGCATCGCCCCGGGCCTCGGCGCTACGGCTGATGACCACATGCGCGAGAACGAGCGCGCTCGGTTTGCCCAGGGGCTCGGCCGCAGCGAGCGCCCGCGCGGCGAGGCGGCTCGCGACATCGAGCGCGCCGCATTCGAGCTCCATCTCGGCGGCAACGGTGAGGACGTACGCCAGCATCGCACGGGCGTCGGCCGCGCTCAGCGCTTCGATCGCGATTGCGACTCGGCCGGGACCCTCGGCGTGGCCGGAGCCTCGAAACGCGAGTGCGTCCAATGCGTCCGCGATCGTTCCCTCGCTGCCCTCGCCGCTCAGCTTCTGCGCCACAGCGCGCAGATCCGCGGCATACCCGTGCGCGGCGCCCCAGGCTGCGCTCTCGATGGCGATCTTCGCGAGCTCGATGAGGGCCATGCACTCCCGCCAGACGTCGGCCTGCGCTCGCGACAGGCCGAGGGCACGGCCGAGCGCCGTCCTCGAGTGCGCCAGGTCGCCCGCCATGTGCGCCAGGTAGCCGTCGCCCAGCTCGATGTCCACGACCGACAGGCGCAGCAAGCGTGCGGTCTCGGCGGCCTCATCGAGTATCGCCCGCGCTTTGGGCAGCTCGCGCTCGATGATGGCCAGACAGAAGCCGGTGTTGGCGAGGGTCGGGAGGCTCTCCGCGGGAGAAGTCGACCGCGCGGCGTCCGCGGCACCGAGCGTCACCTCGTGGGCGCCCTCGAAATCGCCGCGCGCGCTCCGAAGGAAGCCGAGCGCGAAGAGGGCCTTGGCCGCCAGTTCCGGGCGGCCATGATCGCGCGCGACGCGCACCGCGTCTTCGGCGTCTTGCTCGAACGCGGCGTGGCGCTCGGGGCTCATAGCGGCCGAGAGGGCAGCGATCTTCAGCAAATCGACACGCAGCGCGAGGCCGCCCAGCCCGAGACGGGAGGTCTGCAGGAGGCCGCGCGCGGCGAAATCTCTGGCCGAGCGCCGCGCAAACGTTCGGAGCGCGCGCTCGCCCGCCGCGACGCAGGCCGTCGCCACGAGCATCGGGTCGTCGGCCAGTGTCGCGTGGTGCACGACGTCGCCCCAGGCGGCGCCCGGGTCCGGCCCGGCAGCGAGGGCGCGCGCGATGGCGAGGTGGACGAGACGCCGTCGCGGCCCGGAGAGCTGCCGGTACGCCGCCTTGCGCACGACCTCGTGCGTGAACGCGTATCGAGTACCCCGGCTCGTGACCAGGCCCCTGTGCTCGAGGTCGCCGAACGCGGCGATCGTGCTCACCAGGGACTCGCCGGCGATGGCCGCGAGGCTCTCCGGGTCGAACTCGCGCCCGAGCGCCGCCGCCCACAGGACCAGATCGCGGCCCCGCGGGTCCAGGCGGGCGAGGCGCTCTTCGATCATGTCTTCGAGGGCCCGCCGACCGTCGGGCGCACCGGTCGAGAGGGCCCGGGCCATTTCGAGCGCGAACAGCGGATTGCCTCCGCTCTCACGGAACACACGCGCCGCGTCGACCTCTCCCTCGACGGAGCTGCGCACGAGATCGCCCGTCTGCGCCTCGTCGAGCGGAGCGAGCACGAGGTGCCGCAGCCGCCCCTCGCGGCGGAGCGCGCGCACGAAGCGCAGAGCAGCCGGGTTGTCTTCGATCTCGCCGCCGCGGGTCGCACACGCGATTCCCAGGCGCGCGCCCACCGAGACGCGGGCGACGTAGTGGAGCAACGCCGAGGACGCCTCGTCGAGCCAGTGCAGGTCGTCGACCACCAGGATCACCGGCGCACGCCCCGACAAGCCGCGAAGAAGCCGGCCGACCGCGTCGTAGAGGTGCGCCCTGGATTCCCCGTCGCTCGGCGCGGTTCCGAGCTCGGGGAACAGCGGAGCGAGATGCTGCCTGACCTCGCCGTCCGAAACGTCGCCGGCGACGCCGCCGAGCAAGTCGACCCAGATGCCGAACGGGCGCATCGCCTCCGCCTCGAACGCGCGCCCCGCGAGCACGGTCGCGCCTCGGGCCACCGCAAGGAACCCGAGCTCGTCGAGCAAGCGCGACTTGCCGATCCCGGGTTCGCCGGACAGCAGGACGACATCGTTCGCGCAGCCTTCGCCGGCGAGGCGGACCAAATCTTCGAGTACGCCGCGCTCCGCAGCGCGCGCCACGAGCGCCGAGGCGTGCTGGAGGGGCTTGCCGCCGGGCGCTGGTTGCAAAGCCGGAAGCGCCGGCACCTGGGCCCGCGAAGGAGCTACCGGCGTGTCGGCGCTCGAACGGTCGACGCGGGCCGGCGACGCCTTGCCAATCTCCGTGCGTGCGATCTCGAGCGCCGGAGAGCGCCGCCCCCCGAGCTCGCGGTCGAGGATCCGGCGGCAAGCGTCGACCTGCGCCAGGGCTTCGGCATTCCTGCCGAGCCTCGCGAGGAGCCGCACGACGGCGGCGTGGGCGACGTCCGAGAGCGCGTCGACGGCAAGCCTCTGCCGGGCATGGCGCAGCGCATCTTCCGGTGAATCGTCGCCGTGTCGCTCCACCAGCGCATCGAGCACGGACAGGCGAAGGGCCCTCACGCGCTCTCGCTGGGCCGTGCACCACTCGTGGAAGCGGTAGCAATCGGGCATCTCGAGCCCTTCGAGAAAATCGCCGGAGAGAACCTCGGCCGCAGCGCGCAGTGCCTCGGTGCTAGCGGAGGCCACCCCCGACGACGTGTGGGCCAGGGCAGCGAACAGATCGACGCGCGCCCCGAGGGCTTCGAACGCGACTCGGTCGCGGTCGGCCACCAGGCGGGCGGCGCCTGGGTCGTTCAACACGGGTCGGAGCTTGGCCAGACTCCATCGCAAGGCCGCGCGCGGGTCGTCCGGGCCGTCCCACAAGAGATCGCACAGCCTCTGGCGCGACTGGGGCGCAGGCGTCAAGACCAGGTACGCGAGGAGGGCACGCGTCTTCTTCGATGGGGGCAACGCGACTGCCGCACCATGGCGGATGACCGCGATTTCGCCGAGCAAGCGAACCTCGAGGCTAGGCGAGTCGACAACCTCGGCGGATGGCCCCCGCATGGGTGCGCGCACGGTACATGCGTTTCTACGGCCGTTCAAACGGGGGCTCAACCGAGCAGCGGCCATGTTCGCCTCCGCCAACCGCACACCGATGGAGGACGCGATGTCAGTCGACCAGAAGAAGCTGGATGAGTTCATGGGTCGTTTCGTGGGTGATCTCGGCGCCGTGCTTCACGCGCCGCTCATCGTGCTCGGCGACAAGTTGGGCCTCTACCGAGAGCTCGCGAAGGGGCCCGCCACGCCCGCCGAGATCGCGAGTCGCACGGGAACCGCCGAGCGCTACGTCGCCGAGTGGCTCGCGGCCAACGCCGCGTCAGGATACGTCGAGTACGACGCGGCGTCGAAGAAGTACCGGATGACTGACGAGCAGGCGTTCGCGCTCGCCGACCCCCAGAGCCCGGCCTACGTGCCGGGCGCGTTTCTCATCGCGATGAGCATGTTCAAAGACGAGCACAAGGTGACCGAGGTCTTCCGCAGCGGCGCAGGTCTCGGCTGGCACGAGCACGACAAGTGCCTGTTCGAAGGCACCGAGAAGTTCTTCCGAGCGAGCTACGCGGGCAATCTCGTCGACTCGTGGATCCCCGCTCTCGACGGCGTGAAGGCGAAGCTCGAAGCCGGCGGACGGGTGGCGGACGTCGGATGCGGACACGGGGCGTCCACCATCCTCATGGCCAAGGCGTTCCCGCGCGCCACGATTCACGGGTACGACTACCACCCCGAATCGATCGAAACGGCGAAGCGGGCCGCCGCCGCGGCCGGCGTCGCAGACCGAATCACGTTCGCGGTCGCGTCGGCGAAGACATTTCAAGGCACCGGCTACGATCTGGTCGCGTTCTTCGACTGCCTGCACGACATGGGTGATCCGGAGGGCGCGGCGCGCCACGTACTCTCGTCGCTGGCCCGCGACGGATCGTGGATGATCGTCGAGCCCTTCGCCCATGACCAGCTCGAGCGCAACCTGAACCCGATCGGGAGAATCTTTTACTCGGCCTCGACGATGATTTGCACGCCAGCCTCCAAGTCGCAGGAGGTCGGGCTCGCGCTGGGAGCGCAGGCCGGTGAAAGTCGGCTTCGCGGGGTCGTCACGGCCGCGGGGTTCCGCCAGTTCCGTCGCGCGACGGAGACGCCCTTCAATCTCGTGCTCGAGGCGAAGCCATGAGCAGCATCAAGCTGTGCTTGGAAATCGCCGTCGCGCTCTGCGCTAACCCCGGGTCCTAAAATCGGGGCCCACTTCAGATCTCTGATCGCGCCCCCTCGCCCGCCCGCGAGCGCACCGCCGCCGCACTCTTGTCATGCGGCTCATGCGGCGGTGCACTGGCTCGGGTCTCACGAAGCGCAACGCATCGGCTACGCTCCCCGGCGGGCCGCCTTGCGAAAGGCGAGCTTCGGCGGTTGCTCTCAGCCGATCGTGTATGCGAAAGACGAGTACGTGATGGTATAGTAGGCGTCGACCGGAGTGCCGGTTGCGCTGAAACAAGCGACGTTCACGAAGGCGTCCGCGCCACTCGGGAACCAGCCGACGACCTTGCAGGTGTCGGAACTATTCAAGTAGCCCGTCACCTTCACGTTGGAGGGGGTCGAGACGATGGAGGCCATGGACGGAAATTGCACTAGATACCGCCCTGGCGACGAGCGCGTGATCGTGGCCGGCGTCGGCACGACGATGGGACTCGAGTTAGTGTCGACGTTGAGGAGGCCCAGCTCGTAGGTCGCGCTCGGATGGTAACTGGCGCTGCTCGGCTGGTTCGCCCAGGCATAGGTGGAGCTCGGCGTGCTATTGGGCGACTTCGAGCTAAAGAGCACCGTGAATATCGACTCGGCCGGTTGACCGGTCGCACCGTTGAAGCACGCCACGTTGATGATGTTCCCGCCCCAGCCCGCGACCTTGCAGTACTCGCTAGAAACCCCGAGCGCGGTGACTTCGACCGTGCCGCCGCTCATGTTCTGCCCTGCCAAGGTGACGACGTAGGATCCCGTGCCGGGCGTATGCGTGATCGCGGCCCCGCCAGCGGCGGCTGAGTTCCAAGAGTAGGGGCTACCCGTGGTGTTGTACGACGGGCTGGACGGGATGCCAGCGAGAACGTAGGCGGTGTCCGCGCCAGGCTGGTCGCTTCTTCGGATATAGCTGGCTGTGAACAGGGTGTTCACGAATGCGCCCGTCGTGTCGAAGCACGACACGAGGACCCGGAGCGTGCTGCCGATCGATTGCCAGCCGTTGGTCTTGCAGCGCTCGCTGCCGCTGCCGTACGCGGTGACCTGAACGTGGCCTCCGACCACGCTGCCGAGACCAGGGAAATCGACGTTGTAGCTTCCCGTAGTGGTCTGGGTGATATGGTTCGTTCCGCCCGAGGAATTGTACGAGAAGCTCGGGACGGCGTTGAAGGATCCCGTGGCGTTGTTCGACCACACGAATCCCTTGTCACCGGGGACTACGGTGGATGCCTGCGACGTCGACCCGATTGCCTCGTCGCCGGGCTCCGGCTGCGAGTTCAGCGCGCAACCGGTTAGGACGGACGTCATAAGCAGCCCGAAACTTGAAATAGATCGAATCGATTGGGAATGTTTCATTCGCTTTACCTCAGCGGCGAAGAATGGTCGCCGGTTCTGCCGCCTGCGTCAGCAACGCCCGTGCCGCTGCAAGCTCGCGAACGAGAAGTTCGCGGCAAGCCAAATCGAACGGGAATCATGCAGTCTCGACGCCAGGCTCGCTCTCCGATCGCGCGGATGTCTCGAACTGCGCCAAGGGGGGCGGCGCTAGTCGCGCCAGACTGGCGCGACGACGGCGCTTCGGCAGCATCCGCTGATGCGGCCGTCGAGGTGGGTCAGAGCTCCGCGGCGGCCGAAGGTTGCTTGCGCGGGCGCGGGATATCGTACGCGGCCAGTTTCCGGACCAAGGTGCGACGCGCCATTCCGAGCTGTTTGGCGCTCCGCGTCTGGTTCCAAAGGCATTGATTCAGCACATCGAGGATGCGCTCCCGTTCGCCGTCGCGTCGGAGGGGCGCGAGAACCGGCGAGAGTGGCAACCTGGCGACCCCGGTGGCTCCCACCGGGCGCAATGCGAGATCCAGAGGGCCGATTTCAGCGCTCGAACGGACCAGCAGCGCGCGCTCGACGACGTTGCGAAGCTCGCGGACATTGCCGGGCCACGGATGCTCGAGCAATCGGCGCACGGCTTCGGGCGTGAACTGTGGAGCGTCCGCGACCCCCGTGCGCGCGACCGCATCGGTCAGGAACACTTGTGCGAGCGCAAGGATATCATCCGGACGCGCGCGCAAGGGGGGGACTTCGATGGTGATGCCGTCCAAGCGAAAGAAAAGATCGGCGCGAAACGCCCCGTGCGAGATGTCTAAGGCGATGTCGCGATTGGTGGCGGACACGAACCGAACGTCGATCGCGCGCGGGCGCACGCTCCCGACGCGCGTGACTTCGTTGGTGTCGACCACTCGAAGCAGCTTCGCCTGCACGGTGAGGGGTAGCTCGCCGACCTCGTCGAGTAAGACCGTTCCACCATGGGCCGCTTCGATAAGGCCCGGCTTGTGCGAGATCGCACCGGTAAACGCCCCCCGATCATGCCCGAATAGTTCGCTCTCCATCAGGGAATCCGGGATGGCGGCGCAATTGATCCGAACGAATGGCGCCGTGCTCCGGGATGAACGACCATGGATCATCTCGGCGACAACCTCTTTGCCAACCCCCGTCTCTCCCAACACAAGAACGTTGATGGGCGCGGCTGCGATTCGTTCGACCAGCGCATAGAGCTGTACCATGGCCCCGTCTTGGACGACGACCGGACGGGCACCCTCGCGATTCGGCGAGAGCCCTCCATCGCATGCAGCGGACTTCGACCGCGCGCGGACATGAGAACGGAGCTTCATCGGCATCGTGGCTACCCAATGTTCGTCGGCGTCGAGCAGTGAATACGACGCGGCCATCGATGGACGAAGGACGGTGCGGTCAGAATGGTGCATCTACGCTCGACTCCCATTGGTTGGTACGGGAGGGGTCACGATTCAGGTTGAAATATTCCGGGCCGCTGAGCGGTGGCCCGCCGTATTCCGGCTCGTCACAGCCGAGAACGCCGGCCCAGGTCGCTGGGTTTCCCTACCCGCAGAATGCTTGGGCTGCGCCCGTCGAAAGGTTGGTCGAGGCGAGCGCCTCGGCCTCCGGGCTGTCGGGCGCTGGTGTCGGGTTGGCCAGCAAGCCCTGAGAACGTACCGACTGCCGTATCAAGCCGCGAGCCTGCCTGTCGTCTGCATCGTCGCCGCCCAAGCAAAGACTCGAAGAGGCACGGCTTTTGGGGGGGGCGCCTTGCAAGCCATTGGACTTTACGGAAAACACTTCCCCCCGTCGCAGCCGCTGTACCCGTTGACGGCGCAATCGAATGTATCGCTCGTTCCCGCGTTGCAAAATGTCAGCTGCGTTTGCAAGCAGGTATCGACGGCGACGGAGGGATCGCACGACGTTCCGCGGGCGCATCGGGGAAGCCCTGCGTCGTCCACGAGACAGGTGAAGCTCGGGTCGTAGCGCGCCGTGCAGTCGATGCTCCCGGGCAGGCCCCCAAGGCACTCGACGAGCGAGTTGCCAGCGCAGCTCGCCCCGCCGTGGCACGCCATCCCCCCTGTCCCCTGGCACTGGGCGCCTCCCGCGGGGCCGATGCACTTGCCGCCGAACGTCTGGCAATCGAGCAGGGGCTCGTAGCGGCCCGCCGTGCACTTGGCGAGGTTGTTGGGCCCGACGCAGTACGTCTCCCCCTCCTGCGACGCCGCGCAATCGCCGAAGCCGCACCCCGCGTTGCCGCTTCCGTTCGAGCAGACCATCCCGAGAGCGCCGCAGTCGATCGTCATCGTGAATCCGAAGCGACACGTGGTGAGCGAATCGCCAGCGCACGTGTCCGCAGTCACGCTCGCACACGCGACACCCCCACCCAGGGCCCTTTTGACTTGTCTGCAGTTGGGCTGGACGTTGTCGACGGCGTCGACGATGTCGAGCGATGGGATGAGCGCGTCCAGCGAGGACGGCTGGTGAAGGAGGCCGACGCACGCGCTGACGTTCGGCATCGCTCCGCAAGCCACGAGGGCCACGCAAAAATTCACCCAGTCGCCGTCGTAAAACTGCGGATCGGCGATACTCCCCCCGTCCCAGACAATCGGCAATGGGCCCGTGTCGGCGGGGGCGTCGATGGGCGCGACCCCATCCGCAGGCGCGTCGGCTACCGAATCCGCCGGCGCGTCGGACGCGAGGGCGTCCGCAGGCGCGTCGGGCCGGGCGTCGGAAGAGCTGTCGTGTCGGGCGTCCGCCACGACCGCCCCGGCGTCGGGCGCCGCGTCTGCCGGCGGGTTTGTTCCGCCGTCCGCGCCGGTCTCCGCGGATGCCTCGTCGTGCCGGTCGGGTTGCCCGCCGTCGTCCGTCCCAGCCGTACCGTCCGCCGGTGAGACATCGTCACCGCCTTCGTCGGCCGTGGTGCCGTCGTCGCCAGCCGCGTCCACGTCGAGCAGTCCGCCGCTGTCCAGGCGGCAAGCAGCGAGGCCCGTCGAGATGAGCGCCGACAGGGCAATCCTCGCCCAAGCATCCCCACGCTTCACGGCCTCAAGAGTAGCTCAGCCGCTCGCAAGCGCCACGAAGGTTTCGCGAAGGCGCGCCATCGATCGTTGCGCCCGCTGCACCGCGTCCGCCACCGGCTCTCCCTCGCCGACCTCCTCGCGGACGTCGAAGTAGAACTTCGCCTTTGGCTCCGTGCCGCTCGGGCGCGCGATGACGCGACCGCCCGAAGCCAGCTCGAACGCCAGGACGTTGCTCTGCGGCAGCGCAAGAGGCGTGACCTTTCCCGCTCGGACGTCGGTCCGCACGCGCGTTTCGTAGTCGGCGAGGACGACGACCTCGTCGCCTCCGATGCTCCGAGGGGGAAACCCGCGCAGGCGATCCATCATCGCGCGCGTGGCCGCGAGGCCGCTCGCCCCCTTTCGCGTCAGGGAAAACTGCGCGCTGGCGTACGCCCCCCACCGGCGGGCGATCGCGTCGAGCTCGCCGCCGAGGGTGCTGCCGCGCTCTCGGAGTACGCTCGCTAGCTCGGCGACGAGAACCGCGGCGGAGATGCCGTCCTTGTCGTAGACGACGTCGCCGACCGCGTAGCCGAGCGCTTCTTCGTATCCGAATACGAACTCGTATCCCTCCTGGCCGAGCTCGATCGCGCGATTGGCGATCCACTTGAATCCGGTGAGCGTCTCCTCGTAATGCACACCGAGCGACGCCGCGATTCGCCCAAGAAGCGGCGAAGACACGATCGACGTGAGCACTGCGCGCGGCCGAACCGGCGCCTTCTCCGTCAACAGGTAGTGCCCGAGCAGGACGCCCACTTGGTTGCCGGTGAGCAAGCGGTAGCCGCTCGTCGCGGCCGGCTGGCGGATCGCCACGGCCAGTCGGTCGGCGTCCGGATCGTTGGCGAGCAAGAGCTCGGCGTCGATGCGACGGCCGAGCGCGAAGGCACGATCCATGGCCCCCGGCTCTTCGGGGTTCGGGAAAGCGACGGTCGGGAACGCGCCGTCCGGCCGCTGCTGATCGGATACGGTCGTGACGTCGGAGAAGCCGGCATCCGAAAGCGCCCGGCGCACGAGCGCGTCGCCGACGCCGTGGAGCGGCGTGTATCCGATGCGCAGAGTCCGGTCCCCGCGGCGAGGATGCACCGACAGCGCTCGGATCGCGTCCAGGTACGCGAGTTCCATCTCGGCGGGCGCCTCGGAGACGAGACCCTGCGCGGTGAGATCGGGAAGGCTGGGACGCTCGACTTCGCGGGCCGGGGGCGCACGGTCGATGGCCGCGGCGATTCTCGCGTCGACCGGCGCGACGATCTGCGCCGCGTTCGCCCAGTAGACCTTGTAGCCGTTGTACTCGGGCGGATTGTGGCTCGCGGTGATGACGATCCCGGCGGCGGCGCGAAGGCGCTTCACCGCGAACCCGACGAGCGGCGTCGGCACCGGGGCTCCGAAGAGCACGATCCGAAGTCCCGCGGCGGCCAGTATCGCCGCGACGTCTTCGGAAAGCTCCCGGCTCATCCGCCGCCCGTCTCCGCCGACGACGATCACCCGCGTGTCGACGCGCTCTACGCCGGCGAGGACCTCCTGCGCGAGTCCCCAGGTCGCGCGAGCGACCACGGCGCGGTTCATGCGGTTCGGCCCGGCGCCCATCACGCCGCGCAGCCCCGCGGTACCGAACTGGAGCCCCCCCGCGAAGCGGTCGAAGAGATCGGTCGCAGCGAGATCCGGTGCCGCCAGTAGCGCGCGCAGCTCGGCGCGGGTCGACGGGTCGGGGTCGTCCGCGATCCAGCGTTCGGCGCGCGCGCGAAGGTCGTCGTGCGTCATCCGAGTGGCGTCTTGAACGAGGAAAGCCAAGAGCGCAAGTGAATCGATCCGGCATCCGGTCCCGGGACATGCGATATTGCGCGTCGGCGATGCTCCGCTACGCGCTCCGCCGCGTCCTCTGGGCCATCCCCACGCTGATCGCGACCAGTCTCGTCCTCTTTTTCGTCACGTCTCTGGCTCCGGACCCAGCCGCCTTGCGCGATCGCTCGTCGGGCAGCCGGCTCCTCGAAGAGGCGCGTCGCTCGCGCTTTCTCGACCTACCGCGGTTCTTAAACACCGACCCGCACGACGTCCGGTCGCGGGCACGTGAAGCGATGTCCCGTGTGGCCGCCGGCGATGCAGGCCGAGCTGCAGCGGCGGACGAGCTGTGCGCGCTCGGCGGTGCGGCGCTTCCCTACGTGCTGCCGCAGTTCGAGGCGCTCTCCCCTGATGCGCGCGGACGCGTCGCCGTGGCGCTCGCCCCCGTGGCGGAGCGCATGGGGGTCGGCGACGCCGATCGGTTGAGCCGTCCGGAAGAGGCGGTGCTCTTTTGGACCCGCTTCTGGGAGAACCGCGCGCTCGACTTCACGCGCGGCGCCGTCGATCGCGGCGTCATGCGACTGATCGAGCACGGGAGCGAGCTCAGGGAACAGGACCTCGTGGTCCTGGACACGTTCGCCCTGCCGGAGATCGTCGACGCCATGTCCTCGACGCACGATCGTGTCGCCTTGGAGAGGCTCACGCGCCTCGCGCATCGGGCCACCGGACGCGGCCGGGTGCTCACCCCCGGGCCAACCGCCAGCGACGAGCGCCGGGTCGTGGCCGACTGGACGGAGTGGTGGTTCGTTCACGGTAACGACTTCGCCGCGCTCGATGGGGTCGACCGCGCGATCGCCTTCGTGACCGACACGCGCTACGGCAAATGGCTCGAGCGCGCCCGAAGCGGCGAGCTCGGCGTGAGCGTCCTCGACGGAGAGCCCATCGCCGACAAGCTCCGAGCTCGCGCGCCGGTCACGCTGCTCGTCTGCGCGCTGGCCATGCTGGCAAGCTGGGCGCTCGCGGTGCCCTTGGGGGCTCTCGGCGCCTGGTTGCAGGGTCGCTCCTTCGACGTGGTCAGCTCCGTGGTGCTCTTCGTGCTGTACACGACGCCGACGTTCGCCGTCGCCGAGTTGCTGCGTCGCGCCGCTTCCGGCCATTCGTTCGAAGGGGCGCGCCTGGCGCTGGCGATCGCGGCGCTGGCCGCAGGATCGCTGGCTACGCTCTCGCGGTGGCAGCGCGCAGCAATGCTCGAAGTCGTCCGGCAGGACTTCGTCCGTACGGCGCACGCCAAAGGCCTCTCGGCAGGACGGGTGGCAATTGTCCATGCGCTGCGCAACGCGCTTCTGCCCATGGTGACGCTCGCGGGGTTGCATCTGCCGACCGTGCTCGGCGGTGCGTTCGTGGTCGAGGAGGTCTTCGGCCTCCCGGGGGTCGGGTTCGAGACGATCCGTGCGATCGAGGCCCACGACGCGGGCTGGCTCATGGCGGTGCTGCTGGCGGCTGCCGTCGCGATCACCCTCGGGCTCGTCGCGAGCGACGTCGCCTGCGCCTCGCTCGATCCGCGCGTGCGCGAGGTCTTGACGGCGCGGCAAGGCGGTCGCGCGTGAACGAGGACGACCGCGTCACGCAGGACCATGGCATCGCCATCGACCTGTCGCGCCGCAAGCGCGCCCGGCAAGACGCCGCCCGCGAGCACGCGAACCTGGAGGTCTTGCGCCACTCGATCGTCGGAGCGCGGCGAGCCGCGGCTCCCTACGTCACGATGGCGCGCATCGCGCTGTCGCGTCTGGCGCGCGACCGCCTCGCGCGAGCCGGCGCGCTGGTGCTTGCCCTGCTCGCCCTCACGGGCGTATTCGCCGACCTCCTCGCAAGCGACTTGCCGGTCCTGTGTCGCTGGCGCGGAGTCGTGTACGTGCTGCCGAACGTCACGCACCCGAGCGCGCTGGCGGGTCTCGACTGTGTGCGGATGGAACGGGAGCGGGCACCCGCAGACTGGATCGTCCCGCCGCTCGTCGCGTATGGCCCTGCGCAGCCCGACGCCGAAGTCCTGGTCGCGCCGTTCGTGGCCGGCCATCCGTTCGGCACGGACTCGTACGGGCGCGACGTCTTCGCGAGGGTCGTGCACGGAGCGCGAACGGCGCTGGACGTCGGGCTCGCGGCTTCGACTGTCTTGGTGGCCATCGGCGTGGCCCTCGGCGCGCTCGCCGGCTTCGCGGGGGGGATCGTCGACGCCCTGGTCGCCCGCGCGGTCGAGGCGCTTACGGCCGTGCCGACGCTCGTGCTGGTCTTGGTGGTGGGGGCGCTCGTCCCGCATCCGACGACGACGACGCTTCTCTTCACGATCGCCCTGACACGGTGGACGGAGCTCGCGCGCCTGGTGCGGGGCGAAGTGCTGCTCGCTCTCGGCGCCGACTATGTGACGGCCGCTCGGGCTCTCGGTGTCTCACCGCCGCGGGTACTCTGGCGGCACGTGCTGCCGAACGCGATCGGTCCCGCCGTGGTGGGAGCGACATTCGCCATCGCGTGGGTGGTCCTCGTCGAGGCGACAATCGACTTCTTGCGCGTGGCCTCGCCCGACACCATGGCGTCGTGGGGCGAGGTGATGGGCGAGGCGCGCGCCCACGGGAACGCGTGGTGGCTCGTGGCGTTTCCAGGGGCCGCGCTCCTGGCCGCGCTGATCGCACTGAACCTCGTCGGCGAGGCCGCGCGCAACGCGATCGACCCCCGGCTGCGGGGCGACGAGTGGACGAAGCGTGGCTGAGGCGACGCCTCGACCTCGCCGGCCTTCTGGGCTACCCCTTGCGCCGCGATGAAAGCCTCCGTGCGCTGGCTGCGCGAGCTCTGCCCGCAGCTCCCCGACGACGCGAACGCCCTTGCCGCACGATTCACCGCCGCCGGGCTCGAAGTGGAGGCCATGCACGAATTCGGCGTGGGCGCCGAGGCGTGCGTCGTGGCCCGCGTCGTCTCGACGCGGCCGCATCCGTCGCGGAGCGGGCTGCGCCTCGTGACCGTCGACGCGGGCCGCTCGCCACAAGAGGTGGTGTGCGGCGCGCCCAACGTCCCTGAGCCAGGGGGGTTGGTCGTGCTCGCGCCGCTCGGTGCGCACTTGCCGGCCAAGGGGCTGACCATCGAGCGGAGGACAATCGCCGGGGTGCCGAGCGAAGGGATGCTGTGCAGCGAAGCCGAACTCGGCCTCGGCGATGACGGCGACGGAATCGTCGTCCTCCCCCAGACAGGCATCGCGGCGGGCAAGCCGCTGGCGCTCGGGTTGCCCGCTGCCCGTGACACGATTCTCGAGCTTGGACTGACGCCGAACCGCGGCGATGGGTTGGGGCACGTGGGGCTCGCGCGAGAGGCGGCGGCGCTCTTCAAGCTGCCGTTTGCGCCGCCGGCACCGGCAGCCCCGAAGAAGACGCGCGAAGAGAACGTCGAAAAGCACGTGACTGTGGTCGTCGAAGATCCGGAGCGCTGCCCCCACTACGGGGCGAGCATCGTGATCGACGCGAGGATTGCCCGCTCGCCGCTCGAGCTGCGCTGGAGGTTGACGGCCCTCGGTGTCCGGCCGATCTCGAACGTGGTCGACGTGACCAACCTGGTGATGTTCGAGCTCGGCCACCCGATGCACGCGTTCGACCTCGACAGACTGAGGGGCGGCCGAATCGTCGTGCGCCGCGCGCGGGCGGGCGACAAGCTCCTAACCCTCGACGGCGTCGAGCGCGAGCTGTCGTCGGACGACCTCGTCATCTGCGACGGCGAGGCGCCCGTCGCGCTCGCGGGTGTGATGGGGGGTGGCCATAGCGAGATCTCGGCGTCGACCTCGCGCGTTCTGCTCGAATGTGCGTACTTCGATCCGCGCGGCGTGCGGCGTGCGGCTCGCCGTCACGGACTGCACACCGAGTCGAGCCACCGGTTCGAGCGCGGCGTCGATTGGGGCGACACCCGGGCGGCGCTGGCGCGCGCGACCGCGTTGGTCACCGAGCTCGCCGGCGCGACCGCACTCCTGCCGCCGCGTGTCTTCGAAGCTCGGGCCATGACGCGGGTCACGGTCGCTCTTCGTCACGAGCGCCTCCGCTCGCTGCTCGGCGCCGACGTGAGCCAGCTCGAGGCTCACGCCATCCTCGACCGCCTCGGCTTCACCAGTCGGGGGGCGCAGCCGGGGGTCGAGTCGTGGGAGGTCCCCAGCCACCGCCCCGACGTTTCGCGCGAAGTCGACATCATCGAAGAGGTGGCGCGCGTGCGCGGCTACGACACCATCCCGATGGAGCTTCCGGCCATCCGCCCGTCGCGCGATCGGGGCCCGCGGAACGCGCTGGCAAGGCGCGCGAGGGCGGCGGGGGTGGCGATGGGGCTGAGCGAAGCCATCGCGCCGGCGTTCGTCGCTCCGCGGGATCTCGAGATCCTCGGTGCGCCGCCCCCCGGCGTGACGCTACGCAACCCGCTCCGCGAAGAGCAATCGGTCATGCGGACCAGCCTGTTGTCCGGGCTCCTGCACGTGTCGTCGCGCGCGCGGCGACACGGCGAGCGAGACGCGCGGCTGTTCTCGGTGGGCACCGTCTTCATGACCTCCGCGGGCGGCGGCTCGCAAGAACGCCAGGCGTTCGCCGCGCTCTTGGCAGGCGCGCGTCCCGCCTGGCTCGGCAAGGCGCAACCGATGGACGTGTGGGACGGGAAGGGAATCGCCAGCGGCCTGGTGACGCGGCTGATCCGGCGTTCCGCGGCCGTCGTCCGTCCATCGCCCGGCGAGCGGCCCGCGCACTTGCATCCGCGCGGCGCAGCCTGGATCGCCGTAGAAGGCGAACGCGTCGGCTCGCTGGGCCCCCTCCATCCGAGCGTCGCCGAGGCGTTCGACGTCGGCGAGGGCGTGATCGTCGTCGAGATCGACCTCGACGCGATCGGGGCGCTGGGCGCGCCGCCGACCACGTTCGTCGCATTGCCCCGTTTCCCGGCCACGCTTCGCGACATCGCCGTGGTCGTGCGCGACGACGTCCCCGCGGGTGACCTCGAGCTCGCGGTGCGCGACGCCGCAGGCGATCTGGCCGAGCATGTCGCCCTGTTCGACCGCTTCGTCGGCGGAGGCATTCCGGCGTCGCACGCGAGCCTCGCGCTGCGCGTCGTGTACCGCGCGTCCGACCGCACGCTGACCGACGCCGAGGTCGACGACCGCCACGCGCAGGTCATCGCTGAGATCGAGCGGCGGTTCGGCGGCCAACTTCGGGCGTGAGGGGGTAACCTGCTGCCCTGACGATGGCCACCGCCCCGGCTCGCACACTGGTCGGCTCGGTGCTCTCGGGGCGATGGCGCCTCGTGCAGACCCTGGGCGCCGGAGGCATGGGCGAAGTGTACGCGGCGGAGCCGCTGGCTGGCGGTGCCCGGGTGGCTGTGAAGATGCTGCGACCCGAATTCGTGGCAGACCCCGCCGTGCTGGCGCGCTTCGTCGAAGAGGGACGCACGTGCGGGCGCCTCATTCACCCGAACATCGTCCGCGTGATCGAAAGCGCCGCCTCCGAGGACGGATCGCCGTACATCGTGATGGAACTGCTCGAGGGCGTACCGCTCGCGGCGTATACGCAGAACGGCGAGCGAGTGCCGGCAGCGCAGGCTGTGCCGATCCTGCAGGGGGTGCTCGCCGGGCTGGCGGCGGCCCACGCCCAGGGAGTCGTTCACCGCGACCTCAAACCGGACAACGTCTTTCTCACGCGGCTCGCGGGCGGGATGTTCATGGTCAAAGTGCTCGACTTCGGAATCGCGAAGGTCATGGACGCTGCGGGCGGAATGGGAAGCCGCACGCGCAGCGGCATGCTGCTCGGGACTCCGGCGTACATGAGCCCAGAGCAGGTCAAGAGCTCGAGCGACGTGGATCAACGCGCCGATCTCTGGAGCGCTGGCGTGATCTTCTACGAGATGCTCACGGGTCGGGTCGCGTTCCCCGCGCCCACCGAGTACGCGCGCATCCTGGCCGTGCTGACGACCGAACCGGAGCCGATCGAGCGCGTCGACCCCGCGCTCGCACCTCTCGCGCCTTTCGTCGCCCAGGCGCTGACGAAGGACCGCGATCTTCGATTCGGATCGGCGATCGAGATGGCCTTCGCGCTCGCGAGCGTGACCCCGAACGATGCGCTGCGTGCCGATGGCGCCGTCGTCGGGGCAGTGGCGCCGTCCGGAACGATCGCCCGTCTGGCCATGCCGCCGGCCTTCACGTCCTCGCCTGGCACGTATCCGGCGGCGACTTCGGTGCTCGCGCACACGGCGCCCGCTCCCTTGGGACCGCCACCCCAGTCCGGCACCGCGCCGCGCGGACGGGAGAAGCCCGGCGGCACCCTCGCCAGCCCGGCCGAGGCCCGCGCCGTCGTCGATCACGTGCCTCAAGTACTGATCGCGCCCGAAGGCGGAACGCTCCCATCGAAGGACCTTCCCGTCCTCAGGGCGATCCGCGCGGGGCGGGGCGTACCGCGGCCCGTCGTGGTCATCCTCGTCACCTTCGCTCTGGCCGTGGGCCTGCTCCTCGGCTGGGCCCTGTCCCATTTGAAGTTCGTTTGATCGCGTCAGCCTCGTCGCCACCTGCGGCCCCCCATCGCTCGACCCCTGGCGGTTCTCTCCCCGGCCAGCGCCGAACAGCTCTAGACACGTTAGAAACCTGGTGATTTTCGTCGAGAGCAAGCGAGGCCGGTGGCGAGCGCGCGGAGCGTACTTCCCGTACGCGAGCACGCTCGGCGCCGGGATCGCGCAGCGATCGGCGAAAAGCGCCAGGTTTCTAGGACGGCGTTCGGCTCTCTGACTTGGGCGGCGCGTTGTACGTGTACGCGTGCATGGCCGAGACGAGCTCTTGAAGCAGGTCGCGCGCCTCGGGTTTTCCCTTCAGGTGGTTGAGCAGGAGCGCAGAGACGTCGCTGAATGCCTTTTCGTACGCGACTCCCTCCCGCGTGCGCGCGGCCACTTTTTCGCGACCCGTCGTCAGGTCTTCTTCGAGGGCTTCGGCGTAGCGAGCGAGCTGGGCGCGCAGCTCCTCGATCTGGCGCCGGAGATCGCGTGCTTGCGCGTCTTTCGCCACCGCCCGCTGCTCGTGCTCTTTGAGCTGCTCGCGCTTTGCATCGATCAATGCCGATGTCGCGCCCGCGCGCTCGAAGACCGCCCGCACCTGCGCCGCGGATCCGGTCGCGTGATCCGCCGCCTGTTTCGCCTGCACGTGCGCCCGCTCCGCCTGTTGCAAGGCGTCGCGCAATCGCGCCACCTCTACCTGTTCGGCCGATTGCTCGCGCAACGCGCGCGACTCTTCGTGGGCGAGCTCCTCGACTTTGCGCCCGATCTCGGCGCGGAGCGCTCGCCCTCGCCGCTCGAGCGCCTCGAGCTTGCGTGTATGGCTCGCGACCTCGCCTTCGAGGCGGGTGGCGCGGGCGGCGAGATCCCAGGCTTGCGATCCCGCTGCTTGCACGTCCGCCGGCGCGTTGCCCCCGGGATACGCGCGCGAAAGCATCCGCGAAAAGAGCGCGGCGCGGCTTGCCCACTCGATGACCCCTTCGGACTGCGGAGGGGGCGCGGGCGGCGGCATGGCGTTCTCGCCCGTGGCCGCGATTTCCCAGGGCGTGCTCGGGAGGCTGCGCTGAAGCGACTTGAGCTCTTCGTGCAAATGGTGAGCGTCTTGGAACCGTTTGCGTCGATCCTTCTCGAGGAGCTTGATGACGATGTTCTCGGCCACGGGCAAGACATCGGGCTTGATCGACCGAGGACGGGGGGCGACCGCCGTACGCTGCATGTCGAGGAGCGTCTCGCGGTCGTCGCTGCGGAAGGGCAGTTGCCCGGTGAGCATTTCGAAGAAGAGCACGCCGAGCGCGTAGAGGTCGCTCTGCGCGTTCGCCTCCTCGCCGCGGGCCTGCTCGGGGCTCATGTACTCGGGCGTGCCGAACACCGCTCCCTTGGGAGCCAGGCGCGGGTCCATCGCCAGGTGAGCGAGGCCAAAGTCGAGGATCTTCACGAAGTCTTTGCGACCCCCGCGGCTGGTGAGGAGAATGTTGTCGCTCTTGAGATCGCGGTGGACGACGCCGAGGTCGTGCGCGCGCGCCAGGGCAGCGCACATCTGCTCGAGAATGTCGACCCCGCGCGCGAGCGGCATCCCTCCTCGCGCCAGCTCGCTCGAGAGGGAGGTACCGACGAGGTACTCCATCACGAGGTAGAGCTCTCCGTCCTCGGTCTCGCCGATGTCGTGAATGTCGATGATGTGCGCGTGGTCGACGCGGTTGGCCGCGCGCGCCTCGCGAAGCATCCACGCTCGCAGGTGCGTCTCGCCGCGCAAGTCCGGCCGAATCAGCTTCACCGCTACAACGCGATCGATGAGCACGTGCCGAGCGCGATAAACGACGCCCATGCCGCCCTCGCCGATTCGAGCTTCGAGACGGTAGCGGCCCGCGATGACGCGGCCGAGCATCGGATCCGTCGGCTTCGACGGTTGAGGAAGTCGCTGTGCCATGACCCTCCGTGCCGCTATGGTCTTCCGGCCCGCGGCTCCAACGGAGGATGATAACAGGGCGCCCAGGGGCCTGTCGTCAGGGAACGCAGCGATTTAGAAGATCAACCCCAAGACGGGCAGGCGAAGCTCGGTCTCCTCGCGCATTCCGTACTGCCGCTGCTCGGCGACCGAAAAGACAGGTCGTACATCGGGGACAGGAACGCCGAGCCGCAACGCACCGCCGCTCACGTCGACCAAGGTTGCGGGAATCGCCCGAGCCACGGCCTTGGTCTCGCTCGGGCGACTCGTGTGCCGATGGGAAGGCGCAGCGTTGGACCCTTGCGGCGGAGGCCCGGGAGGAGCGGGGCTCGCGGGGCCGGGCACCGAGGGCACGGCGGGCACAGGGGGCGCGGCAGGCGCCGGAGAAGGGGGAGGTGCGGCAACGTCGGGAGAACCGACGCTGCCCCCCGGAACCCCCGGCTCCGCGGCCGGCGCCGTGGGCGCACGGTCTTCGGTCGCGCCTTCCTCGGGCACGTACCGCGTGCCATTCAGCGTGAGCACGATCGCCGGAATGATGAGCGCCAGACCACCGGCCAAGAGGTACGTGGGTGCCTTGCCGTCGCTGCTTCCATGGCCGATGAAGTAACCGCCGACCCCGCCGCCCGCGGCGCCGACCAACGCCCCGACGCCATACGCCCATCCAGCGTGCACGCCGACCAATGACTCGACGATCGTCACGACGTTGGCGCCGAGAAACGCGCCGCCCACGACGCCTTTCCCGGTCGATGTACCGTCGGCTCGGGCGTCGCGAACGGGCGCGACGAGCGTGGTCGCGCCGAAGACCGCGGCGGTCGCCAAGACGGCGGGGCGAAGGGTCTTACGGGGAAGGGCCATGGCAGTGTCCTCTCGTCGAATCTAGCTCGGAACGCAGCTCGACCCTATCACGCCGCTATGCGCGGAGGGGCGACCAAAGGTCAATAACCATGCTAGGTGCCCACGAGTGCGCTGGCTTTCATTTCCTTTTTTGCTCGTCGCCGCGCACGTCTCGGCGAACGTCGTTTGGATCGGCGCGCTCCTCGCCGTCGCGACCGTCGGCGCGGGCGCGGCGGGGTCGACCGCGCCTACCGAAGCCGGGACCCTTGCGCGACGCGTGTACACGCGGCTCGCCGTGCCCGCGTTCGCCGTGAGCTTCACCGCGGGGCTCGCGCGGATCGCGCTCGATCCGCTTGCCTATGCGCACATGCCCTGGATGCACGCGAAGCTCACATTCGCCGTGGCCGTCATCGGGCTGCACCATGTCATCGGCGCCCGGGTTGGCCGGGTCGCCGCGGGGAAAACCGGCGCCGCGCGCGGCCTCGGTCCCCTCGCCCTCGCGACGTTCCTTTGCGCGACGGGGGCGGTGATGCTGGGCGTGGCCAAGTCTTTGCCCTAGCCTCACTCCCGGCCTGCCGTGTATCGCAGGCTTGCCACCGCGAGGACCAGCTCCGCGGGGTCGATCGGCTTCGGCAGATGCGTTTGAAACCCTGCGGCGAGGGCGGACACGCGGTCTTTGGCGCGCGCGAGCGCGGTGAGGGCGACCGCGGGAGTGCGCCCACCGGCGTCGTTGGCCAGCGCGCGCACGCCACGGATGAAGGCGTACCCGTCCTGCTCCGGCATCGCGATGTCCGAGACGATGACGTCGGGCTTCCACGAACGCATCGCCTCGAAGGCCGCGCCGACGCTGCCCACCGCCCGGAGCTCCCCTCCGGCCGCGCGCAGGGCGGTCGCGAGAAATTCGCGCGTGTCGACGTCGTCGTCCACCAGCAGCACACGAGCCCCGTCCAGCCGAGGGGACGCGCTCTCGATTGGCGACGCCCGAAAGGGCTGCACGTCCGGCTTCTCGAACATCGGCAGCTCGACGATGATCTCCGCGCCCCGACCTTCGCCTTCGCTGAGCGCGCGCACCTCCCCTCCGTGCGCTTCGACCACGTGGTGCACGATCGACAGGCCGAGACCGAGCCCTCCGTACTGTCGCGTCGCGCTGCCGTCGGCTTGCTTGAAGCGCTCGAAGACGTGCGGCAGCGCATCTTGCGAAATGCCGATCCCGTTGTCTTTGACCGAGATGCGCGCCGCCGAGCCGGCCCGTTCGAGGCAAAGATCGATTCGCCCACCACTCCGAGTGAACTTGATCGCGTTCGTCAGCAGGTTCCAGACGACCTGTTGAAGCCGCCGCGGATCGCCGAGTACCGTGACGCCTTCCGGCGCCAGCGAGAGCCGAGTCTCGACCCCTTTGGCGAGCAGCGTGGGTCGAACCGAATCCACTGCGGCGTCGATCACCGACCCGAGGTCGACCGCCGACGTCTCGAGGTCGAGCTTTCCGCTGACGATGCGCGACACGTCGAGCAGGTCGTCGACGAGTCGTGCCTGGAGCGTCGCGTTGCGCTCGATGGCCTCGAGCGCCCGCTCGCGAGCCTGGCTGCTGCCCACCATCCCGTGCCTGAGCATCCGCGCCCACCCCAAGATCGCGGAGAGCGGCGTGCGGAGCTCGTGGGACACGATACCGAGGAAATCGTCTTTCAGACGATTGCTCCGCTCGAGCTCTTCGCGGCGCAGCTGCTCCAGCGCGTAGAGCCGCGCCCTTTCGAGGGCCTGGGCACACTGGTCTGCGGCGGCCGCGAGGAGCGCGCGGCGCTCGTCATCGAGCGATTCGTCCGCGGGTAGCTCCACGGCGAGCGCGCCGATGGCGTGCCCGCGAATGAGGAGAGGCAGACAGATTCGCTGCGCGCCGAGGCAGACGGCGCGCCCCGTGCGCGCGCAGAGGGCGACGGGGACATCGGCGTCGAACCGCAACCGCGAGGCGCGGGCGGGCGCGCCTTCGCCGTCACAAGAGCGCTCGAGGACGACGTATTCGCCGCTCTCGTCGTCGACGGTCAAGAGAGCGCCTGCCCGCGCGCCGAGAGCCGAGAGGCCCATATCCATCACGACGTCCGCAACCTGATCGGGAGTCATCGTCTTCAAGAGGGCGGCGGTAACCTCGAGAAGCCGCGTCATCCGTTCGAGCGCGGATAGCTCCATATCGCTTGAAGCTTGACGTGCGGCGCCGGGCGCGCCCGGTCAAGCGACCGCATGCACGCCTGCCCGTGCACGCCCGTCCATACACAGGGGAGCGGGTATCGCGGCTATCGCACCGGCGGCAGCGCTTCGGGGCCACCGGGCGGTCGATCCAGGCGCTCGATCGGCGGCGGCTGCGGGGCTTGGGGTTGCACCGCGCCCGCCGATTCCATCGCGCGCCGGAGGTTCGCCGTGTCGGCGTCGAGGCGCGGCGACGGCGGCTCCCCGAGATCCGCCAATACCGCATCTCGGTGGCGAGAGATGGCGACGATCTGCCCGTCGATCGCGGCGATTCTCCCGAGATCCGTCGATGACGCGCGGATGTCCTCCAAATCGCGAATCTGGATTTCCGCCACTTGGACGAGCTCGCGCGCCCGATCGCTCGGGGTCGTAGGGGCGGCCTGCGCCTGGGGCTCGGTCACTCCGGCCGCGGCGTGGGTCGGGGCCGGCGCAGCGGCCGCTGTCGAGTTGCTGTGCTCCGTGCAGCCGGTGATCGCTGCGATCGCGGCCGCCCCTCCCCACGCAAGAGCGACGAGGACTCTCATATGCGTCTACCTCCGCCGGTGAGGGCAAGCATTGATCGTTCCGGGCGGGGCCATCCGCGAGCCGTCCGCACGCGCGAGCGCGAGGGGGGGGCAGGGGGGGGCGGCGGGCGGCGGGCGTCTGCAATCGAATGAAATGGTCACATTGCCTGCGCGGGGTGCAAGGCCGAGCTGGCCGTGCTACGAGGCCAGGTTGGAGGGCAGTGCGCGATGACCGAGTCGGGGCCAGTCCCGGTTCACGAGGGCGAGCTCGTTGCCGGCAAGTACCGAGTCGGTGAGGTGATCGGCGTCGGCGGCATGGGAATCGTCGTGGCGGCTCTCCACGAGCAGCTCGACAAGCGAATCGCCATCAAGTTCGTCCGCGGCGAAGTGCTGGGCAACGACGAAGCGGTGAGGCGATTCCTGCGCGAGGCCCGCGCGGCCGCCAAACTCAAGAGCGAGCATGCCGCCAAAGTGCTCGACGTCGGCGTCCTGGAATCCGGGGTGCCGTACATGGTGATGGAGCTGCTCGAGGGGGGGGATCTCGCTCAGACGCTCGCCGAGCGCGGGATCTTGCCGGTCGAGGTGGCCGCCGATTGGGTGGCGCAGGCGTGCGAGGCCGTGGCCGAAGCTCACGCGGCGGGGATCGTGCACCGCGACCTGAAGCCGCAGAACCTGTTCGTGGCGCGCACGGTCGGCGGCGCGGTCAAATTGAAGGTGCTCGACTTCGGTGTCTCCAAGTCGGCCGACCAGATGACCCACGGCCCGGGGGCGCTAACGCGCACGAGCGCAATGCTCGGGTCCCCGATGTACATGGCGCCTGAGCAGATGCGCTCCTCGCGCAACGTCGACAGCCGAGCCGACGTCTGGGCTCTCGGCGTCGTGCTGTTCGAGCTTCTCACGCAGCGGATGCCATTCGAGGCCGAGACACTGCCGGAGCTCTGTCTCAAGGTGGTGAGCGATCCGCCGCAGTCCTTGGCTCAGCTCCGGCCCGACGTGCCCGGCGCCTTGGTGAGGGTGGTCGAGCGCTGCCTCGAAAAGGACGCCGAAAGGCGCTTCGCGAACGCCGCGGAGCTCGCATCGGCGCTCGAGCCGTTCGTCCCGGCAGGGTCGCGCGCCGTGGTCGAGCGGGCGCGATTGGCGATGACGCGCCCGCCGGAGCCCGCGACGACGTTGGGATCGCGGGGCGCCGGCCGCGAGGGAGCCATCGAAGGAAACACGCCGGCCGCACCTGCGCCTCGCACGCCGGCCGCCTGGGACTCGGGAAAAAAGTCGGGCCGCGGGTCGAACGGCGCGCGTGGCGCCGTTTTGTGGGCGGGCATCGGAATCTTCGCGATGGTGGCGATCGGCGGTGCGGCATTCGTATGGCTCCACCGATCCGGCGATGCGGCTCACGCAGCGGCGGCGGATCCTTCCGGAACCGTCTCGAGCCCGGCGTCCAGCGTGGCGCCGGCGGCCCGAAGCGCGGCGCCGGCGACCGAGCCCACCCCTCCGCCGTCCGCCGTCGTCGAGCTCGCGGCGCCCGCTCCGCTTGCGACCTTGCCGGCGGAGAGCGCCGCCACGGCGGTGACTCCGCCGGCGGCTTCGCTGCACCCCGTTTCCCACGGCACGTGGCAGCCGCCCGCGATGCCGCCGCCGCTACCGACGAAACAGCGCGCTGCGGATGACGACATTCCCAACATCCGTTGACGATCCTCGGGTAGAAAGGGTGCCATGCGATTGAAGGCGGCGGCGCCCGTTTCGCTCGTCCCGATTTGTGTCTTCTACGTCTCGTCGGGTTGGGCCCAAGCCCAGACCCCGACGACCGCGGGCGACACGGTCGCGGCGCAGGCCCTTTTCGAAGACGCACGCAAGCTCGTCGCCGAGGGCAAATACGGCGATGCGTGCCCGAAGTTCGCCGACAGCCAACGGCTGGATCCCTCGCCGAGCACGTTGCTGAACCTCGCGAGCTGCTGGGAAAAGCTGGGGCGAACGGCGACGGCTTGGGCGACCTACCGAGAAGCGGAAAGCGCGGCGAACGCGGCGAAGCGTCAGGACTACATGGTCACGGCGCAGCGACACGCCGACGGCCTGGCGCCGAAGCTCGCCCGGCTGACGATCAAAGTCGATCAGCCGACCGCCGGCTTGCAGGTGAAGCGGGATGGCCTGCTGGTCGCACCGACGGAGTGGGGAGCCCCCATGCCCATCGACAAGGGCGCGCATTCCATCGAAGCGAGCGCCCCTGGCTACCGGGACTGGAACGGCAAGGTCCAAGTGCCCCAGGACGGCGTCCAAGTCGCGACGTCCGTCCCGCCCCTCGATGCGCTTCCGCCCGAGCCGACCCCGCCCGCGCCTGCGCCGCCGAGCGTCGCGGTGTCCCCCCCGGACCTCCCGGCGCGGGCACCCCCCGCTCCCGACAACTCCGCGGGCAGCCCCCCGGCCGGAGAGAGCTCCCAGCGAACGATCGGCCTGGCGGTGGGCGCCGTGGGCGTCGTCGGATTGGGGGTCTCCGGCGTACTTGCGCTGGTTGCGGTCGGCAAGAAGAACGACTCGGAGCACGACTGTCCCGTCAGCCCGAACATCTGCAACCCCCAGGGCGTCTCGCAGCGCAATGACGCCCTCGCGTTGGGCGACGCGACGAGCTGGGTCTTCGGCATCAGCGCAGGGGTGCTTGCAACGGGGCTGGTCGTTTGGCTGACCGCGCCCAAGAGCCGGAGCGAGAGCGCGCATGCCGCCCGCGTCGTCCTGGCGCCGGGCGTCGGCGGCGCCGTCGTCGCGGGGACGTGGTGATGAAGCGTGCGTCGCTGATCGTCATTCTCGTTGCGCTGTCCGGCTCCCTCGGCGCCGGAGGCGCGATCGCCGGGTGCAACGGCGTGCTGGGCATCGAGCGCGCGACCCTAGAGGACGGCGGGACCGACGCGAGTGACGCCGGTGACGCGAGCGACGCCGGTGAGACGAGCGACGCCGGTGACGGCGGGGGGCAAGTCGCCGTCGATCCCCTCACCTGCAGCAACTATTGCGCCGTCATGATGCAAAACTGCACCGGTCCCAATTTGGAGTACCTATCCAATGACGTCTGCATGACGTTGTGCAGCTACATGACTAAGGGCCAGCTCTATGACCTGGGGAATGAGCCGGACAATGTCGACACCCTGGGTTGTCGCCTCTGGCACGCGAGCTTCGCCGCGGCGCACCCGGAGACGCACTGCCGTCACGCGGGACCCCTTGGAGCCGATCTGTGCGGGGGTCCCTGCGAGCCTTTCTGCGCCCAGGACTGGCACTACTGCACGGACGACAACGGGGTCTCCGTGTACAACGGCCAAGTCTCGGGATGCCTGAGCGTCTGCTCGGGCGACGCCGGCGCTCCCTATTCGTATATCGAGGGCGATTCAGGCGATATGGTCGACCCGGGCGGCAACATGATCACGCAGGGGAACACGCTCAATTGCCGCCTCTGGCACCTCGAAACGGCGATTCAAAAGAGCCTGCCGATGACCCACTGCCCGCACACGGGACAGCAAAGCATGACTTGCCAGTGAGGAACGAGGGGCGGCCGCGAGGCGCTGCCGCGGAAACCCCATGCGTGGAGCGCGGGCGACGGGAATAAACGGCCGAGGTCTCGCGTCGCTCGCGGTCGGCGGGGCCGTGATAGAACCGCCGCACCCTCTCTCCCCGGAGCCAAGAAGCCATGTACGACGTCCGCGCCCTCAATGAGCTCGTCGCCAAAGAAAGCGCCTTCGTCGATCGCCTGATGAACGAGGTCGGCAAGGTGATCGTCGGCCAGCAATACATGGTCGAGCGCATCCTGGTCGGCCTGCTGACGGGGGGGCACGTGCTGCTCGAAGGGGTGCCGGGGCTCGCCAAGACGCTCACGGTCCGAACGCTCTGCGACACCATCCACGCGAAGTTCGCGCGCGTTCAGTTCACGCCCGACCTTCTGCCGGCCGACCTCGTGGGAACCGTCGTCTACAACCAGCAAAGGGGCGAGTTCACATCGAAGCTCGGGCCGATCTTCGCGAACCTCATCCTCGCCGACGAGATCAACCGGGCCCCCGCGAAAGTACAGAGCGCCCTCCTCGAGGCGATGCAAGAACGGCAAGTCACGATCGGCGACAAGACGTACGCGCTGCCCCAACCGTTCGTCGTCATGGCGACGCAGAACCCCATCGAGCAAGAGGGCACTTATCCCCTGCCCGAAGCGCAGATCGACCGCTTCATGCTCATGATCAAGGTCGGGTACCCGTCGCGCGACGACGAGCGCAAGATCATGGATCGGATGACACAACCGGAGCCCACGCACGCCGACCCGGTGGTGACGCCGGGCGAGCTCCTCGAAGCCGCGCGGATCGTCAAGCAGGTGTACGTCGACGAGAAGGTGAAGGAGTACATCGTCGACATCGTCTTCGCGACGCGCGAGCCAGCCAAACACGGCCTCAAAGACCTCGCGCCGCTCGTCGAGTTCGGCGCGAGCCCGCGAGCGAGCATTGCCCTCAACCTGGCGGCGCGGGCGCATGCGTTTCTGCGCCACCGCGGCTACGTCACTCCCGAAGACGTGAAGGCGATCGGGCCGGACGTCTTGCGGCACAGGCTCGTGCTGACCTACGAGGCCGACGCCGAGGAGGTCACGAGCGAGCAGATCGTAAAGCGGGTGTTCGACGTGGTCGAGGTGCCGTGACGAGGCGGCCGTGATCCCGAAAGAGCTACTGCGCGCCCTGCGCACGATCGAGATCCACACGGCGCGGCTCGCCAACGAGCAGCTGACGGGTACGTACACGTCGAGCTTCAAGGGCCAGGGCCTGGCGTTCCGCGAAGTGCGCCCGTATCAGCCAGGCGACGACGTGCGCACGATCGATTGGAACGTCAGCGCTCGGATGAGTGACACGTTCGTCAAGGTATTCGTCGAAGAGCGCGAGATGACCGTGATGCTCGTCGTGGACCTTTCCGCGAGCGAGCGATTCGGAACGCGCAGAGCCGCCAAAGTGCGGGTCGCGAGCGAGGTGGCGGCACTGCTCGCCTTCAGCGCGATCCGCAACAACGACCGTGTGGGGCTCATCATCTCGACCGACCAGATCGAGCGCGTGGTCCCGCCGAAGAAGGGCGAGAAGCACGTGATGCGCGTCGTCCGGGAGATCCTCGGCTTCGAGCCGTCGAAGGAGGCGTCCGCGCGGGCGCGAGCGTACGACGATCGCGGTCACATGCGCCTCGGGGCGGCGACCGATCTCAAAGCCGCGCTCGAAGCCCTCGTGCGCATCTCGCGACGGCGGAGCATCGCGTTCGTCGTGAGCGATTTCTACGACACGGGATACGAACGCGCGCTCGCGCTGGCGTCGGCGAAACACGACGTCGTGCCGGTGGTGCTCGTCGACCGACGCGACCTGGAGCTACCCGACGTGGGGCTCGCGACGTTCGAGGATCTCGAGAATGGCGAGAGCGTCGTCGTCGACACGAGCGACCCCCGCGTACGGGCTTGGCACGCAGACGCGATGGAGCGCATCGCTTCGCTTCGTCGGGGCGCATTTCACAAGCTCGGGCTCGACTCGGTCGACATCGACACCGGCGGCTCGTTCGTCCGTCCGCTGCGGGATCTCTTCGCGCGCCGCGCCCGGAGGATCCGGCGATGAGCGTCGGACCGCGAACCGTCCTTGCATTGGTTTGGGCTCTTGTGCTCGTCGTCTCCCGCGTCGCGTGGGCCGAGTGCGTCGAAACCGCACCCGCGGGGGCGGAGCGACCGCAGCTGGTGGACTCGTTCCCGTCCAACGGCACGAGCGGGTACGCGGCGACACTCCATGTCGTGGTCTCGCACGGCAAAGGAGAGACCGTCCTGCCCCGCGGCCTGGAGTTGCAGACCCAGAGCGACACCGCTCGGGCGCTCAAAGGGGCGGGGTTCGCGCTACCGGATCAAGACGGGGGAGCCGCTGCGCGCCTTTCGAGCGCCGACGTCGACGCCAAGTCCGCTCGCCGGCAGACCACGCTCGACTTGCGACTCGTCCCGCTCCCGAGCGACCCCGGGCGGCGGACGCTGGTTCTCCCGTCATTGCCGATTTCGATCGCGCGCGCCAATAGCGACATCTTCACGCTCTGCACGAAGCCGCACACGATCGTCGTCGAAGACCCGACGTCGTCGACGCCCGATGCGCAGCCCAAACCCAACCCGCCACCGCGCATGCAGCGCGAGGAGTGGGTCGCGCTCGAGCGCGCGCTCACGTGGACAGCGGTCGGCGTGATCGCCGGAGGCGCGCTCGCGTGGTTGGCGGTTCGATGGCTCAGGCGACCCAGGCCCGTGCCGCCCCCGCCCCCACCGCGTCCACCGTGGGAGATCGCGCTCGAGCGCCTCGACGAAGTACGCCACGCCGGCCTGCTCGAGACCAAGCGGTTCGCGGAGTTCTTCGACCGCGTGAACGACGCCGTTCGCGAATGCCTCGGTACGCGCTTCGGCTTCGACGGCCTCGAATCGACGACGTACGAAACGCTGGCCGCGCTCCGCCGAATCCCCCACTTCCGAGTACCGCTCCCCGAGGTCGCGGCGTTCTTGCAGGACTGCGACCTCGTCAAATTCGCCGACGTCACTCCGACGCTCGAGGAGTGCGAGCGCGCGCTGGTCGACGCAGAGAAAGTCGTGCGCGCGACGATGGCGCCGCCCGCTCCCGTCGAATCTCGGGAGGCGCGACCGTGAGGCAAGCCCGATGGATCCGAGGCGCGCTCGTCACGCTCGGGACCCTCGCCGCGACGGCGCTCGGGCTCGTGGCGCCTGCGCTGGCGCGCGGGGAGGCCTGGCGAAGCGCGAAGTGGGCGACCTGGCCCGGCCCGCTCGGCGAACACCCCTCGACCTCCGACGCGCTCGCGTGGCTGGCTCGAGCGGGATGGTGCATGGCGCTCGTCGCGATCCTGGTTGTGGTGCCCTACATCGTCTACCGGACGACCCTCGGGGCAGACGAGCGCGTGCCTCGCCTTGGCGTACCGACCATCGCGCCGCTCACGTTGGGGCCACGCGGGTGGCGCGCACCTCTGCGCGACCTCCCCGGGGTCCTCCGAGGAGCGGCGCTCGTCCTCGCCGCACTCGCCCTCGGACGGCCGCAGAGCATCTTGCGCGGCGAAGCGCAGGAGGAAAAGGGGATCGACATCATCATCGTGCTCGACCTGTCGGGATCGATGTCGGCCGTGATGGACGCCCCGGCCAGCAACGCCTTGCCCGGGTCGGGCGCGCGCGGCCCCCATCGCCCGACGCGCATCGACGTCGCCAAAGACGTGCTGACCGATTTCGTCCGTCGCCGCAAAACCGACCGCATCGGCGTCGTCGTCTTCGCCAAGCAGGCGTTCGTCCTTTCCCCGCCGACGCTCGACTACGGCCTCATCACCGAGCTCGTCTCCAGAATAGAGCTCGGCGTCATCGACAGCAGCAAGACGGCCATCGGCGACGCCGTCGGCACGGCCGTGGCGCGGGTACGCAGGAGCGACGCTCGAAGCAAAGCAGTCGTCCTGCTCACGGACGGCGACTCGAACGAAGGGGTGATATCTCCGGAGTATTCGGCCCACCTCGCGCAGAAGGAGGGCGTTCGCATCTATACGGTGCAGATCGGCAACGGCGACGACGTCGACGTACAAACTGGGATCGATCTATTCGGGCAGCCGGTCTACCAGCGCAAGCGCTTTCCGGTGAACCCCGAGCTCCTCCGCAAGATGGCGCACGACACGGGCGGCGAAGCGTTCATCGCCACGGACAAGTCCGGGCTCGAGCAAAGCATGCACGCGATCCTCGACCACCTCGAGAAGACGAAGTTCGAGGCCCAGGCGTCGACGATGGAGGACCTGTTCCCGCTGCTGCTCGTGCCGGCTGCCGTTCTTGTCGCGCTCGAGGCGCTCGTACGCCTCGCGCTCGTACGGAGGTTCCCGTGAGGTGGGGATACGACTTCGGATCTGCGTCCGGCGTAGTGGTGGCGGTCTTCTGCGCGCTGGCGCTGCTCGGCTACGCGAGCGCGATCGTGTGGGCCAGCGTGCGTCAGGCTGGCGCCGCCCGATCCTTCGGCGAGGCGGGGCTCCTGGCTTCGCTGACGACGTACGACGCGGCCGCCCGGCGCGCCACCAAGTCGGTGCTCGCGATCGTCGCGATGACTCTCGCGTTCATCGCGCTCGCGCGCCCGCAGTTCGGGAGCGGCACGCGCATCGTGCCGGCGACCAACCTCGATGTGGTGATCGTGCTCGACTACTCGAAGAGCATGTACGCGCGCGACATCGTGCCGAGTCGCATCGCGCGAGCCAAGGCCGAAGTGGCGCGGCTCATCCAAGATCTGCCCGGTGCCCGGTTCGGCGCGGTGGCGTTCGCGGGCGAGCCGATGAGCTTTCCGCTGACCAGCGACGGCGCCGCGATCGCGCAGTTCTTGCGCCAGCTCGAGCCGAACGACATGCCCGTCGGCGGCACGGCGACAGCGCGCGCGCTCGAGCGCGGCCGGGAGATTTTTGCCCGCGATCCGAAGTCGAAGGACCACGTGCGTGTGATGGTGCTCGTCACCGACGGCGAAGACCTCGAAGGCGACCCGGTGAACGTGGCCGAGAGCTGCCAGAGCGAGGGGACGCGAATCGACGTGGTTCAGATCGGCGGTCGAGCGCCCGAGGTGATCCCCGACGTAGGTCCGGAAGGCAAACCGAACGGCATCCGCCGGGACGATGATGGAAAGCCCCTCACGACGCAGCTCTCGGCGGAAGGCGAGGCGCAGCTGGCGCGCGTCGCGCAGACGACCGGGGGCACCATTGTTCGCGCCGAGCACGGAAGCACCGGGATCGATCAGGTCGCTCGCGCACTGCAGAAGATGATGCGCGACGAGCTCAGCGAGAAGGTGGAGACCGTCTACGCGGAAGAGTACGCGTGGCCGCTGGGAGCGGCGGTGCTTCTCTTGATCGTCGAGGCGCTCATTGGCGAGGCACCGAGGCGGGCGGCCACCGCAAAACGCAACGACCCCAAGCGGGTGGGCCTCGTTCGATCCGTCGTGGGGGCGTGGGGATTCATGTCCATGCTCGCCCTGACGTGGCTCGCCGGCTGCGGCTGGAACCCGTCGCGCCCGTTCGAACGCGACGCGCCGGCCGTCAAAGAAGCGGTCGCCGACCTGACGACGGGCGACGCGGCGAGTGCCGCAAGCCGCCTGGAGGAGTACCTGTCGACGGGCCCCTGCAAAGACGGGAGCATCGGCACTCCGGACGGGCTGAAGCGGCGGCCCGACGGGACTTTCGATTTGGGCCTTTCGCTTTTTCGCGTCGGCGAGCTCTACGGCCGGCGCTTCGGCGAAGAGGAAATCGACGCGGGCGTCAGCGAAGAGGAGCGCGCACAGCGCCATGCGCGAGTCGAGTGCGCGCGACGGGTCACGGAGGCGATCGGCGAGGACGTGCAGGCGACGATCGATCTGCGCGCGCGTTCCCTCTACTTGCAAGGCAATCTCGCATTTCTCGACGGCGCCTACGAAGAGGCCGTTCGGGCGTACGACCGCGCCCTGGTGCTCGCCCCGGGCGAGGCCGACTCCGGAGATCCGGTCGGGCGTGACGCGGCCTGGAACCGGGCCATCGCGCTCCGGCGCATCGACGACGAGAAGAAGGACGCAGGGAGCGACGCGGGCTCGGACGCCGGGCAGGACGCATCGCGGGACGGCGCCCCCGGACCGAACGACGCGGGCCGGGACGCGGCGCGGGAGGCGGCGGCACACGACGACGCAGGGCGAGACTCGGGTGCGGAGCCCCCGCCCGAGCCTCCAGACGCTGGGAACGATCGCCCCGACACGGGCCCCCCACCTCCTCCTCCGAGCACGAACGAAGACGAGCGAATGCTCGACCAGCTCGAGAGCGCGCCGACTCTTCAGCAAGAAGAGGCCAAGCGCGCGGGCAAGAAGCGCGTGCGGGGAATGGCGGACAAATGAAAAACCTCGCACGCCGCTTCTCGTGGCTATGGGCCTTCCTTTCCTTGTTCCTCTCGACGGCAATCGCCGGAGCGCAGAGCGCACCTCAGCTTCAGTTGCGGCAGAGTGCGAGCACCGTCGGCGTGGGCGACGTCGTCGACGTAGAGCTCAGCGCGACCAGCGCCGACACGATGCCGACGGACGCGCAGATCGGGGCCACGCAAGGCTTCGTCGTGCGCGGGCAGAGCCCGTCGCCTTCGCAGACCCACATCAGCATCAACGGAGCGCGGATGGACCGGTACACGCTCACGACGACATGGGCGCTCGAGGCGCAGCGGGTGGGCACTTTTCATGTGGGCCCAGCGAGCGTCGTGGTCGCCGGCGTGCGGTACACGGTTCAAGCGACCACGATTTCGGTCGTCGCGGCGGGGCAAGCGCCGCGTCCGCGTGCTCCTCCACCGGCTTTCCCGCCTGGGATGCAAAGCCCCTTCCGATTCTCTCCGTTCGACCCGTGGAAAGGCTTCTTTCAGGGGTTGGACAACGACGATCAGGCGACTGCTGCCCCCCCAACGTTCCCCACCGATCCGAAGCTGTCGCTCGATTCGCCCCGCGGACCCTTCTTCTTTTTGCATGCGACCGTCGACAAGACGACGGCGGTCGTGGGCGAGCAGGTGACGTACAGCGTCTACCAGTACCTCGACACCGCGCAGGGAGGTGTCGAGATCGACGACGAGGGCGTGCACGATTCGACGGCCGCCGATTTCGTGAAGCACCCGCTGATCCGCGAAGATCAGGAGGCGCCGCGCGTGGGGTTCGCCTCCGCGGGAGGACGAACGTGGGAGGTCAAGCTCCTGCGTCGTTGGGCCCTCTTTCCCCTTCGCACCGGCGACCTGGCCATCGGCCCGATGCGGCTGAACGTGGTTCGCCCGCAAAGCGCGGGCGGGCCCGCGCGCACGGCGGAGACCCTCGTCGTTCATGTGACCGAGCCGCCGCTCGCGGGGCGTCCTCCCGGGTACGTGCTGGGCGACGTCGGGCGTCTTTCGTTGACGGCCCAAGTGTCGCCGCGCGACGTCGACGAGGGCGGCGCGGTCGGCGTGCACATCGAAGTGTCGGGGACGGGGAACGTTCCGAGCGCGATCGCGACGCCGGCGCGAGAAGGGGTCGAGTGGCTGACTCCCGAGGTGCACGGCGACCTCGGACCCGCAGGACACGACGCGTTCGGAGGCAAGCGGATCATCGACTACGTCGTGCGGATGCGGCGCGCCGGTCCCGTAGACCTCGGCGACTTGACCTTGCCCTACTGGGAGCCGGACCAGAAAAGGTACGCGATCGCGCGCGCATCGCTGGGCGTCGTGCGCGTCGCAAGGTCGGCGAACGCGGCGTCGGCGGATTCTGTCAGCGCGATCCTGCCCGGCCTACCTGGGCCGCGCGACAGACTCGAGGGGCCCCGAGGTCCTCGTGCGCACGCGGACGACTCGCCCGTCTTCTGGATCGCGGGCATCGGCGCATGGCCGCTTGCCCTCGGCGCGGCGGTCGGTGGCCGCGCGGCGGGTCGGCGCATTCTCTCTGCGTGGCGAACGCGACGTACGTCGCCGGCGGCGGAGCTCAAAGAGCGCCTGGCCATGGCGGCGGCGGCGTGCGGCAACGACGACGCGCGAAGCGCGGACGCGGCCATCGCGCGCGCGCTCGAGGCTGCGGCGCTCGCGCACGCCGGCGTGAACGTGCGCGGCGCAGCCGGAGGCGAGGTGATCGACAGGCTGGAACGGGCGGGCGTCGCCCGCGACGCGGCGTCGAGCGTGGCGGATCTGCTCCGAGAGTGCGAGGTGGCTCGGTTCGCCCCCGAGGCGGCGGACATGATGTCGGCGCGCGATCGATGGGCGCGGGCGAAGGGGGCGATTCGAGGTCTGGAGACGGGGGGATGAAGCGCCGCCCTTGCGCGACCCTGCCCGGTCTTCTCGTGGCGCTCGCGCTCCTCCTTTTCCCCGCCGCCGCGCGCGCCGACGACGAGACCGCAGCGCTCTTCGCGTCGGGTACCGCCGCACTCAAAGACGGACGCCCGGGAGATGCCATCGCCTCGCTGGAGGCGCTTGCGGACCGCGGAGTCGTCGATCCCGTGGCGAGCTACGACCGCGGACTCGCGTACGCGATGCGCGCGCGGATCGGTGCGGAGACCCCGGGCGATCTCGGGCGCGCCGCGCACGGGTTCGAGGAGGCGCGGGAGATCTCGCGAGACCCACGGCTCGTGGACGACGCATCGCGGGGGCTCTCGGTGATCCGGTCGGAAGTGGCGCGACGGCGTGTGCGGGCCGGAGAGCCCGTTGAAGTGGATCCGGGCCGCTCGCTGGCTCGCGCGCTGGCCGGCTTGCTCGCGGAGGACGCGTGGAGCGCGATTGCCGTGGCGGCTTCCGCGGCGCTCGCGGCGTGCCTCTTCGTGCGAGGCCGCACCAGCGCCCGCCGAGCGCGCGTTGCGGCAGGCGTGGGGGCGGGGATCGCAGCCCCTGTTCTGGCCATGGCGGTGGCGATGACGCTCGCGGCTCGCCACGACAGGACGCACTTGCGCGAGGCGGTCATCGTCGTCGCAAGCGCGCGACCAATCGACGAACGCGGGATCACCGTCCCCGGCGCCACCCCTCTTCCCGAGGGAGCGCGCGTCGAGGTGGTCGAAGCCCGGGGTGGGTGGAGCCGCGTGCGCTTCGGCACGATCGAAGCGCGGCTCGCGGCGAGCGCCTTGCGAGAGCTGGCCAGGGCGGAGTAGCGGCGAGCTCGACGCGCCGCTACTTCGCGAGGAACGTCCACTTCACCACGCGCGTCCGATCGAAACCCCGGCATAGGAGACGCCCACCACGGGCGCGACCCGCACGGCCGCGTCGGTGGCCGGAGTCGTCGGCGCCGTCAGCCATAGCAAGGCGCCGCCCACGATCGCCGCGGCCCCGACGCCAAACGCGACCGTGGACACCGTCGCGGCATCGTTCGCGTCGGCCGTGAGCGACAGACCGGCCTTCGTGCAAAGCCTCGACGTCGGGCAGTTCTGCGGCTGAAGCGCCTCGTTGTTCTTCGATATCGCTACGATGCCGAAGACCGAGCCGACGGCGACGCCGACGACCCCCGCGCCGAGCGCGACGATTCCGATGGTTCGCTGCGCGCCACCCGCGCTCGACGGCGGGCGCTCGGGGACCGGCGCAGCGGCGGCCGCGGGCGGCGCGATGAACTGCGGCGCAGGCGCGGGCGGTGCACTCGCCGAAACGTCGTCCGCTAGGGTGACCGTCACGCGGGCATCCGATTGCTTCGCGGCCACATCGACGTTCTTCGTCCAGGCCATCTTCTTTGGCGCGTTCGCCTCGATGACGTGCGGTCCGGGATCGACCGGGATGGCAGTTCCGTACTCCGCACGACCGACGAGGACGCCGTCGCGTTTCACTTCGAGGCCGGCCACGTCGCTCCCGGCCGCCACCGCGATCGTCAGCCTCGCGAGCCCCGCCTCGAGCGCCGCGGCTCGCGCCAGCGCCTTCTTCTCCACGTCCACCTTTCCGGCTGCGTTCGCTCGCGCCGCCGTGTCCTTCCACGCGACCCAGGCGCTCGCCGTCTGCCCGGTGTGCTCGTAGCATTCGGCGAGGTTGAGCAGAGTGCCGCCGCTCGGGGCCAGACGCTGGCTCTCCGCGAGCTTCGGGCACGCTTCGGCGTAGTGGCGCTGCGTCATCAGCTTGCGACCCTCGTCGAAGAGGGCGGTCGCGGCCGCGTCGCTCGCCTGCGCATGCGCGCGCAGCGGTGACAGCAGGGCGAAGAACGCGCCGATCAGCGCTGGAGCGCACGTTCCAGTCTTCATCGCCGCGAGTCTGTCCTACTGCGGCCCGCGACGCCAGAGCTCACCAGGTGGTGCGGTAGGCGGGAGTCTCGTTGCCGGCTGGCGCGCTTCCGGAGGGAGCAGGAGCGTCGCGCCGAATTCGTGTCGCGCGCACAGGACCGGCATCGGCGACCGGAGCGACGGTCGGAAAGGAGGCGACCGGCGGCGCGGCGGAAGTCGGAGTCGGGGCGACGCTCGGGACCGCCGGCGGGCTCGCGCTCGATGTCGCGGTGGTCGCCGCGGGTGCCGCGCTTTCGGCCGTGCGCAACGCCGGCTGGCGCAGAAGCTTCGTGGCGCCTACGACTGCGACGAGGCCCCCGAGCCCCACGACGCCGGCGAGCGCCGCGAACGCAACGGCTTTGGCGCGCGATGCCCCCGCCAGCTCCGTTCGCGCCCAGTTTGCCGCCGTACCGCCCGGCGACCGACGAGGACTCTCGGCCTCCGGTTGCGCGGCCGTCGGCTGGCTGCCCGACGCGATCCGGGCGATCCGCTTCGCCAGCCCGCGGCTGTCTTCGGGAGCGAACGGCTCGAGCGCCGCTGCCAGGTCCGCGATCGACCCGAAGCGGGCCGCGGGGTCCTTCTGGAGGCACCTCGCGACCACGTCTTCCAGCCGGTTGGGGACGTCGAAGCGCAGGCCACGGAGCTGCCGCGGGCGCTCGGTCAGAACCATCGCGATGAGCTGGGTGACCGACTCCGCGGCGAATGGGAGCGCGCCGGTCAGCAGCTCGAACAAGATGACGCCGAGCGCCCAGATATCGCTTCGCTCGTCGGCGAGCTTCGCGGAGCGCAGCTGCTCCGGAGACATGTAATTCGGTGAGCCCATGACTTCGGCTGTCTTCGTCAGCGCGAGGTCGTCGGCGACCGCCTTTTGCTTCGCGATGCCGAAGTCGAGCACCTTCACGAGCGCGCGGCCGTCGTTGCGCTGGGTCAAAAAGAGGTTCCGCGGCTTCAAGTCTCGATGAACGATGCCGATCGAATGCGCCTCTGCGACCGCGTCGCACGCCTGGAGCACGAAATCGACGGCGGTCTCGATCGGCACCGCGCCGTGACTCTCGATCAGCGCCCCGAGGTCCGTTCCGCTCAGGTACTCCATGACCATGAACGGCGAGCCCGACTCGAGGGTTCCGACGTCGAGCACACGGGCGACATGATCGCTTCTCAGGCGCACGGCGGCCCGGGCCTCGCGCGCGAAGCGCTCGAGAAGGGCCGGAGTGTGCGCCGCTTCGGGCAGCATGAACTTCAGCGCGACCTTCTGGTCGAGCTGCAGGTGGGTCGCCGCGACAACGATCCCCATGCCGCCGACGCCGAGGATGCGGTCGACGCGGTACTTGCCGGCGAGCACGTCGCCGGCCTGGACGGGGCTCATGAGCACAAGCCTAACGCAAGCTCATGAGCGAGACGACCGCCCAGCCCCCTTTGTCGATGTCGACTTCGACCGAGCGCACCGAGCCGCGTGCGACGAGGCGTAGCGTGTGTTTGCCCGCGGGGACGCGCACGCGCGCGACGGCCACCCGGGCCGGCAAAGTCTCCCAGCTGCGGGTGTCGGGAGTATCGAGCACAGTCAGCGTCGCTTGGGTTCCCAACGAAAGGAGCGCAGCGACCAGGTCGTTCTTTCCCGCGGCCGCGCCGGCCAGGGTGCCTGCGGCATAGCGCGCGACGAGGCGAGTGATCGCGCTGGCGATCACGCGTCCCTCGATCTTCTTCCACTCCGCCCGCACCTGGCTGGTCACGTCGACCGCTTGCCCGAGCGCGACCGGCGTCGCGTCCAGGGTGCACGACGGTGATTCGAACCCTGCGCGCTCGTGCCCGAGCGTGGGGAAGTTGATCCATGTGACCAGCCCCTGCGCCGCGATCCGGTTCGCCGCCGCGACGTCGCCCGGCGCGATCGAGTCCGAGTACGCGGTGAGCGCCAGCCCGATCGGCACCCGCTCGGCGACCTTGTGGGGCACCCGCCCGTATCCGATCACCACCACGATCTCGCCTTCCCCCGCCTCCTCGAGCGGACGGAGCGACGCGGAGTCGTCGCCCTTGCCGAGCTCTTCGAGGCGAGGCGACCGATACTGCCCGCGCCGGCGCAGCAGCCTCACCGGATCACGCAGGTCGCCGGCCCCGGTGAACTCGAGCGCCTGGTCGTACCAGCGGAGCGCCTCGTCGACCTGATCGCTCTTTTCGAACGTGAACCCGGCCAACATCGCGCCCAGGCCCATGACCGGGTTCTCCCGCTCTTTGAGCTCGTCGGCGACGTAGCGCTGCATGACCGCCAGCCGTCGCGCTTCGATCCGCGCGCCGTTCAGGTCGCGCAGCTCGAGATAATTGAGCATGTCGAGCGTGTTGATCAGCAGCTTCTCGTAGGGAGGCGCCTGGTACCTTCCGCTCGATCCGGAGAAGACGTACTGCCCGATCGTGTCCGACACGTCGTGCGCGAGGTCGAGCATGTCGATCGCCTTGTCGGCGGCCTCGAAGTCGCGCTTCGACCGGTCGAACTGCTGGGCGGCCTGCTGCACGCTCGCTCGGTCGAGGACGAAGAGGGCGTGGTCGCTGCTCATGTCAGGCGGCAGATCGGCGTCGCTCGGGACGTCGATCTCCTTGTTCAACAAGGCGATCGCCTCCCGCGGGTTGCCCGCGTCCAGCGCACTGCGCACGGGCTGCGTCCGCTCCGAGTGGCTGGCGCAGCCCTCGAGCAAGACGAGAGCCGCGAGCAGGCCTAGAGCGCCTAGCGCAGCGCTTTTGTGAGGTACGCCTTCTGCTGCCACCGGATCTCGCTCGTCTCCGTATCGATCACTTGCATGAAGATGAAATACTGGACCCGCCGCGCTTCGGCCGTGCGCTCGTCGGACGCGCCGACTTTGCCGGTCACGAAGTACTTCACGCCCAGCTGCTTGCCGTATTGGGGGATGTGCCGCGGATCGAAGACGGGGTGCTGGGCTCCCTCGACCTCGCGGATCATGTCCGCCTGTCGCTCGTGGCTGATCACGCGAACGACATTGCTCCCCGCCAGCCACGTCTCGGTCTCGCCGAGCATGACGTCGAGCTGCGGATCGATGTGCTCGGTGGTCTCGTTGAAAAAGGGCGCAATCGCGACCGTCTGCCTGTCGTTCTGGCCGGCTTTCGTTCGCCACTCGTTCATGACCTCCGCTTCGCGCAGCTGGTTGAGGAGCTTCTGCAGGGTGCGCTCGATGTCGTCCTTGTCGAGGCCCGTGCTCATCGCGGGCTGGTCGATGCCCGGCTCGTCCGAGCCACGCACGTACTCTTTGGTGGCACAACCGGCCGCGCTGGCCCCGAAAGCGACGACAAATCCCAGTAGAAGACGTCTGTTCATTCTTGCTCCTCCTCTTTCCGCTTTCGGGCTTCGACGCCGACCGCGCGGCCGAGCTCGCGATGGACCCGGCCCACGCGCTCGACTTGGCCCTTGGCCGGAAAGCGCTCGTAGAACCCCTCTGCGCGGAAGCTCTTCACCATGTCGCCCCACGGGCCGAGCTTGCGCGTCCACCGAGCGATGCGACCCTCGGCCGGCTCGGCGTCGACGTGCGCGAGATCGGCGCAGAGGCGGAGCATCGCTTTGATGGTCACCGGCCGGGTCACCATCGACTGAGCGCTGCCCCAGGCGCTGCCCCACACCTTCTCGGCCGCCTTGAAGAAATCGCGCACGATGCCGTAATAGCGCTGCGCCTCGCGCTTGGGGTTGCGCCCCTCGATCGCCTTCCAGTCGAGCGCCGCCCAGCGGTGGATCTCGTTGAAGAGCTCCGCCTGCAGGATCCACTTATCCTGTTTCGAGCGCCCGCCCAGTCGGTTGATCTTGTAGCGTAGAGGGCTGTCTCCCTCGCTGTAGAGGCGCTCGACGACGATCGCGGCGAACTTCTTGTCGGGCGCCGCCCACGACACGCGCTCGTAGAGGTCGACGAGGTGACTCTTGTTGATCCGAGTCGGCGTCGAGTTGATGATGACGAACATCTCGGTCGCGAAGTCTTCGCTCTTGCCATCGAAGATGATGCAAGGAACGTGGATGCTCTGCGCCTCGGCGGGGCGCTGCTTCATGTAAAAGTGAAGCGCCGCGAGGCGATGCTGCCCGTCGATGATGAGGTACTTGCTGCGGGGCTCTTCGAGGTTGCCCACGTTCGCGAATGGCCTGACCGGCTCGAAGTGCAGCTCGTCGGCGGTGAAGAGGAGCACCGTTCCGGGGATCGGCGGCTGGCTCACCGCGGTCTCGTAGAAATTCTTGATCGCGCCGACTTTGGTGCGCGAGAGCTCGCGCTGAAACGCGGCGTCGGTTCGCTCGATCTTGCCGATGAAGCGCGCGACCTCGTCTCCCTCTTCCGCGTCCTCCGGGGCGAGACTGCGCTCCCCTTCGGCATAGAAGCGCGAGATGAACCTCACGCGATCGAGCAAGTCCTCCGCCGGGTAGGCGGCAAAATAGAAGACGCTGTCCTTCTGGCGAACTTGCGTGGCGAGCATTTCTTCCCTGGCCGCGAAGGATAGACCGTTCTCGACACCGAATGTTCGGCTTGTTCGGCTCGACGCAGTCTAGTGCCGCTCGACACAACCTCTGACGGCGATTGCCAGGCCGAGCGGCGCTAGCATCCGCAGAGCTGCAGGCAGCTCGCCGCCCCGGCGCATTCGTCCCGGCAAGTCGGGTCGCACGAGCTGCCCCCCGCGTCGGGCGTCGCGAAGTCGATGCATCGCCCCTCCTCTTGCTGTTGGCACACGAGGAGCGCGCTCTGCCCGTCGAGGAGCTTTCTCGCTTCGTCGCAAGTCGTGGGGACGCCGACCGGACACAGCGCGCTGCCGCAGAGGCATTCGAGATCGAGCAGTGTCCCCGCGCGAAGTCGGAAGCCGCAGTCCGGGAAGGCGCCTGGATCGACGTCGACGCCGGGGCAGGTGTCGATCTGCTCGCAGAGAACGGTCTGCCCCGTCGAATCCTCGATGCAGCCGGTTCCGCCCGGCCCCCCGTCCCCGGAGCCCGCGCCCGCCGAGAGCGCCGCCGAGCCGCCGCCGGACCCGACGCCGGAGTTGGTGCCGATCTGGAGGCAAGCCGCGCTCGTGAGCACGAGGACGAAGACCAGGATCTCGCGCATGGGTGACATCCCAAGCGCAGCCCGCGCCACCGGGGCAACTTTTCGGCTACGGTCGTGCCGACGCGCGCGTCTCGACCTCGGACCCGGCTTCCCCATGAAAACGCGAACCCTCGGCTTCCTCGGTGCCGGCAATATGGCCGGCGCCCTCATCAAAGGGCTGCTTCACTCCGGGGTGCCGCCCCACAGGATCACCGCGAGCGACGCGAAGGCCGAGCGCTTGGAGCAGCTGAAGGCCGCGCACGGAATCCAGACCACGGGCGACAACCATGTGCTCGTACGCGAGTCGAACGTGGTCGTGCTGTCGGTCAAGCCCCAGGTCATCGACAAGGTGCTGACGGAGATCGGCGGCGAAGTGCGCGCCGAGCAGCTCGTCGTGTCGGTCGCGGCGGGTGTGTCGATCGACGCGATCGAGTCACGCCTTCCCTCGGGCTCGAGGGTGGTCCGCGCCATGCCGAACACGCCGGCGACCGTGCAGGCGGGTGCGACCGCGATTGCGGGTGGAACGCACGCCCACGCCGACGACCTGCGCGTCTCGCGCGAGCTGTTCGAAGCTGTGGGGCGGGTGGTGGTCCTCGAAGAGTCTCTGCTCGACGCGGTGACGGGACTGAGCGGCAGCGGCCCCGCGTACATCATGCTCATCATCGAAGCGCTCGCCGACGGCGGCGTGAAGGTGGGCCTGCATCGCGATACGGCGCTCTTGCTGGCGGCGCAGACCGTGTTCGGCTCGGCGAAGCTCCTCCTCGAGACGGGCGAGCACCCGGGGCGGCTGAAAGACATGGTGACGAGCCCCGGCGGCACGGCGATCTCGGGACTGCACACGCTGGAGAGCGGCGCGCTCCGCAAAACGTTGATCGACGCGGTCGAGTCGGCGACCAAGCGCGCCGCGGAGCTCGGCGGGGAGATGGCCGCGAAGCTGCGCAAGAAGTGAGTGCGCGCTACTTCGAGATCACGTCGGCGTACGTCACGAACGCGATGAGCGTCAGCAGCATCAGCAGGCCGATCGCGTGGACGCGCGCCTCGACCTTCGCGTCGGGCCTGCGCCGCGACACCGCTTCGACGCCGAGAAAAAGCAGGCGCCCGCCGTCGAGCGCGGGGAACGGGAGCAAGTTGAACGCGCCGAGGTAGGCGCTGAGGATGCCGAGGAACTGAAGCAAGCTCCCCGGGCCGGTCCGCGCCCTCTTCGCCCCCTCGCGGACGATGCCCACAGGCCCGCTCATCTGCAGCTTTTCTTTGCCCGCGAGCACGCGCGCGATGCCACGCACGTTCTCGTAGACGACAATCGCCGGCGCGATCACGCTCATCTTCGCCGCTTCGGGGACCCCGACCGGCTCGACGTGGATCGGCGTTCCGACGTGAATGAGGCCCTCGTCTTTCTCCCCCTTCGGCGAAGGGGTCACCGACTTGTGCAACGTCTGCCCGTCGCGAGACAGCGTCAGATCGATCGCCTCTCCCGGGTGCGCGCTGACCGCTTTGCGCAGCTGCTCCCAGTTGTGCACACCGACTCCATTCACTTCGAGGACCTGGTCGCCCGTCTGCACACCCGCGATCTGAGCGGGACCCGCCTCGACGACGACGCGCATGCTCACGTCGTCGCGCACCTCTTGGCCCCCGACGAGAAAGCCGAAGAAGAAGAGGACCGAGGCGAACAAGTAGTTGGTGAGCGGCCCTGCACCAATCGTCACGATCCGGGCCCAGAGCGACGCGTTCGCGTAGCTGGCGCGGTCGTTGGGGTCATTCTCTTCGTACGGGTTCATCCCCGCGATCTGCACGTATGCGAGAAAGGGGATGAGAGCGACTTGATAGACGGTGGGGCTCCCCTTCGGCTTGTGCTTCCAGATGGTAGGGCCGAAACCGATGCTGAAGCGCACGACGCGCATGCCGAACTTGCGCGCCGCGACGTAGTGCCCCCCCTCGTGGACGACCATCAACACGGCGAGCCCGAGGATCGCGAGAAGGTAGAGGGCAACCGTCATCTGTCTGAGGGAGTCTAAGGCCGTCCGGGCCTCGCCGCCATTGGCAGGAGTCGACGGATGGGCCTCGACCGTGCCCTAATCCGAGCGGCAAGGAAGGGTCGACATGCGTCTTGATCGCGTTTGCGTCGTTGTCGTGGCCGTGGTGACACTCGTCGCCTGCCGCTCGGGCACACGAAAGCCGGCGCCGGCGGGAGACGACGGCGGAGTGGCTTCGGCCGGCGGGCCGCCGGGAAGCTGTTCGGGGACCATCCACCGCCCGAAGGGAGCTTGCATCTTCGAAAACGGCGACGGCGGCTCTCCGGTCACTTGCATCGAATTCACCGGCGACGAATTCACGCCGAGTCTCGTCCCGCAAGTGTGCGGCGTCGCCGGAATGCGCTACGCGACGAAGGGGTGCCCCGCCTCTTCGCTGGGCCGGTGCATCGCCCAGTGCGGCCAGCGGAACGAAGCGATCCACTACCTGTATGTGGGGACACGCGAAGGCGCCGAGCGTGCGTGCGGAGGGAACTCGCCGCCGGGGTATTTCGTTCCTTAAGGAAAAAACGACAGCCCGAACGAGAACGTGGGAAACCCCAGCCGCATCGTGAGCGACATCTTGTCGCTGAGGTGGTAGCGGCCGCCGATGAAGAGCGCAGGCTCGAATCCGGCTCCCGACGGATGGCCCGGGCACTGGTTGGCTGGCAAGCCGCAGTCGCCGTACGAGCCGAAGTACACGACAAGGCCCGGCTCGCCGAAGACACTCCAGCGTTGGGCGACGAAGAAGTTCCACTGCAACGTGACGGGAAAGTCGAAGTAGTTCGCCGCGCAGCTGCCGTTGTACCAGCACCAGTCGTAGTGCATCCAGTCGATGCCGAACGAGATGGCGACGCTGTTGTTGATGCTGGGAACGAAGCCGTTGTGAACGATGGGGATCGAGAATCGCGCACCGAGGCCGTAGCCGCCCGCGTGGTAGGCGTCGCCCCAGCCGAACAGGATGTGCGGCTCGATCTCGACGGAGTACGAGGGGTGGTCGCCCGGCCTCGAAATCGTGTTGTCGCCCGCGAGGACGCACCGCGGAACGAGGGCCAGAGCGGCCAGAACGCAGAGCGCACACGCAGCGGCGGCAAGCCCCGCCCTCGGCTTCGTGCTCGCGCAGTCCGCGCCCCCAATCGGACGGCGTCGCATATCAGTTCGCCTCATCTTACTACCGGTCCTTGTACATGCGCTCTCGCGCGGCGACGAGTGCTTCGTGCCTCACCGTGCCTCGCCGTGCTAGGAAACGCTCTCGCAATGTCCAACACGCCCTTCAAACCCAGTGCGCCCGCCGCGGTCGGCGGCGGACCCGGCATCCAGATCCGCGGCGGCGCGGCCATCCTCGCGCCCATCACGGCCTTCCCGAACGGGGTGCCCGGCAATGCCCTCGTGCTTCTCCCGATCCAGCCGAACGGAACGCCCATCGAGAAGAAGATCGTCGAGGGACCAGTGGCGCTCCAAATGGACGAGGTCTGGAAGCTGCTCGGCTTCAACGGGCCAGCCGTGCCGGTACAGGACGAGCAGGGGCGTCAGATCGCGATCGGCCTGGAGGACTTGCTCGGTGGGCTCGAGAAGCACTGGAACGACGGCCCGGAAGATCTCGGCCGCGGCCGGATCTTCGCTCAGGAGCTGATGAAGCACGGGCGGCACGAAAAGGCCGAGAAGGTGCTCTCCAAGATCGTTGCCCTGGGCGGCGACGGCGAGGACTGGCTGGGGCTCGGGGTGGCCCAGGCGGCCCAGAAGAAGCTGGAAAAGGCCGAGGCGACTTTGCGCGGCGCGCAGAACCTGCTCAAAGACTCGCCATTTCCCAGCCTTCAGCTGGCGAGGGTGATGAAAGACAAGAGCGACCGCAAAGGCGAGCGCGAGAACACCGAGCGGGCGATCCAGATCGACAACAACTCCGTCGACGCGTGGGGGTATCTCGCGAGCTCGATCCGCGAGCAGACCGGCGACGACGAGATGATCAAGCAAGTGGAGGAGCTTGCCGCCGCTCCGGTGAACTCGAAGTCCGCGGCCCCCTACATCGCGCTCCAAGGCTTTTACTCGGGCGAAACGAAGGACGAGGGCGTGCGCGCCAAAGCTATCGGGTTCGCCAAGAAGGCCGTCGAGCGCGCGCCGGGCGATGCGCTGGCCCTGCTTTGCTTGTCGGCGCTCTACGGTCAGGGGTCCAAGATCGACGAGGTCGTGAAGCTCCTCGCGCCCCACGAGGCGCTCATGCTGCGCGACGTGCGGATCGCGCACAACTACTTCGAAGCCCTCTTCCAGATGCGCGATCTCCAGAAGATCACCGCCCTCTTGAACAAGCTCGCGACCAGCCAGGTGCGCGAGGTCAAGCAGTTCGCCGTCGAGCGATCGCGCGCGATCTCGCAGATGCTGGCGCAGCAGCAACAACAGCTCGCGCCGATTGCCGGCAAACCAGCGCCAACCGTGTGAGGCTCAGCGGGACGGGGTGGTGGTCCGCCGGCCGAGGAGGACCAAGAACACCGGCCCGCCCAGGAGCGAAGTCACCGCGCCGACCGGTAGCTCCGTGTGCACGCGCTGCGCGATCAGGCGCACGAGCAAGTCGCAGACGACCAGGGTCGCGCCGCCGACCAAGGCCGACGCCGGCAATACGAGGCGCAAGTCCGAACCCAGCACGCGACGCGTGCTCTGGGGCACGACCAGGCCCACGAAGCCGATGAGCCCCGTCACGCTCACCACCGCGCCGACCACCGCCGCGCACGCGAAGAACGTGCGCCGCTCGAGAGCGCGCACGTCCACGCCCAGGCTCGCCGCCGGTTCGTCGCCGAGCGACAGCAGGTTCATGCGCCCCGCGTCGACGTGGAGAACGACGAGCCCCATCGCGACGTAGCTGCTCACGAACGCGAGCTGGCCCCAGGACGGGACGTCGAGATACCCCATCAGCCACCAGACGACCGACTGGACCTTGCCCGGGTCAGCGAGCGCCTCGATCAGCATGATGCAGGCTCCCGCGATCGAGTTGACCACCACGCCCGCGAGGAGGATCGACGCCCCACCCGAGCGACCGGCGCGCACGAGCGCCCAAACGACGACCGTGGCTGCGGCGCCTCCGACGAAAGCGACCGCCGGAACGCCGGCGGCACCCAGCAGCCCGAGACCGCCGAGGCCGAGGGCGGTCGCGATCGTGGCCCCCAGCGCAGCTCCGCCGGAGACTCCGAGGACGTACGGCTCGGCCAGCGGGTTGCGCAGCACCGTCTGAAAAGCCGCGCCGACGGCGGCAAGCCCCGCTCCGGTGGCGACACCGAGCAGCACGCGGGGGAGCCGATACCCCACGATGACGTCGCGGGCGAGGGTGCCGCCGGCGAAGAGGTCCGCGAGCGAGGCGGTTCCGCTGCCGAATGCGACGCCCAGGGCAATCGCGACGACGAGGGCGGCGGCGCAGAGGGTGAGCGCGACGGATCTACGCACAGCGGCGGATCACGGAGCTCAAGGCTGGTTGCGCTCGTGGAGAATGCGCAGACCGACCAGGGTGAGGATGTCGTCGACTTCGACGATCGTCTTCGATAGCGGGGCGATGAGCGGCGCGAGCCCGCCGGTGGCGATCACGGCGCAGGGGTAGTCGAGCTCGGCCTTCAGTCGCTCGACGATACCGTCCACGAGACCCACGTACCCGTAGACGATGCCGGATTGCATCGCGTGGACGGTGTTCTTGCCCACGACCCTGGGCGGCCGGACGATCTCGACGCGCGGCAGCTTGGCCGCCCGTGCGAAGAGCGCGTCGGCGCTGATCTGCAGGCCAGGGGCGAGGACGCCCCCGAGGTATTCGCCCTTGGGGGTGACGCAGTCGAAGTTGGTCGACGTTCCGAAGTCCACCACGATGACGCCCCCCTTGGCCTTGTCGTAACCCGCCACCGCGTCCGCAATGCGGTCGGCACCCACCTCGCGCGGGTTCTCGATGAGGATCGCCATCCCCGTGCGGATCCCGGGGCCGACGATCATCGCGTCGCGGGCGAAGACGCGCCTCACGAGCCCGACCATCGGCTCGGTCAGCGACGGGACGACGCACGCGAGGATCGCGGCATGCACGCTCTGGCGGTCGACCGAGTGCATGTCGAGAAGCGCCCGAAGTTGCACGGCATACTCGTCGGCGGTGCGCCCGCGCGCGCTCTCGACACGAAACTGGTGCCGGAGGCGACTCTCCTGGAAAAGGCCGTAGACGATGTTCGTGTTGCCCACGTCGATCGTGAGGAGCATGGGCTCACTCTTACTCCTCTACGCGCGCCGCGGGCACCGAAGAAGGCCCCACGGTCCCTTTCGTCACCGCGCCTGCATCCACAAGAGCACGCGCTCGAGGCCCCGCCGCCAGAGCCGCCTCGGCCACGGCGTGCCGTATTCGCGCGCGCCCACTCCGTCCGCGCGCACTCCGGCGCGCCGGAAGAGCGCAAGGGCGCGCGGCAGGTGCCACTCGCAGCTCACGACCGCGGCGGCGTGGATGCCCCTTCGAGCCAGCGCTTCGGCCGCGAAGCGCGCGTTGTCGCGGGTCGTGAGCGAACAGCGCTCGCGAACAATCGCTCGCTCCGGCACGTTGCGCCGCGCAAGCTCGCTCGCCATCACGTCGGCCTCGACCAACCCACCCCAGTGGCGCCCGCCGCTGGCGACGACGATCGTATGCTCCCCCCCGCGCTGCGCGTACGCGAGAGCGGTGGCGTCGATGCGCCGCGCAAGCGCGCTCCGCCGGCAGATGCGGCCGCCGTCGTCGAGGCGCACCGAGCACCCGAGCACGACGATGGCATCGAACGGCGGCGGAAAGGGGCGCGGCGCCACGCGGACAAGGAATACCCTTCCCCGGTCTGGCGAGGTAGCCTCCCAAGACGGTAGAGGGCGCGAAGCGGGTCTCAGGGAGCGACCGACGAGGATGCAGATCACTTTTTGGGGAGTCCGCGGCAGTATCCCGACGCCGGGGCCAAGCACCGTCGCGATCGGAGGCAATACGAGCTGCGTCGAAGTTCGGGCCGGAAGGGCCATCCTCATCTTCGACGGCGGCACGGGCCTGCGGCTCCTCGGCAAGAAGCTCTTGGACGAGATGCCGCTCGACGCGCACATGTTCTTCAGCCACGTGCACTGGGATCACATCCAGGGATTTCCGTTCTTCGAGCCGGCGTTCGTCGCGGGGAACGTGTTCCACCTCTACGGGGGCAACAACGTCTCGCGCACGCTGGGAGAGACGCTGGCCGGTCAGATGGACCACCCGAACTTTCCCGTCCACTTGAAGACGATGGGCGCGAAGATGGTGTTTCGCGACTTGGTCGAGGGCGAGACGGTCGAGATCGACGACGGCCTGGGGGGCCGCGTGTCCGTGCGCAACGCGCGCGGCAATCACCCTCAGGGGGTCTATGCGTTCCGAGTCGAACACATGGGCAAGGCGATCGTCTACGCGACGGATACCGAGCACTACGAAGGCCGCGTCGACGACAAGCTCTTGGGGCTCGCGCGGGGCGCCGAGGTGCTGATCTACGACGCGCAGTACACGCCGGAGGAGTACGACGGAGCCGCCGGAGTCGGCGGGTCGAAGAAGGGTTGGGGGCACAGCACCTTCGAAGAGGGGGCCAAGCTCGCGAAGATGGCCGGCGTGCAGCGCATGGTGCTCTTTCATCACGACCCAGTTCAGGACGACGCGGCGGTGCGCGACAAGGAGGCTCGTGCGCGCGCCCTCTTTCCCGACGTGGTCGCGGCGCACGAGGGGCTGACGATTGCGTGCTAGCCCTGCCTGTCACAGGCGATGGGGAGAGAACTGTCGGGCACGTCAGAGAGTCCCCCGGCGCCGGTGAGAAATCCGCGCTAACCCGTCGCTATGACCGATATCGCCCTCGTAACGGGCGCGGCCGGCGCGCTGGGCGCCGAAGTCGCTCGCACTCTCTTTTCGCGTGGCAGAAAGATCGTTCTGGTCGACTCCGAGCGCGGCAAAGAACGGCTGGCCGCGCTCGCCGCGACGCTGGGCGGCGCGAGCGTCATCGCGGGAGACATCGCGGCCGAAGAAACCTGGCGGACCGGGCTTCCCCGCGTCGCGCAAGAGCTCGGGGGTGCGCCGACGCTGGCGGCGCTCATCGCCGGCGCGTGGCGAGGCGGAAAACCGCTGCACGAGGAGCCGAACGACGACGTGTGGCGCACGATGATGAGCGCCAACCTCGACACGGTGTACCGTTCTCTTCGCGCGCTCCTCCCCGCGATGGTCGCCGCGCGGCGCGGGAGCATCGTCGTCGTCGGGTCGCGCGCCGCAGAGCAGCCCTGGACCAGCGCGAACGCGGCCGCATACGCGGCGTCGAAGGCCGCCGTCGTGGCGCTCGCGCGCGCGGTCGCCGTCGAAGTCATGGGACACGGCGTCCGGGTCAACGCCGTCCTGCCGAGCACGATGGACACGCCGGCCAACCGAGCCGCGATGCCCAAGGCCGACGCGAGCACGTGGGTCACGCTGCCGTCGGCCGCCGGGGTCGTGGCGTTTCTCTTGGGCGACGAGGCGCGCGACGTCTCGGGGGCCGCCCTTCCGGTGTACGGCAGAGCATGAGACGTGCTAGTCGCGGCTCGTGATCCCTCGTTACACACCTGCCGATTTTGCGGCGCTATGGTCTCAGGCGCGCCGTTTCGACGTCTGGTTCGACGTGGAGCTCGCCGCCTGCGAGGCGATGGAGGAGGCCGGATTCGTCCCGCGGGGGACGGCGGCGGCCATCCGGGGCAAGGCGCTGGTTCTGAACCCCGCGCGCATCGACGAGATCGAGCGCACGACGAAGCACGACGTCATCGCGTTCCTGGCGCACGTCGAAGAGCTCGCGGGCGCCGACGCCCGATGGCTCCACCGGGGGATGACGTCGAGCGACGTCCTCGACACGTCGCTGGCCATCCTTCTGCGCGACGCAGCGGACAGGCTCGTCTCCCGTTGCGACCGCCTCTTGGCCGCGCTGGCCAAGCGGGCGCGCGAGCACGCCAGGACGCCGATGATCGGCCGCAGCCATGGTATCTTCGCCGAGCCGATCACCTTCGGGATGGCGATCGCCGGGCACCACGCGGAGATCGCGAGAGGCCGGGCGCGGCTCGAAGCGGCGCGACGCGAGATCGCGGTCGGCAAGATCGCAGGGGCCGTAGGGTCGTACGCCCATCTGACGCCCGAGATCGAGCGGCGCGCGCTGGCGTCGCTCGGATTGCAGCCGGAGACCGTCGCGACGCAAGTCGTCGCCCGTGACCGCCACGCCGCTTACTTCGCGGCCCTCGCGCTCGTCGCCGCCGGGATCGAGCGCCTCGCCACGAGCGTGCGCCATTGGCAGCGGAGCGAAGTGGGAGAAGCCGAAGAGGCGTTCAGCCCCGGCCAGAAGGGGTCGAGCGCGATGCCGCACAAGCGCAACCCCATCCTCAGC
>CAZHED010000001.1:289640-420992 GCA_964531095.1 uncultured Polyangiaceae bacterium | reverse complement strand
CGTGCCCGTGCCCGTGCCCGTGCCCGAGCGGCAACTTCGAGCCGAGCGGTGCCGATAGGGGGGATGGTGCTTGATCACGAACGGCTCGACGTTTACCAGTTGTCGCTGGATTTCTTGGTATTCGCGAACGACATCGTCGAGGCGCTTCCGCGCGGTCGAAGCCATCTGGCGGACCAGTTGACGCGCGCGTCTACGTCGATCGTGCTCAATCTCGCGGAAGGAGCCGGGAAGGTCTCCAAAGCGGACAAGCGTCGCTACTACCTGACGGCGCGAGGATCCGCGACGGAGTCGGCCGCGTTACTCGATGCATTGCGTCGGCTCAAGCTCCTGGCCGAGGCCGGGCACCAGGTGGGTAAGGAGATCCTGGTACGCATCGTGTCGATGCTCGTGAGATTGGCTCAGGCGTGCGAAGAGTAGAGCGTCAGATTCGTCGCCCTCGGGCACGGGCACGGGCACGGGCACGGGCACGGGCACGGGCACGGGCACGGGCACGCGTACCTAGCGACGATCGCCTTGCGCGATGCTCTGGGAGATCAGCGCACGGCGGTATTCCCTCGGCACGAACGGTCGCTGTTCGAGCCAGCGATACAGGAAGTTGGGACGAGCGGTGGGGACCAACGCTTGCCTCTTGTGCGGCTCGCGTCGGATCGCGTCGAGCTCGGCCTCCGCGTCCGGACCGGTGACCGCGTCGCGCCGAACGAAGATGCCGCTCGCGTGGCCTTCCAGATCGGGATCTTCTTCCTTGTCGTAGGCATGGATAGGCACGTAGTCGCTCGCAAAGCGCGGATCGAGCTCGAGCGCCACCCGCGAATACTTGCCGTAGGCGTGAATGAACGTCGGGCGCGCCTCGGCCAATATGTAGTCGCGAGCGGCCGGGGGATCGTGCGCGATCGACCGCGCGATCGAGGCATCGCAAAGCCCCGCGAGGTCGTAAACGCGAGCGTGCGACCACAGAAGCATGCCGCCGACGTCGGGGAGGAGCACCGAAGGGCTCGCGACGCGGAGCGCCGACGCATACCGATCGAAGCGCTCCGCGAAGGCGGAGCGCACGAAGAAGAGGTTGATGTTCGAACCGTGCGCAAAGAGGAGCGCGCGTCCGGCAAACTCGGGGATGCCCGACCCTACGAGAGAGACGGTCACCGCCGCAACGGCGATCGACTTCCGGCGCACCATCAGGGTGTCGAGCGTGACGTCGACGAGGACGAAGACCGCCGCGTAATACAACGGAATGAACGCCGTGCCGAAGCGATTCTCGGACATCCAGTCCTCCGGCATCAGCATGTAATCGACGAGCGCCGCCCCCGCATACGCGACGAGGGTCCCGAGCGAAGCGGGGATGCGTCGCCTCCTCGCGGCCAGTCCAACGGTCAGGGCCGTTCCGGCAAAGACCACGTTGGCGAGACGCGCCGGAAACGCGGCCTCGAGAAGGGAGTCCATCTTGTCGATTCCAAGCCGTGTAAACAGCAAGAAATCGAGGGCGTCGACCAGCTTGGGCCCGCCTTTGGCGATCGCCGTATTGGGAACGAGATGATGGAATATCGCGATGCGCCCGGCCATGAAGGCTCCGAACAGCCACGCGAAGGTGGCCGAGTAGGCGAGGTAGAGACGCCGCTCGCGCTTACCGGCCGCGAACGCGACCGCAGGAGGGAGAAGGGCGAAGAGCGCTCCGTCCGGGCGGGTCATCGCGGCGAGGGCTGCGGCTGCCCCGCAGGCGGCGAAGGCCCGGTCCGGGCGCGGTGACTCGAGCGCTTCGATCGTCAAGTACGCGAGCGACGTGACGACCCAAACGTAAAGCGCGTTCTCCAACCCCGACGTGCACCAGATGACGACCGCCGGGTTCATCGAGCAGGCGACCAGCACGCACGCTCCGACCAGCCGCGGCCGGCGCGCCACGCGCTCGACGATCGCGAGGAGCGTCGCGAACGCGGCGGCGATGCAGGCGCCGGACGCGATCTTGGGGGCGAGCGGCAAGGTGAGCATTCCCGCTCGGCTCAGCGCCGCGAGCACCAGCACCCAGGAGGGGTTCGAATAGCCCTCGACGGGGGAGACCCCGGGCTGCGAGACGAGTCCGTGACCGCCCGCCAGGTTGATGGCGTAAGCAAGCGAGATCCCGGAGTCGTCGATGAGCCAATCCTTGTAGAGGGTTGCGTGCAGCGCGAAGAGCGCGACCCCGAACCCCGCGACGGCTAGCCTCGTGGAGATCGCGAACACCGACCGTCGCGTCGTCATCACATGTCGGGCGACGTGGCCGCTTCGGGACTCGGGCTGATCGACGGTCCCCCCGAGCTGCTGGCCGGCGGCTGGTCCGCAACGGCAGCGCCACTGTCACCGATCAGCCTCGTGACGACCTGACATTGGCGGCTCACCGGCTCGCACCACGTCAAGTCGCCGGAAACGCAGCCGGGGATGGCGCACAGATAGCACCCTTGGCTCTGTTCGGCGATCGTGAGGACCGTCTGCTCGGCTTCGATGCGGTGATGGGGGTTCACCGCGAAATCGCAAGCGAGCACGCCCGTGCAATCTCTTGGATTGCCGAGCACTTTGATGCACGGATACGGGTCGTTCGGATCGCACGCGGCCCACGTCTGCTTGATGGCATACGTGTCGTTTCGCAACTTGGCGCACGACGCGCTCTCGCCGCAAGCGGTCAGCGACAGGCCGGTGCCGAAAGACGACACGGCAACCAAACCGCCGATGGCGATCCATACTGCACTGCGTGCCGCGCGTAACGAGTTCATGATCGTTTCCTGGCTTCGAGAGGTTTCACCCAGTCGCCGACTGCGAGTCTCAGTGCACACGGCCGGCCTTCGCGTGCAGGATACGAGCTGCTTCTTTGAAGTTCGGGTCATCCGGATGCGCGGTCGCCAGCGAATCGTAGTCGCGCGCGGCCTCCTCGATAGAGCCCGCCGCGACGGCCTCCAGCGCCTCGCGCTCGGGCGTCCGTGCGCTGGCTGTCGCCGGCGCCGAAGGCGGCTGCGGCCGCGGAGCAACGGTCGCCACCGGGCGCGAGGAGCTGGACGCGCTTGGTGCTTCGAGACGTGCAACGCTGGCAGCGGCGACCGCGGTACTTCGCACGGCCGCGCTCGCCGGTGCGGCCGTTCGGCTTTCCGGGGCATTGCGGTTCGCAGACGCCGCCGGCAAACGACCTGGCCCCGTCGCTTCGGGTTGCGATTGCTTCCGAAGCATCAAGAACGTGAGCGAAAGCGCGATGGGCATGAGAAGAAGTGTGATCTTCTTCACCAGAGAAGCGGACTGCCAGTATCCTTTCTTGGGCTCGTCTCGAGCCGCAGCCATGCCGGGGGCCGCCACTTCGGTCAAACCCAGTGGCGGGGCGGCCCGGGCTTCGGGGGCGGGGGGCGGCGGGCCGGCGGCAGGGCCACCGCTGGGTCGCTGCTCCATGAGCATCGTGGATCCGAAGCCCTTGGGCGGGGAGCGGGCGGGCGGGCTGGAAGTTCCTGCCTTCGCGCCGCTGTCGGCGGCACGCTGGGCGGCCTGCCGGAGCGCGCCGCCGTCCGAAACGGTGCTCGGAACGGCCTCCGGGTTGCCCGCAATCGCACCCGAGGACACTCTGCGAATCATCAAGCATGCGCCGCCAAACCGGATGTCGCAGGGAACGGGAGCGGTGACCCATGTGCCCCCCAAGGGGCTGCCTGCGATTTGAACGGGCAAGCTCGGCGACGCCGCGACCACATGAACCCTCTCTCCGTCGAACCCGAGAAACAAGTGGACCGGCCCCACGCCCTCTCCGACGACGCTCCATTGCCCGCTCGTTCCCACGGAAAACGGTTGGGTCGGCATCCCAAGCGCAAACGTGATCGCGGAGCGCTCGGCCCTCGCCCCGACCACGCGGACTTCGACTCCTTCTCGCTCAGGGGCGGCCATGCGATTGGTTCCCGGGCGGCTGGCGACGCCGCGCCATCTCGATCACTTGATCCGGAAGATTCACGCCGTGCTCGTGGAGCTGCGAGAGGCACGCGGGGAGGACTCCCGTCGGCACCAGATCGCTGGCGATGCGGCCGTTGGGGTCGAAGCCGCGGTACTCGCGCACGAACAGATCCTGCAGGAGGTATCGCTGATTGACGAGGTCGAAGCCCGTCACCTCCGTGAGGTGGGTGACCTTGCGGGAGCCGTCCTGAAGACGCGATACCTGCACGATCAGCTGTACGCCGGAGCCAATCTGCTGCCGCATGGCTTGGAGCGGCATGTCGATGTCGCTCATCATGCACATCGTCTCCATGCGGGTGAGCGTGTCGCGTGGGTGGGTCGCGTGGAGAGTGCCCATGCACCCGCCATGGCCGCTGGTCATGGCCTGAACGATGTCGAGCGCCTCGCCGCCGCGGATCTCGCCCACGATCACCCGGTCCGGCCGCATGCGCAGGGTGGCTCGAAAGAGGTCGCGGATGGTCACCGCGCCCTTCCCCTTCGGATCGGGCGGACGGGCTTCGAGCTGTACGACGTGGGGCTTCTGGAACTGGACCTCCCGTGAGTCTTCGATGACGACCACTCGCTCGCCGTCGGGAATGAACCCCGACAAGGCGTTCAGCATCGACGTCTTCCCGCTTCCCGTCCCACCGGCAATCATGATGTTGAGCTTCGAGATGACCATCGCCTGCAATGACGTCGCGGCAATACCCGTGAGCGACCCGAACTGCACCAGGCGTTCGACGGTGAGCGTCTCTTTGAAGAAACGGCGGATGGCGACGTGGGGCCCGTCTGGAGCGACGGGGGGAATGATCGCCTCGACGCGCGAGCCGTCCGGCAAGCGCCCCTCGAGAATCGGGTGAGTTTCGTCGACGTACTTGCCCACGTACTGCGACAAGTTCCGGAGCGCCGCGAGCAGCGCCTCGCGGCTGGCGAACGTCGCGGGCACCCGCTCCAGCAACCCCTTGCGCTCGATGTAGATCTGGTCCGGCCCGTTGATCATGATCTCGCTGACGGACGCGTCGTCGAGATACGGCCGAATCGGCGCCAAAAACTGAAGAAGAGTCTCTTCGAAAACGTTCTTCGGAATCATTGGGCACTCTTGAGCAGCGACGCGCGCGCCGCTTCCGCGTACTTGCCGTTCGGCTCCAGCCGGATGTATTCGCGAAGATGGTGGTCCGCGTCGAGCAGCGCGTCTCCTCGTTGCCGAAGCACCGTCGCCAATGCGTAGTGCGCATCCGCGAGATCCGGGCGCTCTTCGACCACTTGCTCGAGCGTCGAGAGCGCGACAGGAACCTCTCCGAGAGCGATGTACACCGTGGCGAGGGCATATCGAAGATCGGTGTCGCCCGGGTGATTGCGCAGATAGTCCTCCCCGTAACTCGCCGCGGCAGGGAACCGGCTGTCCGCAACGCACACGACGAAGAGGCGTTTGGTGAGGACGCGCTCGTCTCCGCCCGCACGAAGCGCGGCCACGAAATACTGCTCGGCGCGTGTGAGATCGCCGGCGATGGCCGCCGACTCCCCGCGCTCTTGCAACCGCAGCGGTGTCGTCTCCGCGCGGATGACCGCCATGTCCGCGGTCGCCTTTCGCTGCGCGGACTGCGCGCACGCGGCCGGCAGGAGTGCAAACGCGAGGACGCGCGCGCGCCAGAAATTCATCGGGCCGCTCCGCTCTGCTTGATGACCTGCGCGACATGCGCCAGCCAGCTCACCCATGGGCCCTGCTTGTCCTCGGTGAGCGACCGGAGCACCGTCACGTCGTACCGCGCGAGCTGGTAGTCGCCGACCTCCAGCAAGTGCTCGAGGCGAATTCGGCGCGCGCGAAAGTCCTGCGTGATGAGGGCGCGCAACTCCGCCGCGTCCTTCTGCGACTGACCCGCGCTCTCCGAATCGCCGGCCTGACGAAAGCATGCGGCTGCCATCTCGTAGAGCTCGACGGCCTGAACGCCCTCTTTGGCCACGAATGGGCTGCGCTCTCGCTTGCCCTCGGCAATGCCGCGCTTGTCGGCGGCGAGCGCGCGCGCCTGATCCGGGGCGTCCTGGGGGCACACGGCGGGAGCCACGCCGAACAAATCCGGAGCCTGCATCGGCGCCGTCGGCGCTTCGGCATCCTCCTTGTTTAGAAACATGTAAGCCCCCGCGACGATCACGCCCACCCCGAGCACCTTCATGAACGGGCTGGTCTCTTCCCCCTTCTTCTTTTGGACGACGGGCGCGCCTTCGAGCCCGAAGTCCCCGAGTGAGATGAAGATGCGGGTGGCGCCGAGCTTGAGCGGAACGTCGGGGCCGATCGGCATGGTGGTGAACGGCAAGCCGTTCACCGTGGCGGGTGGCTCGAATGCTCTCGTCTCCACCCGCACGGTTCCGCCCACGACTTCGACCGCCACGTGCTCGCTGGCGGCTTGATCCAGCGGCAGACGAACGTCGCAGTGGGCGCCGTGCCCGATGAGCGCCCGCTCGCCGTCGACGTGCGCAATCTCTTTGCGCCCGTCGGCATATCGAATTTCGAATCGGATCAGGCTCACGGTGCACCTCGATCGCTCAGACGCCTTGCTGAATCTTCAGGACCATCGGCGCGACGATGAGCAAGAGAATGGACAGGAACACGAGCATGAGCGGACCGACCATCGCCACCCCCGCTTTCGACGCCGCTTCCTCCGCGCGAACGCTCCGCCGCTGGCGCGACACCTCCGCCTGGATGCGCAGCACGTTGGCGACGGGATTGCCCCGCATCTCCGCCTGGACGACGGCCCCCACGAACTCCTCCACCGAGTCGGAGGGAACGCGCACCGCGAACTCTTCCAGAGCCTGACGGCGCGTTCGCCCGACGTGCAGCCCGCGCATCATCAGCGTGAACTCTTCTACGATCGCGTCGTTCGGGGCGCCGGACTTTTCGACGACCTGCCGGACTGCAGCGGGAAAATCCAGCCCCGCGCCCATTCCGAGCGCCAACAGATCGATCGCGTACGGCAGGCGGCGGTTCACTTCTTTGAAGCGATCGGCCGCCGCGCTCGACATGGTGAGTGAAGGAGCGATCGCGCCGAACAGGCCGCCCCCGATGGTCATGATGTGGCCCATCCCCGAGTAGGCCCCGAAGACCCAACCGAACGCCACTCCCCCGAGGGCCGAGAGGACGCTCAGTCCGACGAACTCTTCGGGCAGGAGACCCATGTAATCGCCCGCGAGCGATATCCGGTCATCCAGCTGCTTTCGGTACTCCGGCGAAAGCAGGCCCCCGACGCGCATTCCGATCCACCGGACCAACGGGTCGATGCTTCGCCAAGTCTGGCTGGTCTCGAGCGCCCTCTGTCGCTTCAAGCCGCGAAGGCCGAGCCGCCGCCCGTCGCCCAGCGGCGCCGCCAGAGACACATAGACGAGAATGAAGAGACAGGCCGACACGGCCGCGCACAGGAGGATCTTGATGAAGACGAGCCGGTTGATTGTCATATGTCCACCGTGAGCACTTTGCGTGCGACGAGGAGCGAGCTGACCCACGCCGTCATGGCGATCGCGATCACACAGTACCCGGCAAAGCTTTCCTGCAGGATATCGAAGTACCCGGGCGACACCCAATTGAACGCCCCACAAATGGCAAATGGAAATACCGCAAGGACCCAGAGCTGCGCGCGCCCCTCGCTGGTCTTCGTCTTGACGACCCCGTCCAAACGGTTCATTTCCCGGATCGTCGACGCCGTCGTCTCGAGGACGGCTGGCAGATTCCCTCCCACCTGCAGCCCGACGAGGACCGAGCTCAGAGCCGAGTCGACCATTCGGCTGCCGACGCGCGCCGACATGTTCAAGAGTCCTTGCTCGAGCGTGTTGCCGACCCGCATCTCCGCCACGACACGTTCGATCTCCTGGCGCGTCGGATTGTGCAAAATGGGCACGACGGCCTGCAGCGCGGCCGACGGGCTCGGAACGGTCTTCAACGAGTTGGCGAGCGCGAGAATGAAGCCGTCGATCTGCAGCTCGAGACGGGCGATCCGCTTGCTGCGCTCGTTCACCAGGTACACCATCGGGCCCACCGCGACCAACGCGACGATCGCGTACCAGTACGGGATGTCGATGAACACCACCTGGACCGCGAGGACGGTGGCGATGAGCCCCGCCTGCCAGCGCGCGATGACCTTGCCCGATCCGGGGCGGAACAGCAGTCGCAACGTCCGGTCGAGATAAGCCGTGTATCGGGCCCTCTGCTGCGACACGAACGTATCGGTAAATCCGAGAAGATAGACCGCAGAGAGAATCCCGATCGCGGCGAGGACAAGACCGCCGTCCTTGAGTGCGTCGATCAAGCCGATTCGCAACGTCATAGGTAGGACTCCCCGGGCTTGAGGAGCCCCAAGACGATGAAGTCGTTCAAGAACGAGGGAAGGAATCCAGTCGCCCGAAACTCACCGACGACCTTTCCCTTGGGCCCAGTGCCCGTCCGCTGAAACTGGAAGATGGGGACGATCTCGACCTCGCCCTCGTCGTTGATCCCCGTGACCTCGGTGATCGCCGTGATTTTGCGGCTGCCGTCCGACAAGCGCGACTGCTGTACGAGCAGATGAATGCTTCCGGCGATTTGCTCGCGGATCGCCCGGATGGGAAGCTCGAGCCCGGCCATGAGCACGAGCGTCTCGAGTCGGGACAGAGCCTCTCGCGGACTGTTGGCGTGCGTGGTCGTCAGCGATCCGTCGTGGCCCGTATTCATCGCCTGGAGCATGTCGAGCGCCTCCCCTCCCCGGCACTCGCCGACCACGATGCGGTCGGGGCGCATACGAAGCGCGTTCTTCACGAGATCGCGAATGGAATATTCTCCCTTGCCCTCCATGTTGGCCGGCCTCGTCTCGAGCGATACGACGTGGGGCTGCCTCAGCTGGAGCTCCGCGGCGTCTTCGATGGTGACGACCCGCTCATCGGCGGGGATCGCCCCCGACAGCACGTTGAGCAACGTCGTCTTGCCGCTTCCCGTGCCGCCCGCAATGACGATGTTCTTCTTGGCCACGACGCTCCTCGTCAGAAACGTGCCCATTTGCGTCGTGAGCGCCCCGAACGAAACGAGCTTTTCGAGCGTCAGCGGGGTGCGGGCAAACTTGCGGATCGTGATCGCCGATCCGCGCAGGGCGAGCGGGCGAATGACGGCGTTGACTCGAGAGCCGTCCTTCAGACGGGCATCGACGAGGGGCGACGACTCGTCGATGCGGCGGCCGAGGGGCGTCACGATCCGCTCGATGACCGCGCGAACGCGCTCGTCGTCCGTGAATCGAGCATTGGCCTGAAAGAGCTTGCCGCTCTGCTCGATGTAGATGGTGTTCGGGTCGACGACCATGATCTCGTTGACCGTCGGGTCGCTCAAGAAGCGCTCGAGCGGTCCCAGGCCGAGCGCCTCGTCCGCCAGCTCGCCCACCAGGGCGTCTCGGTTGATCGCTTCGGGGATGCGGTCTTCGAGCGACCGGACGATGCGCCGCAGCGCGTTCAGAACCTTCGGGCGAAGCGACGGGTCCTCCATCTTCGATGGCTCGACCGTGGCCAGATCCAAGTGGTCGATGAGGAGCTTGTGAATCTCTCGTCGCAGCGTCGCGTTCTCGCGGTTGGCCTGCTCCGTGGCCTGCTCGAGAGCACGGTCCTCGGGCGGCGCCGCCGGCCTGTCGGGCGCGAACGCGGGCGCCCGCGGAGCTGGAGACGAAGGGCGCACGGCGGGCTTGGGCGGCGCGTGCTGAACGTTTTCGTTCGAAGCGACCCTCGGGGGCGAGGCTCCGTTGACCTCGGCAGGCGCTGGGCCCATTGGAGTCAGGCGAACCCGAAACTCTCCGACGACGATCGGAACGCCGTACGCCATATCGGCCGTCGAGCTCCGGACGAACACGTCGCCGACGAGCGTACCGTTGGTCGACGAGTCCGTAACCCGCATGCGGGGGCCGTTCAAATCGACGCTCACGTGGTTGCGCGACACCTTGGAGCTTTCGAGCGGTAGGCTGCAAGACGCCGCGCGGCCAATCGTGAAGATGCCATTCGCTGCGTCGACGACGCGTTGCTCCTTTCGATCGGGGGACTCGAGGACGACTTGAACGAGCATCTCCAGAACCCTTGCTAAGGGGCGGGTGCGGGGGGCACGCCCCGCGCGCCACCGGGGCGCTTGTCGTAGGCGTTCACGCTGTCGATGGCGCCCGAGTAATTGCGAAACTTGGCCAGTGCGCCTTCGACGAGCTCCTGCGCCGAGCTCGAGACCGCTTCGATGACGCTCGGCACGATGAAAACGGCGCCCTCGGTGGCCTGGGTCTCGTTCGAGTGCGATCCGAAGAGCAACCCGAGCACCGGGATGTCCTTGAGGATCGGGATCCCGCCGACCGCGTGCGTGGTCAGCTCGCTGCGGATTCCCGAGAGCACGATGGATTGGCCGAGCTTCAGGCTGACGTTGGTCGTCAGCTTCGACGTCGTGCGACCTGGCAGGGAGGTGCCCGAAATCGAGGCCGTGAGATCGGCGACGTCGGCCGATACTTTCACGTCGATCTGCCGCTGCTGCGGATTGTACCTGGGTAGTACCGTGACCTCCGTGCCGAAGGGGATCCGCTGCACACCGACGCCGAGGCCCGTCGTGACGCTGAAGTTCTGCTCGCCGCCGTTCGAGAACATCGCCTCGGTTCCGTTGTTCGTAATCACCGTCGCCTGCTTCAAGACTTTGGCCCAACCTCTCGCCGAAGCGATGTCGAGTCGGGGCAGCGGCTGGTTGGCAAGGGTCGCCGTGGCGCTGCGCGGCACGCCGCTTAGAAAATCGTACGCGAGCGAGCTCTGGATCACGCCGCCGCCGATGGACCCAGGCCAGCCGATGCCCACTGCGTAGCTCGAATTCGCGTCGTACTGGACGAAATAGAAGTCGATGCGAACGATGAAGCGCTGCGGCTCGGTCGGCACGACGCCAGGGGCCGCGGGCGCCCCGACCGTGACGAGCGAGTCGACCTGGCCCGGATAGAGCGAAGCAACGTGCGCAACCCGCTTCAATTCCTCGTCGTCCGCCACTCTGCCGTCGATGACGATATGAGCGCCGACCCGCCGCACCTGAACGCCGTTCAACCCCGTGAGAAGCTGCGAAAGCTCGCGCTCGACCACCTGCGGTGCGCGAACGAAGACATCGATATTCAACGCGATCTGCGTACCATCGGATTTGATGAGAAGCAGCGTCGTCGAACCCGCACGTCTGCCGTTGATCACGAACTGGCTCGCGTCGGATGTCAGCTTGATGTCGATGATGCCGGCGACGCCCTCCGAGTAATTCTTGACGTCTTTGGCGGAAACGACCTTCGTCTCGCCGATTGCGAGCGTGATCGTCTGGCCGTTGTCCGGCAAGACGGCGTCGGTGCGGTCGCCGTGCCCCTGCGCGAGGGCTCCGCGCGGGGCACCGAACCCCAATGCCACGATGACGACGGTCGCGAGAACGTTCCTGGTTTTCATCGGGGCAGCGGCTCCGCCTGAAGTTTGATGGGACCGGTTCGCCGCCGGAGGCCGATGGCCTCTCGCTTGACGGAGTCGGTGAGGGTTGCAGGCGAGATGTCGGGCGGTGTTTCCGATACGGTTTGATCCTGAGGGCTTCGAACGACGACGGTAAGCGCCCCTCTGGCCATCGCGAGCGCCAGGAGCTGGCCTTCTTGGAGCGACACGCTGAGGGTGAGCAGCGACATCCGGGCTTGGCGCTTGTCGGTCCGCTCGTTGCCGGTCTCCGCCCCGGACGCCAGAACGAGAACCCGCTGGAGCAGAACGCTCGCCTCGTGGGTGTCGTTGTACACCGCCAAGACGTCGACGAAGTCACCGGGCCGCACGAGCGGAATCTGCTCGTCGAATGCCAGCTTGATGGACATGGCTCGATTCCCCGGCTGGACGAGCGCGCTCAGGTCGCGCTGGCTGTCGTTCATCGCGATGACGTCGGTCCATGCGATCGTCTGCTGGACGGGGACGTTCGTCGTCGCCACGAGCCCGAGGATCTTCTCCTTGTCCGTCGCGCGAATCGCGCGCTCATCGAGGTAGGCGAGCGGCACCTCGCGCGTGCCCAACATGTCTGCCGTGATCGGCCTGCTGCGAACGATCGGACGAACGGCGACCAACAGGCCGACTCGCTGGCCGCCCGACACCTCTTGCTCGAAGCGACGCAAGTACATGACGAGGAGCACGATACCCGCCACGCCTGCGAGCAATCCGAAAAAGACGGGCCGAATCTTCATGATGGTTGCCTTCAGAGCTGCGCGAAAATCAAAAGCTGTCGTGTTCTAACAGAGAAGCTCGAGTCAAGGAACGGGGCGCGTCACCGCTTCGACGTGCACCTCGGCTCGCGTGGCAGCATCGCTTCCGGCCGTCTCCGTCGTCGTGACGAGCGTTGCGTTTCCGCTGGATGTCAACGTCACGAAGCTGACCGCGCCGCTCTTCAAGTAAGCAAAGGTGCCCTTGTCGCGGGTCGCCGGCGTCCAGCCGCCTGCGCCCATTTCTCGATCGTAGAATCGGTGCAGCGCGTCGGCGGAGTCGGACGAGCGATAGATGTGCAATGCGTAAGGGACCTCACCCGACGTGGCCGAAAGGATCCTCCGAGCGTTCGGCGGCCGGGGAACCCATGGTGAGTCGAACCCCGCGGCGTCTCCCGACGTGGGAAACATCTCGGCGAGCTTCAGCGCGCCGTCGGTCCATATCGTCCGCACGTGGGTACCCTTGTCGGTACGTCGCGCGTAGACGTACCGAAAGCGCCCGAACTCGAGCAAATCCTTCGAACGCTCGAACGCCTTCAGACGCGCCATCATGTCTCGAAACGAGGCGGGCCGCTCGTCGTTGAAACACGTCAGCGCCCCTTCGTCTCCGCGCTCTTTGCGCACCACCCCCAACCGCCAAAGTCGGTCCGGAACGACGTGCCCCCTCTCCAGGAGCGCGGCGGGGATGTCGGAAAGGGCTCGCGCCATGAACTCCGGGTGCTCCCGGCACAACACTTCGAACCGATCGAGCACTTCGCCGGGAGTCTTGTCGGTGAAGGCCGTCGATATCATGACCGGCGCGCCGTTGATGAATACCGTTTTCGGGCTTCCGAGCACGTCGTTGAGCCCCTCCAGCTCGCGCCCCGCGCGGAGGGCGCCCTCCGTGAAATCGGCGTAGACGACGCGGCTCGCCAGCGCCGCGCAGACGATCGACGCGACGACCGCGTAGCAGACGAGGCGCGCGATTTTGACGATTCGACTGGCAAAGGCCCGGCGTCGAAATTTCATGTGCTCCTCGCTCGTGGGTCTCTCGAATCGAACGGCCTCACTGCTTGAACAAGTCTTTCACCAGGTCGATGAAGGCGCCCGCGCCTCCGGCCTCCTGCTTGTCGCCACAGCTCATGTACGAATTCGATGCCACGTCGGATCGGAAGCCCGTGCGCTCGGCGAACGGCCCGCTCTTCGAAGTCCCCGCGGCTTTGCCGTTGATCGTGATGTCGGTGACTTTGTCTCCGAAGAACCCCTTGCTACCCAGGGCGGAGCCGAGAGGGTCGCCTCCCTGGTTGCCGATTGACTTGTTCGGCTTGGGGACGGAGACCGCAGCGGGGGTCCCGGTGACCGGCGTGCCATTCTGGCCGTTGGCCGCACCCAAGTCCTTTTGCACGGTCTGGAGCGAGTTCGTGTCGTTGCAGGCGTCCATCGCGTATGCCACCGCGCCGGCGCGCGCCAGCTGCTGCACGTGGAGCTGCTCGTGGTAGAGCGACTCGAAGTACACCATCCCGACGAAGAAGAGAATGAACACGGAGATGACGAAAACGGCCTCCACCATGGCCGCGCCTCGGTTTCGCGATCGGTTCACTTGCTTTCTCATCGTGCGGCCCTCAGTGCAGCGCCATGGACATCGGCGGGAACAGATTCTTGACGTCCCACGCGAATTGCAGGCTCGCGGGCGAAGCATCGCTCCAGCGGGGGTGAGCGGCGTCGTGGGCGGCCTGTGTGGCGAGCTTCGCGCTCACGACGGCCTCTGGCGCGTAGATGGGCACGCTTGGTACGAAGAACCCGAAGACGCCCGGGTTGACGAGGCGAAACCGCGCCCGCCAATGAAAATTCCACATGGCCTCCTCGTCCTTGTCGCAGTCGTCCCATTTCCCGGGGCAGTCGTAGAAGAATTCTGCTTGCGACGCCGATGTGAGGTTCCCGTTCAGGGTAGATGGGTCAGGCATCTTCACACCGCCTTGCGACGCAATGGCGACAAACTTGGGGGAGTACGTCACCGACTTGCCGTCGCTGTACGTGACGGCCAGGATCTGCGCCTTGTCGCTCCCGTTCCACCAATTGTCATGGTCCACCGCCGCGGGTTCCTTGCCCGTGCTGCCGCCGCCGCCCTGGCTCGGCGTCGAATTCGACGGGGGAGGGCCGCTCGACTTGCTCTTGTTCGTGTCCGAGCACGTTTGCTTGGCGCTGTCGCAGGTGTCTTGGTCGGCGGTCGCGGTCGCGTCTAGCTGGGGAATACCGGGACAATCCGGGTCGGGAGGAGTCGTCGGCGGATCGGCATCGGGCGACCATCCACTGCATGCCTGCTGCAGCCGACTAACGTTGGACCGCTCGTCTCGGGCCTTGTTGCATGCGTCCGTGATGGTCTTGTTGGAATCACATTGACTCTGCCCGATTGAGCTCAACTGGGCCGACACGTCTGGCGCTTTTCCGCCGCCGCCGAGCTCGCAGAAGAAGTCGCTGGCGTTGACGGCATTGGCAACGGCCTCGATCGGGCTGACCATGATGTCGAGGCCGTTGAGCACGCTGTCGAGCGCCCCCTTGACCGCGTCGAACGACTTCATGCAGAGCGTGTGCGTCGTCCCCGGCTTCACCGGAAGGCGGACCCCGGCCACGGGAGCGCCGCCGCTCATGAAGATGGTCGCGGTGCTCACGTAGGGGTTTACGGTCGGACCGTAGAGGGCGTTGATTTCGAATGCGGCGGCCTGTGCAACCGGTGGAACGGCCGTCGGTATCCCCTGCTCCACGTCGTGGAGCGCTTCGAGCGCGTCCGTGACGAGCGGTTTGACGACGTTGTCGTGCAGCGGCTGAAGGGTCTCCTTTTCGAAGAGCGTGAGGTCGCCGCTCGCAACCAAGAACGGCGTTCCTGCCCCACCGAACCACTCCAATGCCGTCCCGATGCCGAAAAGCACCGCGGCCGTGGCCAGTACCGCGAATATGGCGAGGTTGAGGGCCACGAGAACCCCGAGAATCGCGGCCATCAGCAGATTGATCAGGACGAGGATGTTCATCCCGCGGGCCTCGAGAACCGCCGTGCTGAACGCAACGGCGTCGGAGGCCTCCTGCATCCGCTCGCGATACACGATCGCGTCACCGACGCCGGCGATGTACCAGAGCCCGCCGACGAGGAAGATGCACATGAAGACGCCCATCACGATGATCGCGCCGCGCTCGTCGGCGATCGCGCGATGCGGCCGTCGAGGCCCAGGTTCGTGCTGCATCATGGGGCCTCGGTCTTCCGGAGAAACGCCCGCAGAGCGGACGTCGTCGTCGACCACTCGGAGACGGGATAACCCGTGTCGGACACCGTTCCCCGGTCGTGAATGAATCGAGTCGTTGCGCTGGGGATGAACGGCTCCTTTGCCTCGCTCATGAAAAACAGCTGATCCTGAAACATCACCGTCTCGCCTTCCCGGTACATCACCCACCAGCGAACGAAGTTCGCGTTCGACGGATCCGTCATCGATGCCATCAATGCAGCACGGTCGAGCGTCATGACTTGCGATACGGCTTCGCGCCATTGTCGCTCGTAATCGGCTTCGCTCCAGAAACTGAGGTCCGTCAAGAATCGTTCGCGAAATTCGCCGATCACGATCTCGCTGAACCGTGTGTTCTCCGGGGCGCCCTGGTCGTCGACGAAGCGGATGTCGAATACCTCCTCCATCACGGACCGATCCTGTTCATGTTGGAGTCGAAGGTTCCAATACGCTGGAAGTTCCGGTCGAACATTTTCCAGACGCCGCCACTATGGCTGTCCCAATCGCGAGTGATGTAGGTGTTGCCGTTCGTATACACCTCTTGACCGTGCGAATTGAAGGGAGCCTTTTGAGGCGGAACGCGCGTCGTGTAGCCGAACTTGGCGGCTTGGGCTTTGTTCCACGCCTTGTCGGTCGTCGGCGGGACGCCGCTGCCTCCGCCGCCGCCGCTGGCCGCGCCGCCACCCCCACCGCCGCCCGCGCCTGGCAAGCTCGGGAGGCCACCGCCGCCGCCACCGGGAATCGCGGCCATGCAGTTGATGTTGTGCACCCACGTTTCGGCGCGGCCGACGAAGTACGTATGGGTATGCTCGACCTCGAAGTTGTAGACCGTCTCGTGCGCGTCGAGTCGCTCGACGCCGCAGACGTGCGCGACCTCCCCCGTCGCGGTGGCGAGAGGCTCGCCCGGGGCGAGATCCTCGGCGCCGATCCAGCCTCGGTCCACCGTTCCAAACCGGTGGCCCGGGGTGACGCGGATAGTCTCGGATTCGTCGAGCCGAAGATTCACGACCGGTTGGTTCGGCCGCACCGATGTCCGCAGCACCCGCTCTGCGCGAACGTCGCCGCCCGCTTCGTCGCGCGACATCACGAGGTCGCCTTCGCGAATCTGCTCGATCGGACGCAAGCCTGAGGGCGTCTCGACCGGGGTCCCCGCGGCGAAGCACATGCCCATCCAGCCGCTCGTCGCGAGGGCATCGGAGCCTGACCGACCGCTGTCGTCCTTGGCGTTGTACTGGTACGAAGCTCCCTGATAGGGGAAAACCGCTTCGGACCGGACCGGGAGGACGAACGTGCCGAGGCCTTTGAGAAAAAGCCCGAGCAGCGTGCGAGGCGGGCACAAGATCGCGTTGGCCAGCCCTATCTTGCAGTTCATCACCGTCTCGACCCGAACGCGGATCAAGGTGACGTTCGAATTTCCCATCCCGGGATAGGTCTTGCCGCGCATCGCGTCGTCGCTGCCCGGCTGATCGGGCGTCGGGTAGACGACGTCGACCGAAAGCACGGTCCCGTCCAGGATGAGCGGAGCGAGCGCTATCTCCGCGGCAGTACGAACGTAGTCGTCTCGCGATTGCGTGAGCTTGTTGACCGAGGAGGGCCCCCCGTTCGGGTCGACGCGGGTCGGATTCTCCGCCACGACGACCGCTGCGGCGCGCGCAGCGGCGAAGGCGGCATGGTCGACGACCAGCTTCGTGTAATAGAGGATGCTGACCTGCCAGAGGCAGAGAAAGAACGTAAGGAACGGAAGGAACGCAATGAGAAACTCGACATAGACGGCCCCCCGCATGTCGCGCAGCGGTGACGGGCCTTCACGCGCTGCCTCCGCCGCTCGGACCGCGGCCTTGCCGCGGTAGATCCGAGGCCCCGATTCGCCCTGAAGCGGCGAGCTGGCGGCGGGATGTTTCAAACGAGCTCTCCCCACGGTCGGAGCCGTGGTACCGGGCACGAGACACGAAAACGGAGTGCGGGAGGGCGCTGATGGCGGACGACCGCTCAGAGCTTCTCGAGAACGACAGCGGCCAGCGCCTCGATGGCGGCCGGACGGGGCCCGCGGTCGACCTTTGCGCCGGGTGCCGTCAATGCAGATCCCAGTGCACGACGGCGGTGGCCGCGGCGCCTAGGAAGATGGCCGGTCCGAGGCGAAACCACGTCATCATCTCGGCAGGGATCTCCCGACGGCGCTCGGGCTGCCGCAAAGGATTCGCGATGAGGGCGAGTGAGCGGCCCAGCGTCTTGAGGAGCACACCTTCGTAGGCGAGCTTCGCCGGCGCAATCAGAGCCGCGGCGACGAACGAATAGGTCTCCAACTCGAGACCGATCATCGGGAGGCAGAGCGCTCCCAGAGCCGCAAAGAGCTTGACGTCGCCGCCGCCAATCGCGCCCCTCCAATACATGAAACCGGGAACGAGGCCGCAGAGCAGCATGCCGGCCATCGAATGCCCCCCCTCGGAAAGGGCGCCACGCCACCCGTCTCCCATCATCCAACCGAAAGAGACGTGGGCCACGATTCCAAGCACCATGGCGCCGAACGTGAGCCAATTCGGAATTTGCCCCGAGCGGCTATCCGTCCATGCTGCGACGGCGGACACAGCGGCTGCGAAGATCACGAAGTACGCCATATGCCTTCCTCGGCGCCCTTGCGATTCCCGAGGCGAGTCACCCAACGCCGGGAAGGCATGACGACCCCTTTCTTTGGGCACGCCCCGCCCCCCCCACGCAGCGACGAGCCTCGAGAGCCGTGACTACGACGAGCTCGTGATGTTGCTCACGACGTTGGCCTGATCGTTGATCTTCGACTTGACGTTGGAGCCGAACACGCTGAACCCGGCCATCGCGAGGATGGCGATGACGCCGACGAGAATGATGTACTCGACCATGTTTGCGCCGCGCGTATCCTTGACGAATGTGGTCCATCGAACGAGCTTCATGACTTTCTCCTGACGTACTGAGAGCAGTGGTTTTCTCGAGACTTCTTCTGGTTACGACCGCGTCACGGAAATGGAAGGAGCAGGTAGTCGCGAACGGCGGCAAAGTTCTCGGCAAGTACGTAGGCGCAGTAGAGAACCGCCACCGACGACCCGAGGGCGATGAAGCCGGTGAGGACGACGTGCTCCGTCATCAGCGCGCCCCGCTGATCTTGAACGATCGACCCAAGGCCTCCCAACTTCAACGGCCTCTCCCGCGTTACCCGATGTCCTACACCAGCGGAGGGTGCCTTACGTCTTCGACCCCGTCAAGGCACCCTTTTCCTTGACCGCACTTCCGTGACGAAGCCCAACGTAGTCGATGCGCGCTGGTTTGCATGTCGCCCAAACTGAGTACATTGGCGCACGCGCATGCGTCCGCCGCTCTGGTCTTCCCGCTCCGCGCGGGGTTCCCGCCCAACCGAGGGACCGATCGCGGCGAAGACACGTGGTTTCGCCACCTTAGAGCGTGCTCGAAGCGCGCGCGTTCCGTCGCGTGTCGCTCGCCCTCCCGACACCGGGCGGACCTTCGGCCGCGCGTCACGGGCGAGAGGGTCGCTCGTTGTCGGGCTGCTGGTCGCCAGCGCATGTTCCACGATCGCCTTCGAGGAGCCCACGCAGGATCCGTTCGAGGTGCAGGTCAACGTAACGAGCGATCCGGGTCTCGGGCTGCCCGGGGCCGAGCTCTTGAGCGGCACGAGAGTGGTCGCCAAGACCGACGCCACCGGCACCGCGAAAGTTCGTTTCGCGGGCAAAGACGGCGACCAAGTGGAAATCGCCGTCCGGTGTCCTGCCGACTACGAATCACCGGCCACTCCCCTGCTGATCGCGCTTCGTCGGCTCGCGCCGGGCTCGCAGGCCCCGAGGTTCGAAGCGCGCTGCTCGCCCACATTGCGCACGGTCGTTGTCGGGCTGCGCGTCGAGAAAGGGCCCAACCTGCCCGTGATGTATCTGGGTCGGACCGTGGCGCGGACGGATGGGTCGGGCGCGGCTCTCTTTACTACCAAGGTCAAGCCTTCCGAGCAGGTCGCCGTGACGCTGAGCACCGCCGAGAAGAGCGCCGAACAGCTTCGCCCTCAGAATCCGATTCTTACGTTCGTCGCGAAGGATTACGACGACTTCGTCGTTCTCGAACAGAGCTTCACGATCGAAAAAAAGCCGGTTCACTACCAGCGACCGAAACCATCCAACCGACCGACTCCTCTCGAGACTTCCCAGTAACAGCCCAACCCGCTCGTCCGGTTACGCCTCCGACTCCTCGTCGTCGATCAGTCCTTGCGCGGCGAGCCGCGCCATCGACATTTGAAACGTCTGCATTCCGTAGGGATGCTGGCCCTTCTCCATTAGCGACTTGAGCGGCGGGCTGTTCTCGGGGCGGCAGATGCTTTCCCGGACCAAGTGCGAGGCGACGAGCACCTCCGCGACGAGCACGAGCCCGCTGCCATCGCGGCGCGGCACGATGCGCTGCGCGATGATGCCTTGCAGGCAGCTCGCGATGCGGATTCGGTTCTCCGCCGGGTCGCCTCGCATCATGGCGAGCATTCGGTTCACGGTGCGCACCGCATCGCTCGTATGGAGCGTGGCCAGGACGAGGTGCCCGGTCTCGCCTGCTTTGAGGACGATCTCCATCGTCTCCTCGTCGCGGATCTCGCCGACGAAAATGACGTCGGGGTCCTGGCGAAGAGCGGCGCGAAGCGCGGACGTGAAGCTCGCGGTGTCGAGGCCCACTTCGCGCTGACTGATGCTCGAGAGTGCGTCGTTGTGCAGGAACTCGACAGGGTCCTCGACGGTGACGATGTGCAGCGCACGCGTCGCATTCAGATGAGCAATCATACTGGCGATCGACGTGCTCTTTCCGTTTCCCGCGGCGCCCACGACGAGCACGACTCCGTTCTGCTTCTCCGCGAGCTCGCGCGCGACCGGCATCGGCAAGCCCAGTGACTCCATCGTCGGAATGTCCGTCGGGATGAAGCGCATCACGACCGCGAGACTGCCGCGCTGCCGGTAGACGTTGACGCGGAAGCGACCGATGCCCTCCGCGGAGTACGACGAGTCGTACTCTTTGAGGTCGTGCAGATTCGCGAGGACATGCGGGTTGGCGATGACGAAACGGGCCACCGCCTCGGTGTCCTCGGGCACGACCCGCTCGGTGCGAAAGTAGACCATGTCGCCGTGGATGCGCGCGCCCGGCGGTTGGCCGACCTTGATATGCACGTCGCTCGCCTTTCCGGCGACGGCCCGCGACAGAACAGCGCGAAAGAAATTCTCGTCGGCGTAAGGACTCGGCACGATTCTCCCAATGGTAGAGCGTTTCCCGACGGCGGTCAGAAAGAGAGCACGAGCCAATCAACGCGCCGGCTCGTCAGCGGCGCGCGCAACGAACGCCGAGGCGTACCCGTCGGCCGCAAGCGGAGCCCATCCTGGGTCGCGGCTCATCGATTCGAACAGCCGCCGGTGGAGCTTTCGATCGACGACGACGACGCCGTAGCTGTCGCGCAGCGTGCGCGAAGCCGGAGCGTCGGGCGAGTCGTACGCGCGTGCGAGAGCGCGCAGAAAGTCGACCCCAAGCGTCTCGACGCGAGCATCATGGGAGACCCGTCCCTTGAGCTCGGGATGAAACCATAGCAACCGGTCGGCGTGGGCCTCGTCGGCCAGGATGTGTCCGTGGCCATCGGCCGCCATAGCGACGCGATCGGTGAAATCGGCGGAGAACTGGCTGTGGACCGCGTGAGCCGCGATGAACGGGATGCCCGCGAACGCGATCACCGAGACCGGCAAGAGTGCGCGCGAGACAATCTGGAGGACGCGATCGGACTCGACACGAAAGTGGGTACCGAGGGCGGAGTCTGCCCAGCGCGGCAAGAGCGCGGCAGCCACCAGGGCAAGCGGGGTCGCGTAACGCTCTCCGTTCAGCGTGGCTATCGCGAGCAGCACCGCGAGCGAGGACTCGAACGTGGGCATCACTCGGACGCTCGCCACGACCACGGAGAAGACGATGGCGCAGAGAAGGAGCGCCCCCGGGGCTTCCGTCGGAGAAGGCGGCTGCCACTCGGAAATGTACGCGCGAAAGGCGGGATTCGTGACCGTCGACTGGTAATACGCCGGAAGCCGCGCGCCGTAGGGGCTGGCGAACACCGCGGCGGCGAACGATGCGGTGAGGAGCGCATCTCGGACAAGCACGCGTCGCGCGATGGGCTCGCGCCGCCGCTTCGCATCGACCGCACGCCCGACGAGCAGCAACCATCCCATCGCGGGCGCCAGCAGGACCGAGCCGTGCAGATTGGCCCAGACCACCGCGCAGGGAACGAGCCACCACGTCCGGCGACTGGGGGAGCGAGCATCTCTCGCCAGCACGACGGGAAACGCGATCAGAAAGGACACGGCGAGCGTTTGGGCGCGGGCCACGGTCTGCGACATGATGACCCCGAGGGCGACCACTCCGAGGGCGAGCGTGCGTCCGGGGGTTGCGCCGCCGGTCAGAGCGAACCCCACGGCCGCGACGAACGCTCCCGCGGTCGCGATCGAGGCAACGACCACGACGCCCTCGAGTCCGAAGTGCGTCGCAATGGCGTAGTAAGTCGCGTGTGCGAGCCACTGCTGATCCACGCAAGGCACCCCGAAGCCCTGCTCGGTCAACGTATTGCGGACGACCAGGCCTCCAGCCGCGATCTCGCGGCCGAGCACGAGGTTGAACCATGTGTCGCCCCAGACCGCGTGAGGGGCTCGCATCGCCATCGCGAGGAGTGCGAGCGAGACGAGGATGCCCGCGTGCGGCATCCGCAAGATCTCCGTGCGGGAGAGCACGGCGCTCTTAAGCCGAGTCACCCTGCTCGAGGACGCCGATGTAGGGCAGATTGCGGTATCGCTCGGCGAAGTCGAGCCCGTACCCGACGACGAATCGGTCGGCGATGGTGAAGCCGACGTAGTCGATGGACGCATGAACCCGCGATCGGGCCGGCTTGTGCAAGAGGGCGCAAACTTTGACGCTCGCGGGCGCACGCGTGCGCAGGAGGTCCGTCAGGTGCGCGACGGTCAACCCGGTGTCGACGATGTCTTCCACGAGAAGCACGTCATCGTGCTCGATAGGACGCGACAAATCTTGGGTGATCTGCACGACGCCGCTCGACTCGGTGTCCTCGCCGTAGGATCGCACGCCCAGAAAATCGACGCGCAAGGGTAGGTCGATTGCCCGGGTGAGGTCGGCCGCGAATACGAAACTGCCTTTGAGAACGCAGACGACCACCAGGCTCCGCCCGGCGTAGTCGCGGGTGATTGCCGCTCCGAGCTCGCGTACGCGCAACGCAACCTGCTCGGCGGTCAGCATCGTGACAAGGCGCTCGGTCATGGCTGACGTAGACTATCGCGAAACGAAAACGCGGATTCAAGCGACGCCGCAAGAGCGCCTCAACGGTCGGTCGCGAGGGCCGAAACCTCGAGCGAGCGGCCGTCGGTCGTGACGGTGATCGCTCCTTCGCGATCGGTGCGCCAGACGCGCGCCCCCTCTCGGTCGAGCGCGGCCAACGTGACCGGGTCGGGGTGACCAAAACGATTGCGGCAACCCACCGAAACGATCGCTTCGCGCGGAGCGACGGCGGCCAAGAAGGTGGGGGACGACGACGTCCGACTTCCGTGGTGGCCCACCTTCAACACGTCGGCTCGCAGTCTGTGGGGCGAGGCGGCAAGAAGCGTCGCTTCTTCTTCTTGCTCCGCGTCACCGACGAAGAGCAGCGCGCGCGCGCCGTACGAGATGCGCAGGACGAACGAATTGTCGTTGGGGCCACGGTCGGAAGAAAACGCAGGACAGGGGGCGAGGACTTCGACGAGCGCGCCCCCGAGCCGCTGGCTGCCGCAAAGGCGATCCGGGCGCACGACGGGGATGCCGAGCGATCGCGTGCGGTCGAGAATGGCCGCATAGGCACCTCCCACTTGCTCGCGCTCCCCCTGGCCCGTGTCCCAGAAGGCACCGACACGCACCGCGTCGAGCCCAGTGGCGAGGCCGCCGAAATGGTCGGGGTGCGGATGGGTGAGGACCACGGCCGCGAGGGCCGTTCGGCGGCGCGCGCGCAATTCGGACGCCAGCACGCGGGTGCCCACGTCAATCGGGCTTGCGACCAGGCCCCCACCGTCGATGAGGAGGGCCTCTCCGCTGGGCAAGTCGACGACGGCGGCGTCCCCCTGTCCCACGTCGAGAAAGGTAACGCGCAGAACCCCGACCGGCGCGCCCGCCCGACGCGCTTCGACCTCCAGCGCCAAGACGGCGATGGCCGAGGCGCCGACCAGCGGCGCAAGAAGGCGTGCGCGCAGGAACAAGGCGGCGAGCGCCACCGCGAGCACCCCGAGCTGCCACGCCGTCGGCTGAGGTACCGCAGCGGTCAGGCCGGGGGAAGCGAAGCCGCGGGCGATCGATCGCACGATCACGAGCGCGCCCGTTGCCAGGATCGCGCAACCCCTCTCCGCCGCCGGCCAGCATGACAGGAGGGCGTGGGCGAGGCAGAGCGGCAACGCGGCCCATTCGCCCAATGGCACCGCGACGAGGTTCGCGATGACCCCACCCATCGGAACGGTCGGCGAGAAACGGGCGAGGATCGGCACACAGGGGAGCGATGCGGCGATGGTGGTCGCTGCGGCGCTCGCGACCGGCGAGACGAGCTTCGGAGCGCCGGACGCGAACCTTTCGGTGAGCGGCTTTGCGAAGGCGAGAAGCCCGGCCGTGGCTCCCACGGAGAGCGCGAACGACAGATCGAAGGCGACGAGCGAATCGTCGACGGCCATGAGACCGAGGGAAATGCCGAACGCGCGGTTGGCGTCCGTACGACGCCCGGCGGCGCGCGCGAGGAGAGCCGCGGTCATCATCCAAGCGGCGCGCACGGTCGAGCCGCCGGCACCCGCGAGCTCCGAGTAGATCCACGTCACGGGCAAGCCGACCGCCGCTGCGATTCGACCAACGTCCCATCGCGCGGCAACCTGTTCGACCCGTGAAAGGAGCCCCTCGATGGCGCTCACGGCAAACGCCAAGACGATCACGAGATGCATCCCCGACACGGCGAGCAAATGCGACAGCCCGCTTGCACGGAATGCGTGATCTTCATCCGGCGCAAGATCGCTCTCGCCCAGCACGAGCGCGCGCGCCATCGGCGCCACGTCCGGAGCGAAGGTCGCGTCGATGCGAGCGCGCACCCTGGCGCGGGCGCGATCGATCCACGCGAGGAGGCTCGATCCGCGCCGTGTCGGGCGAGCGTCGAGCACACCGCCCGAGCGGACGATCCCGCGGCGCGCCTCTGCGGGTCGAGGATCACCCGTCGAAGCATTCCAAAAGCGTTGGGGCGCTGCGAGCGTTGCGACGACATCGACTTCATCACCCCGCGCCAAGTCGTCTTGGCCGCCATAGAGGGTCGCGCGCCCTTGCCAGGCAACCGTCGCCTCCGCGCACACGACTCGACTGAGCTCGGCGTCCCAACGTAGACCCCCGCGCACGCGCACGGGAGAGGAGTCCACGCGGGCATGGGCGCTGCATCGAGTGGGCAGCCCGAGCGCGGCGTCCGCCCTCGCGCGCTCCGCCTCGTAGCGCCCGACCGCACGCCGCGCTCGCAGTGCGCCTACGCCCATGCAAATCACCGCGACGACCGCCACGAGGCCGGTGCAACGGCGGGAGAACACAGTCAGGGCGAGGATGGCCGCGGCCGCGGAGGTCACCTCGCACGGCGCCGAAGGGAGCAGGCCGCCGGCAACGAGCCCGGCGGCGCCGAGCAGCACCGGGTCGACACTAGGGGTGGCCGGAGGCTTCATCGCGCGCCCCGGGAGCGACGAGCACACGGCGTACCCGGCGCCCCCTTCGCGCATATCTCGGCGCGGGGCGTCCGTGCTCCTGTCTCGGACAGTCCCCGCCCCTGTCCCCGACAGGGCATTGGGCTCGTTCTTCCGCGGGCCCGCACCGGTTTTGCGTTCGGCGTTGGGTGGGTCCGAGCGTTGCTTGGCCTTTCCGCAACCGATCATGAGCCAGCGATTCTTTCGATGCCCCGACTGCCGCATGCCCCACGACGCCCGTCAGTCCCTCTGCCCGCCCGGGGGAAACGCGCCGATGCGCAGCAAAGCTCCGGGCCCCGGCCTAGTGCCCATCCGCGCTCCCCCTTGGCCACCGCCCGAGCGCGCGTTGGTAGGAAAGACGATAGGCGGCAAATACGCGATCACTCGGGTCCTCGGCAGCGGAGGAATGGGAACCGTGTACGAGGCCGAGCACATCGAGATAGGTCGTCTTGTGGCCATCAAAGTTCTCCATCCGATTCACGCCTGCGGAAAAGAGGCGAGCGTCCGCTTTTATCGCGAGGCTCGCGCCGCCGGATGCATCGGTCACCCGAACGTTTGCGACGTCTACGACCTGGATAGGTTGAGTGACGGCCGACCGTTTCTCGTCATGGAGAGGCTCGTCGGCGAGACGCTCGCGGGGCGGCTCGCGGCGGAGGGAAAGCTGCCTCCGTGCGACGTCGTGCACATCCTCGTGCAAGTGCTGTCGGCGCTGACCGCGGCGCACCGGAAAGGGATTGTCCACCGAGACATCAAGCCGGAGAACGTGTTTCTCACGGAACGGTCCGGATGCGCACCGCTCGCCAAGCTGCTCGACTTCGGCGTTTCGAAGGCAACGGCGACCCCGTGGGGCTCGAAAGACGATGAGGTTGACCTCACTCGGCGCGGCATGGTGATGGGAACCCCGAACTACCTTTCGCCCGAACAGGCGCGCGGAGATCGCGATCTCGACGCGCGCGTCGACCTCTACGCGTGCGGCGTCATTCTCTACGAGGCGCTGACCGGCCAGAGGCCATTCGCAGCACCGAATCACGCCGACTTGCTCCGCGCCATCTTGAACGCAACACCGCAGCCGGCGCGCGACTTGCGACGGGCCCTTCCTGTCGGTTTCGACGCCATCATTGCGAAGGCGATGGCGCGCAATCGGGCCGATCGGTATGCGTCGGCCGCCGAGTTCCAGCGCGACTTGCGGTCTCTGCGCGACGGATCGGATAGACATTATGTCGGGCTCGGCGTCGAAGCCTTCTGGCCTGGCCCATTGCAGTCGCCGGCGGGGCCCGACGAACATCCGACCCAGATCTGGCGCGGCCGATTGCCGGCGCTGCCTCCCGAGGGAAGATCGCCCATCGCGCGACCGATGCCGTGGCGATTCGAATCGGATGACGAGCACGACACCGTCATACGTCCCCGGCTGAGCGAACGTCTCGCGAGAGCAGAGCGTGGGAGGGCGGGCCGGCCTTAGAGGCCGCGCATGCCTTGCCGGCATCCTGATGGGCGACAGAGGCCGCGATGATCGCCGGACCCAATGGCCAGCACATCAAGGGCGCACGCATCGTCCCTGGGCCACAGCGACCACGGACGACGGATTGGCTGCGCCTTGACGAGGGACGGGCGGGCTCCATACGCTGAATGCGCTTTCCGGGGCGCGTTCTGTCCGCGAAACGGGCTGTGCCTACCCGCCGTCCTTCGAATAGCCACGAGCTCCTTTGCCTGGCGTGGCGGACATTCAGGCGCACGCCGAAAGGAGGCTCGTATGTTTCCCAATCCGCAGGACGCGCTCCCGCTACCTCCTCGGCCGAGTGTCGAGCAGTACCGCACGCTGGCCAAAGACCTCGCGAAGGCCGTTCGTTCGGCCGACCCCGGCGCACTCGCCGCGTTCGCGGACCGCTGGATCGCATCGCTCCTGCGGGCCAGCGGGACAGACCAGGACCCGCGCGCTGCGGAGCGAGCCGCCGGCCAGGTCGAGGACTTTGCCCGTCGTCACCTTGCGGTCGAGTGCACCCTCGGCGAGGCGCAGTTCGTCCTGGCGCGATCGCATGGGTTTCTCACGTGGGCGCGTTTCATGGAGCACATCGGTCGCCTCGCGCGCGGCGGCTTCGCGTTCGAGGCGGCGGCTGATGCCGTGGTGGCGGGTGACGAAGCCGCGCTGCGCGAGTGGCTCGCCGCCAATCCGGGACTCGCCCGCGCGAAGTCAGACCGGGAGCACGGTGCCACGCTGCTCGTTTACACCTCAGCGAACGGCGTCGAGGGATACCGCCAGCGCACGCCTGCGAACATCGTGCGCATCGCCGAGATCTTGCTGGACGCGGGCGCCGACACCGAAGCCACAGCGGACGTCTATAGCGGCCACTGCACTACCCTGGGCCTGGCCGCCACGAGCAGTCATCCGCGCGTCGCCGGAGTCCAGCTCCCGCTGCTCCATCTGCTTCTCGATCGGGGCGCGCACTTGGACGGCGAGACCGCCGGCAACGGGACGGGAATCGTGCTGGCTTGCCTCGGCAACGGATGCCCAGAGGCTGCTGCCTACCTGGCCGACTGGGGTGCTCCGGTCCAGATCGCTGAGGCGGCAGGGCTCGGGCGGCGTGGCGCGGTGGAGCGCCTTCTCGCACAGGCAAGCCACTCGCCGTCGCAATTGAACTTGGGGCTCCGGTACGCTTGCGTTTACGGGCGCACGGAGGTTGCAAGACTCCTCACGGAACGCGGCGCCGATCTCGCCGACGGAACCGGCGACGGTCAGACCCCCGCGCACATGGCGGTCATCGGAGGCCACCTCGAGACGCTGAAGATGTTGTTCGCGCACGACCCTCCCCTTGAGCAAGAGAACGCCTATGGCGGAACGGTGCTCGGTCAGACGCTCTGGTCGGCGGCGCACGGCGGCGACCCGAATCGCTACATCGCGATCATCGACGCGCTCCTCGGCGCTGGCGCGAAGCTCCCCGACCGACACGTCCCCGTCAGTGCCGAGATCGACGCGTTCCTGCTCAGCAAGGGGAGCCGCCCCGAACCCGCGTGGCACTGGTTGGGGGAGAGCCCGCGGAAGCGAATCCGATGAACGAGGCGATCGTTCGGGCAGGACGGAGCCCTCGATCGTGGTCGGCCGGCGGATCGTCGGCGCGCTCTCGTGCGTGCTTGCCCTGCTCGTCCTGGCGATTGCCACCGAACGGTGTTGCCGCGCGGTCGACGAAAAGTCGATTCGTCGTCGCGACGGGCAGCGGGCACGTCATCGTCGAGGAGCGCCCCGATCTGGTCGTCAGCGAGGTGAAGGCCATTCTCGACGCGACGCGCCCGGCGCCGTAGCGCCTTGGAATGCGGGGCGCGACGTCTGCACAGACCTCTTTCAACCGCTGGCTCGCCCTCGCGTGCTACCTTCGAATGGTGCCCGACATGGCCGTCGCTGAAGTGGTTCAGGCGATGGGTCGAGCGCTCGCCGATCGCGCAGACATCGAGGTCGCAATTCTCTTCGGATCGCGCGCGCGGGGGGACGCGCGCCCCAACTCCGATGTCGACCTCGCGGTCGCCGGCGCCGTGGACCGCCTCGCGCTCGCCGCCGACCTCTCCCGAGCGATAGGGCACGAAGTGGACGTGGTCGACTTGGCGGCCGGGGGGTACCCGCTTCTGTCGGCCATCGTCCAAGACGGACTCCTCGTCCACGAGGGCGTTCGGTCGGCCTACGGACGATGGCTGTCGCGCGTGCTCTCGGAGCTCGAGCTCGATCGCCCGATGTATAGGCGCATGCGCGATGGGTACTTGGCCAAGCTCGCCCGAGGCGTGCCGCGCTGATGGTCGACGTCGACCTCGTGGCCGCGAAGCTCGCGGAGCTCGGCGCGCGAATCGCCCGCGTGCGCGCGCGTGTGCCGGCCACCGCAGGAGAGCTTCGCGCCAATCAAGACGCGCTCGAGATCGTATCCTTCAACCTGATGCTTTGCGTGCAGTCCGCGGCCGACATCGCGAGTCACGTGATCGCAGACGAGGGCTGGCGCCCGGCACTGACGCTCGCGGGCGTCTTCGACTGCCTGGCCGAGAACGCGGTGATCGGGAGCGCAACAGCCGCGACCATGGCGAAGGCGGCCGGCCTTCGCAACGTCGTGGCGCACGGGTACGCGGGCGTCGACGTCGCAATCGTCTTCGCGGCCGCTTCGCGTGGGGTCGACGACCTCGAGGCGTTCGCGTCCGAGGTGGCCGCATGGGTGCAGCGAACGGCGAAATGAGCCGCGCGTCCGCTGCCGTCCATACAACATCGACCAGGGAAGCGAATCCGATGAACGAGGCGATTCGTTCAGGGACACACGGCGACGTCGGCCGCGGTCAGCTCGATGTGGAGCACCGCGCCGACCACGTGCCGCTCTGCGTAGAATAGATTCATCGGGTAGGTTCCCCCTTTCACGATCCCGAGCTTTTGGCTCTCGAGGTCGAGGTCGACCGACCCGCTCGCGGCCTGGTGCACCCCGCCCAGATCGACAGCGAGCTTCCGGTTCAGGAACACCCACGAATCGTCGTCACTCCGGAAGCGAAACGTCTCTCCACCCGTGTAGTGGAAGCGCGTCGCGACTTCCAGCGTGAAGTCGTAGTTGTGAGCCCGGTTCTGATTTCCCAATAGCCTATTGTCGATGGGAAAAAGCGCGTCGTTGTCGTACGCGTAGACACCGGGATCCTGGGGAAGCGGAGCGAAAGCGAGCGACAGGGTCGTCGTCAGATTGCACGTTGCAGATGCTGGACAGAGCACGCTTGCGCACGTCGCCCCGGCTTCACAGGGCACGTCGCGATACCACTCGTCGAAGTACGCGGCGCCGTGGGTCGACGCGGTGGAGGCTCCACCCGCGTACACCGGCTTGTCGTCAGGTCCCAGGTCCATCGCCACGATGCCCGGATCGAGCCCGGCGCCAGCGTCCGGCTCGAAGTCCGGATCGGTGTCGTCGAAGTCCCGAATGGTCGCGGTGAGCGTGGGTGGGCCAGGCTGGGGCGCATCGCACGCCCGCCATCCGCCGTCGACGCATTGCTGGTGACCTTGACCGCATGGGCTCGAGCAGCCGCGTGCGGCTTGCGGAACGTCACACGTCGACCAGGCGCCGCCCGTGCAGCTCTGCGTACCTTGTCCGCAATCGTTCGAGCAGTTGCGGTTCGTCACCGCGACGATGCATTCCCCCCAGCGGTCGTCCATGCATGTCTGCGTGCCGACGCCGCATGCGTTGTCGCACGCGCGCGTTTCGCCCGGCTCGCGGCACACGTGAAGCGATGAGCGGGCTCCGCAAGCCGCGAGGAGCAGCGACGCAACGAAACCGGCGAGGCGTTGCGCGCGATCGGCATTTCTCTCCGGCATAGGGGCGCAGTCTACGCCAGGTGCGCCCCAGGTCTCACCAGAGGCCGACGAGGCCTGCGCCGCCGCTCCGCGGTGCTACCTGCGGAACGACGTAGACCCGAGCAGTCCCCGAAGCCGCAACCGGCAGCGGCCACAGTGCGAGCCACGCCCCGGCAGCCGCCGCAGTCAACCCCGTACCGAACAGGACCATCGAGAGAGCCTCGGAGGTCGTGGCCTGCGCGGGATCGCTGCGCACTCTGGACAGGCCATCGACCCCGAAATAGATGGCCGCACTCGCCGACGCGATCCCGAGGCCACCGAGGATCCATCCGAGAGTGCGTCTCGGGCCGCGCGCGAACGCGGACGGATCGCGCCCCGGACCGGTCACGGAGTCCTTGTTCGCGTCTTCCTTCAAAGGCGGGATCTTCACGACCGGCGCCTCGGAGGGCCGCGCGCCGACGGTAACGGTCGACTCGAAGCGCAGTCGACCCGGTGCGCTCGCGGTGATGACGTGGCGGCCCGGGTCGAGAAAGATCGGCAGCGCGCGGCTCGCGTCGAGCAGCGGTTGGCCGTCGATGTCCAGGTGGACGGGCGGGCCGGAAGGACAGTCGATCTGCACCCGTACGAGCCCGCGCTCGAGCCGGGCGGCGTGCTGCCGGGCGAATTCGCGCCTGTCGTGCTGTGCAGCGTCGTTCGCCCACGCCGCGGCATAAGTGAAGTCGATCCAAGCGCTCGCCGTCTTGCCCTGCTTCTCGCGGCAAAGGGCCAGATTGAGCAACGTGCCGAGAGTGGGAAAGAGGCGCAGGCTTGCGTCGAACGCAGTGCAGGCCTCATCCACACGCCCCGCATCGAAGGCTTCGGAAGCTTCGCGAAAGCGGGTCTCCGCAAGGGCTTCGTTGCCCGTCGGCGTCGGCGCCGGAGGCCCGGCGTGCGCCAGCGGGCCCGCGAGCCCGGCAACAACCGCAAGCGCGGCCGCAACCCGCCGCGATCGCCTCGTTCTCGGAATGATGGGCGCAGGCATGGGGCGTCGTCTCACCGCCACGATTTGAGAAACGTCGGTCGCGGATCGCGTGCTGGTTTCTTCCCCGGAACGGCCGCGGGCCTCCGATTTGCGATGGGCGGCGGCGCGGTGGGTTCCGGAGGGGCAGCCGAGGGGACCCGGATGGCCGCCGGGTCTTCGGCCGCACTGCCGGCGCGGGCCGCGGGCGCGTCGCCAGGGGATCGCTCCGGGGCCGGCGCGGGGCCGCCTGGAGAGCGCTTCTGCGACATGGCGCGAGCGTCCTCCCTAACTCGGTGGAGCGCCGTGCGACTGGTGAAACCGATGCCGGCGAACAAGAGGACGCCGATCGTCACCGCGGCAGCCCCAACGACGGAGAGACGGCGAGACACCTCCGGTCGTGCCGGCAGGAGGTCGGCGACGAGGGTCTTGCCAGTCCCCAGAGTCACGGGGTGACTTGCGACGTTGCCCCTACCGTCCGCGTCGAACCGAACGGCTGGCGCCAGGAGCATCGGAGGCGGCAACGACTTGATCGCCGCGGCCACCGCCGCGTCCACGTGCGCCGCGTTCGTCGCTGCGCACGCGCGGTGCGCCCGAGCGAGGACCCGCTCGATCGCCGGGACGGTTTGCGCCCACCGACCGGATCCGAGGGGCACGAGTGCGCGGGCCATCTCGCCAACGTCCGCGAAGCGCGCGTCCGGCGCGCGCTCGAGGCACCGCATCACGACGTCGTCCCAAGCTGGGCGCAAGTCGGGCCGGTGGACCCGTAACGACGCCGGCGTCTTTTCGAGGACGGCCGCGAAGACCTCACCTGGGCTTTCGCCATCGAAAGGGAGCGTTCCGGCCAGCAGCTCGTACATGACGACACCCAAAGACCAGATGTCGGCGCGCGCATCGACGGTCTTGCTCGACCGGAGTTGCTCGGGAGACATATAGGCCGGAGTGCCCAGAACGGCTTTGCCCGTGAGTTCCTTCGAGCGAGTCCGCTCGGATCGTTGCTTCGAAATCCCGAAGTCCAGAATCTTGATGATATTCGAACCGTCGTCTCGGAGCGCCAGAAACAGATTCGCTGGTTTGAGGTCGCGGTGCACGATTCCCGCCATGTGCGCCTGTGCGAGCGCGGCGAGGACTTGGAGCATGTAGTCCGCCACGTCGGCAGGCGGCAGCGGCCCGTCGAGGTCGGCGAGCTCCGCAAGGTCGCACCCTTGCAAGTACTCCATGACCAGGAACGGGACCCCATTGTCGAGCGCCCCTGCGTCGGTGACGCGGACGACGTGCTCGCTTCGGAGGCGCGCCGCGGCCTGCGCTTCGCGAACGAAGCGCTCCACCGTGTCCTCACCGGTGGGCGAGTCGACCAGGAGGAGCTTGATCGCGACGCGTTGATCCAAGGCCAAGTGGTGGGCCGCATAGACGATGCCCATCCCCCCCTCGCCCACGACTTTCTCGATCCGGTACTTGCCCGCCACGACATCCCCCGCCTCCGGCAGCGCAAGTGCGCCGGGGGATCCTGCCGACGAACGGTGCACAGGACCTCGGCTCGGCGCGCTTCGTCGGTTGGCGTTCATCTCGGCAGCCCTGCTGGATCGGAAAACGGCGCTTCGCTCCGAGTCTTGAATGAGGGGGGCGAGTCGCCCTCCGCTCCGCGGATTCACCGTAGGCGCGGGCGGCCGGGCAAGCCGCGCTCGCTCAGCTAGTCTTCCTGAGCGAACGATTTATATTGCGGCCGATGCAGGGAGAATCGAGACAGACCGGCGGTCGTGAGGACGACGAGAGCGGCTCGGACGCGGGCGAGGCAGAGCCGTCCAGCGAAACGAGCGCCAAGGGCCGGATCTCGGTGGCCCCTGACCCGTCCGCCGGCCCGCCCGATTCCCTCGCGGCCGCCCAGGCCGAGGCGGCGCGCCTGAAGGACGCATGGTTGCGCTCCGCGGCCGACTTCGACAACTTCCGCAAGCGGACACGCCGAGAGCTCGAAGAGGCACGACGCGGGGGCCGAGAGGACTTGCTCAAGGCCTTGATGCCGGTCTTCGACAACCTCGAACGCGCCATCCAGAGCGCGCAGCGCGCGGCCGACGTGAAGGCGGTCGCCGATGGTCTCTCGATGGTCCAGCGGCAGTTCGTGGACGCGCTCACACGCGAGGGCATCGCGCGCGTACCGACGGTCGGACGCCCGTTCGACCCGGCGGTTCATGAGGCGATCCAGCAGGTAGAGACCGCCGACCACGCTCCCGGAACGGTGATTGCCGAGGTCCAGCCGGGGTACACCCAAGGCGACCGGCTCGTGCGGGCGGCCATGGTCGTCGTGGCCAAGCCCAAGTCGGGGGACGGCGCGGGGCCGAACTCCGGCGACACCGCGAGCTGACGCACACAGGGGAGCCGATGGGGAAGATCATCGGGATCGATCTGGGGACGACGAACTCTTGCGTCGCCGTCGCTGAAATGAACGCGAATGGCAAGCTCGACGTGCGCATCATTCCGAACGCGGAAGGGGCGCGCACGACGCCGTCGGTCGTCGGATTCACGACCGGGGGCGAGCGCCTCGTCGGTCAGGCCGCGAAGCGGCAGGCTGTCACCAACGCGTCGAACACCGTTTACGCCGTCAAGCGATTGATGGGACAGAAGTACACGCACGTCGAAGTGCAACGGCAGGCCGCCGCGGTGCCCTACCGGATCCTCGAGGCCCCGAACGGAGACGCCTGGGTCCAAGCCGGGGGCCGCGACATGTCGCCCCCGGAGGTGAGCGCCATCATCCTCGGCAAGATGCGCGAAGTCGCAGAGGCGTTCCTCGGCGAGAAAGTGACGGAGGCCGTCGTCACCGTCCCCGCCTACTTCGACGACGCGCAGCGCCAGGCGACGAAAGACGCCGGCAAGATCGCGGGTCTCGACGTCAAGCGCATCATCAACGAGCCCACCGCCGCTGCGCTCGCGTACGGACTCGACAGGAGAGACGCGGAGCGGATCGCCATCTACGACCTCGGCGGAGGCACGTTCGACATCTCGATCCTCGAGATTCGAGGCGGCGTGTTCAGCGTCAAGGCCACGAACGGCGACACCCACCTCGGCGGGGAGGACTTCGACCGGCGCATTCTGGACAGTCTCGCCGATCACTTCCGCGAGGAGCACCAGCTCGACCTACGAAAGGACAAGCTGGCGCTGCAACGGCTGAAGGAGGCGGCCGAGAAGGCCAAACACGAGCTCTCCTCGTCGCTGGAGACGGAAATCAATCTCCCGTTCATCGCGCAGAGCGCGGGCGGCGCGCCGCTCCACATCGTCAAGACCATGACCCGGACGGAGCTCGAGCTCCTGACGTTCGACCTCGTCGAGAAGACGCTGGAGCCCTGCGAGAAGGCGCTGGCCGACGCGAAGCTCACCCCCGCCGACATCCACAGCGTCATCCTCGTTGGCGGGATGACGCGCATGCCTTCGGTGCAGAAGGCCGTGAAACAGTTCTTCGGGAAGGATCCGCACAAAGGGGTCAACCCCGACGAGGTCGTCGCCGCGGGCGCTGCCCTGCAGGGGGCCGCGCTGGGCAACGAGCAGGTCGAGGTACTCCTGCTCGACGTGACCCCGCTGTCGCTCGGCGTCGAGACGGGAGGCGGAGTGTTCACGGCGCTGATTCCCCGCAACACCACCGTCCCCACGGAGAAGAGCGAGGTGTTCACCACGAGCGTGGACAACCAGACGTTCGTTCCCGTGCACGTGCTGCAAGGCGAGCGGCAGATGTCGGCAGACAATCGCAGCTTGGCGCGCTTCGAGCTGACGGGTATCCCGCCTGCGCCGAGGGGCGTTCCCAAGATCCAGGTCGCTTTTCGCATCGACGCCGACGGAATCGTGAGCGTCGAAGCGAAGGACCTGGGCACCGGCAAGGCGCAATCGATCAAAGTGAAGCCGACGAGCGGGCTCTCTCAAGAAGAGGTCGACGGGCTCGTGCGCGAGGGGGACCAGTTCAAGCTTGCCGATGAGCTCCGGCGGGAGTTGGCCGAGCTGCGCAACCAGGCAGAGACTCTGCTTTACACGACCGAAACCGCGCTCGATGGCTACGCGGACCTCGTCGAGGCCAAGATGCTCGACGACACGAGTATCCTCGCGCGCGAGCTTCGTAGGCTCCTCGAAACGAACGCCGTCCTCGCCCAGATCCGGGACGCGTACCAAAAACTCGAGGCGATGACCTTCTCAATCGCCGAGAAGATGTACGGCGGGGAGCCGCGCGGCTGAGACGTTTGTTTTCTCGTCCTATTGGATGAGATCCTTGAGAGCCTTGAGTGCCGTCGCGCGAACCTTCTTCTGCGCGGGCTTTCCTTTGATGGTGATGGGCTCCTTCGTGAACGGGTTGACGCCCGGGCGGTCTTTGGTCGCCGGCTTCTTGATCGCGCGCAGCTTCAGCAGGCCGGGGATCACGAACTCGCCGCTTGGCTTGCGCAGCTCCTTCTTGATCAGCTCCGTCAGACCATCGAACACGCGACCGACGCTCTTTTTATCGAGCTCGGAAGCCTCCGCGATCTCGGCAATGACCTGCGCCTTCGTCAAACGCTTAGCAGACATTTCAGTTCCTCCTGTCGACTCCAATCGACCGAGCTCGTTCCGCCCTTCCCGAGATTCGGTGAGAGCGTCGAAGCGCTCCGAGCGGCACCGCGCCGGCCGCCGGGGCGGCTTGGACGCGAGAACGACTAGCATCCCGATTTCGCGCTCCGCAAGGGAAAAACAGCGGGTTTTGGCGATTTCGTCTCATACGACGCGGTCGCGCGCGGACGAGCGCACGCTGGCCGGCGCGCTTGACAGGGTGCGAAAGAAGGCAGCTCGCGGCGTCCCCCTTCGGCAGAGCGGTCGCGGGCAGGAGCCTCTCACCTCCGCTTGACGCCCGCGGGCCTTGCCCGAGGGCGATCCGCCGCGCCTGCTGCGACGCACAACCGCTCCGTCTCCCGGCGCATGCGCCGATCTTTCGAGTCCGTATCATGGTCCCAGCCGACGAGGTGCAGAAGCCCGTGTGCCAGGAGCATCGTCAACTCGGAAGTCAGGTCGACGCCGCGTTCGCCGGCCTGACGGGCCGCGGTAGGAACGCTCAGCACGAGATCGCCGAGCAGGGGTCCCGCGCGGTCGCCGAGGCGACCCTCACGCTGCGCGAAAGCGAGTACGTCGGTCGACCGATTCTTCTTGCGATAGGTTCGGTTCAACAGCTTGATTTGGTCGTCGCCCGTCAATAGGACCGAAAGCTCCGAGTCGGGTGTTTGTAGGGCATCGAGCATTGCCTGAGCCCGGCGCACTACCCTGGCACGGGACACCCCGGCGTAGGGCCCCCCCTCGACGATGAGGCGCACGGTCACCCGATCACCGAAGAGGATGCGGCCGCGAGCGGGTCGACGAGCGTCGTCACGCCATCCCGGGGGAAGAGCCTTCGCGGGCGCGCCTCGTCGCCAGCCGGTGTAAAGAGATTCCGTGGAGAAAACATGTGGGGTCGTGCCGGCATTCGACGCCGCCGAGACGATTGGCAACGTCGTAGACGACCTCCGCGGTCGCCTGCAAGTACCCGTCATCGTCGTGGACGACGGCTCGCGCGACGCCACAGGCGATATCGCCCGAGCCCGCGGCGCAATCCTCGTGCGGCACACGACCAACCGGGGCAAAGGAGCCGCGATCCGCTCGGGTCTTGTGGAGGCCGCGCGGCTCGGGTTCGACGTGATTGTGACCGCGGACGCCGACGGACAGCATCCTGGCACCTCGGCGCGCAGCGTTCTCGACGGAAGCGACGATCGCCGCGCGCTCGTTCTGGGCGTGCGCGACCTGGTCCACGATGGCGCGCCCAAGTCCAACCGCGTCGGCAATGGGGTCTCGAACTTCTTTCTTTCGGTGTTCGCACGGAGGCCGCTTCGCGACACGCAGTGCGGCCTGCGACGGTACCCCGTGGCCGAGACGCTCGCTCTCGGCGTTCATGCGAACGGGTATGCCTTCGAGGCGGAGGTGGTCCTGCGCGCGATCGCCGCTGGCCTCCCCATCGTCGAAGTACCGGTGCGGGTGTACTATCCACCCGCAAACCTGCGGCGCTCGCACTTTCGCAACGTGCGCGACCCGGCCCGAATCGTCGGCGTCGTCCTGAAGACCGTGCTGGAGTTGCGCTTTGGTGCGTCGTGAAAGCTAGCGCTGGACTTCGGCGCGTGGCGACTGCGGGGGCGCTGATCGTCGCGCTGCCGCCCGCGCTGCACGGGCTCGTCGCCGCCGCGACGCGCATTGAGCCGCCGGCGGTGGTGCTTCCCGCGCCGAGCGACAGCCGGTCGTGGACGAGGATCCGTGGCGGACTTCGCGAGGTGTTCTTGCAAGGGTCGCCCGAGGCCATCGGTGCCGCGCAGTCGCACCTGCTCCACGATCGCATGATCGCCGACGAGTCGCGCCTCTGGAGCGACTTCGAGCTCTACGTCCCGTTCTGGATCGCCCGCGCCGGCATTCAAGATCTCAGCCGCATTCGCTACCGCCACGTCGACCGGGGGATCCCGGATGCCCGGCGTCGTGAGCTCGCCGCCCAGTCGCTCGCGTTCGAGCCCGACCCGTTCACGCGGCGAATGCCCACGTACCATCGCATGGTCTTTCTGCATGCGCTCTACGACATCGCCCTTTCGTTCGAGCGCTCGCCCCTCATCGGGTGCTCGACCTTCGCCCTCGGGCCCGCGATGACCGGCGACGGGCACGTCGTCGTCGCCCGCGCCTTCGACATGGAGACCGATGACGTGCTCGACCGCGACAAAGCGGTGTTTCTGGTGCGCGAAGACGGCGCGGTCCCGTTCGCGAGCGTAGCGTGGCCCGGGTTCGTGGGCGTCGTGACCGGGATGAACTTGGAGGGGGTGTTCGTCGTGGTGCACGGGGGACGTGCCGGCGAGCCGCGCGCGGAAGGGATGCCTGTTGCCTTCTCGCTCCGGGAAGTGCTCGAGCATGCGCACGATACGCAGGAGGCCGTCGACATCCTGCGCGACCAGGAGGTCATGGTCTCGCATATCGTCTTTGTCGCGGACGGCCGCGGACGCTTCGCCGTCGTCGAGCGCGCTCCCGGAGTGCCGGCGCACGTACGCGAGACGGGAGGCATGGCCGTGGTCACGAACCAGTTCGAAGGGCCCCTGGCGGACGATCCGAAAAACCTCCGAGTTCGGGCCAGCACGACCAGCGTGGCACGCGCCGAGCGCATCGAGCAGCTGCTCGCTCGTCTCCCTTCCCACGCGGGATCGCCGCGTGCCGCGCTCGACATTCTTCGCGATCATGGTTGTTCGCGGGACGCGGCATGCGAGCTCGGAGACCGAAGGTCCATCGACGCCCTGATCGCCACGCACGGCGTCGTCGCGGACGCGACCGATCGAGTGCTTTGGGTGAGCACGGGGCCGCATCTGTCGGGTGCGTTTGCCCGGGTCGACTTGCGCGCGCTGCTCGCGCCGGACCATGATCCGTCCACCGATCCGGAGCCCGAGACGATGCCGGAAGATCCCATTTTGCGCGACGGCCGGTACGTGGACGCAAAGATGCACACGACACGATCGCAGCTCCAATGAGCATTCCGCGTCGTCGGTTCGTCGTGGGCTCGGCGGTCCTGTTCGGGTCTCGCGACGCCAGTCCTTCGGAAGACGCCGGCGACCTCGTGGCGCGCGTCGGGCGGGCGCGTGCCAAAGTTCGAACGCTGCAAGGCCCGTTCGAGCAAACGCGAACCATCGGGCTGATGACCACCGAAGTACGTTCGCGCGGCACTCTCGTGCTCGTGCGTCCGGACCGGCTGCGGTGGGCGCTGGCCCCGCCCGACGACGTGACGTTCTGGGTTGGTCCGGAAGGGCTCGCGTTCAAGAGCGCGCACGGGCAGGGGAGCCTTCGCAGCGCGAACCCCGGCCTGGGTGCCGAGCTCGAGGACCTCCGCACGCTTCTCGGCGGTGACCTCGCCAATCTGCGCGAGCGCTGGGACCTTCGCGTCAACCGAGACGATGCGAGCGGCGCGGAGATCGAGGCGACGCCGCGCGCGGTCGCGGGCGCTCGCCTTCGGCGTCTTCGGTTTTCTCTGGGCCCGGATCTGGCGCGCCCCACCCGCGCGCTGCTCGTCGAGGGGCCCAGAGATCACACGCTCATCGAGTTCGGCACGCTGGTCGTCGACGCGACCGTAGACGACGCTCTCATGCGCCCGCCGATGTGACCGACGTCGGAGCAGCGGACCCGATCCCCAGGCTTCGAGCGCCCGGATTTCGAAGCGATTGACCTGGGCAATCGGCTGTATCTTGGTCCATCCCCATGTCCGCCGATCCCCCCAAGCAGCGGCTGCTTCGTTTGCTTCGCCGAACGCCCAAAGGCGCTCGCGCCGTAGGCAGCCGATCGACCTCCGACGTCGGCTCCCTCTGGAGCGCGCACGAGCGCGCCATCGTTCGGACGCGCGATGCCGGCGCGGCCGCCCAGCGAATCGCTTCGAGCGCGGCACGGCAGCGGGCATCGATCGACGCCGTCGCCGACCGCATGCGGGCGCTCTCGTCGCGCGCGGGCGAAGTGCATGCCGGCTTCGCTCGCGTGATCGATTCGTTCGAGCGCCTCGCCCTCGTGGCCCTCAATGCCGGGCTCGAGGGCGCGCGGCGAGGCGAGACCGAAGGGCGGCAGCTCGGCCTCGTGAGCGACGAGGTGCGCGCCCACTCGGCGCGTGGCGCAGAGGCCGCACGCGAGCTGGGGTCAGGGCTCTCGCAGCTAGTCGCCGAGCTGGTGCAGCTCGATTCCAACGTCGCGCAAGCGCAAGGCGTCGTGGCCGAGGTCACGCAAGACTCTGCGCGCGCACTCGGCGCCGCGAGCGATGCAGAGTCGGCGCTGGCCGACATCGGCGAGCGCGTGCGGAAGGCAACGGGAAGCGATCCCGAGACGGTGCGCGAGATCGCCGAAGCCAGCGAGCGGGTGCGCGCGCTGGTGTCCGCCTTGAGCACGTTGAGCAGCAAGGTACCTCGCCCTTTGCTCGCGGCAGCGCTGCGTCCGGCGCTCGAGCCACTGGCGCGCCTGCTCGGAGAGGACGAGCCGGAGCAGGAGGAGGGGCCGGTTTGAGCTCTCGCGCGACGGAGTCGGATCCCGAGCTACTCCGGCTGCTCCTCGACGAGCTCGAGCGCCATGTCGTGGCCCTCGACGGCCACCCGCCTGTCGCGAGTGAAGCGCGGCGTGCCGTGCACGCGATCAAGGGCAGCGCCGGGCTCGCCGGTGAGCCAGAGCTCGCCGCGGCGCTCGAGCGATTGCACCGGCGGATGACCGATGGGGACGAGAGCGCCATCGAGCAGGCCGCGGCGCTCGTACGCACCGCCATCACCCGACTCGCCGCGGGTGAGACCGCGGTCGTGGCGCGGTGGCCGGTTCCTCCCGACGACCTCGTGGTCCCCCCGCTCGATCCCCTGGTGCGCGCGCAGTATGCCGCAGAAGTGTCGGACCGGCTCGCGCGCATCGACGAGGCCCTCGCCCCGGGGCGGGACCCGATCGCCGCCACGCGCACCGTATACGGACATCTGCACACGATGAAGGGGGCGGCGAGCGCGGTCGGAGACGAGCCGATGACCTGGTTTTGCCACGGGCTCGAGGAGAAGCTCAACGCGGCGAGCTCGGAGGACGCGGCGCGGATGGCCATCGGAGAGGTCGCCAGGTGGCGCGTGGTCTTGGGATGGTTGCTCGACGACCCCGAGACAGCCCTTGCCACGCTGCGCGGCGACGTCCGGCTTTCTCCGATACCGGGGCTGACGGCGCCCGGCGCGTCCACGCTGCGTCCGCTCGAGTCGGAGCCGCCGCGTTCGTTCGACGAGGTAGGGCCGACCATCCGGGTGGCATCGGTGAACGTCGACCGCCTCCTCGAGCGCTTCGACTCCATCGACCTGGTGCGCGAGGGAATCACATCGCGCGCAGAGCGCACGCGCGAGACGGCCGTCGCCTTGCGCGACTTGCGCTCTTCGCTCATCGAAGCGTTGCGCCTAATCGGCCCGCCCCGACCGTGGGGAGCCCCGGCGGCAGCCATTCGGCGCATCGAGCGCGTCGTCGGCACGCTCGACGCCCTCGGTGAAGACATCGACGGCGCCTCCGCGCGACTCCACACCGCCGAGCACACGCTGCGCGACGATATCGCCGACGCGAGAAAGCAACTCTCGACCATGCGGCAAACCACCGTGGGGCGGATCTTCGCTCGTTTGACGACCGCGATTGAGTCCGAAGCCCGCCGCAACGGCCGAGCGATCATCGTGCGTACGCGCGGGGCCGACGAGACGATCGACCGGCGCATCGCCGAGCACCTGGTCGAGCCCTGTCTTCAACTGGTGCGCAATGCGGTCGCGCACGGCAGCGAGCCGCCCGCGGTGCGCGCGGCGCTGGGCAAACCGCCCAGCGGAACGATCGCTCTGGGCGCGCGCAAGCTGGGCAATCGCTTGAGCATCACCATCGAGGACGACGGGGCCGGCGTCGACGTGGCGGACGTTCGCGCCCGAGCGGTCTCGGCCGGCCTGGTGACTCCAGCCATCGCCGACGCGGCGGACGACGACACGCTCCTGTCGCTCCTCTTCGTTCCGGGATTTTCGACGCGCGAGTCGAGCGATCTGCTCGCGGGCCGCGGCATCGGTCTCGAGATTGCGCGCAGTGTCACCCAACGGATGGGGGGCGCGATTCGTCTTTCGAGCCGGGCGGGCGAGGGGTTCAGCGCACGAATCGAGGTGCCTATCGAGAGCGGGCTGGTCACGGTCTTGTGGGTGATCGCGGGGGGCACCGAGTTCGCGCTCCCCGCCGCCAATGCGCGCCGAGCCCGGAAGAACGACGGGCCAGATGCCGCGCGGGTGCCGCACCTGCTCGCGTGCTTCGACTTGGCGGCAAGCACACGGGCGGCGTATGCCGTGGACCTCGACCTGCAAGGGGACGAGCAACCGCAGGCGCCTGTGGCGATCGGTGTCGACGCGGTGAAGCGCACGGAAGAGCTCCTCGTGCGCAGGCTCGGGCCGCTCGTCGCAGGCCTAGGTCCCTTCGCGGGAGCGATCGTCCGCGGAGACGGCTCCCTGCGGCTCGCGATCGACCCGTGGGCGATCGCGCCGCGGGCTCGCGCCTTCGCGGCCGCTCACTCCAGCGAGCAATCCACACCGGGCCCGCGCTGATCCGATGCGCGCCAAGATTCAGATCGATGCGATGACCGACGCCGACCTTCGAGCGGTCGCGGCGATCGATCCGTCGTCGAACGTCGAAGAGGCGTCCCTTCGCGAGGAGCTCGGGCGGTCGTGGTCACGCATGTGGGTCGCGCGCGAGCGGCGCGAAGGGGGAGAACAGGTCGTCGGGTTTCTCACGGCCTGGCACGTGGCCGACGAGCTGCACGTGCTCAACGTCACGACCCGCGCCGACCGACGCCGCCGGGGAATCGGCCGCGCCCTGATGAGCGCGGCCATGGCGTACGCGCGCGAGAAGCGCGTGAAACACGCGCTCCTCGAGGTGCGGCGCTCGAATCACGGGGCGCTCGCCCTTTACCGGAGCATCGGCTTTTTCGCGACCGGTGTGCGCGCTCGGTACTATCCGGACGACGAGGACGCGGTAGAGATGGTCGCGCTCTTCGACGCCAGCACCGGCGAGGTGATCGAACGCGAAGACGAGTTGAAAATCGAGTAGCCCCGTCCAGCCGAGGCGCGCCGCCGATCCGGGTGCTACCACCTACGAGAAGCAGTCCATGAAGTACGCACTCTTCGTGTCCACGCTCGTGGTCCTCGGCTCACTCTCCGACCCGCTGCAGGGCCAACCTGCGCACGGCGCTGCCCCGCCGAGCACAACGCTGGCCGGCGCACTCGAGGCGGCACGCTCGAGCGACTACCCGGCCGCCGAGAAAGCGCTTCGCGCCGTGGTCGGAGCCGAACGACCAAGCGCCCTCGTCGCCCTTGCGCGGATCATGCTCGAGCAGGGTCGCTTCGGGGACGCGGATCGGTTCGCGCAGCAGGCGGTCGCGGCGGGCGGAGCCCAGAGGCTGGTCGCGCTCGGCTTGCGGGGCGAGATCCTCGCGGCAGAAGGGAAGATCGACGACGCCATTCCGCTCCTCGAACCGGAGAAGGACGCGCCTGGAGTCGGCGGCCGTCGCGTGCGGCTCGAGCTCGGCGAGCTGCTCGTCCGCGCCGGCCGGCGGGCCGACGCCGAGCCGATCCTCCTCAAGTTCGCGGACGAGTACGGAAGCGACGCGATCCCTTCTAGCGATGCCGAGGGGCTCGCGATGGTCGGCCGCGCGATGCACTTGCTACGGCACGTGAAGGACGCCAACCGTGCCTACAACGAGAGCGAGCGCGCCGACGTCGCCGCCGCCGGCCCCCGCCGGCCCGACGCGCAAGAAGGCGCAACCCGCGGGACCCAACGGGTCGAGACTCTGCTGTGGCGCGCCGATCTCTACATCGACAATTACGATCCGGGGCACGCCGAGGGCGTGCTCGCCGAGGCGCTGAAGATCGCGCCCCATCGCGCGGACGCCATCGCCATGCTCGCGCGGGTCAAGCTCGAAGAGGCGTTCGACTTCGAGGCCGCCGAGGGGCTCGTGCGCGACGCCCTGATCGTGAACCCAAAGAGCACGCGCGCCTTCGCCGTACGAGCGGGTATCGCGCTGCGCGACATGACCCTGGACGCCGCGAACAAGGCAATCGACGCGGGCCTGGCCGTCGACGCGAGCGACTTGGAGCTCCTCAGCTTGCGAGCCGCGGCCCGCTTCTTGGCCGACGACAAGGCCGGATTCGAGTCGGCCAAGCGGGCGGTTTTCGCGCACAATAAGGAGTTCTCGGCCGCCTTCGGGATCATCGGCGAGTACGCCGAATGGGAACATCGGTATGAGGATGTCGTCGCGATGATGAAAGAGGCCACCTTGCTGGACCCGAAGGACAGCAAGGCGTGGGCTCAGCTCGGGTTGATGCAGACGCGCGCGGGCGACGAGGCCGACGGCGTGAAGTCCCTCGAGCAGGCCTGGAAAGGCGACCACTTCAACGTTCGCGTCTACAACACGCTCGAGATGCTCTACGGGCAGTGGATCCCGCAGCAGTACGACGCGGCCCGCGCCGGCATCTTCGACCTGCGCTACCCGAAGGACGAGCGTCCGCTCCTCGAGCGCTACGTGCCGCACATGCTCGGAGAAGCGTGGGGAGCCATGAAGGCGCACTACATGTTCGCGCCCGCCACGCCGGTGGCCGTCGAGATGTATCGCCAGCGGCAGCACTTCAGCGTTCGAACGAGTGGCCTCCCGAATATCGGCATCGAAGGAGTTTGCTTCGGGCACGTCGTGGCCGCCATGAGCCCGAACAGCGAGCCGTTCAACTGGGGGAACGTCCTCTGGCACGAGCTCGCGCACGTGTTTGCCATTCAGCTCTCGAAGAATCATGTTCCCCGATGGTTCACCGAGGGACTGTCCGAATACGAAACGATGATTCGCCGTCCGGAGTGGCAGCGCGAGCTCGATCCGGAGCTCTACCTCGCGCTCAAGCGGAACGCCCTTCCCGGCGCCCTCGACATGAACCGCGCCTTCACTCACGCCGAGGGCGACCTGGACGTCACCGTCGCCTACTACGCGGCGAGCCAGATGCTCGCATTCACGGCGGAGCAGTTCGGCTTTCCGGGAATCACCCGTGCGCTGAGGCTCTGGGGCCAAGGCAAGCGCACGGCGGACGTCATCCACGAAGCCTTCGGTGTTTCTCCCGAGGACTACGACGCCCGCTTCCATGCGTGGGCGCTTGCGCGGCTAGCTCGGTACGAGGGCCAGTACATGCTCGACGTCAGGGCGGGAGCCGTCGACGACGCGCGGGCAGCCGTCGCGGTGAACCCGAACGCCGTTCACCCGCACGTCGTCTTGGCCATCGCGCTCCTGCAAGCGCACCGGCCCGCCGACGCGCAGCGGGAGATCGGAGAGGCCCTGCGCATCGCGCCAGCCGACATGGATGCCCACTTCGTGGCCGCCAAGCTCGCAGCGCTGGACAAGGACGCCGGCGGCCAAGAGACCCACCTTCTCGCCATCAAGACCGCGGGCGGCGATGGCTACGCGGTCGAGATGGGACTTGCCGAGGCCGCGAAGGATCGGCGCGACGAGGCGGCGGAGCGGGCCGCGCTGGAGGCCGCTCACCGGTTCGATCCGACGCAAACCGAGCCTCTGCGCGATCTGTACGACTTGGCGGTTGCCGATAAGCGCGAACCGGACGCCCTCGCGGCACTTCGCGACATCGCACGCCTCGACCAGCACGACCGGCGCGCCTACAACCTGCTGCTCGATCAGCTCGTTTCGGCGCAGCGATGGGAAGAGGCGCGCGAGGTCGGCGCGGCAGCGATCTACGTCGATCTGGCGAGCGCGGCGGTGCATACGGACTATGCGCGTGCGCTGTCGGCAACGGCGAATCACGAGCTCGCTGCGTTCGAGCTCGAGAGCGCCCTCCTCTGCGACAGCAAGCCGCACGAGAAGGCGGCGGCGCATGCGCTGCTGGCACGTGAGCGCCTCGTTCTGGGCGATGCCTCGTCGGCTCGCTTGCACCGTGATCAGGCGCTCCAGCTCGATCCAGACAACGCCGAGGCCCGCGCGCTCAAGCTCTAGGTGAGCGCGGCCTCGTCCTGCCGCCTTCTGCTCTGCCGCCCCGTAGAGCCCCCCCGGCCAAAACCTCGGCACAGGCCCAGGAGAGCGCAGCGGTTCCTCCAGCCCGATGCGGACCCGGTACGCTCGCTGCACCTCGAGCGCAGCTGTGAAGTCCATCGCCGTCCGTGGTTGGGCCAGCGCGCTCGTGGGGAGCGCCCTTGCGATCGGTTGCGTCGAAGAGGAACGCGTGCCCATCGGCTACACGATTGCGCCCGCCGTCACAGCGACGCAGCCGCGGCCGGGCGTCACCAGCGCGCAGCAGCCGCCGCCGCCCGCCGTCGACGACGTCGAGGCGCCCCCGGGTGGCTCGGTGGAGGCACCCCCGGCGGAGAGCGCGACGGAGTCGCCTCCAAACGGCCGCGCGCGCGCGGTCAAGGTCGTCGGGCTCGCCTCCCTGCAAGTCGACCGGCTGCGCCGAATGGAGAGAAGCGCCGGCGACTCCGCGCCGCGCGAAGACGTGGACGCCGCGCTGAGCGATCTCGAGATCAACCGCGGGAAAGTTCTCCAGGATTTGCGTGAGCTCGAGTTGCGCGCCTCGGAAGACGTCTCGGCGAAGCTGGACGGAGACGTCGACTATCTTCAGAACGCCGTCCGCGCCAGCTACGTGATCGCCCCGGACGCATCGCATGGATTGCCGCAACCGACTCCGTTGCCGCCGTCGCAAGCTTGGTAGGCTGGTAGGCAGGTACGCTGGTAAGACGAATAAGACATAGACATACCCTTCAAGACCTTTGGAACCCGAGCCACACATCCGCTCGGGTCTCGCAGTTCCCATCCAATGCCAGCAAGTACGCAACGATACGGCGGCCCAGCGCCAGGACGCAGTCCCGCCGAATCGGTAGTTCGCCACGAGAATCGTGTCCATGAGCCCCTATTTTGACGCAGCATATTTTTGCAAATAGAACATAATGAGCAGTCATCCGCTTCCTTGTTTGGGCAGGAGGCGTTGGAGGCTCGCTCGATGGGAATGCATGGTCAGGGTCAGTGGGTGCGCCGGCTCGCGACTGCGTTTGCCCTCGGCGGCGCGGTCCTCGCGTGCGGGAGCGGCGTGGGCAGCCAGTTCACCGTCAATGGAGCGGGCGGCGATGCCTCGCTGCCCGGGTCGGGCAGCGACGGCGCTGTGGGGCAGTCCTACGACGGCGCGTTGCTGACGATCGGCGATGGAGGCGGGTGCGCGCCCAAAACGTGCGCCGACCTCGGATTCAACTGTGGAAAGAACAGTGACGGCTGCGGCGGAGCTCTCGACTGCGGCTCGTGCCCGTCGGGACAGATCTGCGGCGCCGGAGGATACAGCGTCTGCGGTGTTGGCGGCGGCTCGAACGACGCCTCGATCGGCGACGGCGGCTCGGTCGCGTGCACGCCGATCACCTGCCAATCGATCGGCTACACCTGCGGCAAGAACGGCGACGGCTGCGGCGGCGTCCTCGACTGCGGCACATGCGCGGCGCCTGAAACGTGCGGCGGCGGCGGGTTCAGCAAGTGCGGCTCGTTCGCCCCGAGCGCGGACAGCGGTTCGTCCTGCACCCCGACGACCTGCACGGCACTCGGCTACGACTGCGGGCCGGCCGCCGACAGCTGCGGGGGGCTTCTCCAATGCGGGACGTGCGCGGCGCCCGAGACGTGCGGCGGCGGCGGATTCAGCAAGTGCGGCTTGCCGCCCGGCATCGGCCCCGATGGCGGACTGATCTCGTCGTGCACGCCGACGACGTGTGCCGCGCTCGGATACACGTGCGGGGCCGCGGCCGATGGGTGCGGCGGGCTTCTCCAATGCGGGACGTGCGCAGCGCCGCAGACGTGCGGCGGCGGCGGATTCAGCAAGTGCGGCTTGCCGCCCGGCATCGGCCCCGATGGCGGTCCCCTCTTTTCGTGCAACCCGAACACGTGCTCCTCACTCGGATACGAATGCGGCCCGGCGAGCGACGGGTGCGGCGCGCTTCTTCAGTGCGGCACGTGCGCGGCGCCGGAGGTGTGCGGAGCCGGCGGCTTCAACAAGTGTGGCCTGCCGGTCGGCGTCGGCGCGGACGGTGGCTCCGTCAGCCTCTGCTCGCCCACGACCTGCCAGTCCCAGGCCATCGGCTGCGGTCCCGCCGGCGACGGATGCGGCGGCCTGCTTTCGTGCGGCTCGTGCACGGCGCCGCAATCCTGCGGCGGCGGGGGTGTCCCCGGTCAATGCGGCTGTCAGGGTCTCTGCCAGCAGCTTGCTGCGTGCGACGGGGGGGCCCAGACGACCGTCACCGGGACCGTGCGCGCGGGCCTCTCCGCCTGGACCGGCTTGCCCGCCGACCCGGTCCCCAACGTGCTCGTGTACGTGCCCAACGCAGGGGTCAGCGGCCTTCAGCCGTTCACGCGCGGCGCTGCCTGCCGTCAGTGCGGCGCGGACGTCTCGGGCAACCCGCTCGTGTCGACCTACACGGACTTCGACGGGACCTTCACGCTGACCGACGTCCCGGCCGGGAGCAGCGTCCCCCTCGTCATTCAGCTCGGTCGATGGCGGCGCCTGCTGCAGGTTCACATCCCTGCCTGCGCGTCGACCGCCCTCGGCGATCTGAACCTGCCCCGCAACAAGAGCGAGGGGGATATCCCGCTCACCGCCGTCTCCACCGGCTCGGTCGACCCGCTCGAATGCGTCCTTCTCAAGATGGGCGTCGACCAGACGGAGTTCACGCCCGACACGGGCAGCGGGCGGATCCACATCTACGGCGGCGGTCCCAACGGCCCCAACGGGGGCACGCCGGGCGCCACGGCGGGCGCGGCCACGCGCGCCGAGAGCTTCCTCTTGGATACGGGCGGCACGTTCATGAACTACGACCAGGTCATGCTGCCGTGCTGGGGCAGCCCGGCCCAAAAGACCGCCGCGGAGCTCGCGAACCTCATCTCGTACGCCGACAACGGCGGGCACTTCTTCGCGACCCACTACAGCTACTCGTGGCTCTCCGGCAACGGCGAGTTCAACGGCGTGGTCCACTGGCATCCGGACTACAACAATCCCGGCAACGTGAACTGGACGCTCAACGCGAGCGTCGTCGCGCCGCCTTCTCCGCCAGCGGCTCACGGCGGGACGTTCGCCAAGTGGCTGAACCTGGTGGGAGCGCTCTCGAACGGGGCCACCCCCCTGCCGGCGCAGCCGCACGTGTCGATCAACAACCCCCGACACGACGCGGACTACGTCGTGGGCCAAACGCTCGACTGGATCGACGGGACCGACCCCCAGAAAAACAACTCGATGGTCGAGCACTTCACGTTCAACACGCCGGTCCCTGCCGCCGACGCCGGCGCGACGACGACGTGCGGGCACGCTATCTTCAGCGACTTTCACGTCTCGCAGATCGCGGGCGGCAAGAGCAGCACCAAAGGCATCACGTTCCCGGCCGAGTGCACGACGACCTTCAGCGCCCAGGAGAAGATCCTGGAGTACATGGTCTTCGACCTCGCCTCGTGCGCGGGCCCGCCCACGACGAGCTGCGTGCCCCTCACCTGCCAGCAAAAAGGCGTCGGCTGCGGCCCGGCAGGCGACGGATGCGGAGGTCAGCTCAACTGCGGCACGTGCACCTCGCCGCTCACGTGCGGAGGAGGAGGGGTCGCGGGCCAGTGCGGCGCCCCGGACGGCGGGACGTGCCACCCGCAGACCTGCCAGCAGCAGGGCCTGCAGTGCGGCCAGACGGGCGACGGATGCGGCAACACGCTCAATTGCGGCATGTGCACCGCCCCTGCGGCGTGCATCGGCGGTCAGTGCGTCGGGTCCGACGCCGGAAGCTGCGTCCCGACTTCGTGTCAGCAGCAGAGCCTCGCGTGCGGGCAAGCGGGCGATGGCTGCGGCAACGTCCTCGACTGCGGCGCGTGCACGTCCCCGGAGACGTGCGTCGGCGGCCAGTGCGTGGGTTTCGACGGGGGCAGCGGGTGCGTCCCCGCGTCGTGCGGTCAACAGGACCTTCAATGCGGTCAGACGGGCGACGGGTGCGGCAACGTCCTCGATTGCGGATCGTGCCCGGCCGGAAGCGCGTGCATCAACGGAAGCTGCAGCGGATCGGACGGCGGGTGCGCCCCCGCGACGTGTGCGCAGCAGAACCTGGCGTGCGGCATGGCGGGAGACGGCTGCGGCAACGCGATCGACTGCGGACCGTGCACGGCCCCGGCGACGTGCGTCTCCGGCCAGTGCATGGGTCCGGAGGGCGGCAGCTGCGCGCCGCTGAGCTGCGAGCAGCAGAAGATCAACTGCGGCTACGCGGGCGACGGATGCGGCAACTTGCTCGATTGCGGCTCGTGCGTGCCCCCGGCCACCTGCGGCGGCAACGGCGTGCGGGGGCAGTGCGGGGGCGTCGCTCAATAGCGCGCGTGCTTCACGGCCCCAGCGCGAGCGACCCCTCGCGCCGGGGCTCGGCGGCGCCCAGCCAAAGCCCGCGCTCGCGGCCAATCGCAGGCGCATCGGCGATGTGCTCCACGTCTTGGGTGGAGTGCCCCATCTTCTCGAGCGCACGTCGCACGTCCTCGGGGAGCGAGTGCGGCTCGAGCAACGTGACGTCCGGCCAATCCTGCTGGTGGAATCGGGGCGCCCGCACGGCGTCGCCGGCGCTCATTCCGAAATCGATCGCGTTCGACAGCTGCTCGAAGACCGTCGTGATGATGCGTGACCCGCCGGCTGCACCAAGCACGAGATCCACACCCCCTCGTGAGTCCAGGACGATCGTGGGCGACATCGACGAGAGCATCCGCTTTCCGGGTGCGATGGCGTTGGGCTCGCCCTGGACGAGGCCGAAGGCGTTGGCGGCCCCCGGCATTGACGTGAAGTCGTCCATCTCGTCGTTCAAGACGAAGCCGGCGGCGGGCACGGTCACTCCGCTTCCGAACCAGACGTTCAACGTCGTCGTGAGCGCCACCGCGTTGCCGGCCTCGTCAACCACCGCCATGTGCGTCGTGTGCGGGCCGCCGCTCTCGCCGGCGGCGAGGTTCGGGAACAGCTCAGCGGTGCTCGTCGCTCGGTCGAGCTTGATCGTCGATCGCTCGTGCAGCGCCCAGGCGTCGCTCATGAGCTCACCCACCGGATTGCTCACGAAGTCGGGATCGCCGAGCTTGGCGTTGCGCGCTGCGAACGCACGTCGCATTGCTTCGACGGTCAGGTGCACGACCTCGGCGGAATGCCACCCGAGCGCGCGCAGGTCCCAGCCTTCGAGAACGTGCGCGATCATGGCTGTCGTGAGCCCGCCGGACGACGGCGGGGGCATGCCGACGACGTGCCTACCGCGGTAGACGTACTCCATGGGCGCGCGCCACTTGGCGCGGTACGCCGCGAGGTCCGCCGCGGTCACCAGGCCGCCGCCCTCCTTCATCGCCCGCGCGATCGCGTCGGACACCGGACCATCGTAAAAGCCTGCGGGGCCCTGTTCGGCGATGCGGCGCAGCACGCTCGCAAGCTCCGGATCGCGCCATGTGGCGCCAACCGCGGGCGGAGCGCCGTTCGGCAAGAAGAGCGCAGCGGAAGCGGGGTACTTCGCAAGGCGCGACTGGACGAGCGCGATCGGCTTCTGGAACGCTTCGTCGACGACGAATCCCTCGTCCGCGAGGCGGATGGCCGGCGCCACGAGCTCCGCCCACGTCTTTCGCTTCGAGCCGAGCGTGTGCCACGCCTCCCAGAGGCCGGCGACGCTGCCCGGAACGCCCACCGAGCGCAGCCCGTCGCGCGAGTCGCGCGTGGCCTTCCCGTCTGGACCGACATACATGTCGCGGGTCGCCGACGCGGGCGCCGTCTCGCGGAAGTCGAGCGCGTACGACCGGCTATCGACGCGCGCGACGAGAACCCCACCCCCGCCGACGTTTCCCGCGCTGGGAAACACCACCGCAAGGGCGAGTGCCGTCGCAACGGCCGCGTCGACGGCGTTCCCGCCGTTCGCAAGCATGTCGACGCCTACCTTCGTGGCAAGCGCAGCGTCGGTCGCGACCATTCCTCGAGACGACTCGGGCGACGGCGCCCCCTGGGCATACGGCCATCCCGGCGGAAAGCTGGGCGGCAAACCGGCCGCCGCCGCCGTCGCCACCGGAATCGGCGGGGGCACGCCGGTTCGCGACGGAGCGGGAGGCGTGCACGACGACAGGGCCAGGGCGAGCGTCAGCAGCGTGCGCCGGGGGTGCATGGGCCACCCGTATCGCACGGGGCCGATGCGATGGCGACACGTCTCTGCGCGGGCGTTCGCACCCCGGCGGCGATGGCGCGGCCTGCCGCCCCGAGCCCCCGCCCATGCTATCTTTCAGAATGCCCCAGCCAAAGCCCGCGAGAGCCATCCCGCTCGAGCTCATCGAGAAGCTGCCGAAGACCGACCTGCACGTGCACCTCGACGGGTCACTCCGCCTGTCGACGATTCTCGATCTGGCCGAGAAGCACAAGATCGAGCTACCGGCCGACGACGCCGAGGGGCTCCGCGCGGCGATGCATCTGGGGCATGGCTGCGGATCGCTCGTCGAATACCTCAAGGCGTTCGACGTCACGTTGCGTGTGATGCAGACCGAGGAGTCGCTGCGGCGAATCGCGTACGAGCTGGGCGAAGACGCGTCGCGCGAGAACGTCCGCTACATGGAGGTGCGCTACGCGCCGATGCTGCACACACGCCGCGGGCTAAAGCTGACGACGGTCGTGGAGTCGGTGCTCGAGGGACTGCGCGAGGCGCAAGAGAAACACGGCATCGAGTCGAACGTCATCATCTGCGGCATCCGCAACGTCTCCCCGGAACACTCCCTCGAGATGGCGGAGCTCGCGGTCGCGTACAAGGGTCGGGGCGTGGTCGGCTTCGACCTGGCTGGCGCCGAATACGACCACCCCGCCAAGCATCACAAGGCCGCCTTCCAGCTCGTTCGCGACAACAACATCAACGTCACGATCCACGCCGGCGAGGCGTACGGCCCCGAGTCGATCGCCCAGGCGATCCACGTGTGCGGCGCGCACCGCATCGGCCACGGCTGCCGGCTGCGCGAGAACGGCGATTTGCTGCACTACGTGAACGACCACCGTATCCCGCTCGAGTGCTGCCCGTCGTCCAACGTGCAGACGGGAGCCATCCGCGATCTCGCGAGCCACCCGCTGAAGCTCTACAAGAACCTGGGGCTCCGCGTGACCGTCAACACGGACAACCGCTTGATCACGGACACCACGGTGAGCAAAGAGCTCTGGCTTTGCCACACGGAGATGGGGCTCGGGCTGAGAGACATCAAGCAGATCATTCTGAGCGGCTACAAGAGCGCGTTTCTGCCGTTTCACGTCAAACAGCAGACGCTGCGCAAAGTGAGTGAAGAGCTGGCGGCGTTCCCGGACGACGAGCCCGTGGGCGTGCATCAGGCGACGTCGCCGTCGGTGCAGTTGTCTTCTTAGTGTGCAGCCTGCGCTCCGCTTAGTGTGCAGCCTCCGCTCCGCCCCTCCTGCTTGGACCGGGCTGAACGCATTTCGGGACTCCGCTCCGGCTGACGCGATTGGACCTGACGCGATCAAACGACTTGCACACGGGGGGAGCGCGGCCGCTCCCCCCGACCCTCCCCCCGACTCCCAGCCGGTGTCGGTCACGTCTGGTCCGCGACCAATTCTCGACGCGCACGCACGGGTCTACGCCGATCTTTGCCCCGGTCACCGGCTGCCCTTTTGCGCGGCGTCGAGCGCTCCGACCAGGAACTGGTCGAACGAGTCGAGTGCCTCCTCCACGGCCGGCGATGCGTCGCGCAAGCGCTCGGCTTGGGCCGCAAGCCGGCGGCCGTCCAGGTCGGTACCGTAGGCGTGGCGAAGGAAGTGGCGCATCGCGAGGAGCTCCTCGAGAGCGTGTCGTGTCGTCCGAGGAAGGACCGCCGGACGCACCCCCGGGACTTCTACCGTTGCCTGCGCAAGAAGCTCGCGATGCCAGCGCTCGCCAGCGGGGACTTCTGCGTCGAGCTGACGTGCCACGCGCTCGAGCAGAGACTCGAGGGCCGTATACCAACCATGAAGCGCCCAGGCTTCGAGCGCGAGGGCGGCCGCATCCGCCGGCTCGAGCCGAAGCCGTCGCAGCGCCTCGTCAAGGTCCGCCCTACGTCGCGCCATCGCGGCGCGGTCGTCGGCCATCTCGCCTCGTAGACGCGCAATGGCGGCCGCAACCCCGGCCTGCTCAGGACTCATCGAGCCGGGCTCCCTGGTCGAGAACGCGGAGGCGGAACCCATCGGGCAGATCTTCGATGCGAAGCAAGTCGACACACGCCTCGACGTCGTTGGATAGCCGCCCCGCGAGCGCGCCGATACGAGACGGATCGGCGCCCCGCACCACCACGTCCACGTCGGAACGGCAACCGAATCCGCCCCAGGCTAGCGACCCGATGAGCCAAGCGGCTTCAAACGCACCGTCGGCGCGCAGCGCGGCGACGACAGAGCGCAGGCGAGCGGCGATGAGCAGTCCGCGCTCGCGCTCTCGACCCCGCCGAGCGCGCGCGCGCTCAAGCAATAAGAGGGCTAAATCGTCGGCGCTTGCGGCCATGAAAAGGAGCGTACTGTACCGAGCCACGGGCCGCACGACGTCGGCGGCCACCCCTGGGTGTTCTTCGAGCGGCTTGGAGGTCCGAAGCGACGCTTGTGATCGGCGTAGTCCGAGCGACGGCCGAGGCGGGTCAGCGTCCTTTGCCGCCACGCGTCGTGACTTCCGCGCCCGACTCGTTTTGTCTTGCACGACGATCGCCATTGGGCCTTAGTTACGTTCCTGACGTGTACGGATGGCCCGACTCGCTGACGACCGCTGCGCTTTGGAACGCCTGACCGCGGCTCGTCGCGCGGCACGATGCGGAACGGCATTCGTTGCGGTGGCCATCATCTGGGTTCTGTTCTTCGGCTGCTCGCCCGCCGGGTCGAACGGGCAGGGCAACGGCGGGGGCTCGAGCGGCGGCGCGGTCACGGACGAGGCAGGTTCGTCAGGGGCTGGGCCTGGTGGAGGAGGGTCTTCGGGCGCAGGGCCGGCGGGGGCGTCGGGCTCGGACGCAACGATGGAGAATGCGCCTTCCGTGCGGGAGGCCGGCGTCTCGCCCGACAGCACGACCGCTGTTCCCGATGCGGCGCCTCCAGGGGCGGACGCTGGATGCGCGGGGGGCACGAAGCTCTGCGCCGGAACGTGCGTCGACCTCAGCAGCAGCGCGGCCAACTGTGGGAGCTGTGGAACGGCCTGTCCGTCGAGCCAGGTATGCCAGAACGGTACGTGCGGTTGTCGCACGGGCCAAGCCACCTGTTCGGGCGCCTGCGTGGACACGACGTCGGACGCGAAGAACTGCGGGGCGTGTGGAAGCGCGTGTGCGTCCGCCATGGTGTGCTCGCAGAGCAAGTGCGCGTCGGGGTGCGCTGGGCAGCTGACGGCGTGCGCCGGTTCGTGCGTCGACACGTCAGGCAGCTCGTCGAACTGCGGTAGCTGCGGCCACGCGTGCCCGACCGGCCAGTCGTGTTGGATGGGGGCCTGCGTGTGTCCGCCCGGACAAGGCGCGTGCGGGGCGAACGGTCAGTGCGTGGACGTCATGACGAGCACGTCGCACTGCGGCACCTGCACGGCCTGCGCCGCCGGCGCTTCGTGCGCCGCTGGGAAGTGCGCGTGCCCCACGGGCCAAACGGTTTGCGGCGGCACGTGCGTCGACCCGAACACCGACCCGAAGAACTGTGGCACGTGCGGTACCTCGTGCACGACGGCCGGGACGCAGTGTCTGGGCGGCGGCTGCATCAATCCGAGCAGCGTCAACTGCGGGAGCGCAGCCATGGTCGGCTATAGCTGCACCGCATACGCGTCGGCGACGATTGGCGAATACTGGGTGAACAACAACCAGTGGGGCGTGGGCAACAGCGGGACCACTGGCCAACAATGCGTCTGGGGCACGTGCCAAACCGGCGACCTCGTCGGCTGGGGAACGAGCTGGAACTGGACCCCCGGCACCGGCCAGGTGAAGACCTACGCGAGCCTCATCTTTGGTTGGCAGTGGGGATGGAAAGTGACCAACACCGGTTTGCCGGTGCAGATTTCGGCCAACAAAGCGGTCAATTGCGGGTGGGACTTCACGGTCACGCAGAACGGCACGCTCGACATTTCGTACGACACGTGGCTGCACACAATCGCCAATCCGGGGTACGCCGACACGCCGTCCGAAGAAGTCATGATCTGGCTCTACTATGCAGGCGGAGCGGGACCGATCGGTTCGACGGTCGCGTCGGGGATCAGTCTAGCCGGCGCGACGTGGGACCTTCACCAGGGGCAGGCGGCCGGCTGGCCCGTTTCGTCGTACGTCCGAACGAGCAACGCCACGACGGCTGTCATGAACTTGATGGAGTTCTACAAGGACCTCGTGTCTCGGGGCTGGATCCCGAACACCCGGTATCTGTCCGGCGTTCAAACGGGCACCGAGGTGTTCACGGGCACCGGCAGCCTGACGACGAACGGGTTCTACTGCCGCGTTCAATAGGCCGGGGGACACGAAGACACTGACCAGACGGGAGTCCACGCATATGGCATTCTTAGGTAGATCGAAGAGAGGCTCGAACCTCGCGACCCTCTCCCTCGTTGGCTGCGTCGGAGCGGCGCTCGGCGCTGCCGGGGCGTGCACCAACTCCAGCGGGGGACCGTCGGCGGGCTCCTCGGGCGGCAGCAGCTCGTCGGGGGCTGGCAGCTCGTCGGGGCACGGTTCATCGGGCACCGGGAGCTCGTCGAGTGGCGGCGGATCGTCCGGAGGCGGGGGGAATTCGTCCGGGACCACTGGGAGTAGCGGTGGATCGTCGGGCAGTGGTGGCCCGTCGGGGAGTGGGAGCTCGTCGGGCGGCGCGAGCAGCAGCTCGTCGGGCGGCTCGGACGCGGCAGCGGGAGGGTGCGTCCCGGTGACGGGCACGTCGCTCATCAATTTCGAGGGCTACAACCCCACGGCGGACGGGGGCAGCTTCAACGGCTCGTTCGGCACTTGGCCGCTCGCCGGTTACATCGGCCCGTACTCGTATTCGGGCGGCGCGCCCGGCGGGCTACCGAACGGGAATACCATGCTGAACGCGGTTGCGGGACAGAGCGGCGGATTGATCGACGGCGGTCAGGATTGGGCACTCGAGCTTCGTGTGTCGCAAGAGAGCATGTACGGCGCCGGGCTCGGGTTCTGGATGAGCTGCGCGAATGCGTCCGCCTACAAGGGCCTTTCCTTTTGGGTGCGCGGCCAAACGCCCTCGAACACCATATCGCTGACGCTGAGCACGCTCGATACGACTCCCATCAGCTCGCAACCGCCGGGGACCTGCCCAGGCATGACGAGTCAACCGCTCTGTTCAACGCCGCTCACGGCAGGCGCGTGCTGCTCGCCCTCGGCGATCAACATCCCGATCAGCATGGTCTGGACCAACGTCCAGCTTCCCTGGGCCATGTTCAGCGGAAATGCGGGAGGCACGGCCTACACGCCGACCGGTGCGAACATCAACGGCCTGACGTTCGCCATGAACCTCACGTACGCTCAGGTGGACGCGGGACCGGACGGAGCGGGGATCTACGGACCGACCACGGCCGATCTCGATCTCCAAGTGGACGATATCGCGTTTATGCCGTAGCAGGCCGTTGAAAAACGAGAGATGAACCGCCAGGAAGCCAGGGGCGCCATGCGAGAGTCAGAAAACCGTCAGTCATTCTCTCTTGGCGATCCTGGCGCTCTGACGGTTTTCTCGCTCTTCTTGCTTTTTGCAACAGCCTGCTAAGCAGGCAGGCTGCCGCCTACTTTGCGATCCCGCCATCCGGCGGCGGAGGCGGTGTCGTCCCCGGAGGGATCGAGAATTCGCCCCACGCGGGTATCAGGTTGTTCACCGTGGAATCCTGATTCCACAGATAGATCGGCGCAAACGTGGTGATCGCCTGGGTCATGTTGTCGACCACGATGCCGGCGACGTAGAGCTGCTGCTTGCGCCGGTTGCCGTTGCCCGTGTCGCGTGGGGAGGTGGGGCTTCGAGTCGACGAGAACGTAATCCAATAATACGTCTTACCGTCAATCACCTGCGGCGTGGGCGCTCCGACGCCACCATCGGCGCTGGAGCTCAGAGGATTCGGCGCCCATTTCGGCCACGTGTTCTGGACGGCATGGGACATCTCGCCCGTGCAGGCGACGGGATCGTTCGACACGAGGGCTTGCTCCGTGCCGCCCATCCCGCCGTTGTACGCAACGACGTAAATATCGGCTTTGGGCTCGTTGTACATGCTCGTCGCCGCCGGAACCCGGTTGAACGCGATCAACTTGTCGTCGGGCGACCAGGCCGGGTAGTACTCGTTTTGGTCGGGCTTGGCGGCGCCCGGCAACGGCTTCGACGTACCGCCTGCTCCGTTGTTGTAGGGCACGACGAAAACGTCCGACTTGCACGTCGGCCCGCTCAGCTCGCAATCCATGCGGCCGTCTTTGGTGCCCAGGTTCGTCGACCCGTACGCGATGGCATCGGTCATCCCGTCGACGTTGTGGCTCCAATTGGGCCCCCCCGCACTGGCGTTGTCCCCGGTGCGAGCGATGATGCCCCAGCCGCCGCCGGGCATGGCAGAAGTGGCACACCCCGCCCCGGTGCACGGAACCGCCAGCGGCAGAGGAGAAGTAAGCATGCCGGACGACCAAGGGTTGTAGGCCGTGCCCGCGGGAAGCGTTCCGGCGAATTCCAGGTCGAACCACACGAGCTGCGAGACGACTCCGGTGGCTGCACCGGGCGAGGCCGCCATGATCTGCATCTCCGTCTGGTTCCAGGCCGCACCGAGCGCCGCGACCAGCTTTCTGTCCCCCGTCGTGTAGTGCGCAGGCGAGAAGGTCTGGATGCCCATCATCACTTGGTTCACGTTGGGGGGCGCATAGTATCCGTTGATGTTGGGGCTCAGGTTGGAGGCCGCGCTCGGCGTGAGCCACGGCGGCGCGGACCCCACCGCCGCCGCACCGGGCCCCGTCGCGATGGACGCGAGCGCGGTGGCCCACGGCCATTGCGAGGTGAAGGACACGTACTGCCCGTCTGGGGTGGCCGTATGACACCCGATGCAGAAGACGCCGTTATAGGAAGCGGGGTTGAGGTTTCCGCCGTCGACCGACTGCGCCCGCACGGGCTGCTGCACTTGGCTGGCCGTCAACGCGGCCGTCGTCCCCTCGTCGCCCACGTGGAACCCGGTCAGCGTGGTGTTGTTCGAGGTGACCGCGAACGACGTGGTCGACCAGTAGACGAGCGCGCCGTCGGCAATCGCGGGTGCGATCGTGAAGGTGGCGGTGTTGCTCACGGACGGCATTCCGCCTGCGCCGCTCATTCCGCGCACGGTCACGGTGAGCGTTCTCCCGATCAGGTCCCCGTCGACGGACGGCGACCCACCGGTGTACGCGATCGCCTTCCAGGTGGCGGCGGGCATCGTCCAGTAGTTCTTGTCGGTGTAGACGACGTAGTCATTCGCTTCGCCGTCGGCGTGCACGCGCACTTCGAACAAGGTCTGCGTGGGCGACGCTGGAATCCACAAGACGCGCGGACGCAGCCAGTTCTTCGGGTAGAGCGCGCCATCGGCTGGCTCCGCGAGACACGGGCCGCCGGTCGTCGCCCCCGTTCCTGGGGCGCCGAACATCGTCGGCGCGCTCATCGGCGCGGCGCCGGCGAACTCGGGGGCCGCGGGGAAATCCATGCACGGACGGTCGGCGGTGCACTTGTCGCTGCTGGCGTCAGGCCGGAGGACGATGACGGGGGCGTTGCCCGAGCCATCGACCCCCATGGGCGTGGAGGTCCCGACGGGGGCGGGCGCGTCGAAGCCCCCAGGCCCCTCGCCGCTGCCCGCGTCTTCGGCGAAATCCGAGCTCGGGGCGAGCTTCTTTGCACAGCTTGCCGCCAGCGCGACCGCACAGGTGAGGGCCAGAAACGGCGCGTAGCGGCGTAGCGATCGTCCGATGGGAAGAGACGGCGACATGGAGCCTCAGTCGTGGGGGGGTCGAGATGCGCTCACCCGGCAACCAGCAGTTCCCGGGGGTCGACGGCGCGGCTCAGAATACTTCACCTGCAGGGAATATGGCCGGCTGCCGCCATTTCAGTCATTCGAGATCGTTTGGCAAGGGCCGCGCCATGCTAAGAGCGCTCGCGTGCGAATCCCGGAACCGCCGAAATCGCTGGAGAACACGCCGGCAGCCGTTCAACCCGTGAACGTCGACCGCGTATTCGACGCGCTCGAAGCGGCCGCGCGGGCCGCGGAGGGCAGCTCGCTCTCCCACGACAGCGTTCCTGTGTCCGTGAACGATTTCCACGCAGCGGTACGGCTCGACGCCAAGCAAGTGCGCGCTCGACTCGATCGAGTGGTCATGAGCGAAGACCCGGAGCGCGGGCTCGACGAGCTCCTCGACGCGGGGGCGCTCGCCGCGCTCTTCCCGGAGGTGCACGCGATGGTCGGCTTCGGCGACGGGGAATGGCGCCACAAGGACGTTTGGAAGCACACCAAACAAGTTGTACGCCAGTCGGTGCCACGGCTCGAAGTCCGCTGGGCCGCTCTGTTCCACGATATCGGCAAGATCAAAACGCGCTCGATCACCCCCGACGGCAAAGTGCACTTCCTCGGACACGCCGAGGTCGGCACGCGCATGTTCGACAAGCTCGACCGGCGCCTCGGCATGTTCGCGCACGAGCCCTCGCTAAAGCAGACGGTGCGCTTTCTCATTTTGCATCACCTGCGTGCCAACCAGTACTCGCCCGATTGGACCGACAGCGCGGTGCGCCGCTTCGCGCGGGAGCTCGGCGAGCATCTCGAGGATCTCTTGTGCCTCGCGCGCGCAGACATCACGACCAAGCGCCCGGAGAAGAAGCGCCGCGGCCTTCAGCAAATCGAAGAGCTGCAGCAGCGCATCGGCCAGCTCGCGGCGGAGGACGCTCGTGTCGCGCCCCTCCCGAGCGGCATCGGCGACGAGATCATGCGGGCGTTCGGCGTGCCCCCGTCGCGCCTGGTCGGCGAAGTGAAGCGTGCGCTCGAGCAGGCGGTCGAGGCCGGAGAGATCGCTCCGCAGCAAGAGCCCGAGGCGTACATCGAGTTCGTGCGAGCGAATCGGGCGCGCTTCGGGATGGGCTAGGGGGCGAGCCCTGTTTGCGGCTGGGGGGCCACGGGCGGAGCGGAGGCTGCACTAAGGGCCCGAGTGTGCCGCGCGGTCCTCGATCGCGGTCTTCGCTTCCCAGAGCATCCGGTCCTTGTGCATGCACGGGTAGCAATCGGATCGACTGAGAAAGCCGCAGCCGCGCGTCGACTCGTACGGCTGGAGCGTCGTCAGAAAGCGCGCGTCGCCTTGATCGCGCACGCGATCGAGCAGCGCATGCCTTTCTTCGCACGTCTTGGCGTCGCGAAAGTCGAGCAGCACCGCGAGCGCCGGGCTGGCGCGGCCTCGGACTTCGGCGGCGTCGAGCGAGCGCTTGGCCCGTGCGGCGGCCTGGGGGTAAAGGCGTCCCGACGCGCCGAACGCCATATCGTAGAGGACGTCGACGCCGCGGGGACCCATCTTCGTTTCGAGGAGCGCGAAGGCTTCGTCTTGCGTATCCCTGAGGAGCGCGGCATTTCTGACCTCTTCTTCGAGCTTCAAATCGTCCGCGCCGCGCGGATCCGCCGCCAGCCAGAGCGCCGCCTCACGCATCGCCTCGTGGGTGTTTCGCACCCCCGAGTACGCGCGCTCGAGAAGTCTGTGCACCTCGGCGCGGTCGGGGCCGTTCTTCTCCACCGCCGTCAACTCGTCGATCGCCGTCGCGAAGTCGCCGCGGTCGATGGTCGCTTGTGCCGCGGCCACGACGGCCGCCATTCTCGCGTCCGGTGCGCTCGGTTGCGCGAGCGCGGGCCCGCCGCTTCCGGCGACCCCACCCGCTGCGGGAACCGCACGCCCCCGGGCGATGACGACCACCGCCAGCGCGGCGGTGACCACGGCCGCGGCGGCGACCGCTGTGCGCTGGGATCGGGCCCACGGCGGTGCCGACGAGACGGCGCCGCGCAGCGACGAGCCAACGAGCGACGTGACCCGTGGCGCGGGCGGCCCCGGCGTCTGCTCCGCCAAACGCGTCGGTCCGAGCGCGATGGACGATGAGCTCGGGGCGTCGCTCGCTTCCACGCGGGGCGAGCTCGGGTGTTGCGGCTGCGCGAGGGGCATCGGCGCTGCCGGATCGGCGATACCGCCCCGGGCGGCCGGCGGGAGGCCCGCGGCATCGATCGCATCGATCAGGTCCCGCGCATCGGCGAACCGCGCGGCCGCGTCTTTGGCGAGCAATCGCGCGACGATCGCGTCGACCTCCGGCGGAACGTCGGCGCCGGGGGCTCGCTCGGCCATACTCGGAATCGGGGCCGTCACGTGCATCCCGAGGAGCGTCACTTTGCTTTCATGGTTGTACGGGCGCGAGCCGGTGATCATCTCGAACGCCATTGCGCCCAGCGCGTACAGATCCGCGCGCGCGTCGACCGGTTGGCCGAGCGCCTGCTCGGGGGCCATGTACTCGGGCGTGCCGTACACCATTCCGAGCTGCGTGAGGGCTTGCCCGGCCTGCGGGTGCGGGCCGGCAAGCTCTCCCATCGGCACTTTGGCGATGCCGAAGTCGAGCACCTTCACGAAGTCCGAGGTGCCATCGCGCTCGACCAGCATGATGTTCTCCGGCTTCAGATCCCGGTGCACGATGCCGAGCGCGTGCGCGCGCGACAGGGCACCGGCGATCTGCCGGGTGACGGAGAGCGCTCGGCCAAGCTCGAGTCGGCCCTTCGCGACCGCATCGCGCAAGCTCGAGCCCTCGACGTATTCGAGCACGAGGAAGAAGGAGCCGTCCTCGAGCTTGCCGAAGTCCGTGGCCCCGGCCACGTTGGGGTGCTCGATGTGCGCGGCGGCCATCGCTTCGCGCTCGAAGCGCGCGACCACTTCGGGCAAGCGCCCCATCTCAGGGTGGAGCACCTTCAGGGCGAACCGCTTGCGCATGAGCACGTGCTCGGCCTGGTACACCGCGCCCATTCCGCCTTCGCCGACCAGCCTTTCGACGCGATAGCGCCCGGCAACCACCACGCCGACCAGCGACTCGGGGCCACCCGGGCGAGTGCTCGGCCGCTCCGACGCGCGCCGACCGGGCGACGCACCGTCCTTGCGCTCGCCAGCCGAGGTGGCGGGGCGGGTGCGGTCTGAAGGGGTGCTCATAGCGAGTGCGAGCACGGGGCGGGCAGGCCGCCCGCGCTACAGGGCCAAGCTTACTCCTACGCCCAAAGATACGGCCAGCAAGTCATTGCCGAGGAACGGCTCCACCATGGACGCCCCGGCCGCCGGCGCGGATCGCTGCCCGCCGATGCCCGCGAGATTCCAGCGCGCGCCGAGCTCCGCGCACAGCTCCCAGGGGCCGTGCAGGCGGTAGCCCATCCCTACGCCCACGGGCACCTCGGGCATCGTGGTCGAGCTCGAGCGAAGCGACGGGGTGCTCGGCGCATAGGCGTAGGCGATGCCAAAGCCCAAGAAGCCCCACACCCGCCAGGGGGCAGCGAGCCACGGAGGCGTCACTTTCGCCCTCGCGCCGGCGGAGTACACGCGTCGATCGGGAAGGCCCGACACCGGCGACAAGTCGAACGCCGCGTAAGGCCCGACGCGAAGCATCGGGTACACCGCCACGTGGGCGTGAATCTCCCCGCTCGGCCCCGGCGATCGAGAGGGCACGGCGCCGGTCGCGATCCGGTCCGTCGCCCCCGCCTGCGCCCCCGCGTCCCAGTGGACCTGCGCTCGCGCGTCGAAGGGGGTGACGAAGGCGGCGCTCGAGAGGCCTATCGCCAGAAGCCATCGCCGATCCAAGGGCAGGCGAGAGCGGCGGCTCAGTTCAGCACACTTCGTTTGGCGCGCAGCTCTTCGAGCCGCTGGCGAATCGACCCGGCGTCCGGAGCCTGCGGCACGAGCTCGAGCAAGCGTGACAGGTCGGCTCGAGCCGCCTCGACGGCACCGAGGCGGGCGGCGAGCATGCCTCGCTCCCGGAGGGCCGGCACCGAGTCGGGAGTGAGCGAGATGATCCGGTCGAGCGCGAGGAGGGCCCGGGCGAAGTCGCCACGCGTCGCGTGGATCCACTTCAGATTGATCAGCATCCGCACGAGGATCGTCCGCGCGCTCGCGGGCGCCAAGTGCTCGGCGAGCGAAATCTCCTGCGAAGGCGCGGCGCGCTTCAGCAACGTTTGCAGGCCGGCCTCGTCGAGCCGGCGTCCGCCGAAGAAGGGGTCGACGGCGATCGGCTCGTCATCGCGCGCGGGGGGATCGACCCGGACGAGAAAGTGCCCAGGAAAGCTCACACCCCGCGCACGCACCCCGACGCGGCGCGCGACTTCGCAGTAGACGACCGCAAGGGTGATTGGGATGCCGAGCCGCCGGTCGAGCACGTCGGGGAGCAAGCTGTTCTTCGGGTCGTAATAGTCTTGTTCGTTGCCGCGAAAACCGAGCTGATCGTACAGGTAAAGGGACAGCGCGCTCGCCTGCTCGGCGGGCGACAGCGCCCCGAGGTTGCGCGCGGCCAGGGGCGCCGCCATGTCGTCGAAGCGCGCAACGGTCCGGTCGACGTCGAGCGTCGCGTGCGTGTCGCGCGCGATGAGCGCGGCGCCGATCGCTACGTCGATGCATTCGTCGGGAAGAGCAGCGAGCTGTTCGAACGTGGTCGGCCGCCCGAGGACAGGGGGCTGATCGGGCAGGGGTACTCCGAGCGGCCGTAACGTCGTCATCGACGCCATCAAATGCACCCTTTCGGGTTCGCGGGCAAGCGGCGCTTGACTCGGAGGCCGGGGCCATGTTCGTCACGGGGTGAACCGCGCCGCCGCCGGCGAGCGCTCCGAACCCCGGATTGACCGACCCATCATGTCCTCTCCTCGAGCCAACGGCGCGTCTTTTCGACGCCGCTTCGAACGAGCACGCGACGTCTACCCCCTGGCCATCACTGGGAAAGAGACGCCACGGGATATCCTCGAGCATCGCTTTCCGGCCTACGTGGGCCGGCAGGAGCGAACCGCCCACGAGCTCATGCGACGCAGCGTCGAACAGGGCTGCGCGGTATTCCTGACGTTCAGCGGTGCGATGACCCCGGCAGGGCTCCACCAGTCGTGCCTCATCCCCCTCGTCGAGCGCGGCCTCATCGACTGCATCACCACCACGGGCGCGAACCTCTACCACGACGCGCATCGGATCATCGGCCACCGCATTCGCGAAATCGATCCGAGCGCGGGCGATTTGCAGTACCGGCTGGCGCGGATCATCCGCATCTACGATCTCGGATTCTGGGAGGAGACCCTCCTCGAGACCGACAAGCTCTTCTCTGCCATCATGCGCGGCCCGGAGTTTCAGAAAAGGATGACGACCCCCGAGCTTCATTATTTGCTCGGGGCGCGCCTCGCGAAGATCGAGAAGGCCCTCGGCGTGAAAGAGCCGTCGCTCTTGTCGACCGCGTGGCGCCTCGGCGTTCCCATCTTCGTCGGTGCGGTGCAAGACGGGTCGATCTTTCTCAACATCGTGAAACTCAAGCGGCTGCTCGGCGACGCGTTCAGGCTGGAGATCGACGTCTGCGACGACGTCTTCGAAATGGGGGCGATGCAGCACCATTGCTTCGCTACGCTCCGCGCGCCGATGGCCGTGTGGATTCTGGGGGGCGGCGTGCCGAAGAACTACACGCTGCAGGGCGAGCCCCTCTTGGACCAAATCCTGGGGGTACCGACGCACGGCTTCGACATCGACGTGCAACTCTGCGTCGATCCGGTCGACAACGGCGCGCTCAGCTCGTGTCCGGCGGGCGAGGGCCACACGTGGGGCAAAGTCTCGGCCGAGAGCGTCGAGACCGGGAGCATCTACGTTCACGCGGACGTCACCGCCGTGTTCCCTTGGCTAACGTACGCGCTCCTCAGCGACGCGAGCATGAAGCGCAAGCCTAGGAGGCTCTACGACGCCCGCGACGCCGCCGTGAGCACGCTTCAGCGCGAGGTCGACAAGCGAAAGCGGCCGCTTCGCGCGACGATCGACTATCCACTCGCGGACGAGCGCCCGGGCAAGCGCGCCGACGAGCGCAAGAAGGCAGCGCGAGCCAAGTCGAAATAAGCGCGGCGACGGCCGGGGGGATGGGCGCCCCCGTGGCGGTCGAGGCAGGCGTACCTCTCGGTGGCCTGCGCACATGCGGTGGCCTGCGCACATGCCAAAGGAGGGCGGGGGCATTGGCTTTTTCGGCGCGGGGCGGGTTAAGATGGCCCGAGGTTCCGAGCGCAAGAGCGCCGCTTTTGACTCGAGCTTCTCCGGGAGGGAGACGGCCACCGATGACCCAGGACACCCGCAAAGACCGGCGCGTGAAGATCGTCAGCCTGAACGTGCGCTACAAGAGCGCGACGGTCGACGAGTTCATCGAGAATCACGCGCACGACGTCAGCCGCGGCGGCATCTTCATCAAGACGGCCAACCCCTTTCCTCCCGGCACCCTTCTCAAGTTCGAGATTCGACTGGCGAGCGATCAGGCCGTGATCGCCGGCGTGGGCCGCATCGTATGGAAGCGCGACGCCGGAACGACGGGCAGCGAGCGCCCGGCCGGGATGGGGGTCAAGTTCATAAAGATCGACGAGCCTTCCAAGGCGGTCATCGACCGGTTGGTGAACACCAAAGGCGACGCGGGCAAGTCCTTCGAGACCAGCGACGATGTGACGGAGGCGCCCGTCCGGACGAGAACGACCCCGCCGGCCCGACCCGCCGCGCCCGCCGCGGAGCCCTCGACGGGGTCGGTCTCCCAGCGGGCGTCGATCGCGCGATCGGTGACCCTCGCCGCGGGCGCGCCTGCGGCGCCCAAGGGGTCGACTCCTCCTCCACCGAAGTCCGTGCCCGCCGCCTCACCGTCGACGCGCAAGGCGACGATGATGGGCCTGGGCGTCGCCGAGCCCGAAGGCTCGGCGTCCGCTTCGCCTTCGGGCTCCTCGGCCTCCCCCCCTCCCCCGCCCGGTCGCACTTCGTTCTCGACCCATCCCTCTGCACCGCCGCGCCCCGGCGGACGCGCGATGTTTCCGATGGCCGACGACGAAGGCGGGGGCATGCCCCCGAAAGAAGAGCAAACGGTGATGAGGCAAGCCGCCGAGCTGCTGGAAGACGCGCTCCGCGAAGCCGGTGGATCGATGGCCGAGATCGGAACGAACCCGCTCTTTTCCGGAACGGGCCCCGGCGCGGCGGTGAGCGCGATTCCAGAGTCCAGACCGCTGTCGCCGATCACTCCAGCCAGCGAGTGGACCACGGCCGATACGCCCAAGGCCCTGGCGGCCACGGTGGCCGCGCTGCGCGCCGAAGAGGCCGCGTCGCACGCCTCGACCGACAAGCGGCGATCCGAGGCTCCGCGGACCGCGCGCGAAACGCCGACGAGCATCCGACCAGCCTCCGCGGTCGCTGCCGCAAAGAAGAAGAACAGCGCGGGTACGCTCGTCGTCGTGGCGATCGCGGCCGCGTTCGCTTTGGCGGGCGCCGTCTTGTTCCGCGATCAGCTGTTCGGCGGGGGCGGCACCGTGCCGGAACCGGTGGCCGCTCCCGCGGCGCCCCCCGCGGTCCCGGTGGCGACGCCGCCCGCGGCCACGACCATGGCCAGCGTCACCACGGTGACCCTCCCTCCGGCGCAGACCGCCCCCACGGCCTCGGCTGCGAGCGAAACGCCATCGGCGGCACCGCCGGCGCAACCGCCCGCGAGCGCATCGGCGGCATTGCCGGCGCAACCGTCCGCGAGCACGACGGCCAGTGCCGCAGCCAGCGCGACTGCGCCCCAAGCCGGCGTCGCTCCACCGCCCCGCGCAATGAAGCCACCGGCCAAGCGAGCCCCTCCGCCAACGGCGAGCGACACCGCCGTAGCGGCCGGCGAAGCGGTCGCACCGGCAGCCCCGCTGCCTGCGAAGCCCGTTCCGCTGCCAAAGGCCAAGCCGGAAAAGCCATCGGACGACAACCCGTACTGAAGGCGAGTTTTTCTAGAGCGCCCCGCCCTCGCGAATCCGGCGCACGAGATCGTCCAGGATCGCCGCGGTCGCTCCCCAGACGAGCTCCCCTTCGACGGTCCAACCGCGCCAGGGCGGAGCGCCCCCCCTTGGCTGAAGGAACGACCGCAGTGGGGGCGCGAACGCGCGTGCGACCTCGCTTTGGTTGGGCCGAACTTCGGTACCGCGCGCGAGCCACGCGACCCACGGCGTGATCGTGAACCCGGTGACGGTCCGCATGTCGTCGAGAGCTCCGAGGACATCGACGCTCGCGCGGGCGATCCCGAGCTCCTCTTCGGTCTCGCGCAGCGCGGTGACGAGGAGCGAGCCGTCGCTCGCGTCGTGCTTACCGCCCGGAAATGCCACCTGGCCGGCGTGACTGCGCATCGACGCCGGCCGGCGCACGAGCCACACGTGGGTTTCGCCGTCGTTCTCGAACAGAAGGACGAGCACGGCCGCCGCGGTCGAGGCGCCGAGCACGAGCTTGCGCGGCTCGCGAGAGGCCAATGTGGCTCGAAGGCGCTCCCGAAGGATCGCCTCGGCCAAGGCTGGAGCGCCCGCGCTCATCCATCGCAGGATACGACGCCGTTTGGGTCAACCGCGCTGCGAAAACCACCGCTCGAGCTCGTGCGGCCGTGGGGAAGGGCCGCAGCTCCGCGCTCCCTTCCCTCGGCTCGTCGCGCTGGACAAGCGGCAGCGGAAGGTCGATGCGCGGCGGCCGCCGGCGATGGGACCGGCCGCCCTCACGGCAGCGACTTGCGCAGCTTCTCGAGCGCCTGGATGGCCTCGCTGACCGCCGTGCGCGATGCCTCGGACGCGCTCTTGGCCGCCTGCTCGACCACCGCCGCGACCCGCGGCTCGAGCTCGTGCCAGCGATCTTTCACGTCCATCTTCGCGAGGTGGGCCCTGACGCGAACTTCGTCTCGCAAGGCGCGCAGCTGCTCCAGATTCTTCTCGAGCTCGGCGCCTACTTTCTTCGTGGTCTCATCCATGGTCATGCCTCTGTTGCAGGCGGGTTAGCATGGCCCGTGCCGCCCGTTTCCTGCCGGCGTTGCACCGAGTCGTGGCGCGCACGCTTTGCGCGGGCGCGTGAAGTCCGCGTCCGGGCCGGCGGCCTCCGATTCCGGGTGAGCCGGACCGCCAGCCGACGTACTCTCGCGGTCGTGCGGCGATTGTGTGCGGCGGCTTGGATGTTGGCTCTCGGGCTTACCGCTCCCCCCTCGTGGGCGGACAAGCCGGAGCCGGAACCGGCGCGAGCCTTTCTCACCGGCGCCCTAGTGTTCGTCGCCGGCTTCACCGTGGGGGGCGTGCTCCTCGCGACGAGCAAGGACGACAACGTCCAGAACAACGCCGGCTGGCTCGCGATCCAAGGGGCATTCGTCGCAGCACCGTTCGCCGCGCACGCGGTCTCGGGCGAATGGACGCGTGCGCTCGTCTTCAGCGCCTCACCCGCCGCGACGTGGGGGGGAACGGCGGCCCTCTTCGCCGTGGACCCCGAGGCCGTCGAGCACGGACCGCTCGATCAGCAGCGGGTGCTGTGGGCGCTCTTCGGCGTCGGGCTCTTCTCGAGCGCCGTCGGCGTGATCGATGCGACGTTCGTGGACAAGCGTGCCCGCGCGATCGCCGTGGCGCCGGTCTTGGGCTCGGGCCAAGTCGGCGTGAGAATCGGAGTGACGTTGTGACCGCGCGCGGTATCGCCATCGCGCTGGCGGCTGCGGCTCTGTCGGCTTGCGCCACGGTGCCTCAGAACCGGCGCGCGCACTTCGCCGACCCGATGATGGGCCTCGGAGACGAACCTCTCGATGCAGCCAGGCGACAGAAGCTCTATGACACGCGCGAGGGTGCCGCGGGCGGTGACGGGACGACGGCCGGCGGCGGATGCGGCTGCCAGTGACTTGGCCGGTCGCGGGCGCGCTCGTCGTCGCGCTCTTCGGCCCAAGGTCGACGGCCCGCGCAGACGACGCGAAGGCGGCCCTGACCTCCGCGCACGACGTCGAGATCCTCGGACGGCACGACGACGGCCTGCGCATCGAGTCCGTGATGACGCGCATCACGTCCTTCGATCAGTACGGCCACGGCTACCAGTCGCAGGCAGGGCCCGCCTTTGGACCGGGCTCGGAGCGCACGACGATTCTGGAGCCGCAGGTGCAAGTTGTGGCGTCGCAAGGTCCCCGCCTGACCCACGTCCTCACCGTGCCGATTGACGTCATCACCGCGGCCTCGCCGGATGCGATCGACAACGGGCCGACGTCGGTCGACGTCGTCAGCAGCGCGTCGCGACACAACGTCGCCGGCACGATCGATTGGTCTGCGACGTACCGAGCAGACCCCGCATCCTACGTGTCGATGTCGAGCGGGCTGCATCTCGAGGAGCCGTTCCGCTCGTGGCACGGCGGCCTCGGCGGAAGTTACGCGCTCGCCGGGGGAGACACCGTCGTCGCCGGCAGCGTCCTCGAAGTGTTCGACTGGTTCGATCGCTTCGACATCACCGGCCATCGCCACGGACGCACCGAGCGGTCGAGCACCACGGCCAGCGTCGGCGTCACGCAAATCGTCACGCCGACGACCGTGGTCGGCGCGAACTACGGCCTCACGGTGCAGCGCGGAGAGCTCGGCAACACGTGGAACAGTGTCCCTCTGACGGCCTTCGACGCGACGACCGGCCTCTACCGGGGACCGGAGATCCTGCCCGGCGAGCGCGTGCGCCACGCGCTGGTGCTGCGCGCTTCGCAGTTTCTCCCGTGGAACGGGGCGCTCCGCTTCTACTATCGCTTCTACGCCGACGACTGGGGACTCATCGCGCACTCGATCGAGGGGCAGCTCATGCAGCGGCTCTCCCCCTCCGTCTACGTAGGCGCGCTCTACCGGTATCACACGCAGAACGGGGTCGACTTCTTCACGACGCTCGCGGGACCGACGTTGCCCTTGCGCACCGCCGACAGCGACCTCGCGAGGCTCGAGTCGCACACGATCGGCGGCCGGATCGTCGTCGACTTGCCGATGAGCACCCAGGTTCGGGTGCTCCATTTCGAAGTCGGCTACGAGCGCTACTTTCGCAGCAACGAACTTTCGATGAACATCGTCACATGCGCCACTGGTTATCGCTTCTGATCGCACTGGCGGCGAGTCCGGACGCGGGCTGCACGCAACCGGCGGCGCCGGCGGCCGGCATCACCCCGATACCCCTGCCGTCGGTCCCGGTCGTCACGCTCGAAGGGACGCCGACGGACCTGCCCGCAATGGTGCACGGACGAGTCGCGGTGGTCTCTTTCTGGGCGACGTGGTGCGACGTGTGCGTCGGCGAGATCGACGCGCTCGCGCGGCTTCAGGCGCAAGCGGGCGCGCGGAGCGACGCGGTGGTGATCGGCGTGGCAGTGGGCGAGCCGCGCGAGACGGTCGCGGCGTTCGCGCGCAAGCGGGAGCTCCGCTACGCGCAGGTCATCGACGAAGACTTCCGACTCGCCGACGCCCTGGGACAGGAGCGCGTTCCCACGACGCTGGTGGTCGACCGCGCCGGTCGCATCGTCTTCCGCGGCGGCGCGCTGGACCCCGCAGGGCTCGCCGCGTTCCGCACCGCGCTCGGGACGCCGCCATAGGGGCAACGGGGCCTTTGAACGCCCGTCCTCGCCGATCCCATGTTCACCGCACCGCCCTGGCTGGCCAGCAAGCACGTTCAGTCGCTCGGCGCGGCGCTCCCGTTCTGGGCACCCCCGCGGTCCTTCCGGCCGGCGAACGCCGAGTTCTTCCGCATCCCGCTACCTGCCAGGGGTGCGCTGCACGCGCACGCATGGTGGCAAGTGGGGACGCCCCGGGGTCCGGCGGCGATTCTCGTGCACGGCGTCGGGGGCTCGAGCGCATCGCGGTATGTCGTGCGCGCCGCTGTGTCGATGCATCGCGCGGGGTGGCACGTCGTGCGGCTGGACCTTCGCGGCGCCGGCGAGTCGATTCCCGACGCCCACGAACTCTACCATGCAGGCCTCACCGAAGATCTCCGGGTCGCGGTCGACGCGGTCGGACGCCGCGCACACGTCGATGGGGTGGCGCTCGTCGGCCTTTCGCTCGGCGGCCACGTGGTCCTGCGATTGGTCGGAGAGCTTGGGGGCGGCGACGCGGGGCCGCTGCGCGCCGCCGTCGCGATCAGCGCGCCGCTCGATCTGACGCGGGTGACGCGCGCGATCGAGCGGCTGCGGAGCCTTCCGTACCACCGGTACGTTCTCCGGAATCTCGTTCGACAGGGGGAGGCGTTCGCGGGGGCGCACCCCCAACTCGCCCGATACGACGTCCGAGCGCTCGGCCGGCTGCGGACAATCCGCGCCTACGACGGCCATGTCATCGCCCCGATGCACGGGTTCGCCAGCGCCGACGATTACTACGAGCGCGCCAGCGCCGGACCCGTCATCGAGCGCATCCGCCTGCCCACCTTGCTGGTCCACGCCGAGGATGACCCCATGGTCCCCGCCGATACCGTGAGAAAGTGGCTGACCGGCGCCCCGCCTGCTCTCGAGCAGGCATGGTCGCACCGCGGGGGTCACGTGGGCTGGTTCAGGGGGATGAGCGAGTCGCTCTGGGTGAACACGTGGGCGATGGACCGAACGAAGGCCTTCTTGGGGGCGGTTCGCTCCTAACGTGCATCCCGCACGACGTCAGTGATACGCCCTGGGCGGCGCCGGAGCGAACCGGGCCGTGATGGGGGCCGGCTCGTCGGCGGCCCGCGCCTCGTCGCAGTACAGGATGGCACAGTGCTTGCTATCGCTTGCCTGCATTCGGTTGCAGAGAGCGACGAGATCCTCGTCGGCATCCACAACCGTCCCCTCCGAAGGCTGGGCCGTTCGTGGGTCGTATTTGCAATCGTCGAGAGCCACCCACCGCCCTCGGAACGCTTCAGTTCGGCAAATCTGTGGCCAGGTCAGTCGACTGCCCATTCGGTCTTCCTCGAGTCCCCGCTTGGCGTGCCGAGCGGAACACCGCCGGATCGCCCGTTCGCATCGTGTGCGGATCCCCTACCTGTAGAAATCGAATAGCCGTCCCTTTGCGGGGGGTCAAGCAACGGCCTGTAGCAGGACGAATACATGAGGTCATAAGTTCAGGGCAAGGGGATGAGGCAGTCCCACCGAATACGGCACGGTTGGCGCGGCGAAACAGCGGGTACAACCGTACCCGGACCCGGATCGGCCGGGGCCTCCCGGAGGAGCGGCAGCAAGCTCGCCAGGTCGGGCACGAGGCGCGGGCGCGGCTGTGATTCTGCGTGCTAATGGTTCGTCGCAACCATGCCCGACTGGACACCCGATTCGTGGAAATCCAAGGTCGACGCGCAAGCGATCGCTTACGGCGACGCCGGCGCCCTGGAGCGCGCCTGCACCCGCCTGCGCCAGCTTCCGCCGCTCGTCACCTCGTGGGAAATCGAGCGCCTGAAGCAGCTGCTGGCCGACGCGCAACAGGGCAGGCGTTTCCTCGTGCAAGGAGGGGACTGCGCCGAAACGGTCGCCGATTGCCGCTCCCAAGTCATCGCGAACAAGCTGAAGATCTTGCTGCAGATGTCGCTCGTGATGATCCACGAGGGCAAACGGCCGGTCGTTCGTGTCGGCCGCTTCGCGGGGCAGTACGCCAAGCCCCGTACCAAGGCCATGGAGTCGCGCGAGGGCGTTTCGCACCCGAGCTACTTCGGCGACATGGTCAACCGCGCCGACTTCACGGAGAGCGGACGTCGCCCGGATCCGGACAACATGATCCTGGCCTACAGCCACGCCGCGATGACGCTCAATTTCATCCGTTCGCTGTCCGCAGCCGGGTTCGCCGACGTGCATCACCCGGAGTACTGGGAGCTCTCGTTCTTCCGCCGCGCCCGCGTTCCCGATTCGCTCCTGACAGAGTACGAGCACACGACCCACCACCTCGCCGAGGCGCTGCGCTTCATGGAAGCGCTCGGTGAGAGCACGGTGGAAGAGCTGACGCGAGTGGAGTTCTACACCAGCCACGAAGGGCTCAACCTGCACTACGAGTCCGCGCAGACGCGCCAGGTTCCCCGGCGTGAGGGGTGGTACGACCTGACGACGCACTTTCCCTGGATTGGCGAGCGCACACGCGCGCTCGACGGCGCGCACGTCGAGTTCTTCCGCGGCATCCGGAACCCGATCGCGATCAAGCTCGGGCCCACCACCACCACCGATCAGGTGCTCCGCCTGATCGACGCCATCAACCCCCACGACGAGCTGGGCAAGATCGCGCTCGTCACGCGCATGGGCGCCTCGCGGGTGGCCGACGCCTTGCCGGCGCTGGTGGACACCGTCAAGCGCTCCGGCCGCACGGTCTTGTGGGTGTGCGACCCGATGCACGGCAACACGCAGTCGACCCCGTCCGGGCTCAAGACGCGTGATTTCGATCACATCTTGCGCGAGGTCGAGACCACGGTCGACGTGCACGATGCGTGCGGCACCTACCTCGGTGGCGTGCACTTCGAGCTCACGGGAGAGGACGTGACCGAATGCATCGGTGGCGCCGCGGGGATCACCGTGGAGGATCTCGACAAGAACTACGCGACGGCCTGCGACCCCCGGCTCAACTACCGGCAGGCGCTGGAGATGGGCTTTCGCCTGGCCAAGCGCCTCGGTCGGCATCCACTGCCCGCGCCCCGCGAGTCCACGCGCTCCGTGGGCCTCGATCACCCGCCCTCTACCCTATCGGACGCACCCTCGCGCTCGGGCCGCTAGCTACCAGGGCCGCTCGGAACAGGTTCTGCCGGTGATTGCCAGGCCGAGCGGCGCTAGCAAAACCGCGGGAGCGGGTTTGGGGTTCGGGGCGTCGTTGAAGGGGCGCGGCGTGGTGACGGTGTGGGTTGCGGCCGTATGCGCGTGCGCGGGCTCTCCGCCTCGCTTCGGGGAAGCGCCGCCCGGAGGTCTCCAGGAAGCGGGGCTGCGCGGGGCAGATGACCCGACGGTGGCGGGGGCGCGCCTTTTCCCGGGGGCCCTCGACGAAGCGCACGGCTGGGGGATCGAACCGGGCGGCGGGGTCCGGGCGATCGTCGCAGGGGTGCGTTTCATTTCGATGCCCAACGGCGCGATGCTCGTCGCGGGCGATCGACTCGCCGCGACACCTTCCAGCGTCGTCCCGCTGCCCGAGCGCATGGGCGGCGGCTTCCTCTTCGGGATCGGCCCACACCTTTGGCGAGCGGACCGCTGGCTCGGGCCCGCGCGAGCGCTCTTCACCTCGTCGGTCCCCGTGTCCCAAGTGCTCGTCGGGCTCGACCGGGTCTACCTGCGTTCGACGCAGGGAGCCCTCGCCGCGCTCGACCCGGGCACCGGCTCGCCGGTGGGATTGGGACCGCTGCCCGCCTCCCCGAACATCGGCCGGCTCGCCGCGTTCGATGCCTGGCACGCGGTCGCAGTCGCCGACTTGCGCGGCGCGCTGATGACGCACGACGCGGGCTCGACCTGGGACCCGGTGATGCTTCCGATCGAGCCAAGCGACGTCGTCGCTCTGACCGAGTCGATCGCCGTGGGTGGGCTGGACGAGACGCGGCAGGTTGAGTGGTGGGAAGTGCTGCCGGACGGGCGGACGAGCAAACTCTCCAGCGCGTCACGGGCAAGCGCGCATCCCGACCGCACATCCACGACCGAGAGCACGAGCTCGACCCCAGCCCTGAACGCCGACGCGGTACGAGCCTTCGGGCCTCGGCCCCTGGCAAGCGCCATCGAAGACGGTTGGCCGCTCGCGGACGGTACCGCGCTCGTTGCACGGAACGGTGCGCTTGGGCGGGTGCGACTGGCCGACGGCGCGCTCATGGAGAACGTCCCGGACGCGTTCCCTCTCAACCCCGCGCGTTGCCACGCCCTGTCTCTGGGCTTCGACAAGGCGATGGCCCCGGCCGCCCAAAGCGCCGGGGAGGTTGGCGTCGTGTGCGGCGAGCCACGCGGACGCACGATCGTCTACCAATGGGACGCACGCAGCGCACGCCTCGTCGAGCTGCGCCGCTTCGAGACTCCGCGCGAAGTATTGGGCTTCGGCAACGGCGCGCTGGCGGTGCGCGGTCCGTGTACGGACGGTGCCGCGGGCGACGCCCACGGCGGGGAGCAGGCATGGTGCTTCATGCCGCCTGGCGCCCCGTGGAGAGAGACGCGCTTTCCGAGCGATGCGCGACTTGTTGTGCTGGCCGACGGCCGCACGGCGCTCGTGCATCCGCCGCGTTCCGACGATTTGTCGACCGCCCGTTTGACCGTCATCGATGGCGCGCACCGGACGGACATCCCGCTCGCCCTGCCGCCATTGCGCGCCGACGTGGCGAGCGCCCTGCTCCTCGGCGTCTGGATGAACGGCTTCGAGGAGCGCCGGCCCGGCGTCGTTGGCGGGTGGGTCGACGCCGCCGGATCCCTCCTCGGAGTCGAGATCGCCGCCGACGGCGAGACGCACGTCGGCGAGTACATCCGCGACGCGGGCGCGCCGGTCGCGTCGGGACGCTGGGCGTTCGGCTGGACGGCGTCGCGGCTCGGCTTCGAGACCACCAACGGCGGGATGACCTGGGCGAAGATGGCCGTGCCGGACCCGATTGCCTCTGGACGGGCTGTTCACGAGCGCGCTTGCGGCCCCGTTGGATGCATCGCCGCGGGCTGGCTACGCGTGGGTTGGGGCGCGACCGAGCAGGCCGCGGCGGCCGAGCCCGTTCCGCGACGGCTTCACCCGGCGCACCCTTCGCCGACGCTCGACCTCGACTGCGAGCCGATCGCGGGTGCCGACCCGGGGGTCGCGCGCGCCAACCCGGCGCACACGCCCGGCGCCAGCGGCTACTCGGGGTCGATCCGCGGCGTGGGCACTGACCTGCCGCCGTTCGCGGGGGAGCCCAGCCCGTCGATACCCGCAGACGACCTGGGACTGAGCGTCGAGGCGTCCGGCGGTCTGGAGCGAGCCCTGCACGCGGTTCCGCTGGCCCGCGTCTACGCGTGGGGCCCGAAGACGGGTGAATGGGACCCGCTCGGACGATGGCAAGTGCGCTGGCAATGGCCGTGGGGTGGCAGGCTGGACGTGCGTTCGTCGACAACGGTCCCCTCCCCATGGTCGAGCCTCGATGCCGCCGGCCGCGCGCTCGGTGCAGGACCCGGCACGCCGACTGTCTGGGTCGTGGCCGAAGGCGACGATCCGGATCACGCGCTCCTGCTTGCGCATCACGCGATGACGCCCGCGTCGGCCGAGCTGTTCGTGCTCGAGTCCGGACGGCCGCCCGCCGAGGCGCGCCAGTCGAGCGGCGATCCGATCCCGGACGTGGAGAGCGCCACGCGCGTCGGCGGGCGCTGGTACGTGGCGACCGCGCAGAGCCCGGGCGAGCTCGCGGCGACCGTGATCTGGTCGCTCGACGGCGCCATCGCCCGCGAGCTCGTCCGGGTGCCGCGGGGTGGGTTCGAGACGCGCCCGGCGCTGCGGCTTGCGCAGCACACCGATGGCCGGGCCATTGGCCTGCTGGTCGACGGCCAGACGGACGAGCTCCGCGGGACGACGCCCCGCTGGATCGCGAGCGTCGACGTCGAGTCGAGCTCCGTCTCGACGCCCGAGCCGCTCGCTCCGTCCGATTTGTCCGACCGTACGGTCTCGATCTGTACGGGGGACGACACCGGATGGGAGGTCGATCTGCCTTACCCGGGCGCCGTGCGCCTCCGCATCGGCACCCGATGGGAATCGACGTTGCAAGCTCCGGTCGCGAGAATGCGTCTGTCCCGCGAGGGGGCGTGCGTCGATCGGGTCCTCGGGTCGCTCTCGTTCGGCGAGAGTACATCCGAAGCGCGAACCGGATGGCCGACCTCGGCGCCGCGCCCTCACGGGCCCGTTCGCACGGTCGACGTGGGCGTCCTGGCCACGCACGTCCGCTACGCGCTGCGCTGCGCTGCAAGGTGACGGGCGCGGTCGATCCCGGCCGTCCGTCGTGCAGAGCCGAGCGCTGCAGCTTTCAAAGTTGCACGGCGGCAGGGAGGACACCGTGCGATATGCCGGGCTTTTCATCCAAAGTGGGATGGCACGCGGTCTGCACGGTCGTTTGGTGCCCGTGTGGAGTGAGGCTGCCCCCCCGGCCCCTCTGCGCGGGCACTTTCATTTTGTCTCTCCGTTCGCGAGGCCCACGATGGTGGCACCCGGACCGGGATCCCAAACCACCACGTCGTCGCCGACCACGCGCGCGACGAAGCGGCGCTGGTCGTCACAAAGCCCCCGAGGAGCCATCAGGCGGCCGGTCGCGAGATCGAAGACGTAACCGTGCATCGGACATGCGACGCAGCGTCCCTGACGCTCGCCCTCGCTGAGACTCGCGCCCGCGTGGTTGCAGGCGTCTTCGATCGCAAACGGTTGGCCGTCGACGAGGGCGACGAGAACGTGAAAGGGAGGGTAGTCCAGCCGGACCAAGGCGCCCCCTTCGAGGCGCTCGCGCCGAACCTGCCCGACCCGTTTGGCTCCTGCGCTCACCGCCCCAGTCCGAGCGCGGTGTGAACGACCGCTTCGTCGACGTCGCCCCCGGCGAGCGAGACGGTCTCGACGCGCACGCCGTGGGCCCGCTCGCCGCGCGCGATCATGCACGAGTGGCTGAGGACGATGCGGCATCCCGCCCACCTCGGCGCGAGGTGCTTTTGCATCGCGGCGACGACCCGCTCGCCGATTTGCTCCTGGAGCGCGAGCCGGCGCGCAAACGCATCCACGGTTCGAGCGACGGTGCCGACTCCGACCAGGTGCTCCTCGGGCGCGAACGCGACCGTTGCGGATCCGATGGACGGCATCAGGTGGTGCGGGCACGTCGTGACTACCGGGACGTCGCGCACGACCACGAGCTCGCTTCGCCCCGCAAAGACGTTGCTCGACAGTAGGGCGTCGACGTCGACCCCGTAGCCCTCGAGCAGGTCTTCGGCGTACGCACGGGCCACGCGGGCCCCCGTTCCGGCCAGCTCGGGCGCCCGTTGCGGGTCGTGGCCGAGAGCGCGCAGAAAGGCCTCGATCGCCTGGGCCGCCGCGTCGAGATCCATGGGCTAGTTCAGGTGCCGCTGGCGCATCGTGGGCTCGATGGCCCTTCGGCCGACGAAGCCCTCGTCGAGGCTATGGTAATGGGAAACGGCCTCCTCGCCATACTTCCAGCACAGCCACACGAGCTTGCCGTCGACGCGGCCGTAGAAGTCGACGAGCCCGGTGCGCGGATCTTTGAGCACCGCGCCCATGTCTTCGATCTCCCGCCACCCGCGCCGGTAAGCGTCGATTCGCTCGACGAGCTCGCGCTTGAGAACGCGCACGTCCGGCGGATCGAGGTCGTCGACCTGGATCGTTTCGGGCGATTGGCCCATGAGGTCCGTCAGGCGCTCGAGACGCCCTTCGATGTCCGCGCGACGCTCCATCTGCTGACCCACGAGTGCGCGCAGGCGCGGGACGAGCGCGTTGACGGCCTCGAGGGTGAAGACGTTGGGCGCATCTGCCATCACGGGTCCATGATGCCCGCCAACGTCTACGGCGGCAAGATGGCGACGAAGATGCGCGTCAGGCAGTAGTCGGCGACCAGAATCGCGATCGACACGACGACCACGGTCCGGGTCGTGCTCTGGCCGACGCCCTCGGTGCCTCCGCGGGTCGTCAGACCGAAGTGGCATCCCACGATCGCGATGATGAAGCCGAAGATGGGGGTCTTGGCGAGGCCGGAGAAGAGATCGCTGAGCATCACGGTCTCGAGCGAAGCCTGCATGAAGAGCCGCGGGCGGATGTCGTACTCCACCGCGGCGACGAAGAGCGCTCCGAGGGTGCCCAGCGCGTCGGCGAAGATGCTCAAGAACGGCATCACGATCATCGCGGCGACCACGCGCGGCAAGACCAGCTTCTTCGCGGGATCCCCGCCGAGCGCGCGGATGGCGTCCACTTGCTCGGTGACGTTCATCGCGCCGACCTCGGCCGCCATGCCGCTGCCGATGCGCCCGCCGACGATGATCGCCGTGAGCGTCGGCCCGAGCTCCCGCAAGAACGAGAGAACGATGACGCGCGGGATGTACTCGATGCCCCCGAAGCGCTGCAGACCGAAGGCGAACTGGATGGTCATGACCATCCCGATGAAGACGGACGTCACGGCCACGATGCCCAGCGAGCGAACGCCGAGCGACTCGATCTGATACACCGTCGACGCGATCTCCAGCGGACGCCGGGCGAGCGACATCGCCGTTCGGCCCGTGAGGATGCCGATGCCGCCCATGTGATCGACGAAGCGCGTGAGGCCGGCCGCCAGCCACTGGCCGTGCGCCGGCGCGGGCAGCGGTGGCGGAAGGCTGGACGAGCGGCCCATCGGCCGCGACGACTCCGGAGGCTCGGGGATCACCGGTCGCTCCGCGGCGTGGCCGTCTGCTCGCTGCCGATCGCCGTCGGCGACGAAAGCGCGCGCATCCCGCGCGAGAAACGCTCGAAGTCCGGGGCGCCCTCTGCGAAGCGCGCGGGCGGCGCGACGTAGACGACGTCGTACAAGCAGCCGTCCTTCTTCATGACGAAGATGTCGTACTGCATGGGCACGCCGTCGAGCTTGGCGCGCAGGAGCGTGTGCATCGCCTCGCGGCCGTCGAACGGGACGGTCAAGCGGCTCTCGATCTCGCGCTCGGTGGTCCCCATGACCAGGTGGTCGCTGAGCACCGACAGCGGGGCGTCGTCGTCGCGACGCCCGCAGCGCACGTTGACGAGCGTCGAGCCCTCGCGGTCGTCGTCGCGGAACGCGAGGTCCGCGCCGTCGACGTCCACACGTCTCCATCCGGGCGGCTGGGGGCCGAAATGCACCGCGAGGTCGCCCTTGCGAAGGACGCCGTCTTCGAACCCGTCCGCGTGCGCGCACGCTCCCAGCAGGACGACGACGAGCGGCAGCAGGGTGGGACGGCGCATGCGTCCCGAGGAGCAATACCACGCGCGTCTCAAAACGCAGCGGCGGCCATAGAAAACGGTCGACCCGCCCCCTCTCGAGCCCCTCTCGAGCGCGCGTCAGGTCATGTACTCGGCGTTGATCTCGACGTAGCGAGCGCTCAGATCGCATCCCCAGACCGTCGCGGCGTGCCGTCCCTCGCCGATGCGCACATCGACCGAGACGCGCGTGGCCTCGCGGAGCTTGCGAGCGAGCTGGCCCAGGTCTGCGCCGACCGGCTGCGAGCGCGAGAAGACCACTTCGCCCATCATCCGGATGACGAGGTCGGTCGGAGCCACCGCCGGCGTGTTCGTGCGCGAGTCGGGCTTGCCGATAGCCATGACGATCCGCCCCCAATTCGGATCGCCTCCGTGAACCGCGGCTTTGAAGAGCGGCGAGTTGACGATCTTCTTGGCGACGATCGCGGCGTCGCCGGGCGATGCGTCGAGCCGGACGGTGCACTCGATGACTTTCGTGGCACCCTCGGATTGGGCCACGATGTCGCGCGCCAGCTTGATCGACATGCAGCGCACCGCGTCGACGAAGTCGGCTTCCGCGTTGCCGTCGCCATCGATCGACGCGCCGCCGGTGGAGAAAATGGCGACCGTGTCGCTCGTGCTCGTGTCGGAGTCGACGCTGATCGCGTTGAACGACCGCTCGACCGCGTCGGCGAGCACCGCCTTTAGACGCGCGGCGTCGACGGCGGCGTTGGTGAAGAAGTACGCGAGCATGGTCGCCATGTTCGGCTCGATCATGCCGGCCCCTTTGGCCATCGCGCACACGACGACGTCGCCGATCGTTACCGAGCAGACCTTCGGGCCGCGATCGGTCGTCAGGATGGCGCGCGCAACCGCGTCGAGCGCGTGCGGGCGGAGGCTCTTCGAGAGCCCTGCGACGGCGCGCTCGAGCTTGTGCATCGGGAGCGGGACGCCGATGACCCCGGTGAACGACAAGACGATGTCGTTCGCGTCGACGTCGAACTCCGTCGACAGCCACCGGGCCAACGTCCGAACGTCTTCGTCGCCCCGGGGGGTGAAGACGTTGGCGTTCTTGCTGACCACGGCGAGGAGCTGCGCGCGCCCGTCGGCGAGCGTCTGCCGATCGAAGGTGATGGCGTGCGCCGGACACCTGTTCTTGGTGAACACGGCCGCCGCGGCCGCGCGACGCGCCATCTTCACGACGGCGAAGTCGAGCACGCCCTCGTGCTTGATCCCCGCGGCGTGCACCACGCTGGAGAGCCCCTCGGGCTGGTGCGCGAGCGACGGCTCGACCCGCACTTCCCGCCCGAGGACGCGCGACTGGAAGGAGACGACGTCTTCGGAGGGATCGCTCGAAGCGGCCGTCTCGATGTACGCGTTCCAGTCGTCGAACAGCTTGCGCTTCACGGGTTCTCGCCCCTGCTTGCCGCTAGTGAGCAGCGGTCTTGAGGTATTCGGCGTACGCCTTCGCGTCCATCAGCGCGTCGACGGCTCGCGGATCGGTCGGGGCGATCGCGATCATCCATGCCGCGCCGAAGCAGTCCTGGTTGACGATCTCCGGCTTGCTCGCCACGGCGTCGTTGATGCGCACGACTTTGCCGGCGACCGGCGCGTACAGATCGCTCAGCGTCTTGACGCTCTCGATGGTGCCGAACGGCTTGCCGGCCGACACCTGGTCGCCGACCTTCACGTCGAGGTTCACGAGCGTGATATCGCCGAGCTGATCGACGGCAAACGCCGTGATGCCGACCGCGACGTCCGCCGCCCCGACGCGAACCCACTCGTGCTCTTTGGTGTAACGGAGATCGGCCGGAACGGGATCGCTCATGTGCTTGCCCTCTTGTAAAACGGCGTCGTCACGACGACCGCCTCGACGTTCTTTCCGCGACAATCGACGAGGAGCCGCGTTCCGACCGGCGACATCGCCGTCGGCACATAGCCGAGCCCGATGTTCTTGCCAACCGTGGGCGCCGGGCTGCCGCTCGTGCAGACCCCCACCTCTCGCTCGTCCATGCTCCGCAGGACGTAGCCATGGCGGGCGACGCCCCTTCCGACCATCTCGAAGCCGACGAGCCTGCGCGCCAAAGGCCGCGCCTTGAGCTCCGCCAGCGCCGCACCGCCGACGAAATCCCCTTTGTCGAGCTTGACGACCCAGCCCAGCCCCGCTTCGAGCGGGTTGGTGGTCTCGTCGATGTCATTGCCGTAGAGGGCGAGGCGCGCCTCGAGGCGCAGCGTGTCTCGCGCGCCGAGGCCGGCGGGCTTGAGGCCGAGAGGCGAGCCCGCCTCGAGGAGCGCGCGCCACACCCGAGGCGCGTCTTCCCACGGGCAAAAGATCTCGACGCCGTCCTCGCCGGTGTACCCGGTTCGCGCGACGGTGCATCGAACCCCGGCGAGCTCGGCGTCGCGCAAGCAAAACGGGCGCAGGCGCGCGAGCTCCTCGCCGTCGCGGCCGAGCAGGGCGAGAATGTCGAAGGCGCGCGGCCCCTGCAGCGGCATGAGCGCGGTCGACGCGCTCTGGTCATCGAAGTCGCAATGCTCGGCGGCGACGCGCGCAAACGCCGCGCGTATCTTGTCGACGTTCGACGCGTTGACGACGACGAGCCAGTCGTCGCTCGTGCGCCGGTACACGATGAGGTCATCGAGAATCGTGCCGCGCTCGTTGCAAGCGCAGGTGTACATCGCCTGGCCGTCGGCGAGCTTCTTCGCGTCGTTCGTCACCAGATAGTCGACGACCTGCGCAGCGTACTCGCCGCGCAGGACGAGCTCGCCCATGTGGCTGGCGTCGAAGATGCCCGCGGCCCGGCGGACGGCGTTGTGCTCGTCGACGATACCGGTGTACTGAACCGGCATTTGCCAGCCAGCGAATGGCACGATGCGCGCGCCGAGCGCGAGGTGCTCGGCGTAGAGGGAAGTTCGTCGAAGGGGGAGCTCGGACAAGGGGGCCGAAGGGTAGCGCATCGCGGAGAGAGGCTCGAGGGCGATAGTCGCTGTCGCTCTCAGTCCGAACCGTCGAGCGGCGGACAGGTGCAAATCAGATTCCTATCGCCCTGCGCGTTGTTGATCCGTCCGACCGACGGCCAGAACTTCGCCGCGCGCGTCCACTCCGCCGGGAACGCCGCCTGCCCCCGGGAGTACGGGTGGTTCCACTCGTCCGCCGCGATCGCCTGCGCCGTGTGGGGCGCGTGCTTGAGGGGGTTGTCGTCGCGCGACATTTGCCCCAATTCGACCGCGGCGATCTCCCGGCGGATCGCGATCATCGCCTCGCAGAAGCGATCGAGCTCCGCCTTCGATTCGCTTTCCGTCGGCTCGACCATCAGCGTTCCGGCGATCGGAAAGCTCATCGTCGGTGCATGAAAGCCGTAGTCCATCAGGCGCTTCGCGATGTCGTCGACCTCGACGCCAGCGCTCCGCTTGACCGAGCGCGTATCGAGAATGCACTCGTGCGCGACCCGCCCGCGCTTTCCCCGATAGAAAACCGGGAAATGCTCGTGCAGCCGATCGGCCACGTAGTTCGCATTGAGGATGGCTACCTCGGTCGCGCGCTTCAGCCCTTCCGCCCCCATCATCGCGATGTAGGCCCATGAGATCAGAAGAATGCTCGCGCTCCCCCAGGGCGCCGCGCTCACCGCGCCGATTCCGTCGCTGCCTCCGACGGGCACGACCGGGTGACGCGGGAGAAACTTCGCCAGGTGCTCCGCGACAGCGATGGGACCCATCCCCGGGCCGCCACCTCCGTGCGGAATGCAAAACGTCTTGTGCAGGTTCACGTGGCAGACGTCGGCGCCCACGTCCGCTGGGCGGCAGAGGCCGACTTGCGCGTTGAGGTTCGCTCCGTCCAGGTACACCTGCCCGCCGTGCTCGTGCACCGTCGCGCAGATTTGTTCGATGTCCTCCTCGAAGATGCCGTACGTCGACGGATACGTGATCATGATCGACGCGAGCCGGCCGGCGTGCTCGCGCGCTTTGGCCGCGAGGTCGGCGAGGTCGATGTACCCCTTCTCGTCGCACGCGACGACCACGACCCGCATGCCGGCCATCGCCGCCGACGCGGGGTTCGTTCCGTGCGCGCTCGCCGGGATGAGGCACACGTCGCGCTGCCCCTGGCCGCGTGAATCGTGGTACTTGCGGATGACGAGGAGTCCTGCGAGCTCCCCCTGTGCGCCCGAGTTCGGCTGGAGGCTCACGGCCGGGAAGCCGGTGATCTCCGCGAGCATCGCTTCGAGCTGCTTGATGATCGTCTGGTAGCCGCGCGTCTGATCGGTGGGCGCGAACGGATGCACGCGGGAGAAGCGCGCCCAGGTGATCGGCATCATCTCCGCGGTCGCGTTGAGCTTCATCGTGCACGATCCCAGTGGGATCATCGAGTGAACGAGCGACAGGTCGCGCCCCTGCAGGGAATGCAGGTAGCGGAGCATCTCGGTCTCGGAGTGGTGCGTGTTGAACACCGGATGCTCGAGATACGCGCTCGTGCGCTCGAGGCCCCCGAGCGCGGGCAATGCCTCGGCCGCCAGCGCCTCGCAGCCGAGCGCCGGGCGACGACCGTCGTTGAACACCGCGAGGAGCGCGTCGACGTCTTGCGGCGAGACCGTCTCGTCGAGGGCGACTCCGACCGTGCGTTCGTCGATTCGGCGCAGGTTGAATCGCCGCGTTCGTGCTTCGAGGAGCCACTCCGCCACCTTCTTCGGTTCGCCGGCGACCCGAAGCGTGTCGAAGAAGCGGTCGTGCACCACGTGCGCGCCGAGCTTGCGCAGACCGAGGGCGAGCGACGCGGTGACGCCGTGAACGCGCTCGGCGATCGCGCGAATGCCCTTCGGCCCGTGGTACACCGCGTACATCCCGGCGACGACCGCGAGCAGCGCCTGCGCGGTGCACACGTTGCTGGTCGCCCGCTCTCTGCGGATGTGCTGCTCCCGGGTTTGAAGCGCCATCCGGAGCGCCGGCCTGCCGTGCACGTCGACGCTCGCGCCGATGATCCGGCCCGGGAGCCTGCGCACCATATCGGCCTTGCACGCGAAGAACGCCGCGTGCGGGCCACCGTATCCCAGCGGCACGCCGAAGCGCTGGGCGCTGCCGACCGCGATGTCTGCCCCGAGCTCCCCCGGAGGCACGAGCAGCGCCAGGGCGAGCAGGTCGCACGCCATCGTGACCATCGCCCCCGCGGCGTGCGCGCGCTCGATGAGGCCCCGGTGATCGTCGATGGCCCCGTCGGTCGCCGGGTATTGGAGAAGGACGCCGAATGCCTTCTTCGACAAGTCGAACGATCGAGGGTCGCCCACGACCACGTCGACGCGATGTGCGGCCGCGCGTGTGCGCACGACGTCGATGGTCTGCGGGTGGCATCCGTCGGAGACGAGAAGGACGCGACGGTCGTCCGCGCCTCGAAACGCATCCATCATCTGCATCGCCTCGGCGGCGGCGGTCGCCTCGTCGAGCAGCGAGGCGTTGGCGATCGGGAGCGCCGTCAGGTCGCTGACCATCGTCTGGAAGTTGAGGAGGGCCTCGAGCCGGCCTTGCGATATCTCGGCCTGATAGGGGGTGTACTGCGTGTACCAGCCAGGGTTCTCGATGACGTTGCGCAGGATGACCGGGGGCGTGATGCAGTCCGAGTAGCCCATGCCGAGATAGGACCGCCAGACTTCGTTGTCGGCCGCGATGGCGTGCATGCGATCGAGCAGATCGTGCTCGCTCTGGGCGGCGGGGAGGTCGAGCTTGTGCCGCAGCCGGATGGTGCTGGGGATCGTCTGGTCGATCAGCTGGTCGAGCGACGCCGCCCCGATGCGGCGGAGCATCTCGGCGACTTCCTCTTCGTTGGGACCCACGTGGCGGAGAAGGAAACGGTCTGGATGCGCGATCGGCAGCGGCATTAGGAGGGGGAGGGGCGGAGCGGAGGTTGCACCTCGGGTGTCTTTAACCTCCCGGAGCGCGGCTGACCAGTCCGGCAATCCGGCGACGGGCGCTCGAGCTCAGCTCTCTCTCTTTCGCCTGGCTACCGGGACGGGCAGCTCGCCGCTGCGCATGAAGAGCTCGACCCGGTCGTCCGCGCTCGACGGGGGCGACGCCTCGCTCGGCGCGAGCTCCGACGGGTCGGTCGGGTGCTCGATCGCCCCGGTCGCCCTGCGCTCCCCCGCTTCCGGGCACGCGTCGAGGAGCCGGTCGGCGAGCGTCGCCACGTCGGGGAGGCGCGCCTCCGGATCGCGGATCAGGCCCGCGTGGACGACCCGCGCGAGGGGCTCGGGCACCCATGGCGCGAGGTCGGCCAGAGGGCGGACGTCTCTCGAGACGATCCGCTGCATCGCGGCGACCAAGCCCCCCGCGTCCGAGATGGCCGGCTGCCCGGCGAGCATCTCGTAGAGCACCGCGCACAGCGACCACACGTCGGCGCGCCCGTCGAGCCCACCCGCGCCCCGGCATTGCTCCGGAGACATGTACTGCGGCGTGCCGAGGGTCGTGCCGATCTCGGTGAGCGTCGGCTCGCCCTGGAGCGCTTCTTCCGAGGGGACAACCCACTTGGCCGGCTGGAGCTTCGAAATCCCGAAGTCGAGGATCTTCGCGAGGAGCGACCCGTCGTCGCGCCGCGTGAGAAAGACGTTCGGGGGCTTGAGATCCCGGTGGATGACCCCGGCTTCGTGCGCCCGGGCGAGACCTCGCGCGACCTGCCACGCGATAGCGGCGGCCTCGCGCACCTCGATCCAGCGCTCGCGGGCCAGGCGTGCCTCGAGGTCCTCGCCGCGCAGGTACTCGATCACCATGTAGAAGCCGAGGCGCTCGTCGCGCCCGAAGTCGAAGATTTGGGCGATGTGCTCGCTCTCGATCGCGCTCGCCGCACGCGCCTCGCGGCGAAAGCGCGCCACGATCTCGGGCGATCCGAAAAATTCGGGCCGCAGCAGCTTGATGGCCAGGCGCTTGCCGAGCTCGACGTGCACGCACTCATAGACCGCCCCCATCGCGCCCGCACCGAGAAGGCTCTTGAGGTCGTACTTGCCCGCGGCACGCTCGCCGATGCGCGCTGTCCCCTCCCCCGTCGGCTCTGCGGCGGCCACTGGTCGTTTTCTCCCCGCTTGCCGGCCCTCGCGAAGTGGCACGGCGGGTGGATTGTCGCCGATGTGCGCTGCCTGACGCAAGGCATGCGGCTGCGCCCCCACCTCCCCGCCTTTGATTTCGGTTGACCTCCGTACTAAGTGAAACGCCTTCCCACCAAGGAGACGCGAGCCACATGTCCCGCTATCGTTTCACGTCCGAGTCGGTCACCGAGGGGCACCCGGACAAGCTCTGCGATCAGGTATCCGACGCGATCCTGGACGCCATCCTCACGCAGGACCGCAAGGCGCGCGTCGCCTGCGAGACGCTCGCGAAGACGGGGATGGTGGTCGTCGCCGGCGAGATTACCACGACCGCCCGCATCGACTTTCCCCAGGTCGTGCGCGAGACCGTGAAAGAGATCGGCTACGTCAGCTCGGCCATGGGCTTCGACTCGGCCACGTGCGCCGTGCTCACCGCGGTCGAGCGACAGAGCCCCGACATCGCGCAGGGCGTGAACGAGGGCGACGGCCTGCACAAGGAGCAGGGAGCCGGCGACCAGGGGCTCATGTTCGGCTACGCGACCGACGAAACCCCTGAGCTCATGCCGGCCGCGATTCAATACGCGCACACCCTCGCGCGCCAGCTGGCCGCCGTGCGAAAGAAGAAGGCGGTCGACTTTCTGCGCCCCGACGGCAAAACCCAGATCACGCTCGAGTACGAGAACGACGTGCCGGTGCGCATTGACGCGATCGTCGTCAGCACGCAGCACGACGAGAAGGTGAAGTACAAGCAGCTGCGCGAAGCCGTCGTCGAGCTGGTCATCGACAAGGCGCTCCCCAAGAGGCTGGTCGACAAGAGCACGAAGGTGCACGTCAACCCGACCGGGCGGTTCGTCATCGGCGGGCCGCAGGGCGACTGCGGGCTCACCGGCCGCAAGATCATCGTCGACACGTACGGCGGAATGGGCCGGCACGGGGGCGGGGCGTTCAGCGGCAAAGACCCGAGCAAGGTCGACCGGAGCGCGTGCTACTACGCGCGCTACATTGCCAAGAACATCGTGGCATCCGGCGTCGCCAAGCGCTGCGAAGTGCAGATCGCCTACGCGATCGGCGTCGCGCAGCCGGTCGGCGTGCACGTGAACTCGTTCGGCACGGGCAAAGTCACCGACGAGGTGCTCGAGAAGTACGTCCTCGCCAACTTCGACATGCGCCCGAAGGCGCTGATCGACGACCTAGGGCTGCTGGCACCGATTTACAAGCGAACGGCTGCGTACGGACACTTCGGCCGACCGGAGTTCGCGTGGGAAAAGACGGACCGCGCCGCCAAGATCGCCGACGACTTGCTGCGCGCGTCCCCCAAGGGAGTGCGCGTCAATGGCACCAACGGCCACGCGACGGCGAAGGCGCCGAAGAAGCCGGCCAAGCGCGGCGGGTTCTCGATCGAGGCATGAGGTCGCCCGGGGGGGCGCCGCGAGGCCTCGCGCCACGTCGATCGCGGGAAGGCCGACGATTCGGGACGGGCAGCCGCTCTATCGGCAATCCGACAGGTCCGTCTCGCGCTCGCGCTCGTAGATGTGCGCGGTCGCCACGAAGAGCGACATGATGACCGGCCCGACGATGATCCCGGCGATTCCGAACACCGAAATACCGCCGATGAGCGCTACCAGCATGAGCAGCGGGTGCCCTTCGCCCCGTCCGACGAAGCGGGGGCGGACGACGTAGTCGTTCAGGGCCATGACGAGCAGCAGGCTCCACGCCGTCAGCAGGAGCGCCCGCGCCAGATGCCCGGTCGTGAGCAGCCAGAGCGCGGCGGGAACCCAGACGAGCGGCGCGCCGAACACGGGAATGAACGAGAGCACCGCGAGCAGCGCCCCCCAAGCGATCGCCTGGGGTACGCCGAAGATCGCGAACCCCGCTCCGGCCAGGGCTCCCTGAATGACGGCGCTCGCAACGGTTCCAACAAAGGCCTGTCGGCCGACGTCGCGGAACTCGTCGACCAGCGCGCGCGTGTGACGAGGATGCAGCGGCAACAGGCGCTCGAGGTGACTTGCGATGCGCGGCCAGTCGCGCAGGACGTAAAACATCGTCCATAGAGCGACGACGATCGTCAGAACGACGCCCGCGGAGGCCTGCACCACCAGACCCGCCGCTCGCGCGACGAGATCCGATGCGCGCCCGAGCTCGTCGCGCAGCCTGGCCGCGACAACCTCGCGCGAGATGCCGAGCGAGTCCAGCAGCCGCGTCGCGCGCGGTCCGAGCAGCGACCCGAAGCCGCTGGGAAGCTCGCGCTGAACGAGCCCCACGGCGGCGCCGAGCTCGCGGCCGACGATCCAGAAGACGAGCGCGCCGCCGCCGGCAATCGTCAACCCGCCGAGCAACGTCGTCGCCGCCGAGGCGAGCGCGCGCCGCTGACCCATGCGCACGGAGAGACGTGCGTGCAGCGGCTGCGCCGTGAAGGCCATCACCGTCCCGAGCGCCAGCCCGACGAGGAGCGGCGCCGACATCCACGCGACCACGACGAAGGAGAGCCCCATGAGAACGGCGAGCGCCGAGCGCTGCGCGCGGCGCCGAGGCCCGATCGTGGCGCGGATCTCGTCCATTCTCTCCGACGCCCACGCAAGCGCTGCTCCGCGGGCGCTCGGCGGGTGCTGCGCGTACGGCATGGGCATTGCTGCGCTGTAGACATGATGAACTCGCGCCTGCTCCTTGCCGTGTTCGCGACCGCACCTCTCGGTTGCGCCATGGCACTTCAGCCGCCGGTCGCGACCGTCGGTCCCCAGAACCCCGTCCCTGCCTCGGCCACAAGCGTCGCAGGGCCCTTCGTCCAGGCCGGAGCCGTGTTCTCCGTGAAAATGGACCAGCCGATCGACACGTATTTCTCGGCGCAAGGCGCCCCGTTCACGGCGACCGTCGTCAGTCCGCTCGTCGATTCGAGCGGGCAGCTCGTCGTGCCGTACGGGGCCAAGCTGCGGGGCACGATCTCGTCGGTAGGAACGGACGAGCTTCCGAACGTTCGCTTCGCCTTGCAGTCGATCGACACCGTGCGGGGGCCGGTTCCCGTCGAGGCGGCGGTGCGGGAGGCGCAGTACTACGAGTGGGCGGGGCCTGACCCCCTGATCGTCGAGGCCGCGCCCCGGCTGCCGTACGCCACGGCCCGTCAAGGCAGTGGGCTGGGCACTGCGTCGGCCAACTTGTTCGGCTATCAGTCGGCCTACGGTTACGGAACGACGCAGCCGCGCGAAGTGCGCATCCCGACCGGAGCCATTCTGGAGCTCGCACTCGTCGCGCCCCTCGCCATGCCCTGAGCTGCGCCCTCGGCCTCACGTCTGTCGGCCATGGCGGCCGATGCAACTGTCGGCGAGCGCGAGGTTGTGCGCCGTGTTCAGCAGGGCCACGTGCGAAAAGGCCTGCGGGAAGTTGCCGACGAAGCGGCCGGCGACCGCGTCGTACTCCTCCGACAACAGACCCACGTCGTTCCGGAGATCGATCAGGCGCTCGAACATCGCGCACGACTCTGCGCGGCGTCCGACGAGGGCCCAGTTGTCCGCCAGCCAGAAGCTACAAGCCAAGAACGACCCCTCGCGGGGAGGCAGCCCGTCGATCGAGCGTTCCGGCTCGTAGCGCCGCACGAGGCCATTCTGCATCAGTCCTCGTTCGATGGCGCGCACGGTGCCGCGGACCCGCGGGTCGGTCGGGGGCAAGAAACCGACGAGCGGAATCAAGAGGAGGCTCGCGTCCAGCCGCTTCGATCCGTACGAGTGCACGAACGCGCCCAGAGCGTCGTCGTAGCCTTCGCAGCAGACGTCGCGATGAATGCGCTCGCGCGCCGCGTGCCAACGCTCCACGGGCCCCTTCATTCCGAGCCGTTCGATCGTCTTGACCCCGCGGTCGAACGCCACCCAGGCCATGACTTTGGAGTGTGTGAACTGGCGCTCGGGCCCGCGCACCTCCCAGATGCCGCTGTCGGGCCGCTCCCAGGACGACTCGAGGTACTCGAGGAGCGCGCGCTGGAGCTTCCAGGCGGCTGGATCGGGCGCGAGTCCGACGAGGTGGCACTGGTACATGGCGTCCAGCAGCTCGCCGTAGACGTCGAGCTGTCGCTGCCCGGACGCGGCGTTGCCGACGCGCACGGGCCGCGACCCCTCGTAGCCAGGGAGCCAGCCGACCTCCCATTCGGGGAGCCTGCGCGCTCCGTCGAGGGCGTACATGATCTGAAGCTCCGAAGGCTCGCCGGCGACCGCGCGCAGCATCCACTCGCGCCACTGGCGGGCCTCCTCGCGATAGCCGCCGGCGACGAGCGCGATCAGCGTGAACGTCGCGTCGCGTACCCAGCAATACCGGTAGTCCCAGTTGCGCGAGCTGCCGACTGCCTCCGGCAAAGACATGGTCGGCGCCGCGATGATCCCTCCCGTCGCCGAGTGGGTCAGCGCTTTGAGAGTCACGAGCGACCGGAGCACCACAGAACGCCACGGCCCCTCGTACGTGCACTGCGCCGCCCATTGCCGCCAGACCGCCTCGGTGTTCTCCACCATCGCTGCAGCATCGACGCCGTTCGGCTCTTTGAGGTGAGACGGCGACCAGGTGAGCGAAAACGCGACGGTCTGCCCTTCGGCAACATCGAAGTCGGACACGGTCGTCAAGTCTTCGCCGCGCAGCGGGGCGTCGCTCCGGATACGCAGCAAATGGGGCCCTGCGATCGCGACTATCCCGTCGTGGGCCTTGCGGACCCATGGAACGACCGCGCCGTGATCGAATCGGACGACGATTTCGGTGCGCATCGCCACGCGCCCGCGCAGGCCGCGAACGATGCGGACCACGCGCGGCGCGACTTCGCGCGCGGGCATGCAGTCGGTGACGAGGACCGATCCGCCGTCGGCGTCGAAGGTCGTGTCGAGGACCAGCGTTCCGTCGCGGTACGCGCGGCTGACGCGCTTCACCTCCCCGCGGGGCGCGAGAAGCCACCGGCCGTGCTCGGGCCCGCCGAGGAGCGCAGCAAAGCACGACTCGGAGTCGAAGCGCGGCAAGCACAGCCAGTCGATCGAGCCGCTGCGAGAGACGAGCGCGGCTGTCTGGCAGTCGCCGATGAGCGCGTAGTCCTCGATCCGCGACGACACGAGGCGCGTAGGTGCATCCGTCGTGCCCGACTCAATCGATCCGCTGCTGCGTCGACGCCCGCATCAAATTGCGGTCGAGCGCCCGCGTTTCAGGGCGTGGCGCCCCCTGGATACCCTCGCCATACCCAGACCAGCGAATCGCCCATGCTGGTCTGCTGAACCCGGGCGTCGCTGCAGTGCTTGGCCCCCATGCCCTCGAGCCACCGGTAGTGGTAGCCCATCATCTTGAGATCGGCCGCGGTTCGCTGTCCAGCGAGGAGCCAATCTTTGGCGCCCGCCTCGCCGGTCCCCGCCCCGTTGTCCATCTCGTTGTCGTCGAACATGATCCGGATCGGCTCGATGGGTGAGTTGAGAATGAGCGCGAGATCGGAGTGAAGGTCCCACGCCCCGAGGGGGTACATCGCGGATGACTGCAAGTCGACGAGCGAAGCGTCGTACCCGATGACGCGGCGGAACAAATCGGGCCTGAACCAGGCCATGATCATCGCGGCCGACCCGCCCGAGCTGCAGCCGATGGCACCGCGACCCTCCGGATCCTTGGTGAACGCGATGTTGGGATAGGCGGCCTTGACGGCGGCGTCCGAGAGGACCGCGGGAAAGACTTCTTCGTCGATGTACCGCGCCCAGAGGTCGGACATCGTGTCGAGCTCGATGCTTCGCTGGCCGGAGGCGACGGCCACGAGGATGAACGGCGGCACCCGGCGCGTCGGATCGGTCGATTGACTCAGGTTGTCGAGCCCCGCCTGTACCCGGAGAAACTGGCTTCCCGCGCCGTCCATCACGACCATGACGGGCGCGGCGGTACCGTCGACGTACTTGTTCGGAACGTAGACCGTGATCGCGCGCGAAGCGGTGCCCGGGAAAAGCTTGCTCCCCGTCTGGTTGAAGTTGAATCGCTTCCCGGCGGGGCTCATCCCCGGAGTCAGCGCCGGATCGACCGGATAGGTCATGATCTGGAAGTCGCCGTCACCGGTGCTGCCCGGATCGGTGAGGCCGGGCGTCGAGCCGGCGGCGCTGCCATCCGGATTCGTGTAAACTCCCACGCTGCGCGTCGCGTCGACCCCGGCGTCCAGGTTCGCGCCCGTCGGCACCGTGCCCCCGGAGCTTCCGGACGACGCGGCACCCGAAGACGACCCACCGGAAGACGACCCGCCCGACGAAGGGGCGCCGCCGCCCGACGAGCTGGCTCCTGTCGGGGCAGCGCCGGATCCAGACCCGCCTTGCCCGGCAGGCGCCCCGCCGCTCGAGCTGGAAGCCCCGGACGACCCGCTCGGCTGCCCGCCGCCCGATTGCTGACCCGAGCCGCCGGGCTTGGGGCTCGAGTCGTTGGGCGCGCTGCACGCGAGACATGCCAGAGCGGCCGAAACCCATATTTGATTGCGCCAGACCAGGCCGTGTCCAATTCTCATGGGAGCTCCTCGCCGAGGTCGCGCGTCGTTCGTGCAGGCGCTATCCCGCTATTTCTGAAAGGGTTTTTGTTTCGGATTCCTTCCATTTACCGAGGCTTGCCGGTCGCCTGATGCTCGTAGAGGAATTTTCCAAGATGACTCGAGACGAGCCACGCCACGGACGGCGTTCGACGGAGTCCTCTACTTGGCCCGCGTGAGCTGATCTCCGCGTCGTCGTCACTGGATTCGACGATGCCACGACGTCTCGTCTTCGCGTTTTTGGGCGCCTGGGCAGCGGCGGCCTGCGCAACCTCCGGCGACTCGGCCACTGCAAGGCACGGGGACGGACACGCTTCCGGAGACGGCGCCGTCAATGAAGCGGGCGACGCGAGCGCCCCGAGTACGGGCAGCGGAAGCAGCGGCGAGCGCGCGAGCGGCGGCAGCTCCGGAGGGGGAGGTGACCGCGCGACCAGCGACGGTGGGGCCAGCAGCAGCGGCGGGTCCAGCACCGGGAGCGAAGACTCGGGCAGCGACGGCGCAAGCGAAAGCGACGGCGCAAGCGTCGCAAGTGACGACGACGGCGGAGGCGACAGCTCGAGTGGCCGCTCGTCAGCGGGCCCTGGCGCCGGCGGCGACGCCGGCTCGGCACCGAATCTTCAGTCTTTGAAGCAGGGGATCGTCGATCTGCGCTTCGGGATGTTCCTGCACTTCGGAATCCTCACGTACACGGGGTCCTGGGCCCAAGGCAACCTCGACATCACGCAGTTCGACCCAACCGGCCTCGATCCGACGCAATGGGCCGCGACGGCCAAAGCGGCGGGGATGAAGTTCGGCGTCCTCACGACGCGTCACCACGACGGCTTTGCCCTGTGGCCGAGCGCGGCGAGCGCCTTCAACGTCGGACACATCCCGTGGCAGAGTGGAAAGGGGGACGTCGTTCGCAGCTATGTCGACGCGTTTCGCGCAGCGGGCCTGCTGCCCGCTCTTTATTATTCGATATGGGACAATACAGAAGGCGTGGGCAACGGGCCGGTGACCGCCGCGCAAATGACTTATCTCAAGACCCAGATTACCGAGCTATTGACGAACTATGGCCCGATTCCGCTCATCGTCTTCGACGGCTGGGCCTGGAAGATGGGACACCAGGCGGTCCCCTTTCAGCAGATCCACGACTTGGTAAAGAGCTTGCAGCCGGACATCATGATCGTCGACCACAACGGTTTGCAAAGCCCGTTCGACGAAGACTTGGTCATGTACGAGGAACCGAAGGGGACGTTCGCGCCGGTCGACAACACGTGGGCCGCGACGCAGGGCAACAAGATCAACAGCAGCGGGGGCAACGACTGGTTTTGGGCCCCGAACATCGGCGGCTTGATGACGGTCGCGACCATCGTCGGGGGGCACCTGGATTTGCTCGGCCCCCGGCACACGACGTTCATCCTGAATTGTCCCCCCAATCGTCAGGGCCTGCTCGACCAGAGCATCGTCGACACGCTCACGATGGTCGGACAAGCGTGGGTGCCCGGCGCGGCGGTGCCCCTACCCGACCAAGGCGTTCAGAACAATCATCCGTACACGCCCGTCGCCGCGACGGCGAAGAGCGGGACCGCCGCCAGCGCGATCGACGGTCTGAACGACTACGGCGTACACACGGTATGGCAGTCCGCGGCGAGCCTTCCGCAGTGGATCACGATCGACCTCGGCGCCGTAGAACGAGACGTCGGCTTTCTCGGGTATCTGCCGCCTTATGCGGGCACAGCCCCGACCTCGACCGGGGCGATCACCTCGTACATGATTTCCGTCAGCACCGACAACACCACATTCAGCCAGGTCGCGTCCGGCACCTGGCCGGCCGACGGGAGGCTGCAACACGCGACGTTCGGTCCCGTCGCGGCTCGTTACGTTCAGCTCCAGGCGACGGCCGCCAGCGGCGGGTTGGCCGCGGCGACGGAGCTCTCTGTGGGCGCCGTGCCCTGAGTCGGAGGCCGCAATCTGCGCGCTCGGGCGATGAGGGCGGTCCCCTTACCGCCGCCCGACTCTGCGCTGGCGCTGGCGTGACACCCTCGAATAGATGCGGCACACGTCCTTGCAAAGGACCTGGCCCTAGCCGGAGGCCGCCGCAATTGACCCGCTCGGGCAAGGGGGGGTGGGGGGGCGTTCGTCGCTGCCGAGCGTATCAACGAAGCCTGCGGTGCTTCTTATACCGATTGATCAGGGCGTTCGTGGACGAGTCGTGCGACGACACGATCCCCGTGCCTTCGAGCTCCGGCTCGATCTTCTTCGCGAGCTGCTTGCCCAGCTCGACTCCCCACTGGTCGAAGCTGAAAATGTCCCACACGATCCCTTGCACGAAGATCTTGTGCTCATAAAGGGCTATCAGCATCCCCAGGGCCTCCGGCGTCAGCTTGGGGAACACGATGGAGCTCGTCGGTCGATTGCCGGGGAACGTCTTGTGCGCGGCGAGCTCGGCGACGCGCTCGGGGGATAGTCCCTGTGCCTTCAGCTCGGCGCGCGCCTCGTCCAGCGTCTTGCCTCGCATCAGGGCCTCGGGCTGTGCGAAGAGGTTCGCTAGAAGCACTTCGTGGTGCCTGCCGAGGGGGTTGTGCGTCTCGAGCGGCGCGAGAAAATCGGCCGGCACCAAGCGCGTTCCCTGGTGCAGCAACTGGTAGAAGGCGTGCTGGCCGTTGGTGCCCGGCTCGCCCCACACGATCGGCCCCGTCGTATAGTCGTCGATCGTCTGCCCCGAACGATTGACCCGTTTGCCGTTGCTCTCCATGTCGCCTTGCTGAAAATAGGCGGCGAAGCGGCTCATGTACTGGTCGTACGGAAGAATGGCGTGCGTCGCTGCCCCGAAGAAATTCGCGTACCAGACGCCGAGCATCGCCATCACCACCGGCGCGTTCTGCTCCATCGGCGCGGTGCGGAAGTGCTCGTCCATCGCGTGGCCACCGGCGAGCAGCTCCTCGAAGCGGTTCATGCCGATCATCAGTGCGATCGGCAGTCCGATCGCGCTCCAAAGCGAGTAGCGGCCGCCGACCCAATCCCAGAATACGAACATGTTCTGGGGATCGATACCGAACTTCTTGACCTCTTCGGTCGCCGTCGACACGGCGACGAAATGCTTCGGCACCGCGGTCTCGCTCGCGAGCTTCTCGACGAGCCACGCGCGCGCGCTGCGGGCGTTCATCAACGTCTCTTGCGTGGTGAACGTCTTGCTCTCGACGACAAAGAGCGTTCGCTCCGGCGACACCTCGCGCAAGACCTCGGCCAACTGGGTTCCGTCGACGTTCGACACGAAATGCGCGCGCAATCCGTCCTGCCAATACGGCTTTAGCGCTAGGCTCACCATCGTCGGCCCGAGGTCGCTGCCGCCGATGCCGATGTTCACTACGTCGGTGATCCGCTCGCCGGTGTGTCCGCGCCATTGGCCGCTGCGGACCGCGTCGGTGAACCCGCGCATCTTCGCGAGCACGGCGTTCACCTCGGGCATCACGTCTTTGCCGTCGACGAGGATCGGGCGATTCGAGCGGTTGCGCAGCGCCACGTGCAGAACTGCGCGGTCTTCGGTCCGGTTGATCTTCTCGCCAGACATCATCTTGTCGCGCCACTCGAAGACCTGGGCTTGCCGAGCGAGATCGAAGAGAAGTTTCATCGTTTCGTGCGTCGCCCGATGCTTCGAGTAGTCGAGAAGGAGCGCGCCAATCTCGATCGAGAATCGCTGGAAGCGCTGCGAATCGGCTGCGAAGAGATCGCGCAGATGCACCCGGTCGATCTCGGCTTGGTGGCGCACGAGGGCTTGCCATGCAGGCGACTGGGTCAATGCGCTCATGGGTGTGGTCTCCGGTTTGAGGTCCGCAGGATATTCGACCTCGGGGCGGTCGCAGATCTAAAACGAGGCGATGAACGGCGGCCCCAAGTGTTGACAATGCCCCGGCGGAGGAGAATCGGCGCCGGCGCGCAGGCGCCGCTCCTGCTCGCGCTCGCCTTGGCGTGCCTCTTCGTCGGGGGTAGACCCAGCGCGAGGGACGGCGAGACCAAGCCCCTGCAGGTGCGTGAGGTCGTTCCGAGCGAAGTCGAGGTCGGCGACCGAATCGCGATTCTGGGCGATGGCTTCGCCGTGGGCAAGCCCGCGCGGGTGACCTTTCGCGGCACCCTTCACCGCTCGGGCGAGCGCCCGCTCGTAGGCGCCGATATCGTCGCGTCGGCGAAGGTGGTCGATCCCGAACGCGTCGAGCTCGCGTTCGACGAGGCGACCCAAGCTCTTTTCTCGGGCACGGGCGACCGCGCGAGACACACCACGTTCGCTGGCGACGTCGAGGTCGCATTTGCGGCGGCGGCACCGGGCGAAGCGCCTCTCGCCGGCCTCTTGCACGGGGTGACGCTCGACGTTCGCCCGAGCGCGAACGGGTCGACGATCGACCTCGAACCGGAAGGAGAGCGCGTGCTCGCCTGGATGGGGGTGCAAGGCGCTGCCAGGGGCTCGGGTCTGGTGGTCGAGGCTGTGAAAGCCGGGTCGCGCGCGGAGGCCGCGGGGATGGTGGGAGGCGACGTCATCACGAGCTTCGACGGGGTCCGCGTCACGTCCGCGGCGGACGTCGTGCCGGCCCGTGGCGAGCGAACGGCCACCATCGCGATGCGCAGCGGGTCGGGCGCGAACGAGTCCGTGCGCGTCGTGCCTTTGGACGGGCTTCGACGCGTCCTCCCCTCGGAACGGGTTGCGGGCACGCTGATCGCCTTGACGGCGTTTGGATTGGTCCTGCTCTTCGCCGCACCGACCGGGTCCACTTCGGCCGGAGCCCTCCAGCGAGTCGTATCGCGGGTGCGAGACCGGGTGGGCGCGGTGCGCTCGGCCCGGGCCAAAGCGCAACCGGGGAGTCGAAGGCGTGGCCGGGGGGCCGAGCGGTGGGCGCTGGCGCGGGCGATGGCGGCGGTGGCCCGCGCGGCATGGCCACCTTGCGCGCCGCACGCGGTGGCGGACCTCGTCGTGTGCGCGCTGCTATCGGCGATGCCCTTCGGGCAATACGTGATCGCCGCGCGGCTCGACGTCGGTTTCCTCTTCGTCGGCGCCGCAACGTCGCTCGCGGCCGCCGCGTTCTTGACCAGCGGCTCGGCGTGGCGCGGAGCGCGGGCCGCGCTGAACGTCGCGTGGCAGCACGTGCCATCCGCCGCGGCCGTAGCGAGCGTCGTCATGATGAGCGGTTCGCTCCGCATCCAAGAGATCGAGCGCGCGCAAGGAGGCTGGCCTTGGGACTGGCTCGCGTTCAAGAGCCCCGCGGCGCTCGCCGCGCTCGGCCTCCTTCTCGCGAGCGCGCGGATCGAGCCGCACACGGACCCCGACCGGGGCCTCTCGCGCCTGCTCGAAGACACGGACCGGCCTCACGGCCGTCGCGGGCCGTGGCTCGAAGCGGCATGCCGCGCGCATCGCCTTGCGATAGCGGGGCTCGCGAGCGCCCTTTTCCTGGGCGGCTGGCATCTCCCCGGGATGTCGACCGCGGAGCCGAACGCAGGTGTGGCGTTGGAGCTGGCCGGGGCCGCATGGCTGCTCGCCAAGACATGGGCGGTGGCGGTGACAATGGCATGGATCGGGTGGGCGGTTCCGCGACGGGACCGGAGACTTCGCGCAACGTGGCTGCGGCTCGGCCCGAGCGCGGTGGCCATGCTCGCAGCGACCGCAGCCTGGAGTTATTGGAGTCCAAGTCCCGCGTCGCAACTCCTGGTGAGCCTATCGCTCGTCGTGGCCGTGGGGCTGGTGGGGATCGCCATTGTTCATCGTGTGCATCACGGGCTGACGTCGGCCGCGGGCGACGGCCGGGTGAGCGGGTTTATCTGATCGGCTCCTGCCCTACGCACGCCGCCCTTCCGCCTTCCTGCACGCAGTTATCCTATTGGTCCACCGTGGGTGGCTCTCGCAAATCCTCTCGCCCTGACGACGCTCTATTCCGCATCACGGCAACGCCATCGGCGACACGAGGTCGATCCTGATCTCCGCGCAGCGGCGAAGCATTGCATCCGCAAAGTGCGGCGGGCGCTCGCGCCTCACTTCTCGAAGCAGTACACGGAGTGGAATCCCTGGCACGTGACCGTGTCGCTCGCGGTCCATCCTGCGTTCGGATAGTCGAGCTGTCCAATCGTCGCCTCGTCGGTCGAGGCATTGCTCGTCCAGCTCCGGCACGTCGCAGCCGCCGTCGTCGACGCGGTACCGCCGCTCACGGTGCCGGTCCACACCTGCGTCCCCTTGCCGGGGGATTTTCCGGTCACAGAGAGTATCGGGGTCCTCAGCGTGTCATGCGCCAGGTCGTCCTTCGTCCCGAGGAGCGTCGTCCTCACGTACCACGGCCCCTCACCGATGCGAGCCAGGGCGCTGTCGCCGTCGGTCGAAAGGTACGCCGCGAACGTTCCGCTAAGGAAGTCCTTCGCCTCGTCGTTGCAGAGCGCGTCCGCGGCCGCGATCCCTTCGTTCGGTGCGAAGTCGCGCTCGGTGACGAACACTTGTTTGTCCTTCGCGGCCGGCGTTCCGTTTCCGGGCGGCGGCGTCTGCCCCGACGATGACGTGGGCGCGGCCGTCGCCGAAGCAGGCGGAGACGGCGTTCCGGAGCCGCCCGTGCCACCACCACCGCCACACGAAATGAGGAGGAAGGACACGACGATGACGATACCGGGCATGCGAGATTAGACGGCCCAACTGGCCGGACGCTTCAGAGCGCCTTTGGTCACCACGGCAGAAACCCTCCGTGCGACATGTCGTGAATCCGAAGTGTCACCGGGACCGAGTCGTGGTCCCAGCGACCGCCCGCGCGGTAGTCCCATCGACCGCCGTACCAGTACGCGACATGCCTTTCGAAATACACGGGTTCGATCGCGCTTAGTACGTGGCCCGGCGAAGAGTCGAGCGGGTCGCGTCTGGCATTGAGCGACACCTGGATGCACAGCGGGGCGATCGTCTCAGGCGGAGCGGAGGCCCGGCGTGCAAGCGCGCAGCGGAGGCCCTTCAATCGAGGCGGCACGTCGAGGAGACACTCCATTGCGCCGAACGTTCGTGTGGGTACGTAAACCAATCGTGCGCGCATGACGAACAAGCGCTCTGCGCCGCTGCATCGCGCGAGTACGTCGAAGACTCGCGCGCACAAGCCGAACAATCGTGCGCCCACGCCGAACGCGCATACGCGGAACGCTCCGACGTGCGCGCGAAAAGCGAGCGCGCCAACCCAACGAAATCGCTCGCGCTTGAAGAATAGTTGCGGCAACGTCATGGCGGAGCTCGTCGTGACGCCCATCCCGCCTCCGGCCAAGGCACCCGCGGCGACCGCCGCTCGGCGGCGCGAGGAACACCGACGTCATGTTCCCGAATCGCGCGCTCCCCATCTTCGATCAGCGACAGACTGGACAGCCAGACGCGGGCGATGCAATGTGCGTGACTCGACGTCGCGTTGGAGCGGGAAGTGCGGCCGGTGCATCGACTCGCGTTTGTTCGCCACGCTGCCGGGGTCGGCGGGCTCCTGGCGATCGCGGCGCTTTGGGCAGGCGGGTGCAGTCAAACCCCCAGGCCCGCGGCTGGCCTGGAGCTGATCATTGTGGCCGACGGGCTTAGCGCTCCGGCGGACTTCGATGACATCCAACTGCAAGTCAGCCAGCAGTCCCATAACGGAAGCTGGAACGAGATCTGGAACCACGGCTACGACGTGCCGTCGCCAGAGGCGACGCTGCCGACGACGTTCGCGGTGATCGCGGGCCAGAGCGCCGACCAGGAAGTGCTGATCGTGCTCACGGCCTTCAAGGGAGGTCGCTTCGGTCAGCCGGTGGTGCAGCGCGTCGCGCAAGTTCAGGCGCCGACGGATCGCGTGGCCGCGCTGTGGCTTGTACTCGCGGAGGTGTGTCGCGGGCAGGTCGCGATCGTCGGCGCGGAGGGCGAGCCGACTTCGACGTGCCCGTCGGGCCAGAGCTGCCAGCCGAGCACGGGGGGATGCGGGACGAGCGTGATCAGCAACCCATCCAGCCTGCCGACGTACGCGCCGGGGGAGAGCTTGGACGCCGCGCCGAAGGGGTCGGTGGTAGTCCAGAGAGGCGAAGCCGGCGGTGGGGGAGACGCGGCGCAGCGGGATGCAACGATCGACGCCAGCCTGCCGACGTACGCGCCGGGGGAGAGCTTGGACGCCGCGCCGAAGGGGTCGGTGGTAGTCCAGAGAGGCGAAGCCGGCGGTGGGGGAGACGCGGCGCAGCGGGATGCGACGATCGACGCCGACTCCGATGTGGATTCGCTCGCTTTGCTCGACGGCGGTGCGTGCGGGGCAAACGGCGACGTCTGTTGCCAGGGCAGCACTCCTTGCGCCATCCGTACGGATTGCTGCGATCCTTCGAGCGGGACGTGCATGGCAGCGGGTCAGTGTCCTTCTGTGCTGGCCTCGGGCCTTGGTAATTCCGAAGCACTTGTGATTGATTCTACGTCTCTCTATTGGCCTGACAGGGACGGCACCGTGATGAAACTTTCGCTGGACGGCGGAGCGCCCATCGCAATTGTCTCCGGGGTGGGAAACGCTGAATTCATCGCCGTCGACTCGGCCTACATATACTGGACCAACAGTACTTGCTTTCGCGGCGACGCGGGGGACGTCTGCACCGGCACGATAAGCAAGGCTCCCCTCTCGGGCGGACAGCCTGCAACAATCGCGTCCACTCCCGGACTTCCGGAGGGGATCGCGGTAGACTCGACGAACGTGTATTGGACCAATTGGTTGAGCGTGTACGGGGGGAACGTCTTGTCCGTTGGGCTGGACGGCGGCGCCGTAACGACGGTCGCCCCCAATCCTGGGGGTGTCGAAAGCATCATCGCGACCGCCGGCAACTTGTATTGGACGGGAAGCGGAGGCTTGACTCGAATGCCGCTAGGGGGGTCGCCCACGACCCTCGCTGCCGATTGCTTTGGCGCGGCAATGGTTCTTGACTCGGTCGATGCCTATTGGGTCTGCCAGGGGCAGGGGGGTGATTCCGGCAGCGTGATGAAGGCAGCCCTCGACGGCAGCTCGGGGGTGACTGTCGTTTCCGGACAAGGGCCGTTCGGCGGCATCGCAGTCGATTTCGGCAGCATCTATTGGACAAACGGGTTCGGCGACCACACGGTCATGAGGGTGCCTATCGACGGGGGGACGCCAACGATGGTCGCCACAGGTAAGCAACCTTGGGCAATCGCCGTGGACTCGACGAGCGTCTACTGGACCGACGACGGTATCTTATTCAGGATTGCCAAATCTTCAGTCCATTAATGGGACGGGGCGGAATCATGGTAAGCGATGGGCAGGACTGAGCTACCTTCACACGCGGCTCTAGGCGCCGTCGCTCGCGAGACACGCCATCAAGCCCTCCGTTGGAAGGGCCTCGCAACGATCTGGCCCAACCTCACCACCTCGCGCAGGGCGCCATGCAACGCGAAACCGCTCTCGCGCTGGCGGGTGCGAGCAGCCATCGGGCTTTGCATTCTGCAAGAGCGATCCTCTTCGTCCCGGCATGCCTGTTGCTTCCTGCGAGTCATGAACCACGGCAAGAAGCTCGCCTACACGACACGCAACGACGTTCTCACGCTGCTCTCGGACGAGGAAGTGGCGCGCGTCAGCAGCGCTGAGACGGCCGCGGGGCTCGTGGCCGGCGACGAGTACCTTGATTTGGAGCAGCTCGAGCGAGGCGTCCTGCGTGCTCCGGGCCCAAGCACGCCGATGGGGCGCGTGCTGCCGAGAAAGTCGGTGGGGGACCCGACGTGGCGCCGAATTCTGACCGCGCTTGGTGCATCGCATCCCGACACCCCGCCGGCGCGCAGCTAAGTCGGGGAAGCCCATGCGCACCCGAGCGCGCCTCCCGGGTCCTCGCTCCGGGCGCGCGGCGCGTCCACAGCACCGACTCGGGGGAGGGCACGGGTCGGCCGCTCCCGCGCAGCACATGGGCAGGCTGCGTGGCGAGGCTGCACCATAATAAGAAAGACCATGGTAGCCTCCGGGCCCCCTCTCGATGCCCGATTATGCAGGCCCGCTGCTACAGCGCGTTGTCCTCTCGCGAACGCTGTGGCTCGTCGTGGCATGGCCGATCGTCGGGTTCGTATGGCAGGTGCTCGTCGTGCGGCGCCGCTTGGCGCGTGCGCGCGGACCCGACGCCACCAAGCGCGCGCTCGGGTCGGCGCGCAACGCGGGAGTGGGATGCCTGGCACTGGCCGCGGCAGCGACGTTGGCCCACGCGTTGGTCCTCGCCGGCGCGCCCCATGCCGAACAAGCGCTCTTCGAGCCCGGAGCGCGGGGCGTGGTGGTTGGGCAACTCGACGCCGAGCTCGATCTCTCCTTCGACCCCCTGTCGGCGACATTTTGCGGGCTCGCGTGCTTCGTCGCGCTCGGCGTCGCCGCCTTCCTCGCGGTTGGTCGGAGCCAGGCGGTGGACTGGCGCCCGTGGGCGTGGCTTCAGCTTTCGCTGGCGGGCGCGCTCGTCGCGTTCGTGTCGGATGGGTTCGTGGGAACGGCCCTCGGGTGGGCGATGTCCGGAGCCGCGGCGGCCTGGCTGGCCGGGTGGAACAACTCTGCCCTGGGGATCGTCGTAGCTCTCCGAAGCGCCGTGGCCATCGCCGCCATGTGCGTGGGTGCGGCGCTGCTCTTCTGGGGCCTGGGCGGCTCGTGGGACGGCGATGATTACGCGCCCGACCCTCCACCGCGCTTCGCGGCCGTACGCGTAGGAGGGTGGGCCGAGGCCAGCGAGGGGCGGGATTCCGAAGGCTCGTCCGCGACCAGTCCTGGCGTCGGTGCGCTCACGTTCACGAGCGTACCGGGCGCGGTCGTTTTCCTCGACGACGCGCGCTCCGCGCTGGGGCAGTCGCCATTCGCGGGCCTCCCCGTCCGAGCGGGAACGCATGCGCTGCGCATCCACTCGGGCGACGGCACGAACGACGACATCCTCGGACGCGTCACCGTCGAAGACGGGGCAGAAGTCGCGCTCGTCCCCGTGGGGCCAACCCTCGCTTTTCGCGCGATCGCGGATCAGCTCGGGCTCCACGACCGCACCGACGATACCCCCGTGCGCAATCAGCTCGAGGCCCGTGTCGGACCGGGTGCCGGGTCGGTGGTGGCGGCGTCCCTGCTCGCGTTCCTGGCGGCCGGAGGGCTCATGAGCGGGGCCTCGCCTTCCAGCGGCTCGCCGCCGGTGCTCGCCACACTCGCGCACGGCGCCACCCAGGCGGCGCTCGGTTTCTACCTGGTCGCCCGGCTTGCGTTTTTGTTCCCGCTTGCGCAAAGCACGTGGATTGCGGTCGAGGCCGCGGGCGCGGCCATTCTCTTCGTGGCGAGCTGGCGGGCGCCGACCTCGTCGGGGATCCGGCGATGGGTCGCGTTCGCGAGCGCCGCGCCGCCCGCGTTGGCGTTGCTCGCGCTCGGCGCGGCCGGCGTCACGGTGGCGACCGGGGTGTTCGTGGCGTGCGGGGCAACGGTCGCGATCCTGCGCCTTGCCACCGCGCGCCGCCTGGAGCCCGTGCCCGAACAGCCCGGGGTGGTGGTGGTGCCGCCGTCGATCGAAGAGCAGCTGCTGGTCATCGCCCCCGAACGTCTCGGCGTTCTTCTCGTTCGCATGGACCGGTGGGTCGTCAGCTCGATCGCCGGCACGATTGCCGCGCTCACCCGCGCCGTCGCGTGGGTGATGGTCACGCTCGACGAGCAGGTGGTCGCCGCGCCCGCGGACTTCGTCGCGGGAAAGATCATGCGGTTGGAGCGCGGCGTCGAGCCGGTGGTCGGCGTGCCGATCGGGCGGGCGGCGTGGGCATTGCTCGGCACGCTCGCGTTCGCTGCCGTGGCGCACGCGCTTTGGACGGGCCGCTGAGGCGGGGTCAAGATGCGTGCGCGCCTCGTCGTTCTTGCCGCGATGTCGGTCGTCGCAGCCCTTCTCTGCCGGCCCGCCTGCGCGGCGCCGGCGTCTCGTAACGCCGGGCGTATCGTCCTGTCGCTGCCGGGCGGCTTGCGCGGACCGCTCGTGCTCGCACCCGGGCAAGGCGGTTGGGTGGGGACGGTGACGGTCAGCAATGTCGGCGGCGAGCCGCTGGTGGTCTCGCGCGTGGCGCTCCTCGGCGACGAAGACGACGTTCGCTCGCCGACGCGGCTGTCGACGCGGTTCGTCGAGGGAGCGGCGACAACCGCCGTGCTGGCGGCCGGAGCTTCGAGAGACATCCTCGTCTCGTGGATGCCCGAGAAGGATGCGCGTGTGCGGCAGGCGTTCGGGCAAGTCGTCGTCACCTCCACCGACGAGCAGGCGGGGGAGGTCGCCATGGGCTTTCGCGCCCAGCTCCCGACCGGCCTCGGGTGGATCGGCGCGCACGTGCTATCGCTGCTCGTCCTCTTGCCCCTCATGGTCCCGCTGCTGGCAGGCGCGTCGCGCCTGGCCGGTCGGCGCGACTCGATGGCGGTCCGACGGGCATTGGTCGGGCTCGCGCTGGTCGAGCTCGCGCTTGCGTTGTGGACGTATTGGCGCTTCGCGCCGGATGTCGGGCACAGCGACGGCAATGACGGCTACCAGTTCGTCGAACGCGGCGTGTGGGTGCGCTCGATGGGCGCGGAATGGTACCTCGGAATCGACGGAATCAGCGTGGTGCTCGTCCCGCTCGCGGCGACCCTCGCGCTCGTTGCCGTGCTGGTGCACGAGGTCGACCGCCGGAGCGACGCGTACTGCTCCGCGTTGGCCCTCCTCGCCGCCGGGGCCATGGGAACGCTCGTCGCGCTCGACGTGACGCTCGTGTTGGCGTCGTGGCAAGTCGTCCTGGTCGCGCTCGTGATGCTCGTCGGCGGCTGGGGGGGCGTGCGCGGCGAGCGCGCCGCGGCGAAGTTGGGCACGTACGGCGCGATCGGATCGACGGCAATGCTCGCGGCCTTCGTCGCACTCTCGCGCGCGTCGGGTCGCGCGTTCCTCGTCGACGGAACCGTCGTTGCGCATACCCTTTCCATCCCCGAGCTGGCACGGACGTCGTTCGCTTCCAAGGGGCCGGTCCTCGGAGTTCCGTTGGTGGAGCTGGTATGGGTGCTTCTGCTGGTCGCGGTCGCGGTGGCGACGCCGATCGTTCCGTTTCACGGGTGGCTCGCCGACGTCCTCGCCGAGGCACCGGCCGGAGCGGCGGTGGTGGTCGCGGGGGTCGTCGTGGTGCTCGGTCCTTACTTGCTGGTGCGGGTGGGACTCGGCGCGGTTCCGGAGGGGGCTCGTTGGGCGGCGAGCTCGATGTCCGCGCTCGGTGTCCTCGGCGTCGTCTATGGCGCGCTCTGCGCCATGGCCCAGAGCGACCTGCGCCGCTTCGTCGCGTACACGACGATCGCCAACGCGGGCGCGTGCTTGTTCGGCATCGCCGCCCTCGGCCCCCAAGGCATCGCGGCCTCTTTGGTGGGCCTGTTCGCACACGGTCTCGCGGTGGGAATCGTCCTCGGCTTCTCGTCCGCTCTGGAGCGGAGGGTGCATACGAGCGAGCTGGCGCGACTGGGCGGGCTCGCGGCGGAGACACCCCTGCTCGGCGGAATGGCCGCCGCCGGGCTGGCCGTGTCTCTCGGTGTGCCGGGTCTCGTCGGGTTCTGGGGGCCGCTGCTCTCGCTCCTGGGGGGGTTCGTGCGGCATCCCGTGCTCACCGTGGTGATGGCCGCCGCGTTCGTCGCCTCCGCGGCGGCTCACATGCGCGTGGCACGTCTCTGCCTGCTCGGGCGCATTCACCCGGCGTGGCGGCGCAGCCGGCTGCTCGAGCCGTTTGGCGGTCGTTTCCCGGACGCGACCCGCCCCGAGATCGTCGCGCTGGCCCCCCTCGTGGCGCTCTCGCTGCTGCTCGGCATTTGGCCCGCGCCGCTGATGTCGCCGATGATGGTAGCGGTGCGGGATGTGAGCGCCTCGGCGGATCCCGCCGGGCCGGATCCCACGGTCGGGGGCCGGTGACGTCGGCTTCTGAATCGATCGGATCTGCGCGATAAGCACCAAGCCCGTTCCGCCTGTTCCCTATGGGGGCCGAATCAAGTCCTCGCGCCGAACGCCGTTCCAACGATACGCGGGGCGGGCGACAACATTCGTGAGGAGCAGTGATGAGCAGGTGCGGCGGGCGGCAACGTCCGATCAAAGCGATCGTGTGTGCGATGACCGCGGCGGCGGTCGGCGCGCTAGCGTTCGACGCCCCGGCGTTCGAGCTCAAGCGCACGTCGCACGGACAGCCCTTGCACTGGAACGCATCGCAGATCACGTACGTGATCGACCCGACCGTCGAAGAGGGGGTGCGCGGCAGCGCCGCCGCCGTGTCGAGCGCCGTGTGCGGATGGAGCCACGTAGGAGGCGGACCCGCGGTGTCGACCGCCGTCGGGTCGGACGAAGCCAAACCAGGGTTGGACGGTCGAAACTCGGTGATCTTCGCGCGCCACGGGTTTGCTCCGGCAGGCGACGCGCTGGCGGTGACCGTGACGAGCTACGACGAAATGAGCGGCGTTATCGTCGATTCCGACATTGTCATCAACGGGGTACACCCATACGCCGTGCTCGACGCGTCCGCGCATGCATCGAGCGGCGCGACGCCCGTCGCCACGGACGGCTCGTCGGACGACGACGATTCCCTTCGGCCCGCGCCATTCGACATCGTCCACGTCGTGTCCCACGAGGCGGGTCACACGCTGGGGCTGGCCGACGAGAAGGACAAGCCCGCTTCGCTGATGTACGCCTACACGACGCCGGGCGACGCCTCGGTCCGCTTACTCTCGAACGACGACGTCGACGGATTGGACGCTCTCTACGGCACCGCGGGCTCCGCGGCGTCCAGTCAAGGCGGCTGCGGGCAGTCGAGCGTCGCGGGCTCGCGCACGCGAACCGCGGATGTCTGGTGGGCGGCGGCAATCGTCGCCCTGGTGGGCGTGCGACTCGTTTCCCGGCGACGCGCGCGGGCGGCCGCTCGGATCGCTCTTCCCATGGGCGCAGCGCTCATCGCCCTCGTCGCGTGGCCGGGCCCCGCCCGCTCGGCAACGCCGGCTTCATCGATGCTGGCCGACGCGGTCGCGCGCGTCACTCGCGTTTCCACGTCGAACGCGGGTGGGCTATTCGAAACAACCATCGATCTGGTTCCCTCGGCGTGCAGGCACGACCCTTGCCCGGCCGTAGCGCAGGCGCACGCGTGGGGAGGAACGCTGGGCGGCATTACGCAGTTGGTCGGGGGGCAGGAAGCGATCCCGCGCGTCGGAGACAACGTGGACATTGCGTTTGTTGCAGCGTCAGAACGAAGTGAGGCAGCCGCGACCCAGGCCGCCGTGGTCGCCGTGCGCCATTAAGGGCCGCACAGGCACGGCCGTACCAGAAACGGAGGACCGATGGTGGCAAGCGTGAGGCCCGAGTTGACCAGTCGCACACCGCCAGCACCGCAGAGGGCAAAGCGCATCGGGGAGCTCTCCGTCGTACGCGACGGGTTGACCACCCTGCTCGCGCACGACTTGAAGACCCCTCTCGCGGCCATCTCGATGAACCTCGACTTCGTGCTCGCAGAGCTCCCGTCGGACGCATTGCCCGGCACGCTCCGCGCCGCGCTCGACGACTGCCGCGCGGCGAACTCTCGCGCCATCCGGATTCTGACGGACATGGCGGATGCCGTGCGCCTGCAGGCGGGCGAGCGGCGCGCGAGCCTCACGGACATCGACGTCCGTGCCATGCTCACGACGATCGCTCGGCGCGCCGCGGCCGACGCTGCGTCCCGGAGCGTGCGTCTCGTCTGGAGCGCCGACGTCCAGTTCGTCCGCGCAGACGAAGACTTGCTCGGTCGCGCCGTCGACCGGGTGCTCGAGCGCGCCCTCCGCCACGCGCGCGCGCGCGGGACGATTGACCTCACGCTGCGCGAAGGCACCATCGTCATTCGTGTGCGATCGGCGGCGTACGACGAAGCCGGCTCGTCCCCTCCCGAATCGGCGATGCGCGGCCTCGCCATGCACTTTGCCGACACGGCCATGCGTGCCCAGGGCGGCGCGGTGTGGACCGAGGCCGACGCGGACGGGTCACTGCTGTTTTGCGTGTCGCTGCCCTAGGATTAGGTCTTGAGCGCCTCGGCGCCGCCGATGATCTCCATCAGCTCTTTGGTGATCGCGGCCTGGCGCGCGCGGTTGTACATGAGCGTGTAGCGGGCGATCATGTCTTTGGCGTTGCGCGTCGCCGCGTCCATGGCGGTCATCTGCGCTCCGAAGAAGCTCGCCTGGCTGTCCAGGAGCGAGCGATAGACGCTGATCTCGACGTACATCGGCACGAGCCGCTCGAGCAGCGCCAGCTGGTTCGGTTCGAAGATGAAGTCGCTCGGCGCGATCCGCTGCGCCGCGTCTTCGCTTGCCCGCGCGGGCGATCCCCCGGCGGCGCCGTTGCCAGGCTCGCCGAGCGGGAGCAGGCGCTCGATCACAACCCTCTGGGTGAGCGCGCTCTTGAATTCGTTGTATGCGAAATAGACGGCGTCGCACTCGCCTTTTTCGAAGCGGCGCACCAGCCAAGTCGCCACGAGCCGCGCCTTCTCGATCCCGAGCCCGTCGTATATGCGGGGGAAATCGCGGACGGCGTCGGCGCGGCGCCGGTTCAAGTACTCGCGTCCTTTGCGACCGAGGGTCGCGAACGAAACTTGAACGCCGCTCGCTTCCTTCTCTCGCCACGCGCGCTCGACGCTCTTGTTGATGTTCGTATTGAGCGCGCCGCACAGCCCGCGATCGGACGAGAACACCAGAAAAAGCGCCTTCTGCTCAGGCCGCCGCGCGAGAAGCGGATGAACGGGCTCGTTCTGCGAATCCGTCGCCGCCGCCATCGTCCGAGTCACGGACTGGAGCACCTCGGCCGTCTTCACCGCGTAGGGGCGCATCGCCAAGATCCGCTGCTGCGCGCGCGTCAGGCGCGCTCCCGCGACCATCTTCATGGCACGCGTGATCTTTTGCGTCGCCTTGGTGCTCGAGATGCGCTTGCGGATGATCTTGAGCGACGGCATGGCTACTTGTGCTCGGCGCCGGACGCGAACGCGGTGCCGAACTCGTCGAGCGCCTTCTTCAGCATCGCTTCGGTCTGATCGTCGAGCGACTTCTTGGTGCGGATGTTCTCGTAAATCGCGCCGTACTTCTTCTCGATGAAGTCATAGAGCCCGCGCTCGTAGTTGGCGACCTGCGCAATCTCGAGCTTGTCGATGTACCCGCGTGTCCCGGCGTAGATGATGACGATCTGCTTCTCGACGGAGAGCGGCACGTACTGACCCTGCTTCAAGATCTCGACGAGCCGGGCACCGCGCTCGAGCTGATCGCGCGTGACTTTGTCGAGATCGCTCGCGAACTGAGAGAAGGCCGCCATCTCGCGGTACTGCGCGAGCTCGAGCTTCATGCGGCCGGCGACCGCCTTCATCGCTTTGATCTGCGCGCTTCCGCCGACGCGACTCACGCTGATCCCGACGTTGATGGCGGGGCGGACGCCGGAGAAGAAGAGGTCCGTCTCGAGGAAGATCTGCCCGTCGGTGATCGAGATGACGTTGGTCGGAATGTACGCGCTGACGTCGCCCGCCTGCGTCTCGATGACCGGCAGCGCGGTGAGCGACCCTCCCGAGCGCGGGTTCTTGAAGACGTGGAACCCCTCGCCCTTCTCTTTGAGCTCCGCCTCGGCGTGGTGTCGACCCAGCTCGCCCTTGTAGACCTTCGCGTCGCCGCGCTTGTCCCAATCGGTGACTTCTTTTCGGACGACCGCGACCTCGTCGGCCATCTTGGCTGCGCGCTCGAGGAGACGAGAGTGGATGTAAAAGACGTCGCCCGGGTACGCTTCGCGGCCCGGCGGCCGGCGCAAGAGCAGCGAGAGCTGCCTATAGGCGACCGCTTGCTTGGACAGGTCGTCGTAGACGCAGAGGGCGTGCCGTCCGCTGTCGCGGAAGTACTCGGCCATCGTGACGCCGGTGTATGGCGCGATGAACTGAAGGGGTGCCATCTCGCTCGCCCCCGCGACGACGACCGTCGTGTATTCCATCGCACCCTGCTGCGACAGCTTGTCGACGACGCTCGCCACCGTGGACTGTTTCTGGCCAATCGCGACGTAAAAGCAGTAAACGCCCTGCCCCCTCTGGTTGATGATCGTGTCGACCGCGACCGCCGTCTTGCCCGTCTGGCGGTCACCGATGATGAGCTCGCGCTGCCCGCGGCCGATCGGGACCATGCTGTCGATCGCTTTGAGGCCCGTCTGGAGCGGCTCTTTGACCGGCTGGCGCGCGAGGATGCCGGGCGCTTTGAGCTCGACGCGGCGACGGTGTGGAGTCTCGACCGGTCCCTTGCCGTCGATCGGCAAGCCGAGCGCGTTGACGACGCGTCCCACGAGCGCTTCGCCGACCGCGACGTCGAGGATGCGCCCCGTGCGGCGGACGACCGATCCTTCTTTGACGTTGGTGACGTCGCCGAAGCACACGGCGCCGACGTTGTCCGCCTCGAGGTTGAGCACTAGGCCCATGAGGTTGCCCGGGAACTCGAGGAGCTCGCCGGCCATGGCCCCCTCGAGGCCGTAGATGCGGGCAATTCCGTCTCCCACGCTGAGCACCGTACCGGTCTCGGTGGTGAGCGCGGCCTTCTCGTAGTTCTGGATCTGCTTCTTGATGATCGAAGAGATCTCTTCCGCCCGAAGCTGCATGGTCGTTTTCCTGGTTTCTGGGGGCTAGAGAGGACGGTGGATACCGGCTGGCGCCGGGGCCATTCAAGTACCGGGGGGCGTCATGGCGTCTCGAAGCGAGTGCAGGCGCGTGCGCAGCGAGCCGTCGACGATCCGATCGCCGATGCGCGTGACCACGCCCGCGATGAGGGATGGGTCGGTGCGCCGGTCGATCGCGACGCGCTTGCCGGTCATCTTCTCGAGCTGCGCCTGGAGTCGCGCGTAGTATCCCTCGCTCAGAGGTGCGGCGGTCGTCACTTCGGCGCGCACCACGCCTTTTCGCTCGTCGGCGAGCTCGCGCAGCATCTGGGCGATGTAAGGCACCGTTTTCGTCCGGCGGCGGTCCACCAGGAGCAGGAGCGCGTTGCGTGCGGTGGCCGAAGCGCCGATGCGCTCCGCGAGCTCGGCCATGACCGCCTTCTTGGCGCCATGAGGCACGAGCGGATTCTCGATGGCGTTGCGCAGATCGGCGTTGGTCTCCCATGCCGCCGCAAACGCGCCGACTTCGTCGACGAGCCTGTCGAGCTGGCCCGACTCCACGCCCAAATCGAGAAGGGCTTTCGCATAGCGACGCGCGACGATCGAGACGCTCATGTGGGACTCCCGGGCTCCACCGATCGACCTTGCCCGGCGCCGCGCTCGCCCCGCGTCTTGCCGCCGAGATCCGCGAGGTAGTCCTCGGCGAGGCGATCTTGGTCGGCTTGTGTCACGCCCCGCTTCAGAAGCTCCTCCGCCGCGGCGACCGCCACGTCCAGCGTGTCCCGCCAGAGGTCTTGGCGTATTTGTTTCATTTCTTGCTCGACCAGAAACTGGGCATCTTTGTGCAGCCGCTCGGCTTTCGCCTCGGCCTCGCTCACGATGCGCTCGCGCTCGGCCTCGCCGGAGCGGACGAGCGCTTCTCGAGCGGATCGCACCTCTTCTTCGAGTCGGTCGAGCTTCGCCTGGTAGGTCTTGGCGCGCTCCTCGGCCTCGTGCCGCATTCTCTGCGCCTCTTCGATCTCTTTCGCGATCGAGTCACGACGGTTCTGGAGCGCGGCCGCGATGGGCTTTCTGCCGAAGAGGTAGTAGCCCGCCCCGAGGATGGCGAAGTTGACGACCATGGCGAGAAAGGGCGGCGTTTCGGTGCCGAACTCGAACCAGTTGATCGGCGCCGGCTCCTCGGTCGCGGCCTCTTGCTGCGCGTGACGCTCGAGCGCCGGTTTCGGCTGTGCCCATGCCCAGATGGACCACCCCGTCACGAGCACCATCACTGCGAATGCGAGGCGTCGCGCGCCCGGCCGTCGCCCGACCCAGTCTGCGGTCCGCGTGCCGTTCGTCATGGCTGCACCTCCCTACCGAGAACGCGGCCGGCCATATCGCGCGCCATTTCGGTCGCCTCGCCCTTCAACGCTCTTCGGACACGCTCGGCCTCGGCCTGCGCCACGCGCTTTCCCTCATCGACGACCTTCGCGCTGGCCGCTCGCGCGCTGCCGAGGATCTGCTGCTCACGTGCCAGCCCCTCCGCGCGGATCTTGTCTCGCTCGGCGCTTGCAGCCGTGCGGGCCTTCGCCATTTCCGTCTCGTATTTCCCGAGCGCACTCGCGGACTTATCATCGATTTTGCGCGCTTGGAGCTTGGCCCCCTCGATCCGTCGCTCGCGCTCCTCGAAGAGCCGGAGCATCGGATCGAACAGGAGCGGCTTGAGCACGAGCATGAGCGCGACAAATAGAACGACCTGAACGAGGAACGTGAGGTCGACGTCGACGTTGATGGCTTGGGGGGCGACGCCCGCCGCGAGAAGGCCGGCGCCGAAGGAGGCAAAGAGCATGCGTCTCCGTCGATTGGGGGGGACTAAGTCGCCGGGGCCAGTAGCATCCCGTCGGGCAGCTGTCCATGCGTTCGAGGCTGGTCTCCGCCGCGATTCGTCAACGTTTCGGCCCTGTGTTTCGCCGGCGCTTTCTTCCGGGCGCGGGCGCCGGTGCGGCAGAGTGTCGCGGGGGAGCTTCGCCCGCGGGCGCTCGCCCTTTCGCGTCGCGTTGGGGGGCGACGCCATAGGGACGTTGCGACTCGGTGCGACTCGCCACAAGAACCGGCCCGCCCCCCCGCAACTCGGGGTGAACGCTCGCGAGCCCCTCGGACTGGGCAAAGCCGCCGAGGTCGCCTCGATGGCCCTCCATCCAGTCCGCGTACCGCTTCCAGAACGCGCGCGCCTCGTCGTCGGCGAGGGCCGTTCCATCGACCAGAACACGAAGCGCGGTCACGATCGTCGACCGAAGGGCCAGAACGCGAGGACGTCAGGCGCCTCCACCCAACGTCTCTCCGATGCGATTTCCGAGGCGCTCACAGCATGATTCGTACTGCAGATCCGCGTTCCCGCGCTCGTCGAAGTGAACGCGCACGTTGTGCGCCGTTCGAGCGTGCACAGGACAATGGATGGCCGAGAGTCGTCGCGCAATATCCTGCCCTGCGCCGCGCAGCGTGGAAGCCAGGCGCGCATCGGCCAGCTCGTCGACGCCCACGGAGCGACCTCCCACGGCGACGGTGACGTGCACGGAAAGCATGCCCTAGCCTATTCGGACGCCTTTTTTGCAAGACAGAGCGAGAACGCGCCGTCGTCCGCCGGAAACCAGCGCTCGAGGCTCATGCCGCCGAGCGCCAGCATGCGCTCGACGCCCGCGCGCGTGAACTTGCGGCTGATCTCGGTCAGGATGCGTTCGCCGGGGGCGAGCTCGACGCGCAGGTCGATCGCTTGAAGCGTGGCCACCTGGCGCCGCTCGGACACGAGGTGCATCTCGATGCGCTGCCGCTCGGCGTCGTAGAACGCGAGATGGTCGAATGCGCGCTCGTCGAAGTCGGCCTCGAGCGAGCGCGAAAGGACGCGCAGGACGTTCTTGTTGAACGCCGCGGTCACCCCCTGCACGTCGTTGTAGGCCGCGTGAAGCACGCGCACGTCTTTGACGAGGTCGACGCCAAGGAGAAATCGGTCGCGTTCGGCGAGCAGCTGCGCGACTTGGCCCAGAAACGCCGGGGCGGCGCGCTCGTCCAGGTTGCCGATCGTGCTGCCAAGAAAGGCGACGAGGCGGGCCCCCGCGGACGCCGGCGCCGCGATGGGAAGGCGGGGCAAGTCATAACCGAAATCGCCGATCAGCCCGCAGACGCTCAACTGGGGATACCGCGCGAGGAGAGCGCGCGCCGAGGCCTCGATGGGCTCCGCGGCGATGTCGAAAGGCACGTAGCGTGGCGAGGCTGTGCGGGCGCAAAGCGCCCCGATGAGGAGCCCGGTCTTGCGGGCCATCCCGCTCCCAATCTCGACGAGGGTGGTCGCCCCCATGTTCGCGACGATCTCGTCGGCATGACGCTCGAGGAGCGCCGCTTCGGCGCGCGTCAAGTAGTACTCGGGTAGGTCGCAAATCGCGTCGAAGAGGCGCGAACCGCGCGCGTCGTAAAAGTACTTGGGTGGGATCGACCGCGGCGCGTGCGCGAGGCCGGCCCGCACTTCGCGCGCCATCGTGACATCCCGGTCGCTCACGGCGCCGCCCGTCCTGACTTCGAAGCGAGGTGTCGTCACGTGCCCCACCCGTAGCGCGGCCTGTGCCAAGACGAAATGGTCACGGTCCCGGCCCGTGCCGCTCCGCCCTCATCCGCCAGATGCCCACCTCATCCATGACGAAGTCGACGAGCTGCCCCGCATCGCTTCGCACCTGCACGCGCAGCGGGGGGCCCGCGCACCACGACCACTCGACGACCGACCAGGTGCGCGAGTCGTCCTCGAGCTCGCTGGCTGCGGAGGTCGCCCGGAAGCGATCGAGATTTCGCATCGCGGTCTCGGTAACGTGGGAGCTGGGCATGCGGAGCATTGGCCACATGGGCATGCCAAGCCGGCGGGCTGCCCGCAAGGGCTATTGGCCGCCGGGCGACCGAATCGCTACCCTTTTCCGACGACTCGGCGGCGCCCGGGCGTCGTGTGGTACTCTGCGGCCGCCGATGGCGGGAGGTGCCGCCCACCCCGCGCGTTCGGACGTGGCGCTTGTCCTCTTCGCGTGTTGGGGCTGCCGCGACGGCAATTCGGCGAGCCGCTAGTCATACCGTTCCGCGTGCACTTGCTCGCGCGGCAAGCCCATTTGCTTGCGCAAGAGATCGCGCACGGAACCGACCATCCTCTCCAGCCCGCAGACGTAGGCGTGCGGCTTGGAGTCGCTCGTCGCGACGAGCGCTTCCCACAGCTCGCGGACGTGCGTCTGCACGTATCCGCGGCGGCCCGCCCAGTCGCCAGGCGGTTGCGACAGGGTCGGCTCGAAGCGGACGAACGGGTGCTCACGGGCGAGCGCCTGGAGCTCGTCGCCGTAGAGCAGGTCCTGCTCATGACGCACGCCCAGCAAGAGCCACATCGGCGTGCGCGATCCCTTCGCGATCGCAGCTTTCATCATGCTGCGCATCGGCGTCATTCCCGTGCCCGTCCCGATCATCAGAGATGGCGACGCGGCTTCGAGCGGGCGGGTGAAGAAGCCCTGGGGACCGCTGAACAAGAGAACGGCGGGGGGCTCGATCGCGTGCAGCCACGTTGACCCCGGGCCTCCCTGGACGTGCGTCACGGCGATGTCGAAGCGCGCGGAGCCGTCGGGCGGCGACGCAATCGAATACGAACGCTTGGTTGCGCCCGTGCCGGCGAGCGCGTGGGGAAGAAGGGCGTTCACCCACTGCCCAGGCTCGAACACCATCGGCGACCCGTCGACCCGTTCGAACGACAGCTCGCGAACGTTCGGAGAGAGCCGGCGCGCGTGCAGAAGGCGCGCTTCGAACAGCGGCGGAGGCGGCATCGCCCTCGCTTATGTAGGCGTTCTGGCCGCACGACGCACCGGGACCGCGCTGCCGTGGGCCGTCAGCGCATCGGGGCGGTAGGCGTAGGCCGCCTTCACGCGCGACAGCGATCGGAGCATCCGCTCCATACGGAGCAGAGCGTCGAGCACGTCGTCGGTGGCGAGGTCACGCGCCCGGGCCGCCGCGAGGACAGGCTCGATCGCGGCGGTCGCGTCGCGAGGATGGAACACCGCGCCGGGCAAGAGCGCGACGACCCAGCCCGCATCCGCGTCGGTCGACCCATCCATCGGGGCTCCGCCGGAAAACCCTACGACCCTCGCGTCGAAAAGCTGTCCGGCGGCCGCGTCGAGCTCGGCGCGCGACGCCTCGTCGACGACCGTGACGACGAGCTCCGCCCCGCTCCAGACATCGACGAGGACTCCTTCGCTGGCGCGGAAGAGACCCCGGTGAGAACGCTCGAGCGGGGCCAACCATCGGCGCTCGCCGGCGGTGAGCTCGCCTTCGATTTCGCGACCGAACCTCATTCGGGTGACGGCGTCGGACCAGAACGCTCGGCTCCGCTCCTCGAACCAGTCGTCGTCGGGCGCGAACGCTCCAGTCCTCTCTTCGAAGCGCGCGCGCATCGCGGCGACCCGCGCGGCGCGGACCGGATCCCCGCCGAGCTGCACGATCCGTGCGACGGCCTCGAGCACTGCCATCCCGCCGGATGTGGTACTCTTTTGCCGCAGAGTGCGCATGGAAAACCGCGTCTTCTTTCCGCAGGCAGCGCTCGATCGGTGGATCGTCGACGGGACGATCGACCTGCAACAAGGCGAGTTGTCGATCGTCGCCGAGGGGCGCGCCTACCAGCTTGCGGAGGCCGTGCACGTCGTCCGTGAAGTCGGCGGCGGAGGCGACCCGCACGATCTGGTCGGAAGGGTCAAGACACGCGCCTACCTCGAGCCGCTCGGCGCGGAAATCGTCGAGTCGTCGTTGCTTCTGGGCGATGCGGCGTACGACGTGGAACCGGGGTGGCTGGGGACCCCGGTCGGCCGGTTCGTCGAGCACCTCGGCTCCGAGGCGCGGGAAAAGGCCCGCGCGGGCCGGACCGGCTCGGATCCCAGGAGCGAGGAAGACCTCCTGACACGGTTCGGGGCGGGGAACCTGTGAGGCGCATGGGCTGCGGGCTGGCGGATCGGGCGCGGACGTAGCACGATCCCTCCAGCGTGAAAGTCGAGCTCGTCGATCTTCTCTTCGGCGCAACGGTCACCGCCTACTCCGCGGCGTGCGTGATGTTCATCGCGTTCCTCCTCGGTTGGCCGTCCGCGGAACCCGCCCCCGGCGGCCCGCGCCCGCTCCTGCGCTGGGCCCCGCGCCTCGTCGCCCTCGCGGTACCCCTCCACGCGGCGCACATCGTCACTTCGTCGCTCGTGCTCCACGTGTGTCCCGTCGAGGGTATCCATTTCGCGATGAGCATCGCGTCGATGCTCGCGGCGCTCGCCTACGTCGTGGCGCGCAAACGCTTCCGCATCGACGTAGTCGGCGCGTTCGTGGCGCCGCTTGCGCTGACGTTTCTCCTCGCATCCCGCTTCGTCGGCGCCGGAGGGGGCCACAAGCTACGAGGCGCCATCCTGCCGTTCCACGTCGCGGCCAACCTGATCGGCGTCGCCCTTTTCACCCTGGCCTTCGCCGCCGCGATCGCATACCTGCTGCAAGAACGGCATCTGAAGCAAAAGAACCTCCACGGCGTCTTCCAACGCCTGCCACCGCTCGACGCCCTCGACCGCGCCGAGCATCGCTTCCTCGTCGCCGGCTTCCCGATGCTGACCATCGGCATTCTGACCGGAACGCTCTGGGCGCGCGAGGTCGAGGCGGGAGGCGCGGCGGAGATCGCGCGTGCGGCGTTCGGCTACGCGTCGTGGGCGCTGTTCGGCGGCGTGCTCCTCCTGCGCGCGGCAGCTGGCTGGCGCGGTAGGCGCGCCGCCTACGGGACGATCGCCGGCTTCGGCTTCACGGTGCTCGTCCTCTTGCTCTACGTCATTCGCGACGCGACCGCGGCGGCAGCTGTGGCGGCCGTGAGGACCACGTGATCCTCGCCGTCGGCCTCTCGCACCGAACCGCGCCCGTCGAAGTGCGTGAGCGCCTGGCCACCGGGGCCGATGCTCTGGCGACGGTGCTCGCTCGTTTGAGCGCGCGGAGCGAGCTGTCGGAAGTGATGTTCGTCTCGACGTGCAACCGCGTCGAAGTGATCGCGCTCGCGCCCGACGATCACGTCGAGGGGGCGCTTCGGGCCATCCGCGAAGAGCTCGCGCGCCATGGCGGTCTCGCCTACGACGCCGAGCTCGCCGCGTACCTTTACGATATCCGCGGCGACGAGGCGGTTCGACACGTCTTCCGGGTGGCGGCAAGCCTCGACTCGATGGTGCTCGGCGAGCCGCAAATCCTCGGCCAGGTCAAAGACGCGTACGACGCGGCGGTGGCCGCGGGGGCCATGAAAGGCAAGCTCGGGCGCTGCATCAGCAGGGCCTTCGCCGCGGCCAAGCGCGTGCGGACGGAGACCGGCATCGGAGCGGGGTCGGTGAGCATCTCGAGCGTCGCCGTCGACCTCGCGCGGCGGGTCTTCGGGGATCTGTCGGAGCACGCGGTGCTCCTGCTCGGGGCGGGCGAAATGGCGGAGGCGGCCGCCCGAAGCCTGGGGCGGGGGGCGCGAGCGCTTCGGGTCTGCAACCGGAGCTTCGAGCGGGCCGCCGCGCTCGCCGGAGAAATGCACGCGTCCGCGGTGCCGTGGGAGGGGCTCGAGGCCGAGCTTGTGCAAGCGGACGTCGTCGTCGCCAGCACGGCGAGCCGCACCCCCGTCGTGACGCGCGAGATGGTCAAGCGGGCGATGAAAGCGCGACGCGGGCGCACGCTCCTTTTCACCGACATCGCCGTGCCTCGCAACGTCGAGCCGGAAGTGCACGGGATCGACAACGTGTACGTGTACAACGTCGACGACCTCGAGCAAGAGGTGGGGCGCGGGATGAACGCGCGCCGGGCGGAGCTCGACGCGGCGGAGAAGATCGTCGCCGAAGAGGTGGCGCAGTTTCTCGCGTGGTCGCGCGGCATCGACGTGCAGCCGACCCTGGTCGCCATGCGCACGAAAGCTCGGGCGGTGTTCTTCGCCGAGCTCGAGAAATCGCTCGGCAGGCTCAAACATCTCGAAGGGGATCGTGCCGCGCTCGCGCAGATGCTCGAGAGCGCGGTCAACAAGTTCTTGCACGCGCCGACGGCCCGGCTTCGGGCGCGAGCCTCCGGCACGGGCGACGCAGGGGAGCTCGCCGCGGCCGTGAGGTATCTCTTCGACCTGGAAGAGGTCGGCGTCGAAAAAGACGCGGAGCGGCCGGAGGGAGCGGAAGACGGGCACCGTGCCGACGACGACGAGCGGACGGTCAACTGAGGGGGTCGCTAGTCGTGCGAAAAGCTCGCACTCATTCGCTACCGCCCGCCGAACCTCGGGCGAGATCGCACGGTTGCCCTGGAGCGCAACGGTCGTCGATGTTGAACGCGTCGACGCGGAAGGCGGTGACGGGCGGGTCGCCGCGCTTGCTGTTCTTGCCCCACTGGGGCGCGGCTCGGTTGCGTGCTTGTCGGCCCGCGTCAAGCGCGGCCGTTGACTGAGGGGTCGATGCCGGTATGCTTCAACGATTGCTGCGGAAGCCACAATGAGCGCACGTTGGCCGCTCGGCATGATCACGTTGGTCGGCTGTGGCGGCGCGGTGGCTGGGGCGCCCGATTCGGGTGGCGCTTCGCATGTCTCGGGCGGGGCTGGTTCTCTCGTCGCCGACGCAGCGAGCCCTGTGGAAGCGTCACCGGGCGTCGGGCCCATAGACGCGAGCGGTCAGCCGACCGCCCTTGTCATGGCGTGCGATGGCATGACCACGGCCGTTTCTGTGAAGCTTCCGTGTCTTCTAGGCCACAATTTGTCCGGAACGGATGCGCCCGGATATCACCTTCTCGAATGCCAAATATCGGGCGCGCCCGATACCATATCGCCAACGGACGTCGCGATCAGCATGATCGTTCCTCTAGTGAACCTTCCCATGATGCTGGGCCAACCGGTAAGCTTACCATTCGAAGGTATCCCGCCGCCTCCCGGCCCCGGCAGTGGTCAAATTGCTGGCTATCCGGGCGAGGGATTCGTGGGAACGCTGACGGGCGCCGCAGTCTTTTCGCAGGTTGATCCAGTCGGTCGCGCGTTCGTCGGCCAGATCCAACAGGCCCATGTTACCTGGAGCGGCGACCGGGGCGACTCACTTTCCTGTAGCGTCGTCGACGGGCCGTTTTGGGCAGTGCCGGGCGGATTCTACTGACGTTCGCGCGGCGGGAGAGTCACATACCGAACGGCCGAACGGTTCGTGACAGCGCCTATTCCAGCTTGTCGAGCTCCGCCCAAAGGGCCGAGATATCGCGTACTCTCATGCGAACGCCGGGGCCCAGGTTCAGACGTCGTTCATGGCTCACACCCGCGCGCGGCGGAGCCGCAGGGCGTTGCTGACGACCGACACCGAACTGAAGCTCATCGCCGCCGCTGCGATCACGGGGGAGAGCAGCAAGCCGAACGCGGGGTACAAGACGCCGGCCGCGATCGGTACGCCCACGCTGTTGTAGACGAACGCGAAGAAGAGGTTTTGCTTGATATTCGCGATCGTCTCGCGGGAGAGGCGTCGAGCCCGCACGATGCCGCGCAGGTCGCCTTTCACGAGCGTGACCCCCGCGCTCTCCATCGCCACGTCGGTCCCGGTCCCCATCGCGATCCCGACCTGCGCCTGCGCGAGGGCCGGCGCGTCGTTGATGCCGTCGCCCGCCATGGCGACCGTCCGGCCTTCGGCCTGGAGCCGCTTCACCGCCCCCGCCTTCTGGTCGGGCAGGACCTCGGCGATGACTTCGTCGAGGTGAAGCGTCCGGGCGACGGCCTGCGCCGTCGTGCGGCTGTCGCCGGTCAGCATGACGATCCGGACGCCCTCCCGGTGCAGAGCTTCAATCGCCTCGGGCGTTCCCTCCTTGATCGGATCGGCGACGCCGACCAGGCCAGCCAGGCGCCCGTCGACCGCTACGAGCATCACGGTCTGTCCGTCCGTGCGCAGCGCCTCGGCCTTCTGGGCGAGGGCCGAGACGTCGACGCCCATCGCATCCATCAGCATGCGATTGCCGAGCGCAATGCGCCGGCCGTGGACCTCGCCGAGGACCCCCTGCCCCGTCACCGACTCGAACCGCTCGACGGCGGCCATCGAGGCGCCGCGAGCCTCCGCGCCCTTCACGATCGCCGAGGCGAGCGGGTGCTCGCTCCCTCGCTCGAGCGCAGCGGCGAGCGCCACGAGCTCTCCCGCTTCAAAGCCCTGCGCTGGCTCGACGCTCACGAGCTTCGGCTTGCCCTCGGTCAGGGTCCCCGTCTTATCGATGACCAACGTATCGACCTTCCGCAGCGTCTCGATGGCCTCCGCGTTCTTGAAGAGGACGCCGATCGTGGCGCCCTTGCCCGTCGCCACCATGATCGACATCGGGGTCGCGAGACCGAGCGCGCACGGGCACGCGATGATGAGGACGGCCACCGCGTTGACGAGGCCATGGGCCATCCGCGGTTCGGGGCCCACGAGCGCCCAGACGGCGAACGTTGCGACGGCGAGCGCGATGACCACCGGTACGAAGTACCCGGCCACGACGTCGGCCAGCTTCTGGATGGGTGCGCGGCTGCGCTGGGCCTCTGCCACCATGGCGACGATGCGCGAGAGCAGCGTGTCGGCGCCGACCTTCTCGGCGCGCATCACGAACGTCCCCGTGCCATTGAGCGTGGCGCCGACCACCCGGCCGCCGGGCTCCTTCTCGACCGGGATCGGCTCCCCCGTGACCATGGACTCGTCGATGCTGCTGTGACCCTCGAGCACCACGCCGTCGACGGGCACCTTCTCGCCGGGCCGCACCCGGAGCCGCTCACCGACCTTCACGGCCTCGAGCGGGACGTCCTCCTCGGTCCCGTCGTCGCGCTGCCGGCGCGCGGACTTGGCGGCCATGCCCAGGAGCTTCCGGATGGCCGCGCCGGTCTGGCTGCGGGCGCGAAGCTCGAGCACCTGGCCGAGAAGCACGAGCGCCACGATGACGGCGGCCGCCTCGAAATAGACCGCGACTTCCCCCGAGGGACCCCGGAAGGACGGGGGGAAGATGCCCGGCAGGAGCGTCGCCACGACGCTGTACGCGTACGCCACGCCTACGCCGAGGCCGATCAGCGTGAACATGTTCAGGCTCCAGTTCTTCACGGAGAGCACGGCTCGAACGAAGAAGGGCCACGCCGACCAGAGGCAAACGGGCGTCGCGAGCGCGAGCTCCACGAACCCGCGCGCTCGCATTGGGAGCAGGCGTCCCACCGGATCCCCCGGAACAACGTCGCTCATCGCGATGGCCAGCAGGGGCACGGACAGCGCGACCGCAAACCAGAAGCGACGACTCATGTCGCGGAGCTCGGGGTTCGCCTCCTCTTCGGCCGCTAGGGTCCGCGGCTCGAGCGCCATGCCGCATATCGGGCAGGCTCCCGGATCCTCCCGCACAATCTGCGGGTGCATCGGGCAAGTCCACTGCGTGCGTATGGTCGTCGGCGCAGGCTGAAGGGGCTCGAGCGCCATGCCGCACTTGGGACAGGACCCCGGGCCCCCGTGGCGCACCTCCGGGTGCATCGGGCACGTGTAGACCTGCGCCGTCGGAGTTGCCGTCGCGGGCCGCGATCCAATCTCGGAATGGTTTTTGGCGACGAAGGCGTCTCGGCAGTGAGCGCTACAGAAGAATTGGGGCATCCCGCCGGCTTCGTGCTTCCAAAGCGTCTTCGAAGGATCGACGCTCATCCCGCAGATGGGGTCGATGGGCTGAGCCGGACCCCCTGGGGCGGGCAAGCTCTCGCCGTCGCAGCAGGGTCCGGGCTTCGTCTCGACGGGGGGATGGGGGTTCATGGGCACCTTTGCTGATGGAGACGCACGAGCGGGAGCGAGAAGGGATGTCAGCTCCGTCTTGTTCGTGTTGTCCGGGCCAGGCCTTTCATCCGTGCGGTTACAACCCCGATGCCGAACACTAGCATTCCGGCGAACGCGTACGGGACGCCGGGACCCCTGAGGCGAACGATGGTTCGGACGTTTGGGCGGACGGGCACCACGATGGCAGGCACCACGCTGGAAGATGGAGGACGGTTCCGTTCCATCTCGCCGTTGTCGAGGCGACTCTTCGCTCCTCGATGTTGGCCGTCGTGTACCGCCGGAGGCCGAAGCCCGAGGAAGCGCAACCGTGACCCCCGAGCATTTGCAGGGCCATGCGCACTCCCGCAATGCCGAAGGAGCTCTCCGATCGGTCACGAGTCCCGCTGGTATCGATCCCGGCGATCGAGACGCGCGGTTTCGCTAATACCGCTGGCGGGCGGAGGATGGGGTACAGGGGCGGTGAGACCTCGGTCGGCGGCGGCCCGCACTCGGTGGGCTTGTCGTTGCGCGCCAAGGGCTAACGAGGAGGTCGCCATGATGAGACCGATTGTGCTCGTGGCGTTGTCACTCGCAATTGGCTGCAAACAAGGTGCCTCTCCCAGCCCGGAAAGCTCGGCGTCGCCCGCGATGGCGGCCGCCACGCCTTCCCTCGGGATTGCCGTGCCCGCGCCACCGGCGGCAACGCCCTCCCCTGCAACCGTCGCAGGCCCTTCAGTTCAAGCCGCCCCCTCGCCGACCGCGGCCGAGAACGCGTCCGGGTTGTGGACCTTCGACGCCGAGAGGACGGAGGCGCCCCCCTCCCGGTTCTCCTTCGGGCGAACCGGTGACTTCACACACGTCGGCGACGCATGCACGTTCGAGACGCAGGTCGAGCAATTCGAGCTGAAGGAGGCCGGTTTGTCGACGATCGGCGAGATCATCCACGACATCGACGTCAAAGACGGCAAGTTCGGACGGGCCGAAGGCCCGGGCGTCGCCGCGCTCATCGCGGGCATCGCTCTCGCCGAGAAAGACGACGACGCGCGCATCCAACTCGGGGTGCGCGTGTTCGACGCGCTCTTGGCCCTCTACCGCCGAAGGCGGGGCTGACCGAGGAGGCAGTATGGTCACAAAGAGCACAAAGCGCTTGCTTGTCACCCGACCCTTGCAGGTCCTGCTTCTCTTGCCCTCGTCGATGTCCTGCCACTCCGGTGCAAGCGGCGGCACTGGCCCAAACGCAACCGCGCCGCCTTCGACCGATCCGACGCCGCCCGCTCTTCATTCCGCGCGGGCCACCGCGCAAGACGCCGCGGCGGCGAACACGAGCGTCGTATCGCTCCCCGGGGCTTCCGGGGGCCTCGGGTTCGACGATCTCGTCTTCGCTTCGCGGATACGCAGGATCCTCGCGCCGGCCGCGGCGTCGGGAATTCTCGACCTAGTCGATCCCGACACGATGCAAGTCACGCCGATTGCGGGGTTCAGTAGCTCCCGAGGAACCTTTCGAGGAGGGCACGGCGAAGGCACGACTTCCGCCGACGAGGGCCGCGGTCTTCTCTTCGCCATCGACAGAACGAGCGGCGAGCTCGACGCGGTCGATCCAGGCGCGAAAGCCATCGTCGGGCGGGCGAAGCTCGCCGGGAGCCCGGACTACGTCCGCTGGGTCGAGCCGACAGGAGAGGTATGGGTGACCGAGCCGGACAGCGAACGCGTCGAGGTGTTCTCGATCGCGCCAGGGCCGAAGCCGAATCTGGTTCATTCGACGAACATCCCCGTGAAGGGGGGACCGGAGTCGCTCGTCATCGACACGACACGCAAGCTTGCGTTCACGCACCTCTGGCGCGGCTCCTCGGTCGTCATCGACATCGCAAAGCACGCTCCCATCGCCACCTGGCCAAACGGCTGCGGCGGGTCACGCGGCATCGCCATCGACGCGAAGCGCGGCTTCTTGTTCGCCGGATGCGCGGAGGGTCGTCTCGTCGTGATGGATGTCGATCACGACGGCAATGAGCTCGGCGAGGTGAGCGCGGGATCGGGAGTGGACGTCATCGCGTACAGCCCTACGCTCTCTCACGCGTACCTCCCGGGGGCGGGCAGCGCGACGATGGCGTTCGTGGGAGTTGCTGCGAACGGTCAGCTCACGGTGCTTGGAACGGTGCCTACGGCTCGAGGAGCGCACTGCGTGACGGCCGACGACCGCGCCAACGCGTGGGTATGCGACCCCGACCGGGGACAGCTCCTCGTCTTCAAGGATTCGTATGGGCCGGGTGGCTCCTAGAGCCAATCAGCTCACTCGTCTCGCGTTTGCATCTCGTGTCTCGCCACCGCGCGCCCGTCAGCCGCGCGTTTCGCTTCGAACGGAGAAACCGCCATGAACCAGAATCGCGTGAAGTGTCTGCTGGTCCTCGCCACGGCGATGGCCCTCGTCTCGACCGCCTCGGGCTGCGCCGAGAATGCGCCGCCGCCCGCAGCGGCACCGCCTTCTATGCCTGCGGCGGGCTCGCCGCCGCAGGCACCTCCCGTTGCCGCCGCCTCGCCGACGCCACCGCCGGCTGCCACCGCGACAGCGACACCGCCCGCGACCTCCGCTCCCACCTCCCCCCTCGACCCAGCGCGCATCGCGGCGGCAACCGGCGGCAAGCCTGAAGCAGCGGAGAACGTCGTCAAGGTGTCCTTCCCGCGCGACGACGTGCGCGTCGATGTCGACGGATGGAACAAGGTGCCGCCGTTCATGGGGCTCACTTCGTGGGCAGCTTTCGTGCCCGGCGAGAAGCCGGGAGTCGAAGCGATGGTCATGGGGGACCTTGTGCTCTTCGAGGACGAGGTGAATGCGGCCATCAGCGCCGCGCTCGACAACGGCCTCGAAGTGACCGCCCTGCACAATCACTTCTTCTTCGACAAACCGCATGTGCTGTTCATGCACATCGGAGGCGAAGGGAGCGTCGAACAGCTCGGCAAGGGCGTAAAGGCGGCGCTCGACGCCGCCCACGCGGTTCGACAGAAGGCGCCGAAGCCTGCCACCGACTTCGGCCCTCCTCCTTCCGCCACGAGTAAGATCGACGCGAGCAAGCTCGACGCCATCTTCGGCGCGAAAGGCGCCGCCAAGGACGGGATGTACAAGGGAGTCTTCGGTCGGAAAACCCAGGCCGAGTGCGGCTGCACGATCGGCAAGGCGATGGGAATCAACACGTGGGCTGCCTTCGCCGGCACCGACGACAACGCGGTGGTCGACGGCGACTTTGCGATGGCTGAAGGCGAGCTGCAGTCTGTGCTCAAGACGCTTCGCGGCGGCGGGATCAACGTCGTGGCGCTTCACTCGCACATGACGAACGAGTCCCCTCGCCTGCTTTTCTTGCACTACTGGGGACGAGGCAAAGCCGCCGATCTTGCCGCCACCGTCAAGCGCGCGCTCGACCTCACGGCGTGGGACGGACGCACGCAGACCTGAGCGCGACTCGTGGCCATGTCGACGCAAGGAGAGCACGGCGCCCCGGCGCTCGTGCCCTGCACGCGGCGCGATCTGATTCGATACTTTCTGCGCCTGGGCACGTTCGGGTTCGGTGGGCCGATTGCGCTCGCGGGCTACATGCAGCGAGACCTGGTCGAACATCGCCGTTGGATCTCCAAGCAGGACTATGTCGAAGGGCTCGCGCTGGCGCAGCTGTCCCCGGGCCCCCTCGCCGCCCAGCTTGCGATGTACATCGGCTGGGTGCGCGGCGGGGCTTGGGGAGCCGCAGTCATCGGCGCGGCGTTCGTCTTGCCGTCCTTCCTCATGGTCATCGCGCTGGCGCTTCTTTACATCCGTTTCGGGGGCCTGCCGTGGATGCAAGGGATCTTTTACGGCGTCGGCGCCGCGGTCATCGCCATCATCGCCCGAAGTACGTTCAAGCTCGTCCGGCTCACCCTGGGGCGCGATCGGGTCCTGTGGGCCCTGTTCGTCGTGACGGCGCTCGTCACGGCCATGACCGAGTCGGAGATCATCTGGCTGTTCGTCGCTTCGGGTGCGGTAGCCATGTTCGCCAAAGCTCCTCCGCGCCCGTGGCACGGTCGAGCGGCAGCAATCATTCCTCCTGTGTTCTTGGGTGGGATCCACGGGGTCGCTTCGCTCGGCACCGTAGGTCAAATCGCATGGTTTTTTACGAAGGCGGGCGCCTTCGTCTTCGGAAGTGGTCTCGCGATCGTGCCGTTCCTGTACCAGGGTGTCGTCCACGAGTTTCACTGGCTCGACGACCGACAGTTTCGCGACGCGGTCGCGGTCGCGATGATCACCCCGGGGCCGGTCGTCATCACCGCGGGATTCATCGGCTACCTCGCGGCGGGTGTCTGCGGTGCGATGGTCGCCGCTGCGGGGACGTTCGCTCCGCCGTACCTCGTGGTCGTGCTCGCGGCCCGGTACGTGCGGCGGGCGTCGGCCAACCCGAGCCTCAAGGCGTTCGTTGTCGGCGTGACGGCCTCGGCCACGGGCGCGATCGCGGGAGCGGCGTTCATTCTTGGTCGACGTGCCCTCGTCGACGTGGCGACGGCCGCGATCGGAATCGCCACTCTCGTCGCGCTCTTCAAGGTCAAAAAGGTTCCCGAACCCGCGCTCATCCTGATGGCGGGAGTGCTGGGCCTTCTCCTCAAGCGCTCATGAGCGCGATCGCTCGTGCTCCAGTCCTGGATCGAGGCGGAAAAGACGCCAACCTGGCCGGCCCTCTCCCGGTTACACTAATGCTCGAATGCGCGAGTCTGGGCACGAGCGCCTGATCGGCCGGACGATTGCCGGCAAGTTCGTCGTCGAGGCGCTGCTCGGGGCGGGCGCGATGGGGGCGGTGTTCCGCGCGCGCCAGATCGCGCTTGAAAAAACCGTGGCTATCAAAGTCCTCCATGGCGAGCACGCGCACGACGCCACCTTCGCGGCCCGCTTCCATCGCGAAGCGAAAGCGGCCTCCCGGTTGAACCACCCGAACTCGATGCAGGTCATCGACTTCGGCGCGGAACCCGACGGGTTGCTCTACATCGCGATGGAATACCTGGACGGCCGCAGCCTTCATCACCTCCTGCGCGACGAATGGCCTCTCTCTGCGGCGCGCGTCGCCGACATCTTGATGCAGACGCTCGCGGCACTCGCCGTCGCGCACGACATGGGCGTCGTCCACCGCGATCTCAAGCCCGAGAACATCATGGTCCTGCGCGGCACCGACGACGACGGTCGGCCGCAGGACCTCGTCAAAGTGTGCGACTTCGGCATCGCGAAGATCACCGACTCACGCGCTTACCGCGGTGGAGAGCGCGAATCGAATGCCCCCGTGACCACCGCGGGGTTTCTGGTCGGCACCCCCGAGTACATGTCGCCCGAACAGGGTCGCGGCGAGAAACTCGATGCGCGCAGCGACCTCTACTCCGTCGGGGTGGTCCTCTTCGAGATGTTGACGCGACGGGTTCCGTTCGAAGCGGAGAACGCCATCGGCGTCGTGCTCCGGCACGTCACGGAGGTGCCGCCGAGGCCTTCGGAGCTCGCGCCGGGAATCGACCGCCGGCTGGAGGCCATCTGTCTTCGCGCGCTGCGCAAGGCGTCCGCCGACCGGTTCGGGAGCGCGCGCGAGATGCGCGCCGAGTTGCGCGCGGTCGTCGCCGAGGGGCTCACGCCTGCCGTTCCGGGGAGCGCGCCCGAGCTTGCCCGCTCGCCGTGGATTGCCCCCACGGTCGAGATGCCTGCAACGGCTCATGGCGGATACGTCCCCGGCGAGACCGCGCCAAAACCTACGCTGCTCGGGACAAGCTCGACGATCCCTGGCTCGCCCGCCCGTCGCGCGGTGGTGGTCGCCAGCGTAGCGCTCATGAGCGCGGCCGTGGCCGCAGGAACGCTGGTGATGGTCGCGCGCTCGCGTCCACGCCCGACGCCGGCATCGGTGCACACGGCCGCGACAGAGCCTGCGGCGCCGCTCCGGATGACCGAGACTCCAGCGGCCGCGTCGACCCCCGATTCGACGGGCGCGGAGCCGTCGGCCACGAGGGCTCCGGAAACCCACGTGGCCACCGCGCTCCACGCCAAGACGACGCCGGCCGCCGCGCCCAGCGCGAGGCAAGCGCCATCCGCCGGCGTCCCGAGCGCCACCCCGCGCCCGGCGCTGCTGACCAGCCAAAGCGCTGCAACCAGCGCTCTGACCGCGCTGCCTTCCCCTTCGACACGGCCGGAAGCAGCCGTGCTTCCACCCGCGGACCCCCCCGATCCGACCTTCGACCCCGAGCGCGGCTACGTGGAGGTCGGCCTCGTGAACGCGCAAGGAGCGCGGGAGCCCGCGGTGCGCGCTGCGCTGCGCGGCATCGGCCTCGCGCGTTGCTATCGCGCGGCCCTGCGGGTGCGGGGGGCCCGCGCGACGGGAACGGCGACGCTCAATCTGTCTTTTGACGATACGGGGCTGACGCGCTCGGCCATCGTCATCGGGGCTGAGTTTCTTCCGGGTCTTGCCCGCTGCCTCCAGGGAGTCAGCGTCGGACTCCGCATCCAGCGATCGGGCATCGATCCGAGCGGCGGCACCGCGGAGGTCATCCTGGCCTTCAAGGCTCCTTGAGGTCCTGTCGACGGCCGTGCCCGTGCCCGAAATCGCATTGGTCGAGGCCCGGTCCGAGCCTGGCTCTGATCCACGAATGGCTCGCTTCGGGCACGGGCACGGGCACGGGCA
>CAZHED010000001.1:259389-289540 GCA_964531095.1 uncultured Polyangiaceae bacterium | reverse complement strand
CGGGCACGGGCACGGGCACGGGCAGAATGACTGGCTCGTACCGGCGAGGCTAGCGCTTCTTCTTTTTGGGAGGCGCCTTCTTCTTGCCTGTCGACTCTGGGCTCTTCTTGGTGGCGAGGCGTGGCGCGGTGCTCGCAGCCGCCTTCGGCTTGGGCGCTGTGGCCGCGACGGTCGGCGCACCGAGCACGGGAGCGGACGGCGGAATGGACACGATGGGCGCGCGACGACGCAATTGCCCGCGCATTTCGAGGGGAATGACGCACTTGTGGGCCGTGTGCGTCTTCGACAAGGCCACCACTTTGGTGTCGACCAGGCCCGCATCGCGGACGGCCTCGAGCACGTCTGCTTCCGAGATCGACTTGCTGCCTTTCAGCCGAACGATCCACACCGTCCCGCTGTCGATCATACGAGCACGGATCAACGGGAGTTTGCGGAGGGCTTCGCGCGTTTCAGCGCCGAACAGGATCACCGACGCCCCCTCGGGCACGCGCCCCTCGACGACGCTCGACGTCCGCTCGCGCAGCGCCGTCAGAAAAAGCGAGTCGCGCACGTCGACCACGGCCACTCGCGATTGGGGACCCACCTCGAGCTTCTCGAACAAGCCTTTGGGCTGCTTGATGAGTCGCATCCACCGTTCGGCGACCGGCGCGCCCAGCTCGAAGTGCGCCTCATCGTCGGCGGTGACGACCAACGCGCCACCGGCCACGGCCACCTCGCGCATCCGCTCGAACGGGATCTCGAGGCGAAAATCACCCCGAAATATCAGCACTTCCCCCTCGAGCTGCGCCGTGCCGGCCGAGACTTTCCGACCCACGCGTACCGTGCACTCAGCCTCAAGCCCCATCGACGCAATCGTAATCCGCGCGCGCGGCGAATGCGGCATTTCTTACAACGAAAATCCTGGGCCGCGCCTCATCGCGAGAGGGTCTGCCCGAGGGCTAGCCCGACCTCCCGAGCGTCCGGCTCCGAAGCCGGCCAGGGGACGACTCGCTCTCCGTGACGCCGGCCGGACCCGTCTGGCCTGGCGACGAACGCGCGAAGACGCAACGATCCGTCCACCCTCTCGGCCAACGCGCCGAGGGGCGTCTTGCAATCCCCCCCTACCGCCTCCAAAACCCCTCGCTCCGCCGCTACGCAGGTGGCGACCGCTCCGTCGTGCAAGCGTGCGAGCAACGACCGGACTTCTGCGTCATCGTCGCGGCACTCGATGCCGAGCGCACCCTGGCCGGGCGCCGGAAGCGAGACTTCGAACGACAGCACCTCCGTGACCCGGCCTTCGAGACCGAGGCGCACGAGCCCCGCCCGGGCGAGCACCACGGCGTCGCACTCCCCCGCGTCGACTTTGCGTAGGCGCGTATCGACATTTCCGCGCAGGGGTACGACCTGCAAGTCAGGCCTGCGGGCGACGATGGCCACGGAGCGACGCAGGCTCGACGTGCCGACCCGAGCCCCGCGCGGCAGCGCGTCGAGCGTGCCGTGCCGCGGTGCGACGAGCACGTCGGACGGGTCCTCGCGCGCGGGGATGCAAGCGAGGGTCAGCCGTTGGGGCAGCGCCGCGGGCACGTCCTTCATCGAGTGCACGGCGAAGTCGGCGCGGCCCTCGAGCAGCGCCTCTTCGATCTCTTTGACGAAGAGCCCTTTGCCCCCCACCTCGGACAGAGGGCGGTCTTGAATGCGGTCCCCGCTGGTGACCACTTGCAGCTCGCGCGCCTCGAGCGATGGGTAGGCGGCTCGTAGCCGCGCCACGAATGCTCGGCACTGCGCAAGCGCAAGCATGGATCGTCGGGTGGCGTAGACGACGAGTCGCATGCGCGAATAAGCCGAGCAACGGGTACGATACCACGTTCCACACCGGACGTCGACCGAATGACGGCCTCGCGAGCGGACGCGCCTTGCTCGCCTTGCGTGAGACACGCGGCTCGCGCTAAGCCCTATCGTGCTCGTCGGCCCCCAACCGTGATCCCCGTTACCGTGCGATCCCGCGCTTTTTCCACCGCCCGACGACCGGCGCTCGCTTGGGCGACGCTCATCGCGCTTTTCGTGTTGCTCGCGCCGCAGCGGGCTCGGGCCAAGGAAGCCTCGGCCGCGGCCGACCCGATGACGCTCGAAGTGCCCGGATTCTCCGACGCTTTCTACTTCAAGCCGCGCACCAAGTCACGGAGACCCATCGTTCTTTACTTGCATGGACGCGGCGGCAACGCGCTCGAAGACTGCCGCAAGTGGGCGCGCGTCGCGCGGCAGTTCGGCTGGGTCGTTTGCCCGCAGGGGCCGGCGCCGACCGACAGCGGCGGTCGCACGTGGAACAACGATGCCGAATCGGCGAAGAAGATCATCGACGCGACCGTCGTCGCGCTCCAGGGCAAGTACCCGGGGCGCGTGCGATCGCGCGGAGACGTCATCATCGGGTTCAGCGAGGGCGCATTCATCGCGCAGCAAGTGGGGGTGCGCGACCCTGCGCACTGGAACAAGTGGTTGATCCTGGCGGCGAACGACCACTACTGGCTGGGCGACTCCCCACAGCTCCTCGAACAGAACCGCGAGAAGATCCGGCGCGTGTATCTCTTCACCGGGGAGGACGACCAGGTCGCCGAGAACACGAAGCGGGCGGGCGAGATTCTCAAGGAAGCCCACATCCGCGTGAAAGTGAAGATCGTTCCCGGCCTGGGCCACGAGGTGCCCGCCGACCGGATGATTACCAATTACCGGCGCCCGCTGAGGTGGCTGCTCGCCGCCAACTGACGACACCGCGTCACTCGTTTCCGTCGGTTGGTTTCGCGTCGGTTCGGACGGCCGCTCTAACCCGCCGGCCACCGTCGTCCGTAAGTACCCGTATGCGCTCCGTTGCAGCGACTGCGGCAGCCGAGCCCTTGCGTTGGCCGATGCCCGATCGCGCAGAACTCGACGCGGTGCGACATCTGGACACCCGGTTTCCGGGTGCGCGGCTGCGCCAGGTGCCCGTCGTGCGAGCGTCCGAGCTCGACGCGCGAGCGGACCCGAACGGTGCGACCCGAGTGTGGCTCGCACTCGAAGCGCTTCAGGTGACCGGGAGCTTCAAGGTGCGTGGAGCGCTCGTATCGCTCGACGCCAATCGGACGCGGGGGCACGTCATCGCTGCGAGCGCGGGCAACCACGGTGTAGCCGTCGCGTACGCCGCGAACGTACTGGGCCTGTCGGCCACCGTCTGCGTGCCGCGAACCGCACCGCGGACCAAGCGCGCGAAAATCGAGAAGTACGGCGCGGATCTCGTCGTGGCGGCGAGCGACCATTACGAGGACGCGGCGGATCTCGCCCGGGCGACGGCCGCGGCACACGGAGCGGCCTTCGTCTCGCAATACGACGACGCGGACGTCATGGCGGGCAACGGAGCCTCCCTGGGCTTCGAGATCGTCCGCGCGCTGGGCGGCGTCCCCGAGCACGTGATGGCGCCGTTCGGTGGCGGCCGGCTCGCGACCGGCCTCGCGTGGGCACTCGCGGTCGAAGGCAATGGCGCCTCGGCGTGCAAGGTGTGGGGCGTACAGAGCGCGGCGTCGTACGCGAGGTCGACGTCGATCGAGCTCCGTCGCCGGACACGGTCGCCCGGAGACGCTCCGGAGCGCGCCGACCATCGGGCGGACCCGCGCGAAGTCGCGGACGCGGCGCGGCGCGCGAACGAAGCCTTCGCGGGTGTCATCATGGCTACCGAGTCGCAGATAGCGGCGGCGATGGTCCACGCGTACCGCGACATGGGGCTCGTCGTCGAATCGAGCGGTGTCGCGGCCCTCGTGCCGGTTCTCGCCGGGCTTCCGGCCGAAGTCCGCGGCGGCGACTTGGTGGTCGTCCTGACTGGACGCAACGTCGATCCAGACCGGCTCGACGCGATGATTCGGGCGGTGGGCAGTAATCTCCCTCTTTGGTGATACGCTCCTTCTAGCGTGCCCACCGGCGATACTCCTGCCCCCAAAGCCGCCAAGACCAAGCGGGTCTGCGATTGGCTCGTGCGCGACAAACTGCTCAAGCCCGAGCAAACCGAAGTGGTGCTCACGCACGTGCAGCGCACGGGGGATCGAGTCGAAGAGGCGATCCTGGAGCTGGGTCTCATTTCCGAGGCGGAGCTGCTCAAGGCGCTCTCGGCCTGCTACCAGGTACATTTTGTCTCGTCCGAGAAGCTCGCCAAGGCTGACGTCAGCCGGGCGCTCATCGAAATGATCCCGCAGCGATTCGCGGACAAGCTCGGGTTGTGTCCCGTGGTCTTCGACGCGCGCGCACACGCGCTCACCGTCGTGACCGCGGACCCCGACAACGCCGAAGCGCTCCGAGAAGCGCAGCTCGCGTCGGGCGCACGCGAAGTGAAGGCCGTACTTGCGCGGCCCGCGGCCGTGCGAGCGCTCATGGCCAAGGCCTACGGCGGCGACATCCACGCCTTTGCGCTGCTCGATCGCCAGGCGCACGCGCAGCTCCAAGCCATGCTCAACGTCTACGAGCGCAACCTCGTGACCGACAACTCGATGACCCTGTCGATGGCACGCGCAGAGGCGAAGGGGCGGGGCCGCGAGCGCATTCTGAGCGAGAAAGAAATCGCGGAGGCGGGAACGACCACGAATGCCCCCCGCGGCGGGGGCTCGGGCGAGCTTCTCGAGCTCCTGAACGTGCTCGTCAGTCTGCTCGAGACATCGCGGCCCGACTTGCGCGGCCACTCGTCGCAGGTGGCGCGCCTGGTGCGACGGATCGCCGAGAAGATGGGTCTGGACGTGGCGGACGGCGATGCTCTGGTGGCCGCCGCGTACGTGCACGATCTCGGCAAGATGGGGCAATACCACCTGACGGCGTACAACTGCGGGGAGTACGACGGGCACAAGGCGGCCGCCCAGAAAGCGTACGGTGCGCCCGGCCGCCTGCTCGAGCCCGTTCGCATGGCGACAGACGCGATCGAAGCGGTCGCACACATGTACGAGCGCTACGACGGCAAAGGTTTCCCCGACGGCGCGAGCGGAAAGGACATCCCCCTTTCGGCGCGCGTGCTCGCCATTTGCGACACGTATGCAGACTTGACCCAGAATCCCCGCAACCCGTTTCGCAAGACGCTCTCGGCCGAAGAGGCCTGCGCGGCGCTGAGCAAGCACAAGGAGACGATATTCGACCCGAACCTCGTCGACCTGTTCCGTCACACCGTGCTCGGCGAGGACCTCAAAGCACGGTTGCTCGCCAATCGACTGCAAGCGCTCATCATCGACGTCGACCCGGAGGAGACGACCGTCCTCGAGCTTCGTCTGATCGAACAAGGGTTCATCGTGCGGACGGCGCGCAGCGCGGACCAAGCGCTACAGATCCTCGCCGAGGGAGAGACGGACCTCGTCGTGAGCGAGATCGATCTCACCCCGACCGACGGGCTCGCCCTCCTGGCTGACGCGCGAAAGTCCTCTTGGGGCAAAGACCTGGCGTGGGTCGTGTATACGCGCCGCCAGGAGCGCGCGCTCGCGCAGAAGGCCTTCGAGCTCGGCGTAATCGACTTCGTGAGCAAACCGGCGAACGCCGATCTGCTTGTCGCGAAGCTTCGAGCAATGCTCGATCAGCGCGCCAGCCCGCGCACGTCGCGGGGCGTGAGCGGGAGGCTGCGCGAGCTCGGGCTCCCCGACATGGTGCAAGTGCTCTTTCACGGACGAAAGAGCGGCAGCTTGAAGATCCGCGCGCCCGAGGGAACCGGAGAGATTCATTTCGCCGACGGCAACGTGGTCAACGCGCTGTGGGGCGAAGTTCGGGGCGAAGAGGCCTTCTACGCGATGCTCAAGCTCAAAGACGGCGAGTTCGGGCTCGACCCGTCGTTTCACACCGAGGTGCGCATCATCGACAGCTCGAGCGAGGCCTTGCTCCTCGAGGGGATGCGGCGGATGGACGAAGGGACAGAGGCGTAAGATTCACCAAACCGGCGTCAGCCACCCCGTGCGCTCCGCCACTCGGCCCCGAACGACCGACTCGAAGCGTTGCGACAGGCGCTGCGTGACAGGACCGACTCTCCCATCGCCGACCGTCCGGCGATCGACCGATCGCACGGCGGTGATCTCCGCGCCGGTGCCGCAGAGAAACACCTCGTCCGCGACGTAGAGCTCGGTGCGCCCGATCGGGCGTTCCACGAACGGAATGCCCAGGTCCTCGAGGGCGAGGGCGACCAGGCTCTGTCGGGTGATGCCGTCCAGGTTGTCGGCGGTGCCGGGCGGCGAGATCAGGCAGCCTTCGCGCACGATGAACACGTGCTCGGCGGAACCTTCGGATACGGTTCCCTCTTCGGTCAGCAGGATGGCCTCGGTGTATCCGTGGTCCATCGCTTCTCGCCGCGCGAGCGCGCTGTTCAAGTAGCCGGCGGTGGCTTTCGCGCGGGCGGGAATCGCGGTCTCGCGCACGCGCCGCCAGCTCGACACGCAGACGTCGATGGGATCCGGCGACAGGTACCGCCCGAGCGGCATGCAGTAGATGGCTGTCGCGCTCGCATCCGGATCGAGGATGGGCGAAAGCTCGTTGGAGCTCGCGAAGACGATCGGCCGAACGTACACGTCCCCGCGCATTTCATTTCGGCGCAGAAGCTCGACAACCAGGCCGGCAATCTCGTCGGGCGAGCCGGACGGTCGCAGCCGCAAGATGCGCGCGGACTGCGCCAGTCTGCGCACGTGCCGATCGAGGCGAAACACGTTCACCTGGTCGCCGGCGTCGGTCCGGTATCCGCGAATGCCGCCGAAGCAGCCCAGACCGTAGTTGAGCGCGCGCGAGCGAACGGAGATGGAGGCTTCGCTCTCGGGACGAAACGCGCCGTTGAAGTAGACGATGGATTCCATTGGGTCTGTCCTTTCTTTCGAGAGGCCAGATGACCGAGGATCGTCAGACGAACCCGCGGCCACCGGCCGGGGTTCGTCGTTGCTGCTACACGCCGAGTGCCCGACCCGTCCCGCTGGGGACTACGACCGCTACGACTACGGGGCACGCGGCGAGCAACGACATCGCCGGACAAACTACGCGCGGTCCGGCGGCAGCGCAAGCTTCGACGCGCTACGTACAGCGCCCCATTGAATGGGACCCAGCTTCGCTGGGCACGCCTGCTTGGGGCAGGCGAGCGAGGAGATCGCCCCGTGAAGGCCGTGCGTGCTCGAACTCTCCTTTCGACCTCGCTCGTGACGACATGCCTCGGCGTCGCGTGCCACGTGACCGATGCCGGCCGAGGCGCGGCCGCTCGCGATTCGCAGGTCGCGGCGGTCACCGGGTGCGCGATCCCGTCCACCTTCCGGTGGACGTCCACCGGACCTCTGATTACCGCCGTCCCCGACGCGGCCCACCCGATCGTCTCGATCAAGGATCCCACGGTGGTCTTTTTCAACCACCAATGGCACGTGTATGCGACGACCGCTGATGTCGACGGTCACTGGAGCATCGCCTATTTCCACTTCGACGATTGGTCGAAGGCCGCGGCGGCTCGGCCTTACTACTTGAGCGACAATCCCGCGTTCGCCAAGAGCTACCATGCAGCGCCCGAGCTCTTCTATTTCACTCGGCAAGCCAAGTGGTATCTCGTCTACCAATCGGGGCCGCCGACGTATTCAACCGCCGACGATCCGGGCAGGCCAGATTCGTGGAGTCCCCCGAAGACATTCTTTGCCGACGAGCCATCGGTCGTCGCGTCGAACAAGGGATCCGGCGGCTGGCTCGACTTCTGGGTCATTTGCGACGCCGCCGATTGCTACCTGTTCTTTTCGGACGACAGCGGGAACTGGTACCGGAGCCAAACGACGCTCCGGGACTTCCCGGCGGGGTTCGGCAAAACCGTCATCGTGATGCACGACGCGATTGGCGATAATCTGTACGAAGCCAGTCACGTCTACAAGCTCAAAGGAACGAGCAAGTACCTGGCGCTCATCGAGGCGGTCGGCCCGACGGGCAACCGATTCTTTCGATCCTGGACCGCCGACAGCTTGGACGGCCGATGGAGTCCGCTCGCCGACACGTGGGCGAGCCCGTTCGCGGGCGTCAGCAACGTCTCGTTCGGCCCCGGCGCGACGGCCTGGACCCGCGACATCAGCCACGGCGAGATGATCCGCGACGCGTACGACGAAACGTTGACCGTCGACGTCTGCCACCCCTCGCAATGGCGATTCTTGTACCAGGGCGTCGACCCGACGAAAACGAACGTGAGCTATTCCCAACTGCCGTACCGACTCGGGCTCCTCCGCGCTACGGAATAGGCGCTGCCGCGCGAGGGCCCGCCACGGCCTCGTGACACGGACGCCGCTTGTCATCGAGATGTCGTCACGCTACCAAAGCGGCCATGCCGTGCGTTCGCCTCCCTTGGATTGTGCTGCTCTCGGTTCTCACCGCGTGCGCCGCCGAACCGCCGCCGGTTGCGCCGCCGCCTCCCCCGCCTCCGGCGCCCGCGCCCGTGGCGGTGACCCCGCAGCCGACCGAGACCGTTTCGCCCCCGCCGGCGGAGCCGACGCCCGAAGAGAAGAAGAAGGCCGAAGAGGCCCGCCAGCTCAACGAAGAACGCGCGAAGTGGGAAGACCAGAACAAAGCGGAGCTCGCGCGCTGGACGCCCGAGACGCATGCCCAGGCGAAGGCGCTCGCCGAGAAGACGTTCACGAGCGGAAAGGCCGCTATTCAGGCCGCGATGAAGGGCAAGCACCGGACCCCCGGCAACGCCGAGCGCGACAAGTACCGTCACCCGGCCGAGACGCTCGACTACTTCGGGTTCAAGCCGACCATGACCGTTCTCGACATCGGCCCCGGCGAGGGCTGGTACACCGAGCTGCTCGCGCCGGCGCTCGCGAAGTCGGGGCAGTACGTGGCCACGACGAACGATCCCAGTGGGCCTCCCGATCTGCGGCCCACCTTCTACGGGCAGCGATTCAAAGCGTTTCTCGACAGAGCGCCCGAGCTCTACGGCAAGGTGCAAACCGTCGTGGTCGATCCGAAGGCGCCGAAGATCGGAAAAGAAGGCTTGTTCGACATGGTGCTCATCATGCGCGGCGTGCACGGAATGAAGAACAACGGAACGCTCGACGCGTGGCTCGCCGAGATCCACGCGGCGCTCAAGCCCGGTGGCGTCCTCGGAATCGAGGAGCACCGCGCCGCCCCGAGCGCCGACGCGACCGAGAGCGCGAAGAAGGGATACGTGCCCGAGAAGTGGCTCGTCGAGCAGGTGGAGTCGTCGGGGTTCAAGCTCGCGGGCAAGTCCGAGATCAACGCGAACGCGAAAGACACGAAAGACTACCCGGAAGGGGTTTGGTCGCTACCGCCCACGTTCCGCGAGGGCGACAAGGACCGAGAGAAGTATGCTGCGATCGGCGAGAGCGACCGGATGACGCTCAAGTTCGTCAGGGCAGCCTCCAAGTCCGCGGCGAAATAGTCCCGGCGTAGGGAGACGTGTACTGCGCTTTTCCTGGAGTGCGAACCTGTGGGGAAACACGTGAGCAAAAGCGATTGCGTTTGTTCAATCGACTTCGTCGCAGGTCGGATTTCGCGCAAGCTGAATGCTTATGCGCGGAGTACAAGCATCAGGCATCTTGGCGGTCCTTCTCACGGTCGAGGCGTGCGGAGGCGGTAGCGGGACAACGGCGGGCGGTTGGGCGGGCGATGCGGGATCCGGCGGGTCCGGCGGCGCCACGCAGGGGCTCGGGTCTTCGGGCGGGGGCGTAGCGTCGGGAGGATCGTCTGGCACGGCCGGGTCGAGTGGCTCCGCGAGCTCGAGCGCGTCGTCGGGCTCAGGTGGATCTTCGGCCTCGAGCTCCTCGTCTGGCTCGAGCTCGTCATCGACTTCGAGCTCGTCTTCGGGCTCCACCGGATCATCCGGCTCGAGCTCGTCCTCCGGCTCCCCCCGCGCCGACGCAAGCGCCGGCGGCGACTCGGGCACGCATTCCGGAAGCAGCTGCGCGCGACCGTTCTTCCCGCCTACCGCGCTCTGGAACCAGCGGGCGGATGCGATGGCGGTCGACAGCCAGTCCACCGCGGTCATCGCGTCCCTGCAGGCGCACGGGTGGGGCGCGGGGCGCATGCAGATCGACACGTCGATCCACGTGATGTGCGACGCGGCCGACACGGCTCCCAAGATGACATTCACACAGACTTCCGACTTTTATTCGCCCGACTGCGATAGCGCACCGGTACCGATCCCCAGCGGCGGTCACATCGAAGGCGAAACCGGGTACGACTGCACGTCGAACGGCGACTGCCATCTCATCGTGATCGAGCCCAAAGAACAGCGCATCTACGAGCAGTGGAGGGTCGACTTCACGAGCGGTGCCTACCACGGCGGGTGCCTGGCCATTTGGGACACCTCCGGTGCGCCTACCGCCTCGGGACGCGGCGACGGATGCACGAGCGCGGACGCGGGCGGCTTCCCCATTTCGGCCATGCTCTTCGACGCCGACGAAGTGGCGGCCGGCCACATCGACCACGCCATTCGCTTCATCTTGCCGAACGACATCATCACGCGGAACACGTTCGTGCACCCGGCAACGCATGCGACGAGCTCCACAGGCAGCGCGACCGCGGTCCCCTACGGCGCCCGCCTTCGCATCCGGGCCGACCGCATCGCGCCCGTACTCGCTGGGCTACCGAACGCGGCGGCGCGGGTCGTCGCCCAGGCGATGCACGACTACGGAATCATCCTCGCGGACGGAGGAAACGTCGCGCTGACGTCCGAGGACGACCAGCGCACTGCCGCCAAGTGGAGCACCGTGATGGGCACCGGCCTCGGCACGCGCGACCTGCAGACGATCGTGCCGAGCGACTTCGAGATGGTCGACGGCGGAGTGCGTTACGATGTATCCAAGATGAGCTGCATGCACGTGCCGCTTGCCATGTGATTGATCTTATCGCGTGAGAAGGCGTCATGCCGCGAGGAGCGGACGATGACCGGTCGTTTGGATTTGGAAATCCTCGCTTCTGTATCTCTCATGGCTCTTCTAGCCGGCGCCGGCGCGGCCCTCTGCGCGTGCGGGCAGGTGGCAAAGACCCGGACCGCCGTCGACGCAGGTCAGGAGAGCGGGAGCAGCACTGCCGACAGCGGTAGCGACAGCAGCGGCGGCGCTCTGCCGCCAGGATCGGCGTCTGTTCTGCAGCATCATATGAGCCCGACCCGAGACGGGGTCTATGCCGATCCGTCGATGACGAAGTCGCTCGCCGCGACGCTGACGATCGACTCGACGTTCGCCCCGCCGATCAGCGGCGACGTCTACGCGCAGCCACTTTACGTCACGCAAGGACCGGGCGGCGACGAGGCTTTCATCGTGGCCACCGAGAGCAACCATGTCGCGGCGATCGACGGCTCCGGCGCGGTGATTTGGGACCGGGCATACGGCACGCCTGCGGCGCTGAGCAATCTCCCGGCCACCTGCGGCAACATCAATCCGCTCGGGATCACCGGCACCCCCGTCATCGACATGGCATCGCGCACCATCTACTTCGACGCGATGACGCTGCCCGCCGGAGCCGGGGCGACCGATCACCCCAAGCACATCGTTCATGCGGTCTCGCTCGACGACGGCACGGAGAAGGCGGCGGGATGGCCGGTCGACGTCGACGCGAACGTCAGCGGCTTCAACTCGTTTCCGCAGAACCAGCGCGGCGCGCTCGCGCTCGTCAACGGCGTCGTGTACGTCCCGTACGGGGGACACAACGGCGACTGCAACACGCCCCCGAATTCCTATCACGGGTGGGTCGTGGGCATACCGGTCGCGGCGCCGACCTCGGTGACGGCGTTTTCGACGGGCACGATCGGCCAAGGATCGACCGCCGGCGGGATCTGGGCGGTGGGGGGGATCGCGAGCACCACGGACGGAGCGTCGCTCTTCGTGACGACCGGCAACACGGAAGGTGCCTCGACGTGGGCGGGCGGAGAGGCGCTCTTGCGCCTGACCGCAGGACCGAAGTTCGTCGATCAGAGTGCGGACGAGTTTTATACGGCCGAGTGGCCGATGGATGACCAAACCGATCAGGACCTGGGTGCCGCCAATCCGGTGGTCGTGGACATGCCCGGCGCCGGCAGCAGCACGCAGCATCTGGTCGTCGTGCCCGGCAAAGACGGGTACCTCTACGTTCTAAATCGGGACAACCTCGGCGGAGTGGGCGGGCAGCTGTCACGAGCGGCCGTGGCCGCGCAAAACGTGGGAGGCAAAGGGGCTCTGAACGCGGCCTCCGCGGCCTACACCACGAACCAAGGAACGTACGTCGCGTACCACATCAACAGCGGACCGGCGGGAACGGGCTGCCCGTCCGGGGGCGGGGATCGGAGCATCGGGGTCGCCAAGCTCACCGGAACCCCGCCGACGCCGCAGGTCGTCTGGTGCAGCAGCGAGAACGGCCTCGGCTCGCCCATGGTGACGACGACCGGAACCGGCGACGTCATCGTCTGGGACGCGAATACGCACCTGTACGGCTACGACGGCGACACCGGCGCGACTGTCTACGCGAGCGCAGGCGCGATGGCGAGCCCGATGCACTATTTCAACACGCCCATCGATGCGGGCGGACGTATCGTTGTCGCGACGACGGCGCCGGGGCGCTTGTACGTCTTCAAGCGCTGAGCGCAGGGATGCGGGACCCCGCTGCTCCCGAGTGGCGATACAGGCCCTTCAAGCCCTGAGCGCGGAGTGCTGGGCCACCGATTCGCCCATCGCCGCCGTACAGAACGCGACCCGGAGCAGCTGCTCGCGCTCCAGCGGGGCGACCGGGAGCGAAGCGCACGCGTCGTCGATGAAGAGAGCGATTTCCGCGTGCGCCCGCGCGATGGCGCCCGCCACGGCACCGTCGACGGCCGCCTCGAACCAGGCATCCGAGAGCGCGTACGGTCGATGCACACGCGCCCGGAGGGTCGCCGTGTCGATCGCGTCGGAGCAGCCGTTCGTGCACTCCACGTGCGGGCGCGCGTGGCGAAGATGCTCGAAGACGAGCTCGGCTAGCCTTCCTGCCACAAGCGCGTCGCGAATGTGCACCGCCGCCGTCGCACAGGCATCGGCGAGGTCGGCTTCCCGACGGCGCACGGCCTCGGTGATCCACGACGTTTCCGACTGGGTCGTGCGCATCGGGCTAGTGTCACAGCACCAGCGATGCCGACGGGACCCGCTCCGCCGCGCCCGCTCATCCGCGCCCCCCGGCGAGGCGCACAAGCACAGCGACGAGCCCCGGAACCGCGGCCGCCATTCGATCCACGTCCAGGGGTACGGAAGTAGGGTCGAGCCCGGCGCGCCACCGGCCGCGTTCGGTCACCATCAGCGCAGGCCAGCCCTGCCTCCGAAAGGACACTTCGTCGGACGAGGTGATGCCAGGCAGCCACGAAGGCAGCGCGAGCGCGAGCGCCGGGACTCGAGACGAGCCCCGAAATGACGCGCGAGCGGCGCGGGCGATCGGCCGCGAGCGAAGGTTGCTCAGAAAGAGCAGCCCTCCGTGGCCGCGCGTCGGCGCGAGACCTACCCTGACCAAGGAGAGCATCGCATGCACGCGCGTCCCATCGCGACGCAGCCGTTCCACGTAGCTCGCGCTCCCGCCGGCCGCCGCGAACGCGACGAACCGCAGCGGGCGATAGAGCCGCTCGTTCGACAAAGCGCGCATGACCGCCAGCGCGAGCACGGCCCCGCTCGGGTCGTCGGCGTCGTAGCGCGCACCCACGACGACGACCGGGGCATCGCGCGCGGCGCCGATCAGCTCCGTCTCGACGTTGTGGACCCGCAACGTCTCGTCGGTGGGCGAGCGCACCACGGCCCTCCCGGCGTCGAGCATCGATCGCGTGACCGCATCTTCCAGCGCGACGCGCCGCTGGCCCGGGTCACCGCGTGAAGCCCGCATCCAGCGCTCCAGGTCCGCTCGCAACAGCGCACGGAGCTCGCGACCGTGCTCGAGCGTCGACGGGTGATGGACCGGTGATCCAGCGTGCGTCGGCGTCCACGCCGGGGCGTCGCTCGCTGGAAACGACTCGGCGGCCGCCTCGTCGATGCGTTCTTCGTCACGCGGTCTGGGGGGGGGCTGGGCCATCTGTCGGCGTTTGCGGGGCATCTGCCGTGCCAGCGCTACGGCCGGGAGACCGCAGGCTCAGAGAATCCCGAACTCCCTCAGCCTGCGATAGAAGGTGCGTCGCGGTACGCCGATCATCTTCGCCGCTTGCGCGCGGTTCCAATTGCACGCGGTCAGGGCTCCGAGGATCCGATCGCGCTCGGCCGATTTGAACTCCGTCGTGCTGGCCGCGCTTGGCTTGACCGAGGGCGCCTTGGTGGACGTCGGGGCGCGTGTCGCCGTCGACTTCGGCGGGCGCGCAGGCGACGCCGGCGCCGGCAGCTCGACGTCGGCCGCCTCGATTTCGGGGCGCTCGCTCATCAGCCACGCGCTGAGCAGCGCATGCTCGAGCTGCCGCACGTTGCCCGGCCACGGGTACGCGCAGATTTTGCGGACCGCATCGCGCGAAAACGCCCGCCGATCCCGTCGGTAGCGCGCAGCAAACAGCGATAACAGGTGGTCGATGAGCGGGGGGATGTCCTCGACGCGGTCGCGCAACGGCGGCACGTGCACCTCCACGACGTGCAGCCGATAGTAGAGGTCTTCGCGGAACGTTCGCGCCGCGACCATCTGCATCAGGTCACGGTTGGTCGCCGCGACCACCCGAACATCGACCGATTCTTCTTTCGTCCCTCCCACGGGCCGAACGCACTTTTCTTGCAGCGCGCGCAAGATCCCCGACTGCATCTTCAGAGGCATCTCGCCGATCTCGTCGAGCAGGAGGGTTCCTCCGTTCGCCTCCTGAAAGAGGCCGGAGCGGTCGCGATCGGCGCCGGTGAACGCTCCCCGCACGCTTCCGAAGAGCTCGGACTCGAGCAGATTCGCCGGAATGGCGGCACAGTTGACCCCCACGAACGGCTTCTTCGCCCGCGGACCCGCCTGATGGATGGCGCGGGCGACCATCTCCTTGCCGGTGCCGCTCTCGCCGGTCACCAGCACCGGAACGTCGGTGTCTTTCAACCGCTCGATGAGGGCGTACACGCGACGCATCGCCGCGCTCGTGCCGATGAGCCCCGCGTAGCCGAAGTGGCTGCGGAGCTCGGCGCGCACTTGCTTCAAGTCGCGCCGCGCCTCCGCGAGCTGCTCGGTGCGCTTGCCGAGCAAGCGCGCAAGCTGATCGTGCGCCGCTGCCAGATCACCATTGGCGCGGGCGAGCTGGTCGGCGCGCTCTCGGTTCTCCGCGAGAAGCCGGGCGTTCTCGATAGCGATGGCGGCTTGATCGGCAAACGCCGAGAGCGTCGGTAGCTCCTGCTCGAAGCGCACCCCGGGGCGCAATCGCGTCTCGACGTAGAGCGCGCCGATCGTCCGGCCGAGCGGCGGCGCGCCGCGGATGGGCACGCAGGCGATCGACTGGATCATCAGCTGATGGACGCTGACCGCCTCCGCAAGGCGCTCGTCGTCGCGCGCGCTGATGGTGACGACCGGTTCTCCACTGGCAACGACTCGGTCGGCCACGGATCGCGAGAACTTGGCGTGGGGGTCGTCCTCGCCGGCTCGCCCCCGCGCGGCGTGAGCCTCGAGCTCGCCGCGTTCACCCACGAGCACCACGAAGCCGCGTTCGGCCCCGAGGAGCGCCACGGCGTGATCGGTGACGCGCAGCAAGAGGCGCGGCACGTCGTGCTCGCTGGCGAGCTCCCGCGTGATTTCGAGGATGCGCGCCAAGCGGTCTTCGGTCGCGGCGTGTTGCGACGCACTGCCCGGCGACGAACGCGTGGTCCCGCTGGTCGCGGCCGGCGCAAATACCGGCGCCACGACGGTTCCGGTATGCGCCTGCCGAAGCGCGCGGCGCCGCGGGTCGTTCCAGAATACCTCTCGAAGGTCCCGCGGCAGCTTCGCGGCGGTCTCTTCGAGCATGGCCAGCGCCTGTTCGCTGTCGCGGCGCGCAGTCGCAATGCCTCCCTGCGCCGAAGCCAGCCGGGCCCGCGCTTCGAGCGCTCTCCATGCCCACTCCCGGCGCCCGGCGTTGCGGGCCAGCTCGATCGCGGAGTCGAGGGCCCGGCGCGCCCCCTCTTCGTCGCCCGCCGCGTGCGCGATCGACCCGCGCACGAGCTCGGCCAGCGCCGCGTGCTCTCCAAACCCTTCGCCTCCGAGGGCCTTGCTCACGGCGTCGAGCTCGCGCTCGAGCGCTACTGGGTCGCCGTCGCGCTCGCGCGTCCGCGACAGAAGCCCTTCCAGTCGCGACTCCGCGGCGTCGCGCGGCCGGTGTTGCGCTTCCCACGCCCGGGCCGTCTCCTCGTAGAGACGCCCTCCACGGGCAACGTCCCCCGTGCGTATGGCGTGCTCCGCCTCGAGACCGAGGAGTTGGGCCTGCGCCGCCGTCGAGAGCTCATCGCGTCGGGCGAGCAAGAGATCGATCGACGAGCGAGCCCGCGACCACCGCCCCAAGTAAAGGTCGAGGTTCGCAAGATTGAGCAGCGCCTGGGTGACCGTTGCGCCGTTGCCCGCGCGACGTCCCATGTCGACGGCCGCCTCGAGATTCGCCAGCGCCTGAGCCAGATCTCCCTCGGCTTGCGCCAGGCCCGCGAGGTTGAGGCGCATCGCGGCCACGGTCGCCGCGTCGCCCGCCTTCTCGGCCGCGGCGAGAGAAGCTTCGTAAGCGGTGCGCGCGTCGCCGGTGCGTCCGGCTCGCTGGTGGGCAATCGCAGCAGAGCCGAGGGCCACCGCCTCGGCGCGCGGCTCGCCGGTCTTGCGCGCGACGCGCACGGCTTCGTGCAGCGCTTCGCCGGCGCGCTCGTCCTCGCCCGTGAACGCGAGCGCGACGCCGCGCACGCTCAGCGCGTCGGCAGCCAGCGCGTCGGCGGCCCCGGCGTCCACCACCTCTTGGGCGAGCTTCGCCGCCTCGGCATACTGGCCCGCCCGAAGGCAGACCCGGGCGCGCACCGCGTGCCACGCGCGACGGCTCTCTCCGGCGAGCGCATCGCGCTCGATCGCTTCCAGCTCGGAGAGCGCACGCTGCGGATCCCCCCTGCCGACGGCGATCCGCGCGCGCGCGAGTCCCACGCGCACCGGCTCGTTCGGGCTGGGGGGACTGTCGCGCAGAGCGTCGAGATCGCGCTCCGCTTCGTCGAAGCGACCCATGTCGAGGGCGCGCTCGACGGCCTCGATGGCCTGTCCGGCAGTCGGTATCGACGGCGAGCTCGGCTCGACCAGTGCGGATTCGATGTCTTGCTCGGAGACGATCGCCCTTCCGGAGAGCCGCCGCACAGCCGACCGAAGGGCCCCCGGGCGGCAGCGCACCCGCGCGATCAGGTAGGCGCGAAGGGCGTCGGGCAGAGAGGGCACCGAGCGCTGCACGAGCTCGGCCGCCGCCGCCGCGTCGATCGGCGGCACGACGAACGGGGCGCATTGGCCACCCGCCATGCGCCTCACGGTGGCGCGAGGGGCAACGACCACGAGCAGCGCGCCAGCATCGGATGCTCTGCGCAGCGCGGCGACGGCCGCCTTGTCCAGCCGCTGCCCGTCGTCGACGACGATGACGACCGGCGGCGCCGACGCCGGCGCACCGTCGAGCTGCGCCAGCTCGATCTCGACGACCTCGCGCATCGCCATCGGGCTCTTTGGCGCTTCGATCCACGCGACCGTCCGCCCCGCCATTCCGAGCGTCCACGCGAGCCGCCGAGCAAGCGTTGTTTTTCCTGCCCCACGGGGTCCCTCGATGGCGATGGCGCCGCTCGGAGCGAGCGCGCGGGTCGCGTCGAGGAGCGCCCGAGCGGTCGCGTCGACCCCGAGCACGGGCCAGGGCGGCTCACCGTGCTGGAGTCCCGGCCCGAGACCCCCGGCCCGACGCAGCGCGCTCGCGAGCTCGTCGACGCTCGGCCATCGCGCGGCGGGCGAGAGCTGCGTAGCTCGTGCCGCGACCTCGCCCAGCGCCGCGCGGACGCCTTCGGGGAGCTCTCCGCCCCGGCGCGCGAGCGCTTCCCGCAACGTCGCCCCAATCGCGTACACCTCGGCGCGGACCGTCAGCGGCTCACCTTCGAGCAGCTCCGGCGCGGCGTAACGCGGCGTGAGCCCTTTGGCCTCCGTTCCGCCTTCGCGCCAGGGCGCGGCCAGACCGAGATCGACGAGCGTCCCCCGCCCGTCCGCCCCGACGATGATGTTCGCCGGCTTGACGTCGCCGTGGAGAAGCCCTGCCCGATGGACCACCGTGAGCGTTTCGCATGCGCTGGCGATGGGCTCGAGCCAGGACCCACCGCCGTCGCGCTGCGCGAGCACTTCGTCCAGGCTTCGGCCTTCGACCAGCTCGCGCACCATGTACCGGCGGCCGTCCCGCAGCGCGCCGAACGCCGTGACCTGCGGCACGCCCAGCCCCTCGAGACCGCTCAGGGCGACCGCCTCGCGGACGAGCGCGTCGATCTCCGCATCGCCCGCGCCCGCCGCGAGCACTTTCAGCGCGAGAACACGCCCGCTCGTGCGATCGCGCACCGACCAAACCTCTCCGCCGCCGCCCGCACCCAGGCGGTGCAGCTTTTCGTAGCGAGGTGGCAGGCCGTCGGCGCGCCCGACCGAGGGGACGGAGCGGGCGACCTCAGGAGCGTCGGTCATCGACTACAGCATATCGTGCAGCCGGGCGAGGCTGCTGCTCGCCTTTGGCGACTTATCCGGGGTCTCGAGGCCGTAGTCCGCGCTCAGGCCGAACCAGAACCCGGTGAGCGAGAAGCCGACACCCAGCCGGGCCTCCATCTGTTTGATCGGCTTGTAACGAACGCTGAGCTGCGGAAACGAGATGTGCGGGAAGAAGTTGGGCACCGAGCCGCCGCCGCTGCTCAGCCAGAACGGCTCCTTGTACCCGCCGATTTTGGGGGGCATCGGGTTTCCCTGATGGCTCGCCGACTGGCAGCTGGATCGACTCGGGATATTGTCGAATGGACCGCACTGCGTGTAGTGAACGCCCGTGCTGGCCACCAGCGATCCGTTGGGGTCCTCGTACACCCAGTCGTTCATCAAGTCCCCGAAAAGAACGCCGACGCCGACGCCGAAGCCGAACTCGAAGTCCCAGTGATGGCTTTCGTCGAGGGGAATCGACCACATCTGGTCGAGGCCGAGGTAGATCGCCTTGAGGCTGCTGTTGACGACCGTGTAGTTGCTCGGGATCGTCGGTTGCCCCTTCTGATGGAACAGCGTGTCGCCCATGCTGTAGTCCGAATAGGCGATCCACGGAATCGTCGATTGCCCCTGCTTTCGCATGTCGAACTCGACGCCAATCGTGTTCGAATACACGGTGGCCCCCTCGTCGACGAACAAGTTCATCAGAAACTGCGGGATGACCGTCCCCCGGTACCGCAGGCCGATGAAGTAGTAGCGACGGTTGGGGTCCTCCCGCGTGTCGGTGATCGGAACTTCCGGCTCCTTCGAAGGGGTGTCGGCGGCCGAGGCAGGCTTCGCCGGCTTGGCCTCGCTCGGGTCGGCGTCCGCCGCACGGGCCGAGGGAGCGCTGGCGAGGACGGCGAAGCCAACTGCAGCGGCGAAGTGACGGGCGGGAATGATCATGACGGTCCTCAGCTCAAGAAGGCCAGGCGAACTCATGGGATAGCGAGCCGGCGCGATGCTACACTAGACCGAGCCGCCCGGGGGAGGCGCCTCTGCCGTTCGGCACCCAGTGATCCTCCACGGAAGAATCGTCCAGCAGGTGATCGATCGGGTCGAGGCCGGCTCGTTCGTGAAGGAAATCGTCGTCACTGGAGGACGCGTACCGCTGGCGATGGTGCGCAAGAGAGCAGCGGTCGGCGAGGGAGGCACGCGCGCCCCGGTGCTGCTCGTGCACGGGTTCGGGCAGAACCGCTACGCGTGGCATCTGCCCGCTCGCAGCTTTGCCAACCATCTGGCCCAGGCTGGGTACGACGTCTTCAACCTCGATCTGCGCGGGCACGGCCGGTCGCGCCACTTCGGCGCGAGGCGCTGCCAGGGGGTGGAAGACTACGTGCGCGAGGACATTCCGGCGGCCGTCGAAGAGATCCGGGCGCTCTCGGGAGGCCGAGGGGTGTGGATCGTCGGGCACTCGCTGGGCGGCCTGGTGGCTTATGCCTCGGCACCGACGCTGGTCGGCGCGGTCTCGGGCGTGGTCTCCATCGGCAGCCCCTACCATTTCACCCGCGGTTCGCTGACGCTCGGCACGATGGCACTCTTGGCCCGGGCGCTCGCGTTTGCTCCGCTGCCCAACGCGCCTCTGCCGCTGGCGCCGATCGGCGCGACGATGCGCCGCCTGCGCCGATTCGCAGAGAGCCCCTTCTACCCGATTCCGCTCCGGGGCTGGCATGCGGGGTCATGCGAGCCACACGTGCTCGAGCAGCACCTGCGCCTCGCGTTCGATCGGGCCGCGTTGGCCGAGACCATCGACATGTTCGACTGGGCGGCTCAGCGTCGCTTCGGCGGGCGCGACTCCGATTACGTCGAGCGGTTCGAGAGGATGGACCTGCCGCTCTTCGTCGTCGCCGGAGCGAACGACGATCTCGCGCCCCCCGTGAGCGTTCGGCCGGGGTTCGTGCGCAGCCGCGCCCGCGACAAGACGTATCGCGTCCTGCCGCTCGGCCACATCGATCTTCTGGTGGGCCGCGACGCGCCGCTGATGACGTGGTCGCTCGTCACCGGGTGGCTCGACGAGAGACTGGCGTAAAGGGCTAGCCTAGCCTGCGCAAGCTGCGCATGGCTCGACGTGGCGCCTGCTCTGTTCTCGCCGCTACCATGCTTCAACCCGCGACGCGCGCGAGCTTGATCGCTTTCTCGGGACAGGCAGCCACGCACTTGCCGCATGCCTGGCAGGCGGAGGCGAGCGGCGTATAGGCCGTCTTGCGGGCGTGGGCGATGCTCTTGAGCTTCGCGAAGAGGCCGAGCTTGGCGAAGTCCGCGTCTACCATCCGGCCGACCTCGAAGACGTGGAACGGGCAGACCTCCACGCAGTCTGCTTTGCCTTCGCACTTCGCGCGATCGATGACCGGCACGAACTCTCCCGCAGCAGCACGACACTCGCTCCTGGCGGTCGCTCCCATCCCCCCGGTTCGATGCTCGTTCAAGCGCGCCGGTTGTGGGACATTCGGCTTACGGGGCGTGCGCGTCACCGGCGCTCCCGATTCGATGGCAGCGACGGACGCGGTTGCGGCCGCTCTCGGCGAACGGGGGACGGCGGAGCCGGTCGAACGTACCTCGCAGAGGCGCTTGCCTGGTGGCCAGTAGGGGGCCAAGAACGGGTGAGAACTGCCTCATACCGGTGCAAAGAGGTCCCTCGCCACCATCATCATCCCATCCGCATCGCGCAGCTGGAAGGTCTTGTCCGTGAGACGAGCCGACTCGATGCGGTCCAGCCGCAGCGTGCGTACCGCGTCACGAAGATGGTCCCACGTGAGCAGGTACCAGGCAGGCCACGCCAAGAGGAGGTAGTGCGGCTCTATCACCCGCGTGGTCCGTTCGCGTGCGGTCAGGTACTCGACCTCGACCGCACGCTGCTCGAAGAAGCCGTCCTGAACGGGCGCCAGCACGGCCGGACGGGGAATTCCCAGGGACCCGGAGATTCTCGGTGAGGCCGGTGGGCCGTGCAAAATGCGTCGACGTAGACGGCTCACCCGGGACCGCTCCTCCGGGGGAAAGGCCATCCCAATCTTCTGGCGCAGACCTTTCAGGCTCGACAGAAGCAAGGGAGAGCCAATCCGCTCGCCGATCGCCAGCGCAAGTAGCAGGTCGACGGCCTCCCGGTGATCGAGCTGCAGCCGGCCCAACCCGACGCGCGCCGGTAGCCGCACCCCGCCGCCGCGTCCACGCTCGGCCTCGATGGGGACACCGCGCGCAGCGAGACGCGCCATGTCCCTGCGCAGGGTGCGCAGGCTGACGCCCAGCTCCGCCGCCAGCGCCGGGCCGGTCCAGCTCTGGCGGGTGGCCAGCAGGCCGAGGAGCCTATCCAGCCGCTCGCTCAGCGGCTCAGGGGTAACCTGCTTCAAAGGTGACACCGATTGGCACCATTGCCCCCCAGAGTCAAACCCATGAAGAACATCGCACTTGTGGGGGCTACGGGAAACGTCGCGGGGCGCGCGCTGGAGAAGCTCCTCCAGGCGGGCGCGGACGTCGTGGCGCTGGTCCGCCATCCTGAGAAAGTACCGGAGTCGACACGCTCGAGGATCCGCGTGGAGCAGGGGAGCCTCGAGGACAGTGCCTTCGTCGACCGCGCGACCCGCGCCGCCGACACATTGCTCTGGCTAACCCCGAGCACCTTCGTCGCCGAGGACTTCCGGGCCTACACGCTGGGGCTGGCCCGGAACGCGGCGCAAGCCATCCGGGACAACGGGATCCAGCGCGTGGTCTTCGTGTCGAGCCACGGTGCCGACCGCACGGGCCTCGGGCAGGTCTCGTTCGCGGGTGAGGTCGAGAAGGTTCTCGAGGGGGCCGCGCCGAACACGGTGTCGTTGCGGTCCGCGGGCTTCATGGAAAACCTGCTTACCTCGGTGGAGGCCCTCAAGAACGGTCAACTGTTCGGGGTGCTCCCGCCCGAGAAGAAGTACCCGCTGGTAGCCACGCGCGACGTCGGCGATGTCGCCGCCCGGTGGCTGCTGGACCGGACCTGGCGCGGCCATCAGGTCCGGGGCGTGCATGGCGCCGCGGACCTGAGCACGCAGGACCAGGCGGACATCCTGGGTGGCGTGCTCGGCAAGCCCATCCAGTACCGGCAGATCCCGCTCGAGGCTCTGCGCGAGACCCTCCTGAAGCGCGGGGCTACCCCCTCCGTCGCCAAAGGATACGTCGACATGTACCGGTCGTTCGCTCGTGAGGACTACCAACCGACTGAGAAGCGAACCGTGGAGACCACCACCCCGACGACACTCGAGATGTTCGCGCGCGAGGCCCTGGCTCCACGGCTACAATCTGCAACGAAGGAGCCAGACGATGACCACCTATGAGATCGGCAAGAGCTACGTCGCGTTGGTGAAGGAGGGCCGGCGCGAGGAGTGTCTCTCGACGCTGTTCCGATCGGACGCGGTGAGCGTGGAAGCGGTCCAACTTCCGGGGCGGGAGCGCACGGTCAAGGGCCTCGACGCGCTCCACAGCAAGAGCAACTTCTTCTTGGCCAACAATGAAGTGCACAAGGCCGAGATCTTTGGTCCATATCCCCACGACGATCGTTTCGCGGTTCGCTTCGTCTTCGACCTCACCTTCAAGCCGACCGGCGAGCGGCGGACGATGGACGAGATTGGCTTGTTCACTGTGGTCGACGGCAAGATCGCCCGCGAGGAGTTCTTTTACCACTTCGGCTGAGCCGGCCGTACCGGCGGAACCGCCACGGATCGATCTTTTCACGCCGCGGCGGGCGCGCACGACGTCGGCGGCGGACACACGGAACCGTCGGGGGGCAGCGCATCAGACTCGGGGCACCCCCCCGACCACGGCTGCCCTCACCGGCCGGTTCGGTGTGGGCGCGTTTTTTTGGCGTCGGGGGTGCGTCGGCAGAAACCACTCGAAGGCCGCCAGTGCCGTTCGCAAGAAGCCAACGGTGTGGCGCCCTGCGAAGGGTCTGTGGAGCGATCGTGTGGTCCGGGGGGGCGTCCCTGCATGCGCGCGCGTAGCTGCGCAAGGTCTTTTGCGCCCCTCCTCCCCTCCTAGGGTCTGGTCGAGGACTTGCATCGAAACCAAAGGTCGACGTGTGTCCGCGCGGAGTTTGGTGACGGCTTCGTGCCTCTCATGATGGTCACCGACGGGTACACGAAGCGGCCCAGAGGAGAAGAACAATGAGCGTCGCTACAACAGGCCGCACCACCCCGACCACCCCCACGATCGCGGGCATCACACATCATCACGCGAAAGTTAACGGGACCGACCTTCACTACGTAGCCGCCGGGAAGAGCGGCTCTCCGATCCTCCTGGTCCACGGCTTCCCCGAGACCTGGTGGACCTTTCGAAAGCTCATTCCCTTGCTTGCATCGACTCACCGGGTCTTCGCAGTCGATCTGCGGGGCTTTGGCGATTCGGCGAACAAGCCGGGTGCGTACGACAGCAAGGTGGCGTCCGAAGACCTGCACCTTCTCATGGACAAGCTCGACGTCGGACCGGTTCACCTGACTGGGCAGGACATCAGCGGAGCGACTGTCTTCCGCGTCGCCGTCGCTCATCCGGAGCAGGTGCGCAGCTTCACCGCCATCGAGATGGGCCTCGCGGGGTTCGGCTTGGAGGGGCTGGCCGACGTCACTCACGGAGGCGCCTGGCACATCGGCGTCATGGCCGCCCCGGGCATCCCTGAGATGCTGCTCGCCGGCCGCGAGCGCGCGTTCCTAGGAGAATTCGCATTCCCGACGATGTCCGCAACCCCGGGAGCGATTGCCGAGGGCGACATCGATGAGTTCGTTCGCACCTATTCGCGGCCCGGCGGCTGGCGCGGAGCCATCGGTCTCTACCAGTCGATGCTGAAGGAAGGCGCCGAAATCAAGGCTCTCGCCGACCAGCCCGGGCTGAATGTGCCAGTGCTCGCGGTCGGCGCCGGCGGAGGCCCGCTCACGTTCGCGACCATGTCTAAGGCCGCGAGAACCAAGGTTCGCTCAGTCCAACTCGATGGCGTCGGTCACTACGTTGCGATGGAGGCACCCGAGAAGCTGTCGAAAGCTCTTCTCGAGTTCATCGGAAGCGTCGAAGCGACCTAGTCATCGCGACGAGCTCGTAGGGTTCGGCTTCGAGAACTACCGTCGGCACCGGCTCATTGAAAGCGTGTTCGCAAAGCGCTGATCGAAGGAGTCGAGCATGAACGAAATGGCCAAGACCTCATCGCGAGCAGCTCAGACGGTTCCGCGGCGAAGCGTTGGTCACACACCCATGAACCTCTCCGCAACGGCACTGCAGCTCGGCACTTGTGCTCATCGAGGGCCTCGACTCGTACTCTTCTGGAGCACGCCTCGCTCACATATCCCGGTACCGCTTCGCCGCCGCAAGGTCCCTTCGCAGCTCCTCGGCGTTGCGTCGCGGTCCGTAGCCCGGCGTGTCGCGCTGGATGCGCCAGCCCTCCTTGAGCGGTCCTGCGTCGACCGTGTCGAAGCCGAACGCGTCGAGCATCTTGGTCACCGTGGCCTTCGCGCTCGCGTCGTCGCCCGCGATGACGAGGGCACGCCGGTTTGGCGTGCCGGCGGGCTGGCCGTGCGTGGTGAGCTCGGCCGCATAGATGTGGTTGAACGCCTTGACCACTTTCGACTTCGGAAGGTGCGCTTGCAACAGCTCGGCGGTCGTCGTCGACTCATTGTCGAGCTCGGGGATGCGCCCATCGCGCTGCGGGTAATAGTTGTTCGTGTCGATGACGATCTTGCCAGCGAGTGGTTCGACCGGAACGCTCCGGTAGTTCTTGAGCGGGACAGTGACGACAACGATGTCGCCCGCCTTCGCCGCGTCGACCGCCGTTGCCGCGCGCGCTCTGGGGCCGAGATCCTTGACGAGATCCGCGAGCGTCTCGGGGCCGCGCGAGTTGCTGATCACTACGCTGTAGCCGTGCGCGATGGCGAGGCGCGCGACCTGGCTTCCGATGTGGCCTGCGCCGATGAGTCCGATGGTCGTCATGACTCCCGATCTTAGTGCACGATGGCGCCAAAGTCCGCGGAATCGTGATGCGTCCACACGTAAATAGGAAAGACCAGGGAGCGCATCGTCGACGGACCGCGACGGTGGTGTAGACGGTCCCCGCGAAGGAGCACCCGCACGTCACGCGCTGCTTCCCGAAGGCACTGCGCTTATCGACGGGCCAGTCGCCCAGATCCAAAGGTGTCGATTCAAGCCGGGTCGAGGTCCGTCGCAACAAATCCACTTTCGTTCTCATCTATCTCAACGGTCCATAGCTGCGCTTAGGCCAAGTCTCGCGCATTCGTCAGCCGTCAAAACGCGGACTGTCACCAATGACTGCGTGGAGTTTGTCATGACCCATCCTGGTCGAGGCCCATTTGCCGCTGCCCCTTGGCGTAACGCCTCTTCGAATTCTTTGGGAACGGAGATCTTGCTGAAGGGCACTCGACCGCACAGCTGAGCCATGATTTTGCGCGGAAATAACGGGTGGGGACGCGCCCAGGTGACCTCGGACGAGATTCGGCGCTCTAGCCCTCGGGGCGGCTCTTCTTCCTGGTGCTCGGGCCGCCGCTGGCTCCGACCTGGTCGGCGCGGATCCGGGCCAGCTCTTCCTCCAGCCTGCGCACCGTGCGCTGCAGGTCTCGCACTTCGCCTTCGGTCGCCAGGGCCATCGCCTTGGCGATGTTCTCGGCCTGGTCCCTGGCGAAGCTCTGCGCCTTACCTGGCATGCTCATCGCCGCCATCAGCGCTTTCATCACGCGCTCGTCTTGCATGAGCCTGACGACCCGCGGGTCGCTCATCAGCTTCATGCCCTGCTCGAGCAGCGTCTTCTTGAGGGTGCTCATCGGACGCGATGTCTACGCTCGGCCCGCGTTCGACGCAATGGCACCTGCCGGCGACAGACCGATCATTGGACGACGATCGACTCGAGGTGCAGGATGGTCTTGCGCGGGGCCCGCAGCCGAACGTATCGGGCTTGGGTGGGCGCGAAACGCGCCGTCCAGTCGACGAACGCCGTGTCCTGGCGCGCCACTTCGCGCCACGCCGCCTCGTCGTCGCTTACTTCGGCCACCAGCGGGACCGCACGCTCCTGGCAGCAGTCGATGCGGTTCTGTACCTCGATGCGCTTGATGGCCTTGCGATCGCCGAGGTCGACCTCGGCCCACGGCGACTCTTCTTCCTGGGTGTGAAAGAAAATCGTGGTGACCGCGCCCGCGCAAGTGGCGTGCACCGGGTCGCACACCGCCATCGTGCTGCTCGTCTTCCAGGTGCGGCCCTCCGCGAGATTCGGCCCGAGCCGCTCGCGGAACGCCACGAAATAGAGCGCGAGGCCGAGAATCGCCGACGCGAACACCACCGCCGACGCCCGCACGCCGGCTGCGCCCGTCGCCCGCGCGAGCTCGCGTTCGGGGCGATCCCGCGCTGCAATGAGGTCACTCGCAAACGACGCGAGCGCCCGCCGGTCGGCAGTGGTCTGCTCTGCGGGGAGGCTCGCGTCGTCGAACGGTGTCCGAAGAAGCAACTGGCGAAGAGCCTCCCAGCGCGTCGGACCTCCGACGGCGGCCGTGATCGCCGCGCTCGGAGGCGACGGAACGAGCGACTCCCGCGCTCCAGGCCCGCCGGTATCCCACGCCAAGGCCCAGAGGCAAGACCACCGGAGGAGATCGAGCCTCTCGAGGGAGAAATCTCCCTCCAGACTGGCCACTTGCGACGCGTACTCTGCGAGGTTCATCCAGCCACGTGCATTCGCAAGACACGACGTTTGCCACGCCGACCGCCCCACGATGCGCTTGCGCGCCTCCCGGCGCCGGCCCGTGACGAAAACCCAGTCGAACCATCTTCGCAACCACATCGTTCGTTCTCTCTCGACTTTCCGACTATTTGTTCCAGGCTCTGACGACGGCAAAGTGACCGTCCGCGGAGAGGTAGTCCAGGGCGAAGTCATAGCCATTCGAGTCGAGGAACGGCGCGAGCTGGCGCGCCCATGCGCGGAGTTGCTCGGGCGAGGGCTCGCGACCGAGAGCGTCGCCCCGCGAGTAGACCAGCGAGGTCAATCGGTCGTACCCGCGGGCGAGCGCGAGCGCGAGCAAATCCCCACGCGAGAAGGCCGCGGCTCCCGCCGGATCGAGGCCCATCCCCGTCGACATCGTCGGTGCCCCGAGCGAGTAGGCGACGATTCCGTCGTCGCCCTCGACGAACTTGGGCATCGCGGATCCGTAGTGGTCACGCACCTTGGGCGCCTCTGCGAAGTAAAAGTCGGCGTAATTGCTGTGGTAGCCGAGTTGCCTGTGAAACCGCGCGAAGACGACGACGACGACCCCGGTCGCGACGGTGAGCCAGATTGCCAAGAGAGTGCGCACGGGACGCCGGCCCCATCCCTGTCGCGCCCACCAATCGGCGATGGCGCGCTCGACCGGCGCGGCCAAGGAGAGCACGGCGAGCGACACGAACAACGTCGACGCGGGAAAATACCAATGCCCCTGGTCGATCCACCGGACGAAAAGCACGTCGTAGAGCGCAAGGAGCAGGACCCCCAGCGCCGACAGTGCCAGGAACACGTGCTGCCTTCCGGTCCAGCGTCGCGTTCGCACCAGAACCGCGCCGTGGAACGGTTTGATCTGGATGACGACCGCCAGATAGAGGAGCGCGGCCATCGCCGGAACCTCGGCCGCGAAGTGCCGGTAGGCCCGCGTGAGAAAAGTGCCTCGCCACGGTTGGGACCAGAACCGGATGACATCATCGATGTTCTGGTCGTTCACGTAGGGGAAGCCGCTCTTGAGCGCGCCGCTCACCGGCACGAACGTTCCGTAGAAATGGTGGTTGAGTACCACGTACAGGGCAACGGGCAGCGAGAACGCGCCGACGAGCAACCAGACCGGGCCGCGCCATCCACGCATGGCAAGAGACGACGTGGCCACACCGGCCAAGACCGGCAAGACGAAGAGAACGTGATCCAGGCGCGAGAGGACGACCGCGGCCAGCGCGAGACCGAAGGCGCACGCATCGCGGCCACGGCGGCGCGGATCGCCGACCACGAACGTCCAGGCCGACAGGGCGACGCAGAAGACGACCAGCGCGCTTTCCATGCCGTTCGCGTCGCTGAAGAGTGTGCCGTAGAGCGGCATCGCCCCCTCGAGGGGGTTCTGAAGCGTGATCGACGTCGTGCCCCGCGCCCACGCAGGCAAAATGAGGAGGGCGTAGAAGCCGACCGGTAGCAGAGGAAAAAGGACGCTGAGGGGGGCGCCCGAGGCGCTCAGGAACCATGCCAGGAGAGGAATCGACGCCGCGACGAGGCCCAGTCCGATGAGCACGACGGCGATGACCAGACTCTCTTCGGAGTGGAGCGCGCGAAGAAGAATGGCCACGCCGGCGCATATGGCTTGCCACAGGGGGTGGAAGCCGTTGTTCGGGTTGGCCTGGTCGTAGGCCACGCGGCCGTAGCGCGCGATATTGCGCGCCACGGTCAGGTAATAAAACGTGTCGGCTGCGACCCAGCCGAACGCGCGGCGCCTCCACGAGGTCGAAAACAGGTCGACGAGAGACGGGACCAGAAACGAGAGCACCGCGGCGAGCACCAGAATCGAAGCGCGATCGAACCGTTGGCCCCGCGGCTGTCCAGAGACGTGCACCCTCACGATAGGGCCGGCATCCTAGCGTGACTGCGGCCCGCGCCGCGGATCGTCGACGCACCGCCTTCTCCCATGGGACGCGGCGCATGAGCAACGAGCGTACCCGCGGCGAAACGGGCAGCTTGGCGGGCGCCGAAGGAGCGGGGCGCGATCGACGGGTCGGCGCGCGGCACACTCTGGCACATCGCCAATGTCGGCTGGCTGCCCAGACGGATGGGGCGGCGCCCCCAACTCGAGGATGACCCGGCGCCATGGGCGACGGCACGCACGGAGGAGGTGCCGCGGATTCGCGGCGTGCGACGCAGCGACGTGGGCCTTTCGGTTCGTGCCATCCGTTTTCGGCGAAGCCACTCCGTCCGTACCACGTTACGGGCGAGTGACGAGAACGGGGCTTTTGTGATGGCACGTTCAAACCACAAATTGGCCGTTGCCGATTGTGCGCAGTTGTGAGATGGAGGCCAAGTCGTCTGGCGAGGCGCGCGGAACGCGCGCGAACGCATGGACTCGTCCATTCAACCCCGTCCATTGTGGTCAGTCATGCAAATGCGAAATGCAGCGGACCGGCAATTTGTGCTGTTCGCAACAATCGTGATGTGCGGGTTCGGATGGATGGGGTGTGCGTCCGAAGACCCGTCGATACCAGAAGCCACGGACACGGGTGTCTACGCCGTCTCCACGTTGGCCAATACGGTGGCGGGTCTTGGAGCGTGCAACCAAGCGGAATCGGGACAGATTGGGTTCGTGACCAGTACGAATAGCCCATACCGATGCGTTCCAAAGAAGTGGACCGAGATTGTCTGCAACGCCGCCCGCGCGGGAAACGTTGCTTACGTAAGCCAGGCGCCCCAAAAAGGACTTTGGGCTTGCGTCGGTGACCAGTGGACTCCGGTGGCGCTGCCATCGCAGGGAACCCAGGGACCCGCGGGACCTCCTGGGCCGCAGGGCGAAGCGGGGCCACCGGGGCCGCCGGGTGAAGCGGGACCGCCTGGGGCGCAGGGGCCGCAGGGCGA
>CAZHED010000001.1:258676-259289 GCA_964531095.1 uncultured Polyangiaceae bacterium | reverse complement strand
CCGCAAGGCGATCCTGGCCCCGCGGGCGCCCAGGGACCGCAGGGGCCGCAAGGCGATCCTGGCCCCGCGGGCGCCCAGGGACCGCAGGGGCCGCAAGGCGCTGCCGGGACCAGCTCACTCGTCGTCTCGCTCCCCTATCCGCCCGGGCCGCAATGTCCCGCGGGTGGCTACGAGCTGCAGATCGGAGCCGACACGAACGGAAACGGAAAGCTCGAATCGACCGAGGTCACACAGGTGGCGTACGCGTGCAACGGAGGATCGGGCAACCCGCCGACCGACGCGAGCCCCGACGACTCCGCGGACGGAACCCCTCCCGACGCGCCGAATGACGCCGGCGAGGATGTGAACGTGATTACGTCGGGGCTCGTGTCCAGTCAGGACTTCGAAACCACCTCCGCAGACGGAACCTGGCTAACCGACACGACCGCGGCGCAAGGCGGCGTCTATGCGGCCCACCCGCCCACACTGGGCCCCGATTCGATTGCTTCGACGGACTTCTCGTGCGGAGACAAGTCCCACAGCCAGCTGTCGTTCTGGTATCGGGGCTTCGCGCCAGCGGCCGGTCAAGTCCTCAACTTCTACGTCGACGGGACGCTCTACCGCACCTACGGCG
>CAZHED010000001.1:92821-258576 GCA_964531095.1 uncultured Polyangiaceae bacterium | reverse complement strand
ACGCCACCACTTCCACCAGCGTCGGCGGGCAGCCGCCCTATTGGCTCGATACCATCCAGTGCTTCAACACTCCCACCGCCCCCAATAGCACCGGGCTCTTCGCCTTCGAAGAAGGCTTCGTGCCGCCCGAGGTCACGGGCACTTGGGAGATCGACAATAGCTCTGCGCAGAGCGGCAGCCTCGCCGTGCACCCCCCCATACTCGGCCCCAATGCCACCGCCTCGTTGGACTTCTCGTGCGGAGACAAGTCCCACAGCCAGCTCTCGTTCTGGTATCTGGGCTACGCCCCCGCCGCCGGTCAAGTCCTCAACTTCTACGTCGACGGGACGCTCTACCGCACCTACGGCGGCAGTCCCTACAACGCGTTCACCCAAGTCGTGCTCACCGTGCCGACCGGAACCCATACCTACCGCTGGGACGCCACCACTTCCACCAGCGTCGGCGGGCAGCCGCCCTATTGGCTCGATACCATTCAGTGCCAGTGAACGGCCCGTGCTCGTATAGGGAGATCCGTTCGACGTGTGCATTGCCATGCATTCGCTGAAGCTCGTGTCGTCGTTGACGCTTTTCGAGCACGCGGCGCGAACGATCGAAGTCGAGGGGCCCCGCGCCGAATGTGCGACCTTGGCTGATCGGGCCGCCCGGGTGCTCGCCCAAGCCGAGGCGCAGGGCTACGCCCGCTGCGCCTTCACGCTTCGCCAGCTGGGGCGCTAGGCGCATCGCGACGGCAGCCCGCTGCGCGGGCAGCGGTGCCGCGTCTACACGTCCGACGCGCGCGTCCGCGTCGTCGCCACGGGGCTCGACACGTACCCAGACGTCACGGTCGTGTGCGGACACGCTGAGCTCGACGTCGAGGATAAGAACGCTCTCACCAATCCCATCGTCTTGATCGAGATCACGAGCCCCGCCCCAACGGAGGCGTACGATCGTGGCGAGAAGCTCGAGCACTACAAGCGCATTGCATCGCTGCGCGAAGTCGTGATCGTCTCGCACGACGAGCGACGCATCGATGTGTACCGGCGCGAGCAAGCGGGCGAGTGGTCCGCCACCGAAGCCCGCGGGCGAGCGGAGATCGTGTCGATTGGGGCGGCGCTCGACGTCGACGAGGTCTATCGCGATCCTCTGGCGGGCTGACCTTCGGCCACCACGCTACGTGCCCACCTCGGCTGCCAGCGCCGGCTACTTCGTCGGCTCGCGACGTGCCGGCTACTTGGCCAGACGCTGCACCCCTCCTCCGGACGTCGCGTTGAGAAAGTAGAAGCTCGTCGCGTCTTGGGCGCAGCTCGAGGCTTGCAGGGGACCTACCCCCGACGCCAGCTGCGTCGCGCCGCCGCCGCACCCGCCGAACGGGCACCGATAGAGCGTGCTACTAGCGACGTAGTAGAGATCGGTCGCGTCGGGAAGTATACAGATCGCCTCACGCAAGCTCTGGGCGCCGGGGATCGGCGTCGGTTGAGCGCAGCCGCTCTTTGGGCAAGAAAAAATGCCGCCATCCGTGTGCATCCCGTCGTTATTTCCGAAGGCGACCCAGTAAACCGACGAGCCGGACACAATCACCTGCTGGACGTTGAGCTGCGGGTGCGTGTCGGTCCCCGCGAAGTACGTCCACGCCCCCGTGCTCGTCGTGGATGCCTCGATGATTGCGCTCGCCGTCGCCCCATAGAGCGTCGCACTTGCCGCATCGACTGCGACCGAAAGGACCGTCGATGGCACATTCGCCGCGACCGGCGATGGAGCGAGCCCGTTGCGTGACAAGCGCTCGATGCCCCAGGAGAGCCCCAGGTACACGGCCGTCGTGTCGGCCGACAGCCAGAAGGGAAAGGCCTGGCCCGTCAGCTGCGAGATGAGGGCGCCCGACGTGGAGTAGGCCTCCACTGCGGAGTTATTGGTGTCGGCAACGAAGATATGGTTCGACATTCCGTCGTAGAGTAGGGAGTCAGGGCTGTTGAGGGCGGTCGTCAGCGTCGAGGCGGTTGCGCATCCGGTCTTCGGGCACGAGTAGAGACCGCCCTGGAACGTCGCGAAGTACACGTTGACCGCGTCGAGCGCCATCGACCAACCGGTTGACCCGGCGGGAAGGGGCGTGATGACGAACGGCTGGCACATGCCGGCCGCGCAGGCACCCCCAAGGCAACTGTGCCCGCACGCGCCGCAGTTATTGCCGTCCGCCTGTAGATTGGTGCACGTTCCGCCGCACGTATCGGGTGCTCCGGCGAGGCAAGCGCATTGGCCTCCCATGCACGTTTGGCCGCCGGGACACGCGGCCGGGGCACCCCATTGCCCGCCCGTGCAGAGCTGCAGGTCTGGTCCTGAGCACTGCGTAGTCCCCGAAGAGCACGGTCGAACGTCGAATTGCGCGTTGACCGTCTGCGCCTGACTCATCGTCACGACGCAGGTCGCGCTTGTCCCTGAGCACGCCCCGGACCAACCCGAAAAGATGGATGCCGAGTCTGGGGTTGCGGCTAGAGTGATCATGGGATTGGCATCGGTCGAGCGGACCACCTGCTCGCTGCACGCCGCGCCGCAAGCGATGCGGTCTCCCGAGACGGTTCCTCCGCCCGATCCGCTCTTCGTCACATTCAACGGCACCGTGTCGCTGGCGATCGCGGTCAATGCTGCGAACGGCTGGCCGCCTTGGATGTCGAGCGACGCCGCCTTGGATCCACGTGCCTTCGGCACGAATTGCACCGACACCGTGCACGACGCCCCGGCCGCGAGTGCGCTGCCCGAGCACGGATCCGCAGCGATGACGAACTCGTTCGCGTTCGCGCCCCCCACCGTGACAGTGAGCGCAGCGCTCGCCCCGTCACCGGTGTTCGACACCACAAACGACTGCGTCCCGCTCGCCGCTCCGACGGCCGTCGCACCGAAAACGAATTGCGTGGGCAAAATCGAGAGCGCAGGTCCCACGCAGCGCCCGCCGCGGCATGCGCGCCCCGACGCGCAGGCGTAGGCCGGGCCGCAACCACCGCACGCGCCGGCACTGGTCTGTTCGTCGACGCAGGCCCCCATGCAGAGCGAGGGCGACGTGGCCGGACATGTCGACACACATGCAAACCCAGACGCATTGGCCGTTGGCGCGCACGCCGAAGACGGCCCCGTACACGTCGTCCCGCAGCCGCCGCAGTTTGGGCTCTGCGAGCGGTCCGCCGCGCAGCCCGCGCCCGCGTCCACGCAGTCGGCAAAGCCCGGCGCGCACTGGTACACGCACCGCCCGCCGACGCAGGCGACGCTCGTTGTGAACACGTTAGGAAGCGAAGCACAATCGTGACCGCAGGCGCCGCAGTTGTGAATGTCGGTCGGCGAAACGCAGCTCGCGTCGAGGATCGTGGAGACGCCCGATCCTTCACTGGGTCCGCCGCCATCCAGGCCGGCGCCGACCTCGCGTCGGTCTGGCGTCGCCGCCGAAGCCTGGTCGCGGTCGGTCGACCCTTCGACGAAAGTCGCATCATAGGGGGCTCGCGCGTCGGGTCCGTCCGCAACACCGGTCGGCCCGACCGAGAAGTCACCGAGAGCCCAGGTGCACCCGAACAAAAGGCCGCTGGCCCAGAGAGGCCCAAAGAGCTTGATGATCGAACGAGGCATGGTGCGGCCGGCCTGAGAGACTTGATGCGTAGACCGAATCCCGGCCTGACGCGATGGCTGCGTGAAGGGAGCTGCGGGCCGTCCGGCGGGCCCCGCGGAGTCTGATGTGACGTGCGACGCATGGCCTGGGTCCCAGTTCCCCCGGAGGGCGGCCGGAGGACGCGAGCGGCCGGGCGCTACTGCGGAACGTGCTCGGCGAGCGCGCGGTACTTGGGGCAGTGGTGGACAACGGAGGCAATTGCCTCGTTACCGGCGAGCATCGGCAGATTGGGCTGGCAGGCCGCCGAGTCCTCGAGCACTCCGATGATCGAGCCCCAGTAACCGTACTGATAGATGTTCTCCGGCAGCCCCGGCGTGCCTGCGAGGCTGAAGTGCATGAAGAGCGACGCGCCGAAGTCTTGGCCCCAGAGCGCGAGATAGCTCTTGTAGGCCTCGTACATGCGCTCGTCGTGTTGGGCGAGGTGCTTGAACGACTGGTTGGTCGTGCCAGTGAGCGACTGCCCCCCCTCGTACGCCGCGATCTGCACCCCGTACTGGGCGGCGAGCTTCGCGAAATCCTTGAAGGTGACGTCCATGGCGGCGATGTTCGCATCGAGCGCGCCAAAGAGGGTGTTGAGCGCGCCGGTACTCGTGTCATCGGGCGTGCTGAAATACGGCGCTTGCCCCACGTAAGTCACGTACTGCTTGGGGTCACCGTAGTTGGTCTTGATGAATTGAAGGCCGACGTCGCTGTAGCCGGGGCCGAGCGCCCAGCCCGACAGGACGGGAGCGACGATGCCGGAGTTTGCACCGAAGGCTGCGCGAAAGGCATTGCCGATCTTCACGAGACGGTCCGCCTCGACCTGTCCGACCGCCATCAAGCTCGCCGAGCTGGTCATCCATTGCGGCCCGTACGAACCGCTGTACGTCCCCGTGTAGCGGGCCGTGTTCGCGTTTGCGGCGGCGAGGAATGTCGCGTACGCGCTGAAGCCCTGGTTCCAGGTCTCGTTGCTGTTTTCCACGATGAGCTGGAAGGGTGTCGTGAAGCCGGCGTTCCTGCGGGCCGCCCGGATGCGGTCGAAATCGAGACTCTGGGCCATGAACTGTGCAAACTGGGTGATGAACGCATCGGAAGCGAGCTCCGGAACGGTGAGCCAGCAGTCCTTCCCGGTCTCGTTCACGAGCTCGGCGATGTGCTCGTAGGGCTCGCCGAAGGTCGACTGGCCGAAGTGTGCTGCGTTCGGACGGTCCGTGAAGTTCGTGAGCTTGCTGTTGTTGGTGCTCTCCCAGTCCATGAAACGCATCGCGCGAAATGGGGCCAGGAGCTGCAGGAACTGTGGGAGGAAGATGACCGTCGTGTCGTAGTCGAAGCCGGGATAGAGTAGATGAATCCCCTGAACGGTTTGGCCGGAGCCGTTCGTGATCGAGAGCGTGAGAAAGTTGCCGAACGATCCCGGCGTGCCCGTTACCTGTACCGTATTTCGCTGCTCTCCGTTGACCGCCTGCCAGGTGCCGCCAAGCTGGCCGATGCCCGAGACGGCAAGCGTGCCGGTCCCGCGATACGAGATCTTGTACGTCCCCGTCGGAAGCACGAAACCGATGTCGGTCGTGCTCTTTCCCAAAGCGCCGGCGACGGGGTAGCCGTTCGTGTCGAGTTGCGCGGCGGGAGTGTCGAAGGGGTTCAACTGATAGCTGACGTCGACGCGCGGAAGGTCGGTGGCGACGTTGGTCCCGAGCCAGGAGGAGACGGTCGGGGTGACGCTGGTTGGGCCATCTCCGACCAGGGCGTCGCCGACTGACGCGGCGTCGGATGCCATCTCGCCCCCGTCTGTGGGGCCAGCCCCCGTCTCGTGGTTGTTTTGCCCCGCCTCGTCGTTCGCCGTTCCGTCCGTCGAGCCGCCTTCTCGCATACCCGCTGCGCCGTTGGCGCTTCCGCTCCCGCATGCACAGATCGCGATTCCCAGCGAGGAGACAATCCACTCGTAACGCATGTTCGCGCCTCCAGATGGGATTCCTGTGCCGGCCGCCGGCTACGAAGGCGAGCACAATGCGGGCCACGCTCTCCGTCGCACGCCACCACCCGATCACGAGAATCGCCCGGCGCTGCTGTATCTCCACGACCACGACAGCGGTGCCCACTCCCGCGACCGTATCGTCGAGTACGTGCGGTTTCTCGATGGCAGGGTGTGGGCGATGGCGTCCTGACGCCCCCGCGCCGCAGGTGGGCGCGGGGGGTACCCGTCAATCCTTGGCGTCGCCGCGCGCGAAGATCGACGCGACGTAGTTCAAGACGTCGGTCGCGCTCACTTCGTTGTAGCCGAAGTTCTTGATCAGCCGCGACTTGATGATGTCGATCTTCTCTTGTGTGTCCTTGTCGACCACCGCGCTGACCAGCGTCTTCAGCTTGATGCTGTCTTTCTGGTCTTCGAAGAGCTTGAGCTCGAGCGCGCGGCGCAGCCTGTCGTTCGTGTTCCACTCGAAGCGCTTGCCTTCGACCGCCAGCGCGCCGATGAAGTTCATGATCTCGCGGCGGAAGTCGTCTTTCCGGTTCTCGGGGATATCGATCTTCTCCTCGATCGACCGCATCAGACGCTCGTCGGGATCCTCGTCCTGACCGGTGTAGCGGTTCTTCACGCGCTCTTTGAGCGTGAAGGCCTTGATGTTGTCGATGTAGTTCGCGGCGAGCTTGCTGATCGCGTCTTCGTCCGCGCTGATCGCGCGCTGCACTTCGTTCTTCACGATCTCCTCGTACTCCCGCTTCACCATCCCGATGATCTCGGCGAAGCGCTTGCGCTGCTCTTCGCCCGTGATGAGCGAGTGATGCCGCAGGCCCTTCTCGAGCTCGTTCAGGACCATGAACGGGTTGATCGTCCCCTCGCCCGACTCGTTGACGAGGGCGTTCGAGATCTTGTCCTGCACGTAGCGCGGCGAGATCCCTTCCATCCCCTCGCGCTTGCTCTCTTTGCGGAGCTCTTTGACGGTGTCTTGCGTGTACCCGGGCAGCACCTTGCCGTCGTAAAGCTTGAGCTTCTGCAAGAGCGACAGGTTGTGCTTCTTCGGGTCTTCCAGGCGCGTCAACGCCGCCCACATCGCCGCGACTTCGAGCGTGTGCGGCGCGATGTGCTTGCCTTTGATCTTGGTGCCGTTGAAATCCTTCTCGTAGATGCGGATCTCTTCGGTGAGCTTCGTGATGTACGGGATGTCGATCTTGATCGTTCGGTCGCGCAGCGCCTCCATGAACTCGTTGTTCAGGAGCTTCTTGTACTCGGCCTCGTTGGTGTGGCCGATGATCACTTCGTCGATGTCGGTCTGCGCGAACTTCTTCGGCTTGATCTTGTGCTCTTGCGTCGCCCCCAACAGATCGTAGAGGAACGCGACGTCGAGCTTGAGGATCTCGATGAACTCGAGGGCCCCGCGGTTCGCGATGTTGAACTCGCCGTCGAAGTTGAACGCGCGCGGATCGGAGTCCGAACCGTACTCGGCGATCTTCCGGTAGTTGATGTCGCCCGTGAGCTCGGTCGAGTCTTGGTTCTTCTCGTCTTTCGGCTGAAAGGTGCCGATGCCGACGCGGTCTTTCTCGCTGAGGACGAGGCGGCGCACCCGCACATGGTTGCGCACGACTTTCGACCAGTCGCCCTCGTACTTCTGCATCAGGGCTTTGAAGATGAAGCGGCTCGCCGGGTCGAGGTCGCCATCGATGCGGACTTTGAATTTGTCGTTCGACAGCCCGAGCTCGTCGATGGCCTTGGCGCGCCAATCGGGCGGGATGACCCGCAGCGGCTCTTCGTTCATGGGGCTGGGGAAGCGGTCTTGATCGGCGTTGGCGATCCCGGTCCCCGACAGGCCCACCCAGTCGAACGTGAAGAGCGCCCCGTCGGGCGAGCGCGAATACGACTCGACGCCCTGCTTGAGCAGCCGGGCGATCGTGCTCTTCGACGAGCCGACCGGCCCGTGCAGCAGGATGACGCGGCGCTCGGGGCCGTACCCCTCGGAGGCGGCCTTGAACACGTGCACCAGGCGCATCAGCGGGATGTCGAGGCCGAAGATCGCGTTGGCGCCGCCGGCCTGCTCGTCTTTGAAGAAGTTGAAGCGGACGAGCTTCTTCTTGTTGTCGATGTACTCCTCGGTTCCGTAGCTGATGATCATGTCGTACATCCGCTGGTACGCGTTGCGCGTGACCTGCGGTTTTTCGCGCACGATACCGAGATACTCCTCGAACCCGCCCTCCCAATGCAGCTCCCGATACAGACGGAAGTCCTGCATCGCGGCGATGCGGTCGGTCATGTTGGTCAGGCGGGAATCGGCCATCAGGATGCCCCTCTCAGGAAGGTGGGATCACCATATCATCGGTGCCCGAGTGCGAAAGACCGGTGGGCGGGCCAGCGACGGAGTGTCCCGGCTGCGCTCGGCGAAGCGGGGCACGTTGTCCGCGTTGGCACGCCGACTTGCGGCGCCGGATGACTCGTCGGAGTATACGTCCAGCCGGTGATGGCCATGCTCGGAAAAGCGCGATGGCGTGCGATCGCGGCGAGGTTCGACCGAGCCGGGCTCGGGCTTTGCAGCTCGGGCGGTGGTCTTCGGAGGCTCACCATGAAGGTCCCCATTCCTGCTTTCGTCGCTGCTGTCGCCTTCGTCGTTCCCTTCGTGACAGGGTGCGCAGAAGAGGAAGCCGAGGGGCGCGAGGCCGCGTATCCCGTGGGCGCTGCGGTTCCCCCCGCGGAACCTCCCCCGATGGCCGCCGCGCCGCAACAAGAGGCGCCACCCGCCGCAGCGCCAGGCTCGGAGATCGGCTCGGAAGAGGTCGTGGTGGGCGACGACGACGAAGCGCCCGCCGGCGAACCGTTCGTCGTCGACGCATCTCCGTCCTCGCTGAACGATTTCCGCGGCGCGCTCGACCCGTACGGAACCTGGGCCGACGACCCAACGTACGGCACGGTCTGGGTTCCGTCGCCGTCGGCGGTGGGTCCCGACTTCGCGCCGTACCAGACCGCCGGGCACTGGGAATACGACGACGACTACGTGTGGGTCAGCGACTACGCCTGGGGTTGGGCGCCGTTCCACTACGGGCGCTGGGTCTACGGAGGCGGCGTCGGCTGGGAGTGGATCCCGGGGCGCGCGTACGCCGGCGCGTGGGTGTCGTGGCGCTACGGACGGGGCGACTGGGGGTACGTCGGGTGGGCGCCGCTCGCGCCGACCTGGTGCTGGCGCAGCGGGGTCGCGGTCGGTCTCGGGTTCGTGCCGAGAGCGCCCTACGGGTTCGTGGCGGCGGGCGACTTGTTCCATCCGAGGGTGAGCTCGCGGATGGTCGGTGGCGAGCGGGTCGGCCTCATCGCCGAGCACACGCGCCCGTGGGAGCCCGGGGCCGCCAGCGCGATGGGGGGTCATGTGCTCGCCCATCCCGGCGTGGGAGGGCCCCCGCCGGCGACCCTGCGCATTTCGCAATCGGCGGTGGTCCGAGCGGGCAACGACCGCGGCGTCCTACAGGCGAGGGAGTTTGCAAGGCACGGCGCGGCGCCGCGGACGGCCGCGGTCATGACGGGGACGTCCCGCGGGTGGGCCGGTGCGGGGCGCGCAGTGGGCCCGGCGTACGGGCCGGCGGCACCATCGCACTTCGGCGGGCGGCTCGGCGCCGGCTTCACAGGCAGCGCAGCGGCGTCTGCACCGATGCGTTCCCCCTACGCGGCGAGCGCGCGTCCTTACTTCGGCGCACCGAGCTCCGCATCGCCGGGCTATCGCACGGCCAGCCCATCGCCGGGCTACCACGTCGGCGTCCCCGCTTTCCACGGCAACGCGGGAGGCGGCTCGACTGGCGGCATGAACAGCAGTGGTGGATACTCGGGTGGGTTCCATGGCGGCGGAGGCGGCGGCGGTTTCCATGGTGGTGGCGGCAGCGTCCACGGTGGCGGCGGGTCTCGCGGCGGAGGCGGCGGACGCGGGGGCGGTCACCGCTGACGAAGTCTCCGATCTCGCGGTCACGTACCGAAGGAGGGACGGCAGATGTCGGCGTGGATTCTGAGGGCGATGGCGGTCTGCGTCGCGACGGCGTCGCCGCTCTTCGCCGGTTGCAGCGGCGATTCCGGTGGCCACGGGTACGGCCACAACGACGCAGTGAATCTCGCGGGCGCGGGCGGGCCCGGCGCGGCCGCGACCGGCGCGTCGACGCAGCCGATGCTCGTCGATGTCGATCCGGACAAGACGATGACGGCGCAGCCCGGGCAAGGGGTCGGCGTCTTCACCGAGTACCAGACGGGGGGCCACTGGCACGTGTGGTGGACCTGCGACACGAGCCGGTCGCTCGCCAGCTGCAGCTTCGATGTATCGGTCTCGGTGGCGAGCGGGGCGATCGCGAACGCGATCGGGGAGGCTCTCGAGCCGAGCGACCAACTCGTGCAGCCGAGCCCGGGCCAGGTCGAGGTCATCACGCAAACGTCCACCGGCAGCGACGGCATCCGGTTCGACACGCCTCCCGGAGCCATCATCACGCTGGACGCAAAGCTCAACGGCGCAGCGGAGAGTGACCTCCTTTTTTTCGTGCAAGACAACCTGGTCAACGGCAACTACCAGGGAACGCTGACCGACCCGCTGATGTTCGAGCCAGCGAGGCTGTAGCGGGGCGTTGGCTCTCCGCGCGGTCGTCGGCTTCGGCGCCAACTTGGGCGACCGGCTGGCCACGATGCGGGCCGCCCTTGGCGAGCTCGCGCGAACGGCGCGGGTCGAGAGCTCGTCGCACGTCTACGCGACCGCGCCCGTGGGGGACGTGCAGCAGGGTGAGTTCCTCAATGCCGCGGCGCTTGTCTCCTATGCCGGGACACCCGACCAGCTGCTCGACGTGCTGCTTGGAATCGAAGCGCACCTCGGGCGCGTGCGCCGCGAAAAATGGGGACCTCGCAACATCGACCTGGACCTGCTCTGGGCCGATGGCGTCGTCCACGAAAGCGAGCGACTCACCCTGCCCCATCCGCAGCTGCGCCTGCGGGCGTTTGCCCTAGTGCCGATGCTCGAGCTGGTGCCCGACGCCATCGACCCCATCGCAGGCGAGCGGTACGTCGTTCCTCCCGGTGATGTTCGCGTGACGATCGACGTGCTCTAGAGCCCTCTGACCCGCAAACGCCACGCCACCTGCGCGACCGTGTTGTCGGTCGCGGCCAGCTCCTTGTCGCCGTTCTTCGTGTCGGTGGCCACGATCTTGTCGAGCGCATCGGCCGATGCCACGTCGCCTTGCGGCGACAGCTCGTCGATCGCCTCGCAGAGCGCGATGCGTGCCCCGGCGTTTCTCACCTTCTCGAGGCGCTTGAGAAGCTCGCCCCGTGTGGCGTTCGCGTTCGCACCACCCCCGTAGATCACGGACATCCACGTGGACTTGATCGCCTTCCAGTTCGCCGTCGGCGACCCGGCCGGAACCGGCTCTTCGAGCAGCGCCAAGTAGCAGCTCGTCTCGGTCTTGCACCGGTCGAGCGCGGCGCTCGCGTTCTCGAACATCTGCTGGCTCAGGCCGAAGATGTCGGCCGGGGCCTCTTTCTTGACCTTCGCCATCGCGTCGGCCACGTCGGCCTTGCGCTCCGGGGTCATCAGCTTGAACGCCGCGTCGAGCTGGAGGAGCCTCGCCGAGTAGTCCGGCGCCTTCTTGAGCTCTTTGAGCAGCCAGTCGACGAGCTTCGGATCGTAGAAATTGGCCGACTGCTGCGCGAGCGCGGCCCGAGGCTTGAGCGAGCCGAGGAGCTTGTCGCTCGAGTCCCACGTGAGCTTCTTGTATGCGTCGAAGAACGCGGGCTCAACGCGCGGATCGTTGGGCATCTGCACGAGCGCCTGCGCGAGCTCCGTTCGCGCGGTGTCGGTCTCCGCGCTCGGCAGGGCCACCAGGATCGCGTCCCGCCCGGCCGGCCGTCCCAGCTGCGCGAGCACTTCGGCGATGACGCCGACGCCCGCCTTGTCTTCGAACCCCTCGCTCGCCTTGGCGTAGTCGGGGTCCTGCCCGTTCAGCGCCTTGATCAGCTCGGGCTCGGCGTCTTTGGCCACCTTGAGGAGCGCAAACTGGATCGTCGCCCCCAACGTCGACGTCTTCGTCGGCGTCAGCAGCGTCAGAATGAGCGGCTTGACCGCCTTCGGGTAACGCATCTCGCTCAAGAGCTGCACGCTCGTGAGCTGCCACCACATGAGCTGATCCTTCTGGGAGTCGACGTCGGACGTCACCGGCGCCTTCAGCTTCTCGATCGCCTTGTCGCCGTAGCTCGGATCGCGCACCGCGATCACCGCGTCGTGGACCGCGTGGTACAGGCGCTCGCTCTGCGCCTTGGAGAGCTTGAACTTCGCGAACATGCTCCACAGGTCGTCGACCACTGTCTGATCGAGCTTCACCCCGGCCTTGGCCATCGCGTGGAGCGATTCGCACGCCACCCGCCCCTCGTCGTCGGTCTTGCCCATCTCGAAGTCTTTGAGCGCCTTCGAAATCGCCGGCTGCGTGCGCGGGTCGTGCGTCTCCGCGAGGAACTTCATCAAGTCGATCCGCGTTTTTTCGTCGAGACTACCCGACGTGTACTGCTTGGTAAGCGGATCGACGATCGTATCGAGCAGCGACTTGACCTCGGGCGCGCTCGCGTTGTTGCTCGCCTTGGTCATGTCGTCTTCGTAAAACTGCGTCAGGCGCTTGCTCGCGTTGGCGCGCTGCGCAGGGTCGTCCAGGCGCTTCACCCACGTCTTCGGGTCGTTCTCGTCGTCGCACGCCGCAAGCGCTCCACATAGGAGCGCCATCGGCAGAACGGTGCCGACGGTTGCGGACAGCAGCCGGAGCGTGCAGCGGAGCGTACGCGCGGTCTTCATGGCCATCTCTCCCGATGTGCGTGTCGCGGCGCGTCGCATCGCCGACGCCTACCCCACGCGACAAAACGGTCAGTCGGCCGGACGGTACAAGGCCGCGGACACAAGTGTCAACGCGGGTTTGTTGCGGTTGTCCCGCTTGTCTCCTTGGATGCCTCGTCGGCGGCCGCTTCTGCGATGCGGAGCTCGTGAAAGCAATGCAGCTCGACTGCACGGCGAATGAGCGCATACCGGCCGGTGACCCGCAGCCCTGCAAAGACAGAGTGGAATTGACGCGCCACAGTGTACGCGGACGTCTCTCGGCGTTCGGCGATCTCGTATCGGGTCAAGCCTTCGATGAGCCACTGCGCGACCTCTTGCTCGCTGGGCGTCAGGGCGATGAGCTGCGTCGTCGCCGGCCGGGGAACGCACGCGGCCAGGCAACGGCTACCGTCGTAGTCGAAGAAGGCGGCGCGCGCGCTCGGGATCCGGGCGACCCCCGCGCAGCTCTGCGCGGCGAGGACGAGCGGCAGCGGCACGTTGCGCTCCGCGAGCTCCAGTCGCGCGAGCGCCCGCAGAAAGCGGCCCGTGGCGGTCGAGATGGCGATGCCCAGGTCACACGCGAGGACTTTGCGCGCCTCGCCGCAGAGCACATTCACGACGAGCGACGCGTCTTCGGGGCTCAGGCCGCAGGGTCGCGCAATCACCTGGGCGACGAGGTACACGCGATCGCGGGTGACGGTCTCGCGCAGCGTTCGGAGCCGGCCGCGGGCCAGGTCTTCCCACACGGTCGCAAACGGAACGGTGTCCGCGCGGAGGACGGCCGCGTGGAATCCGGCCATCCATGGCTCGAGCGGCGGCGGGAGGGGATCGCGGGACGCGCTGGCGGACGACTCGGGGGCCGCGTCCGCGGGGTCTACGTAGGGCTGGGCGACTGCGATGTTGCGGACCGAGGACATGGTGCCCGCCCTTGGTGCACGGGGCGAGCCACCGGGGATCCGGGGCAAATCGCGGAGATTGCCCGTGGATCGCACGGGCGGGTGTCCAGAGGATTTGACGGGTGACCAGTGGGGTGGACAGCCCGCCACTACCGATGAAGTTGACTCGATCGATTCAGATCGACAGAAGGCCGTCGAGAATGGAACCGATGGCCTTGGGCGGGCCACACGCCTTCCACCGCTGAACGACCTCCCGCCGCGCCTCACGGGGCGACAGGCCCCGCCTGCGCGCGTCCTCCGCGGAATGGACGTCGAGAAGCCTCTCTACGACGCGTTTCAGCTCCAGTTGCCTTTTCGACTCGGCCGCGTCTTGATGATCTTCGGTGCTCATTCCGCAAGCGTCGGTCCGCGCTTTGGGGATGGCCAAGAAAACCGCAATTTGTTCCTCGTCGTGGCCATTGCCGGTCGGCCCGCGTGCGTTCGTTTCCGATGTTGCGCGACGATGCACCGCGAGCCCCTCGGTCCCTCGCGTCACTTTGCCGGAGCCTCCGGTGCGGTGACGGGGGTTACGACGACACCCGTCACCGCCCCTTTGACCGCCTTTCTCTGCCTCGTTCCCAGCGTATGCCGCGCTTCGCGCGTCGCCTTGCGCTTTGCGGCGGCGGCGGCCTTCTGCTCGACGGTGAGCGGCGTCGCCACTTTCTTCGGAGTCAGTCCGAAGTCGGCGAGCACGTCGGGCGACTTGCTATACGTGACTTTCACGAACGCCACGAGGGCATCGAGGAAGTCGCGCAATGCGGGCATGTTGGCGGCCTCGGTGGCGAGCTTCGCTTTGAGCGCGTTTTTGGCAGCCTCCACGTCAGCTCGCAAGGCGATGATGGATTGGAGCTGCGACGTGATCTGCGCCGGCGTGAAGGAATCACTCGCGAACGCCACGGGTGGGCCGCTCGCGAAGTGCTTGCTCGCGCCCGTGATCAACTGCTCCGCGAGTGTGGCCGTCACGCCTTTTCCTCTTCGTTTCACCATGGGGGGTTGGCTCTTCTCTCTGGTCTGCTCTCGACCGTGAGGCCGCCCGCCCCCGAGCACCGAGCCCGGCGCACGCGCGTCCTCTACCCCATTAAGTCCTGGGCGAGGCGAATTTGCCGGGACGGGCCATTTGTTTCACGGTGACCCCTCCAGGGCCACGCGACGGGTGTACGCGCCCCTCGGTCCGCCGCGTGCGCACGACATTCCCGCGCGTGCGCACGACGGGAGCTGGCGGGGGTCCGACGTGACCGCGCGCGAGCGCGAATGGAACGCGCATGTGTCCAGCCCGCCCGCACGTGCGCTCCACGTGCCGGTGCGCGAGTCGCACGTGCCGGTGCACCCATCCCACGTGCCGGTGCGCGAGTCGCACGTGCCGGTGCACCGTCCCACGTGCTGGTGCGCCCGTCCCACTCGCCGGTGCACCGGTCCGACTGGTTCGTGCGGTCGCACACGCCACGGATGCGACCATCGAGGCGGCCCCTCCTACCCCCGCTTCGAACCCCGCTTCAGGTCGAACGCTTTGATCAGGTTGTACATGTGAGCCCGCGTGAGATCGAGCGTTCGCGCGGCCGCCGTGACCTGCCAGTCCGCGGCTTCGAGCGCGCGTTGCACGACGCCGGCCTGGAAGCGGCGCGTCTCCTCCTGGAACGTAAGCGGCGGGCGAGCGGGCGGCGAGCTCGCGCCGGTCGTCTCACGGAATACATGCGCCGCCTCGACCGACCGCGACCCGTCGGCCGCTGCGTGGATCGCTGCCGCTTCGATGGCGCTCGCGAGCTCGCGAACATTGCCCGGCCACTCGGCCACCTCGATGGCCCGAAGCGCGCCCGGCGAGAGCACGACTTGCGCGAGACGGTGGAATCGGACCGCGCGCTCGCAAAGGTGCGCGGCCAGGGGCGCGACGTCCTCCGAGCGCTCGGCGAGGCCCGGCATTCGGATGGGCAGGACTTGCAGTCGAAAGAAAAGGTCGCTGCGAAAGCGCTTGTCGCGAGCTGCTTCCTCCAAGTCGAGGTTCGTGGCCGCGATGATTCGCACGTCGGCTTTGATCGACGTGGCCGATCCGAGTGGGAAGTACTCGCGGGTGTTGAGGAACGTGAGGAGCTTGGCCTGGGCGGCGGGCGTGAGATCGCCGACTTCGTCCAGGAACAGCGTCCCCCCTTTGGCCGCGCCGACCTTCCCCTCCGTGCGCCTCGTGGCCGTCGAGTGGGCCCCGGCCATCGCTCCGAACAGCTCGCTCTCGACGAGGCCGTCCGGGATCGCCGAGCAGTTCAGCTCGACGAACGGACGACCGCGACGCGGGCCGTTCTCGTGGATGGCCCGCGCGAGCTGCGTCTTGCCGGTGCCGGTCTCGCCGGTGATGAGCACCGCGACGTCGAGGGGCGCCACGAGCTCGACCTCGCGAAGGACCGCGGCCAGGGCGGCGCTCGTGCCGACGATGTCGTCGAGGGACATCCGCTTTCGCAACGCGGCCACGTGGTCGGCCTGCTGCCGCCGCGAGCGCAGGAACAGCGTCTCGACCAGAGGGGCGAGGTGCCGGGCGCACACCTGGGCGCGCTGGATCTCGCCGTCGGAGAACGATCCCCCCGCGCGGCGGCCCTGGATGTAAAGAACGCCGATCGGCGTCTTGCGCGCGATGGGGACGCAGAGCACCGCTTCGATCCTCGACGCTTGTACGCTCGGACGGTCGCGGAAGCGCGGGTCGAGGATCGCCGACGGACAGGCGATCACTTCCCCTTGGGCCATGGCCTCCGCGATGATCCCGCGCGAGACGATGGATCGAATCAGCTGGACTTGCTCGTCCGAGCAGCCGGCCGCACGCCACGACGTCGGCCCCTCTTCCGGGTCCGACACTTCGAGGTACCCCTGCTCCGCGCCGAGCACGCGCACGATGAGGCCGAGCGCCTCTTCGACGAAGGCCCCGGGGTCTTCGCGGTCGCTCAGACCGAGGAGGCCGAGGTAGAGGTCGCGCTCGAGGCGGAGCCGGTCCACGTCGGTCATCGGGTCGAGCAGCGGCGCTTGCGACACGGTGCGGCAAGGTACCATGGGCAGAGCTCGGCGTGGTTTCGGCAAGTCACGCTTGACGGTGAATCATATAGTCGGCCGCCATCGCTAGAAGTCCGCGTCCGGCACGGTGTTCTTCGGTACGCCACTTGGACGCGCGCGGCCTCGCGGCAGCCTTGCCGCAGGCTCCGCCGCTGGTCGGGCCCATCGGGTCGGGCCCATCCCCTCCTCGTCCTTGCGACTGAACAACGCATCACGAGCTCGATGCCGCAACCCCATCCCGTCATAGGCCAGAAGCGACTGGACCTCACGCCGAAAACACCTCGTCACGACTCGGAGCCTCATCCGACACGAGAAACAATCCGCTCAGTGAATGAGAAGGGTGAAAACGCTGTACGGAGGCGCAGCGTCCGCTCCGAACCCGAAGACGCACGGCGACCGCCGCCGATACGCGCCCCGATCGGCAGGCGGCCGAGCGACGCAGTCACTCTGGGTATAATATCTATTGACGGCCTGCACCACAGGCAGATAGTGCGCGTGGACGAGAAATGGGACGGCCCACGGTTTCCTGCACCCATTTGCTGCCACGCCTGGCGACGTTGCACAACCGCCGCGACGTGCAGAGGGCGAGCGGGGGCTTTGTGGTGTTGTCGGTCCGCGTCGAGGCTCCATCATCAGGTCACACTCCTCCTCGAATGGGAACATCGCCTTGCCGCCTCTCCGGCTGGCAAGGAATGCAGCACACGACGAGAGGGAAACCGCCCAATACCCGTCACCATCAACGAGGGTCGCCGCTGCCGTGAACCCCTCGCCATCGCCACGGGCATGCGAACATTGCGGGTCTCCCCAACCTGAGCCGGCGCGGTTTTGTAATCATTGCGGAGCACGATTGGTTGCGGATCGCGACGAGCGGCGGCCCCTTGCAGTTTTGTTCTGCGACATTGTCGGATCAACGAATTACCTCCGAAACCTCGGACCGGACGACTGGCTGTCGATCCTCCGCGACTTCCATCAGACTACGAGCAGAGTCGTTCATGAATTCGGTGGCTACGTAGCCCAACACTTGGGAGACGGGCAGCTCATCTATTTCGGGTTTCCGGAAGCGCATGATGATGACGCGAGACGAGCGGTCGAGACCGCTCTCGGAATCATCGCGGCGATGGCAGACCTAAACGTACGGCTCCTCTACCGTGGGTGGCCCGAGTTGAGAGTGCGCATTGGCATAGCCACTGGGCGCACACTGATCGGTTCGCTCGGGTCGGGGTCGGAAAGTCTGGCTCACGGAGAGATCCCGCACTTGGCCGCGCGACTTCAGAGCATGGCCGAGCCCAACACGATCTTGATCGACGACGTGACGCGCCATCTCGTAGACGGATTCTTCCGATGTCAGGCGCTGCCAGGCAAGACGCCGAAAGACTTTCCCCGGGCCTCGCTTCACGCCGTGCTCGGACGGACCGACGCTCGGAGCCGGTTGGACGTCTCCATGATGGGTGGCCTGAGCCCCTTCGTGGGCCGAGCACCCGAACTTCGGGCCCTTGCGGAGGCCTGGGAAGACGTGAGCCGTGGCGGCCGGCGCAATGTCGTCATACGGGCTGAGCCAGGGATGGGCAAGACTCGGCTCGTCCAAGCGTTCCGGCGACAACTTGAAGGGGCCGACCACGTCTTCGAATGCCGCGCATCCGCGTATCACAAGAACCGGGCTCTCTACCCCATCATCGACATGATCGAGCGGACGCTCGGCATCCAACCCGACGAGCCCAATGAACGCAGACTCGGCAAAATCGAAGGGTGGCTCTCCGGTTCGAGCGCCTTGGGCTTGGGCGTCGTGGGGGCATTTGCGCCTCTTTTCTCTGCTAATGGTGCTCCTCACCAGGCTACGCTGAATCTCTCGCCCCAGAAGCAAAGGCAGGTCGTCTTCCAATCCTTGCTGGGGTGGCTCGAGTTTCTAGGCAAACGCGGGACGGTACTCCTCCTCGTCGAAGATGCTCATTGGGCGGATCCATCGACTTTGCAATTCCTGGATACTCTGGCTGCGAGCGAATCGAACTCCCGGCTCCTCGTCGTATTGACGGCCCGCCCGGAATTCGAAAACCCATGGCCGGGTCGCTGTCTGAACATCGCTCTCGAACGTCTAGGCGACTCCGACACCGCGCAGATCGTCACTTCGCTAGCGCCAGACAAGATATTGTCCTCCGAGCTCCTGGCGTTCGTACTAAAAAAGGCCGAAGGGGTGCCGCTCTTCGCCGAGGAGCTCACCAAGACACTCATGGAGGCCGGGGTACTCGCGGTAAGCTCGGACCGAGGCTCGTCGCCCCCTCCGTCGCTCGATCAACTCGAGATTCCTTCGCCACTCGGCGGCGTGCTGATGGCCCGCCTCGACCGCCTGGGCCGGGCCAAGCAGACGGCTCAACTGGCGGCGACCCTCGGGCGGGAATTCCGACTCGACATTCTTGCGGCCGTCGGCTCCATGACCCCGGACGTGCTCTCCGAGGACTTTCGCAAACTGATCGAAGCCGGACTCGTGTACCCGGTGTCTGACAATACCTATGCGTTCAAGCATGCACTCATTCGCGATGCTGCCTACGACCTCAGCTCGACGTATGCTCGACAGAGCGCCCACGTGCTCATAGCATCGACGCTCGAAGAGCGATTCCCGGACATCGCGAAGGCGCAACCCGATCTCCTGGCGTTCCATTACGCCGCTGCCGACCGAAAGGCCGCTGCGCTACCGTACGCTCAGCTGGCTGCGGACCAGGCCCTCCAGCGATGTGCTTACGTCGAGGCTACGGTACACGCCTCCAGCGTCGTGTCCTGGGCGGAGTGTCTGGAAGGTTCCCCGCGCTCCGAGGCGGAACTGGTCGCAAACAGCGTACTGTCACAGGCGATGATGGCGACGCGAGGCTGGGCCGATCCTCAGGTCGAGGCAATCGCCAAGCGCTCTGCGACGCTGTTGCGTGAAGTCGATTCATTCAACCGGTACCGGGTTCCGACATTGTGGTCACTATTTGCATATTACCATACGGCGAGCAAGCGACGCGCGGCCAATGAAGTGGCACGGCAACTTGTGGCCGCTGCCGACGCTACGGGCGATCCGGGGCTGCGTGCGGCGGCCGCAACGGTGCTCGGCATCACACTGCATCCGGAGGGTAATATGTCCGGTGCCAGGCATGCTCTGGAGCAGGCCATCAGCCTCTACGATCCGAAGTTGCATCGCGATCAGGGCCCACGAATGGGGTTGGACTCGCTTGTTCTGGCTAAGACCCTTCTGGCCCATCTGCAGTGGTTCTCCGGTCAAACCGCTCCGGCTTTCGAGCAAGTCAGGACCGCTCTTCAATGGGCACGCGACGTGGGGCATGTCCCTTCGATCGCCATTGGGCTGCTCTACGGCTGCCAAGTCTATCAGTTTGCCGGCGATAAGGCGGGGGCTGCCACGATGACCGCAGAGATCCTGACGTTGGCCCAGAAGTACGGACTGCCGGCCTACGAGGGATACGCAGCGATCATCCACGCGTGGGCGACTGGCGATGAGCAGCGCGCCGATGCCATTTTGGGCGGCCTTGCGGCCATGGGATGCAAGCTGTGCCTGTCTTACTACGGCTCCCTAATCGCAGACAATCTCGCGGAGCGCGGATGTCTGGATGGGGCGATTGACCGCATCGACCGGTGCCTGGTGCTGTGTCAAGAAAACGACGAGCACTTCTACGCGCCTGAGCTTCATCGGAGGCGCGCGATGTATCGACTCCTGCAACAGGATAGTGGCGTCCCCGAGAGTGCACGAGCCTCGCTCAAGGAAGCGGCGCAGCTTGCGCGGCGACACGATATGCCACGAGTGGAGGCGCTCGCGATTAGAGACCTTGTGAGCCATTTTGGCGAGGATGAACCGTACAGGTCGCGTCTCGAGCACCTCGTGGAGCTCAATCCCGGCGTGCATGAAGTGAACAACGCACGTGCATGAAGTGAACAACGCAAAGGAGGTGGCTCAATGCCCGGAACGAATACCCTTGACGGCGAATTGATGACGTTTCGGACTACCTGGCTTCGTGCCGTGGCTTTGGCATGGACAAATGGTACATTCCGCTCCGCTCTCGTCCGCGACCCGAAGACGGCGCTGAGCGACTCTTTTGGTTTCGCCTGGCCGTGGCCGAACGTGCTGGACTTCGAGGTTGCCGAACAGCCACACTTCAAGTGGATTGGTGACGATTGGACCTGGCCAGCAGATGGGGAGGATCAGCTGAGTCTGCGTATTCCGCTCGAGCCGATGACGAACGGCGGATCTGGGGCGCCCGTTCGCATCGCTGCCTCGAATCACGCGTTGGCGCTCGCAGATTACTATGCGATCCGGCCCTCGATGTTCGGGACGATCGGCGGCGGCGGTGCGACGCCGCGAGGGAATTCGCTCGTTACCTCCGCCGCCATCGACCTGACGGAGAGAGCAAGTCTCTCGCTCGGTGACTACATGGTCGCGGGGTCTCCAGTTCGTTTCGGTGGTCACGGTCCTCCTCCGGGCGGGTTCGTGCCGAGCGCTGGCAGTTTCATGGACTTCGAGGTCGTTGTCATCGCCGCGATGGCAAAGGCGTGGGAAAATGCGGCTTTTGCACAGCTCTTGGACGCGGACTTCAACCTCGCTCTCACGACGATTCGAGACTACACGGAGCCTTGGAAGTTGATTTTGAAGGTAAAGAATGACCCGACGGCGCGGTGGAGCGCGGCGACGGTGGGTCAGGGTGGAAAGGTTGTTCCGTCGAAATGGGAGACACTCAGCGCCCACAAGCTCACACTGAACCTGCCGTGCGAGCCCGTTATCAAGGATCAGAGCGTCGCGCTGGCGGCGTACAACAGCACCGGGGCACAGTTTCCCTTTACGTGTTGCGCGTGAACGCGAGAGCGTCGGTTCGCCGATGGATCTCCCGGAGCTTGGACACGTTTTAACGGTGAGGCCGGGCCTTCGGGTCGAGCCGATGGGACACGATTCTGTGTTCCTCATCGGCGAAGGGCAACGCTTCGTTCTTTCGGACTTCCGCGCAACCGAGGTGATTGCGCTCGTGGACGGAAGGCGCTCGGTCGCGGACATCCTCCGGAACGTGGGCCACGGGGTGTCCGAGGCCGAGGCGCTTTACGTTCTGGGCCACCTCATTGCGCGCGGCTATCTGGTGCCAGCGGCCACCGAGGTTTCGCTTTGCTCCGCTGCTTTCTGGCACGGCGTTGGCATCGATCCCGCAGTTGCGAGCCAGGCTTTACCCCGCACGCCCGTCTCGGTGCAGTACGTTGGAGACCCTGCGTTCCCGGAAGCTATGGCTGACGCTCTTCGGGCAGCGGGGGTGCGCATCGACGGTGCGTCGCCTTTCAAGCTAGTGGTAGCGAACGATTATCTTCGTTCAGAGCTTTCTGCGATCAACATCAATATGCTGCGCATCGAGGGCTGCTGGGCCCTCATCAAAGTCGTTGGAACAAAACCGCTCTTTGGGCCCGTATTTCGGCGTCATGGGCCCTGCTGGGATTGTCTGGCCTTCTGGATGCGCAACAATCGACCTGTCGAGGAAATGGTCCGCAGGCGGCGCGGACACGTGGACCAAGTCTGTCCCCCTCCTGCTTCAATCGAGGCCAGCATTCGAACCGCCTGCGGATTTGCGGCACTTCTCATCGCCCGCGCCGTAGCGTCGAGGAGCTCCGCGTCTGGAACAGTCTTCGATTCCACGGTGCTCTCGCTCGACTTTGGCTCTTTGCAGACGACGGCGCACACAGTCGTCAAGAGGCCGCAGTGTCCCTCATGTGGGGACGCCAGCCTGATGCGGGCGGTCGGCGACCGCCCGATCGAATTGCGGCCAGTCGAGAAGGCGCACGCCACCGACGGCGGATATCGTCGACAGACGCCGAGAGAGACCTACGACCGCTACCGACACCTGATCGGGCCGCTGACCGGGCCGGTCACCCACGTGGTGCAGATGCCGGGGCGAGACACCGAACTCCGCGCCGTGTACGCGTCGGGGTACATGGTGTGCCCCCGAGGCGATGTCCCCAATGCGAATGATTTCGACAAGCCTTGCGCCGGCAAGGGACGCAGCCCGGAGCAAGCGCGGGTGAGCGCTCTATGCGAAGCGCTCGAGCGCTTTAGCGGCGTATATCAAGGTGACGAGGCCCGTGTGCGCGCAACGAGCGAGGCACTAGGTTCGGCAGCCGTGCCGCCGGCCGACCTCTTGAACTTTAGTCAAAGCCAGTATCTCGAGCGTAACCGTATCAACCGGTTCGGATCGGGCGCCCGCGAGCGAGTCCCTGCACCACTCGATTCGATGACCGAGATCGATTGGACTCCGGCGTGGTCACTGACTCACAAGCAGCGACGCTATATTCCGCTTACGTATTGCTACTCCGAAGCGCCGACCGAGTGCGGTACCCTGTTTTGCCGCCCTTGTGGCAATGGCGTTGCCGCTGGCACTTGTCTCGAAGAGGCGATATTGCAAGGCCTTCTCGAGCTCATCGAGCGGGATGCAGTGTCCATTTGGTGGTATAATAAAGTTTCTCGCCCGGCGATTGACATCGATAGCTTCAATGACGGCTACTTCGATGACGTTCGTGCTGACTACGCACGGCTGGGATGGACAGTCTGGGTGCTTGATCTGACCCACGATCTTCGCATCCCTACATGTGTTGCCCTGGCGCGTGAACCCAACGAGGATCGCTTTGCGATCGGGTTCGGCTGCCATCTCCAGCCGCGTCTTGCCGTGCAACGAGCGCTAACGGAGCTAAACCAGCTGTTCGACCCCACCGGTCAGCGCCGTGCGCCGTGGGACCTCGACCGGCTCTTTGATCGCGAATATTTATTTCCTCAGCCCGACGTTCCTTCGGTCTCGTCTCGTTGCCTCCCGCGAATTGAAGGTGCTGACCTGCAGGTCGACATCGAGAAATGCATGAACCGGCTCCAAGACAGTGGCTTGGAGCTCATTGTGGTAGACAAAACCCGTCCCGATATCAACCTGAACGTAGCCCAGGTGATTGTTCCGGGCCTTCGTCATTTTTGGCCGAGGTTTGCGCCGGGGAGACTATACGACGTGCCGTTCAATCTCGGCTGGAGGCTTCAACCACTGGTCGAGGTCAATCTGAACTCCGTACCTTTGCTTGTGTAAGCGGCGAGGGAGCAATTCCATGCGAAACGGTATGCGGATCATGGACGTGGATCGGCACGTCATGGAGCCAATCGGCATGTGGCGCGAGTACCTCCCGGTAACAATGCGAGACCAAGCCCCGCAGTTGATGTCGGTGGCTCCGTTCGGAGAGACACTCGCGTCGCGGTTGGAGAGGCTTGGCGAGCATGCGCTGCTGCGTACCCCCGATGTTCTTGGTGTGGCGGGTAAACCTCTGATGCGTGACGTGACCGAAGTGGCGTACATCGAGACAGGGCTAATCGCCGCACGGCGTCGTCCACTCCTCTCGGCGGCCGAGACTCCTCAAGGCCAACTTGCCGAAATGGAGGCGACCGGAGTCGACGTGGCGGTCATGCTGCCGACGTTTGCACCCTTTCTCGTCTACGACGATTCGATCGGCGCAGAGCTCTCGAGAGCGTATGCGCGCGCCTACAATCGGTGGCTCGTCGATATGTGTTCATTCGCACCGACGAAACTCGTCGGCGCGGCGCTTTTGTCCCGCCACGACCCGGGCGCCATGGTGCAGGATCTCGAGCAGGCCCTCCGCGATGGGTTGAGGGCGGTCGTACTTCGGCCAAACCCCGTTTGCGGCCGAACGCTCGGCGATGCGGCGTATCATCCGTTCTTTGCGGCGTGCGAACACAATTCCGTCACGGTCCTTCTGCACGAAGGCACGCACACGCGCGTCCCGACGGCGGGCGCGGATCGCTTCGCAAGCCACTTTGCGCAGCACGCTTGCTCTCACCCCATGGAAATGATGATGGCGCTTCTCGCGCTCATCGAAGGCGGAATTCTCGAACGATATGCCTCCTTGAGGGTCGGCTTCCTTGAGGCGGGATGCGGATGGTTGCCCTACTGGCTGTGGCGCCTCGACGCAATCGAGTACGCGCAGCTCAGTGCCGAGGTGCGCGGCCGAGTCGTGCGACGGCCCTCGGAATACTTTCAGCGGCAGTGCTGGATCGCGATGGAGCCCACCGAGGCAATGCTCGACCATGTTGCGTTGGAGCTCGGTCCTTCGCGCATAGTATTTGGCACCGACTTCCCCCACCTGGACCACGCAGCGGACATCGTCGATGAGGCGCTCGCTCAGGACGCGAGGATTGGCACCGAGGCTTTGCGGACGATTCTGTGGTCGAGTCCGTCGAGCCTTATGGGACTTGCCCCGGACTAGCCCGACCGCTCCCTCGCCCGCAAGCGCTCCTCGGCCTCGCAGTAGCGATCCGCGAGCGCCTTCACGAAGGCCCCCACCCAAGAGTGGAGCCCGAGCGCCTGGGCGAGCACGTCGCGCCGGACCAAAACGAGATCCACGTCGGTCGCCGCCCGGACGCTGACGGCCCAAGGTCGGCCAGAGAGCACGGCGGCTTCGCCGAAGACGTCGCCGGGTCCCATGTCCCGCAGCGCCTTTTCGGTCGCGCCCTCCACCCGATACTCGGTGCAGCGCCCGCGCAGAATGACGAAGCCGGTGTCGCTGGAGTCCCCGCCTGTGACGATGACCGAGCCCGCCGGCAGCGACGCGCGTGGCAGGTCGGCCGACGCATACCGGAACGACTCGAGCTCGCTCATCGCGTCGGCGCTGGCCGCGGCGTATTGGGCCGCTTTCTGGAGGGCGGTGCTCGCCGAGATCGGCGACGGTTCCGGGGGGATGACGCTCGGCCGCTCGCGACCGCGCAGCTGCTGGTCGGCTTCGCGGAATCGATCGGCGAGCGCCCGGACGAACGCGCCCATCCAGGAGTTTAGCCCCAGCGCCCTCGAGAGGACGTCGCCGGTCACTTTGAGCAGCAGCGCGTCGGTCGTCGCTTTGACGCTCGCGGTCCGGGGCTTGTGCGAGAAGATCGCGGTCTCGCCGAAGACGTCGCCCGGGCCCATGACCCGCAGCTCCACCTCCGTCGTACCGTCGAGCCGGTACGCGGTGCAGCGACCTTCGAGGATCACGTACGCCGTATCGCCCGGCTCGCCCTCCGTCATGATGATCGACCCGGCGGTGAAGGCGACCCGCGGCAGGTCCCAGGCGCCGCGCTGGAACGACTCGATGTCGCGCTTGAGGTCCGCCACCGATCGGTATCGGCTCGCCCGGTCGTAGGCGACCGCGCGCATCGCGATCCGCGAGAGCTCGGGCGGCACTCGCCCCGTCGCGTCGATCCGCTCCGGCGGAGTGATGGCCGGAGGGCTCTTTCGTCCCCAGACGGCGCGCACAATCTGGGGTGTGAGCGGCGGCTGCCCGGTCAGCACTTGGTAGAGCGTGGCCCCGAGGGCGAAGACGTCGGTTTGCTCGTCCAGCGTTTCGTGATTTCCGTGCAGCTGCTCGGGGGCCATGTAACACGCCGTCCCGACGAGCGAGCCTGGCGGATCGAGCTCCGAGTGCTCCGCATGAAGAGCGCTCACGCGAACGCGAGGCCCCTCGTGACCCGCGTCGGCGGGTCGAAGGCGCGCGATGCCCCAGTCGAGCACGTAAACCTGCCCGAAATCGCTGATCATCACGTTGGTGGGCTTGAGGTCTCTGTGAATCACGCCACGGCTGTGGGCGAACGAGACGGCGTCGCACACTTTGAGAAAGACTTGCAGCAGCTCGGCGAGGCGCGCGGGCTCGAGGCGCGTATCGCCGAGTCGATCGAGCGTCTCTTCGAGGTTGGCGCCCTGGATCAGCTTCATCGCCAGAAACCGCCGCCCCCTGCGATCTTGCCCGAGCTCGTACACGGGCACGATGCTCGGATGCTCGAGCTGCCCCGTGATCCTCGCCTCTTCGGCGAAGCGGTCGACCTGCGAGCCGTCGTTCGCGATTTCGGGAGCCAGGATCTTGACGGCGACGTAGCGAAGGATGTCGTTGTCGAAGGCGCGTATCACGACGCTCGATCCGCCGTGTCCGATCACCTCGTGTTCGGTGTACCGATCGGCGTCCAGCGTCGAGCTCGGCCGCTCGAAGGCTTCCGCCGGCAGCGCCGGCGTGGACGGTCGGCCCGAGACTTTGGTGGCGCGCCGGGCGGACTCGACGACATCGTCACTGGGATCGTCCAGAGAGGGCGCGCCTTTGTCGGACAGACCGGGCATGCTCCAGCGCACGATACCCCACGGGCTCGCCACGAGTCCCATTTTCCCGACGGGTCAGCCACGAACGTCGACGCGCACCTACCTTTCCCTCCGCGTCATCCGAGGATCATGGCCTCGTCCAACAGCTTGCCTTCCTTGAAGCGGCGAAGGGCCCACCGTTCGAAAATCGGAATGCTCGCCCCCTCGGCGATGAGCTCCGCAAGAAGCTTGCCGACCACAGGCGCCATCATGAAGCCGTGACCCATGAAGCCGCTCGCCTGGTGGAAGTCGTCGACGCCTTCCACGGGGCCGACGATTGGATTCGCGTCGGGCGTCAAGTCGTAGCAACCCGCCCACTGGCGGAGTACTTTCACGCTTCCCATGACGGGGCAAGTGCGCACGAGCGACCTCGCGTACTTGCCGAGGAACGCCGTGGAGCTGCCTTGGTCGAGGCCCGGCGCGACGTACTCGTTTCGGATTCCACCCACGATCTCGCCGCGCGTGGATTGTGAAAAATAGAGGCCGTCGTCCAGGTCGGCGACGAGGGGTTTGAGCCAGGGCTTGAGCGGCTCGGTCGAGCAGATCTCGTGGCGGTGGGGCCGGTTCGGAAGGTCGATGCCGAGCATCTTGGCGATCGTCGGCGACCAAGCGCCGGCGGCGTTGACGACCCTGTGCGTCCGAATGGTCGTCTCGACGGGACCCGCGCCGGACGCGACGCCGGCCGACGCGCCGGGCAGCGCCATCCGGCGAAGACGCACCCCGTCGATCCGAGCGCCGGTGGTCTCGAAGCCGACGACCTCCTGCCACGTGACCACTTCGACCCCCAGCTTCCTGGCGGCCTGGGCATACCCCCAGACGAACGGCCACGGGAAGACGACGCCGTCATCCGGGTTGTAGCTCGCCGCCTCCACGCCGCTCGTGTCGAGCTCGGGAACGATGCGCCGTGCCTGCGCTGGCGTGAGCATGCGCGTCGGGAGGCCGCATTCGTTCTGCAAGGCCACGCTCTTCTCGAGGCGCTCTCGCGCGGATTGCGTGCGTGCGAGGAAGAGGTACCCGCCCTGCCGAAACCAGACGTTGATCTTCATCTTGGTCGCGAACTCGCGGCACATGCGGATGCTCTCGAGCATGAGCCGCACGTTGGCCTCGCTCGACCACTGCGCCCGGACGCCGCCTCCGTTGCGGCCACTCGCGCCACCGCAGAGGTACCCGCGGTCGATCACCGTCACGTCGGTGATGCCCCGCTCGGCGAGGTGATAGGCGACCGAGAGGCCCATAATCCCCGCGCCGATGACGACGACTTCAGCGCGATCCCGCACCTCCGGAGCATACCCCCGAGTGTTGCGCGGGGGCGGGACGCCGTGCAGCCGGTAGGGGCATGGTACGTTCGCTGTGGCGCATGAGACCCCTTGTCGCGGTGCGGCGCGCCGCTGCCTACGACCGGCGCTTTCTCACCAGCAGCGCGCTCTTGTGGCCCCTCGCGCGCGCGGCGACGGCGATCGGTGGCTTTGACGACTTCCCACCGATCGACGCCCTCTCGCGCGTGTTCGAAGGCGAGCCCTGCGTGCGCTTCGTGGAGGCGCCGCCGCGCCGGCGTCGCGGCGCACCGGTCGAGGCGCGGTCGCTCTACGACGCGCGCATCGCGCTCGATGGCGAGGTGCCTACGAGAGCGCACTGCTGGCACGACTTGATGAACGCGCTCGTGTGGGGAACGTTCCCCCGCGCCAAGTGCGCGCTTCACGCGCGCCAGCATCGCTGCATCACCCGCCGGATCGCCCCCGGAGCGCGCAAGCTTCCCCCCGCTCGAACGCCCGAGCTGGACGCTCTCGCGCTGCTGGACGAGGGCGGAGTGGTCCTCGTCTCCCTCGGTCGCGGCGGCGCGCTGGAGTCCGAGGCGAGCGACACGATTGTCTTCGGGCACGCCATCTACGAGAGTCTGGTGCTCGGAGTCGCGCCGGCGGTGGTCGCCGCGATCGGCATCGACGTGCCCCCCAGCCGATACCCGACCGCGCTCGACCTGGTGCGGGCGGTCGATCGCTCCCTCGCGGACGTGATCGACGACGACGCGATGCTGCGGACACCGCGTGACCTCAGGCGGGTGCGGATTCCGTCCGACGCGACCGCAGCGGCGGGCACCAGTACGTCGGCTCGCACGGGCGAGGACATCGCGTGACCGCCCGGCGAGCCGCATTTCTCGACGGTCTCCTCGTCGGGACGGCAGCGATGGTGGTGCACGGCCGGTCGATCGCGTTCGGATTCACGTACCTCGACGACCGCGATTTCATCGTCGACGACCAGCCCTTCCTCGCGCGTCCGGCGGGCCTGCTCGGCGCCTTCAGGCGCGCGTACATGCACGTCGTCGACGCGCAACACGCGTACTACCGGCCGCTGGTCACACTGTCGTACGCGCTCGATGCCCAATGGAGCGGGGTACGGGCGGGCGGATATCACCTGACCAACGTCGTCTTGCATCTGGTCGCGAGCCTCCTTTTCTTGGCGCTGCTGCGTCACCTGGCATTGGGCCCGATCGTCACGCGGGTCGCCGCGCTCGCCTTCGCCGTGCACCCGGTGCTCGCCTCGGCCGTGGCCTGGATTCCCGGACGCAACGACTCGCTCCTCGCGGTCTTCGCGCTGTCGTCGTGGCTTCTCTTTCTGCGGGGAGAGCGCGGCTCGTCCTGGCTGGCCCGGGGGCTTCACCTGGTCGCGTTCGGGCTGGCGCTCGGGACCAAAGAGACCGCCGTGGTGATCCCTGCCGTGTGCGTCCTCCACGTCGCCCTCCTCGAGCCGGACACCTGGGTTCGCCTGCGACGGTCCCGCTCGCTCCTCATTCTGGTCTTCGGATGGTCTGTGGTCATCACCGGCCGAGCGGTCGTTCATCCCCACGCCGCCAGCGCGACGGTTCGCGAGCTCGCGCGGAACCTGCCCCTCGCGGCCGCGGGCCTTGGTCAGCTCGCGATGCCCGTCGACCCGTCGCTCATCCAGGTTCGGAGCGACGTGCCGGTCTGGCCCGGTCTCGCGGCGGGCGCTCTCTTCGCCGCCGCGCTGTCTTTCCTTCCGGGCGTGCGCAGGCGGGTCGTCGCGCTGGGCGCCGTGGCCTTCGTCCTTTTCATGGGCCCCGCGCTCGTGGTGCCTGGCGAGCTGGTCCTCGAGAGCCGGCTTTACCTCCCCGCGTGCGGCTTCCTCATCGGAGTCGCGGAGATCGTCCGCGCGATCGCGCGTGACCGCGCGCCGCTCGTCGCGTTTTCGGCGGTGACGATCGCCGCCCTGGCCGCGATCACCACGGCGTACGAGGAGACGTTTCGCGATCGACGCACGTTCGCCCGCGCCGCCGTCGCCAGCGCGCCTCACTCGGCGCTCGCCCACTTTTGCCTCGGGCAGACGTACCAAATCGACGGCGACCCGGACCGCGCCCTCGCCGAATATCGCATGGCCTTGGCGCTCGGCGCCTCTTACGCGGTGCACAACAATATGGCCGTCATCCACATGGCGGGCGCTCGCTGGACCGACGCCGAGATCGAGCTCCGCCAAGAGCTCGCCCTGGACCCTGGCTACGCCCGCGCCTACCGCAACCTCGGCATCGTTCTGCGTCGCCAGGGCCGAGTCGACGAGGCGCTCGCCGCCGACCGGCGCGCGGACGCGCTCGCCGCGGGGACGAACCCCTGAGGCGCCTTCGGGGTGAGCACGAGCGCGCGATCCGCGCGGGACCCGCGGGCGGCGTTCACGCTCACCAGACGAAGGCAAGGCTCAAGGGGCTCGCGGTCTGCCCCAATCCGCCGCCGGAGTCCGACGCGGGGCGGTGAAACACATAAGGAACCGCGAAGCCGACCCCCGCTCCGACGATGGCGCCGACGAGAACGTCGGTCAGCCAATGCTTGTCCGCGGCCATGCGCAAGTATCCGGTCGCCGCGGCGATGGCGCCGCCGACCGTCCACACGAGCGGCGCCCATCGATACCCCCGCAATGTGGCGACCGTCCCGCCGGCCGCGGCGAGCGCAAACGTCTCGGTCGCGTGCCCGGAGAAGAACGAAAGGTTGTTGTCCGTCACGTTGCCCGTGTCGCGCTTCCGATCGCTCGGGAGAGCATGCACGAACGGGCGCTCGCGACCGGCGAGAAGCTTCGCGAGCTGGTTCGCGTCGGCGGCCAACGCCGCCGCCTCGACGATGAGCAGCGCATCGACCGGAAGACCGCGTGGCGATCCTTCGTGCGACGCGGCGAGCGCGTCGAGACCGACGGCGGCGAGCGGCGCGAGAAGGGCGGTCACGTTGCTCGCGACCTCGGCCGCCGGCGTGCTCCGCCACACGACGCGGTCTCGGACGGCCCTGTCGGTGGGGCCGACGTCGCACCACCTGCACGTGGGCGGCGCGAGCTGTGGCTTGAAGACTTCGGTCGCGATCCACGCGGCTCCGGCGACCAGCGTGATCGATACGTCGAGTCCCGGGTCCCAGCGCAGATCGCGCGGCTGGGCGCCGGCGCGGGCGCTCGCGAAGACCATCGCCAGCCCCACACCGCCAGCGGCTGCGATCGCCAGGACGCGCATGGTCGGCGAAACACTAGCGCGACCCGTCGGGCGGCGGTGCGTGGCAATGCTCCCGGGTGCCCGGGGTTGAACGGTAGCGTCGCGGCGTCTATAAGGCGGCGCTCATGTTCCGCGTCGACGGAAAGATCGCGCTCGTCACGGGCGGCTCGCGAGGCATCGGCCGCGCGTGCTGCGACGCGCTCGCCGATTTGGGGGCGACCGTGATCGTCAACTACGTCAAGGGCGAGCAGGCCGCCCGCGAAGTGGCTGCCGGCATCGGCGCCCGCGGTGGCAAAGCGGACGTCTCGGGGTTCGACGTCGCCGATTCGAAGGCAGTCGACGCGGCCGTCGACGAGCTCATCGAGCGCCACGGCCAGATCGACATCCTCGTCGCGAACGCGGGCATCAGCATCGACAACCTGCTCCTCCGTCTGAAAGACGAGGACCTCGAGAAACTCTGGGCGACCAACGTGCGCGGAGCGATCGCGTGCGCACGCGCCACGAGCCGGAGCATGATGCGAAAGCGCTGGGGGCGAATCGTCTTCATGTCGAGCGTCGTCGCCGAGCTCGGAAACGCGGGGCAAACCGCGTACGCGGCGACGAAAGCGGCCCTCATCGGCGCGGCCAAATCGATCGCTCGCGAATACGCGTCACGAAATGTGACCGTCAACGTGGTGGCGCCTGGTTACATCGACACGGACATGACCGTGACGATGTCGCCGGAGCAGAAGGAGCAGCTCGTCAAAATCGTGCCCCTCGGGCGCACCGGAAGTGCGCGCGACATCGCGGCGGCGTGCGCCTACCTCGTGAGCGAGGAAGCCGGCTACGTGACCGGGCACGTGCTGCGGGTCAACGGCGGAATGTACGTGTGAAGCTCTGTTGGCAGCGCGAGAAGTCTCCACGCGCGTCTGCCGCTCGACTCTAGGCCCTTTTTCCGATAGGACGCGGTCCAACACATGGCTACCGATATCCCCACCGAGGTCAAGCGCATCATCCGAGAGCAGCTCGACGTCGACGAGAAGGACATCAAACCCGAGTCGAACTTCATCGACGACCTCGGGGCAGACTCGCTCGGCTTGGTCGAGCTCGTCCTTGCGTTCGAAGAGGCGTTCGAAATCGACATCCCGGACGAGGACACAGAGAAGATCCGCACCGTTCAGGATGCGATCGACTACATCGAGAAGCACGCTAAGAAGTAACGGCAACTTCGCGCGCGAGCCGGGCGTCCACGCCCGAGCCGTCGACGCAGGGCTTCTCCATGGAACGCGTTGTCATCACCGGCATTGGCCTCGTAACCCCCGTCGGCATCGGGACCCGAGAGGCCTGGCGAGCTCTGCTCGCCGGTCAGAACGGGATCGGTCCCATCACGCAGTTCGACTGCTCGGCCTTTCGCGTGCGCATCGCGGGTGAGGTCAAGGGGTGGGAGCCGACGCGCTTCATCGACCGCAAGAAGCTGAAAGAGATGGACCGCTTCACCGAGCTCGCCCTCGGCGCGGCGGCCATCGCCACGGGGGACGCGAAGCTCGAGCTCTCCGATGCCGAGAGGGCGCGCGCCGGGTGCTTCGTCGGCGTCGGGCTCGGCGGTCTCTTCACGCTCGAGAAGACCAAAGAGACCCTCATGACCAGGGGGCCGACGAAAGTGAGCCCCTATTCGATCCCGGGGATCATCGCCAATCTGGCCGCGGGTCAGGTGTCGATCGCGCATGGCTTGCGCGGGCCGAGCTACTGCACGACGAGCGCCTGCTCGAGCGGTGCCCACGCGATCGGGGAGGCCACGGAATGGATCCGCCGGGGGCGTTGTGACGTCATGGTCGCGGGGGGCGCCGAAGCGACGATCACGCCCGTCGGCATCGCCGGCTTCGAAGCGATGCACGCCCTCTCGAAGCGAAACGACGACCCCGCTCACGCGAGCCGGCCGTTCGACAAGGGTCGAGACGGGTTCGTCTGCGGCGAGGGGGCCGGAATGCTCGTCCTCGAGTCGCTGTCGCGGGCGAAGGCGCGCGGCGCCACCATTTACGCGGAGGTCAGCGGCTACGGCGCGTCGAGCGACGCGTATCACCTCACGCAGCCGGCGCCGAACGGCGAAGGCGCGCAGCGGGCCATCCGTATGGCCCTCGAAGATGCGCAGCTCGCACCCGACGCGATCGACTACATCAACGCGCACGGCACATCCACGCAGGTGGGCGACATCGAAGAGTCGAGTGCGATCTGCACGGTGTTCGGCGCCCACGCGACGGACAAGACGTTGTGGGTGAGCTCGACCAAGTCGATGATGGGGCACCTGCTGGGCGCAGCGGGAGCGGTCGAGACGGCGATCTGCGCGCTCACGATTTTCGAAGGGCGGGTGGCGCCGACCATCAATCTCCTGGATCAAGACCCCCGGTGCCCGCTCGACTACGTCGCGAACACCTCGCGCGAGAGGCGCGTGAGGCGCGCGATGAACAATTCGTTCGGCTTCGGAGGGACCAACTGCACGCTCGTGCTCTCGCACTTCGATGGGTGACCGTGCCTTCCGCCGACCACCCGTGCTAAATGGCTCGTAAGTGAGGTGCCCTTTTTGCTCGCACCCGGAGAGCAAGGTGATCGACTCTCGCGTGTCGACCGCCGGAGACGTCATCCGGCGGCGCCGCGAGTGCGAGGGGTGCAGCCGGCGCTTCACCAGCCGCGAGCGCGTCGAGGACGTGCTCCCCGTCGTGGTCAAGGAGGACGGGGTGCGTGAGCCGTTCGACCGCGAAAAGGTTCTTCGCGGAATCCGCCTCGCGTGCAACAAGCGTCCCGTCGCGATGGACGGAATCGCGCGATTCATCGATGAGCTCGAGCGGGAGCTCATCGAGAGCGAGGCGAAAGAGGTGCAGAGCAAAGAGATCGGCGAGCGCGTCATGCGCAAGCTTCGCGAGCTCGACGAGGTCGCGTACGTACGCTTCGCCAGCGTGTACCGGAGGTTCCGCGACATCGACGAGTTTCGATCGGAGCTCGACAAGATGGCCCAGGCCCGCGCGGCTGGGGAGGCCGAATGAGCGGCCCAACGCAGGCGGACCGCAAGTCCCCCGGTTTGCGCGAGCGCGAGCAGCACCTGGCCGAGCCCACCTTCTCGCCCGACGACGAAAAGTGGATGTCGCTGGCGCTCGAGCGTGCGGCTCGCGGCACGCCATCGCCCAACCCGCACGTCGGTGCCGTCGTCATCAAGGGCGGCGACCTGCTGGGCATCGGGCACCACGAGCGAGCGGGCGAAGAGCACGCCGAAGCCGCGGCGCTGCGCGAGGCGGGGGATCGCGCCCGCGGCGCGACGCTGTACGTCACGCTCGAACCCTGCAACCACGACGGACGAACACCGCCTTGCACCGAAGCGATCGCGAAGGCCAAAGTCGCGCGCGTCGTCGTGGGCTGCAGCGATCCCAATCCGCACGTCATCGGGGGCGGGATCGACGCGATGCGCGCGGTCGGTCTCCGCGTCGACGTGGGGTGCCTCGAGACGGAGGCGCGGCGGCTGATCGCGCCGTGGGCCAAATTCGTGACGACCGGCGTCCCGTACGTGGTGCTCAAGCTGGCGCTGTCGCTCGACGGCCGAATTGCCTCCCGCACGGGAGCGTCGAAGTGGGTGACCGGGCCTGAGGCTCGCGCACGCGTCCATTTGCTGCGCGCCCAGCACGACGCCGTGATGATCGGCATCGGGACGGCGCTTGCCGACGACCCTCGGCTGACGGTGCGCGACGCGCCGGGTCAAAGTCCCCTGCGCGTAGTGCTCGATACCAAGCTGCGGCTGCCGGTCGCCTCACGACTGGTGCAAACGGCGCGCGAAGTGCCGACATGGGTCATGTGCACGACCGACGCGCCCTCCTCCTCCGAGGCGGCGCTGGCCGAGAGGGGCGTCGAAGTCATCCGCGCTCCGCCGTCGGCCGAAGGGCGAATCGACCCGATGTCGGCCCTCAAGCTCCTGGCGTCCCGAGGCATCGTGACCGTCATGGTCGAGGGCGGGGCGGAGTTGGCCGGGAGCGTCCTCGCCGGGGCGGCGGTGGACGAGCTCCACTGCTTCATCGCGCCCATCCTGCTCGGGCCTCGCGGCCGGCCAGGGGCGGTCGATTGGGCGGGGCCGGCGACGCCGGCTGAGGCTCCGTGCATCGTTAACCCGCAGTGGGAGGTCTGCGGGGTCGATGCGCACGTCTGGGGGCAGATTCTCCACCCAGACAGGTAGTTTTTCGTGCAGGACGGCTATGGCGGATTAGATTAATCAAAACGCATGGCTGTCCGTACTATCCTACACTACCCCGATCCGCGCCTGCGCGAGCCGGGCAAGAGGGTCGACGCGCTCACCGACGAGCTGCGCCGGCTCATTGACGACATGGCCGAGACGATGTATGCGGCGCCCGGAGTTGGCTTGGCGGCGACGCAAGTTGGCGAATCTTGGCAGATTTTTGTAGTCGACTGCGCGGCCGAAGGAGAGGCGAGCGACTTGCGCGTGTTCGTCAATCCGGAAATCGTCTCCAAGGAGGGGACGCTCACGTTCGACGAGGGTTGTCTGAGCTTTCCGGGGGCCCGCGAGGAAGTTGAGCGGGCGGAAAAGGTTCGCGTGCGCGCACAAGACCGAGAGGGCAGGTGGTTCGAGCTCGACGCGGAAGGGCTGCTCGCCGTCGCAATCCAACATGAATACGACCACTTACATGGGATCCTGATGATCGATCGGCTAGGCCCGCTGAAGAAGCGACTGCTTCACCGGAAGATGATCCGACGCCCAGAAACGAGCGTGAGCCCCTAATCGCCGCCAGCAATTTGCCCGGCTGAGGTCGCACCGAGTCCAATCGCGTGGCAACAACCGTGTCTGGCAGGACTTTTCGCCTTCCCTTAGATCAAAACGTCTCACTGACCCGTATCCCCCGGTAGAAGTGTCCACCCCCCTTCCGATCCATCCCGTCCGCGACGACTCACACTCCGACGCGGTTACCACGTACTTCGAACAGCTGGCCCGCGTGCCTCTCCTTACCCGAGAGGGCGAAGTGGATCTCGCGCGTCGGATCGAGGAGGGCGAGCGTCGAGCGCTCCACGCCATCCTCGCATCTCCCGTGGGGGCCCGCGAGCTCGCCGCCCTGGGTCGCGCGGTCCGAGATCGCCGGGTGCGCCTTCGCGACGTCACGCGCACGACCGTCGACGAAGACGGAGCGGACGAGGAGACGCGCGCGGTGGGTGCGATCGCCGACGCGCTCGAACGCGTCGGCGTGGTGGCCGGCGGCCGGCGCGTGGCCACGCGGACGCGCGAAGAGCTGGTCGAAGCGCTCCTCGAAGTGCGACTGACCAAGCGCGCGCTCGACCGCGTGGTCGCCAAAGTGCGTGCGGCTCGCGAGGCGGCACCCGTCGCTCGCAGACGCGCGTTCGACGCGACGCTCAATGCGGTCCGAACGGGCGGAGGAGTCTCCGAGCGCGCGAAGGCGGAGCTCGTATCCGCGAATCTTCGGCTGGTGGTTTCGATCGCCAAGCGGTATCGCAACCGCGGGCTGCACCTGCTCGACCTGATCCAAGAAGGCAACCTCGGCCTCATGCGAGCGGTCGACAAGTTCGAGTACAAGCGCGGCTACAAGTTCAGCACCTACGCGAGCTGGTGGATCCGCCAGAGCGTCAGCCGGGCCATCAGCGACCAGGCACGCACGATCCGGATTCCGGTGCATATGGTCGAGACGCACAACAAGCTCTCGAAGACGCTACGCGACATGGTGCAAGAGGCCGGCGAAGAGCCGACTCCCGAGCAAATCGCGACCCGGATGAACGTGCCGGTAGAAAAGATCCGGATGCTGCTCGAGGCGACGCGCGATCCGGTGAGCCTGGACTCGCCGGTCGGGGACGACGGCGGGGCGACCGTGGGGGACTTCGTGGAGGATCTCTCGTTCCCCGCCCCCGACGACGCGCTCGGAGACCAAGAGCTTTCGCGCGAGACGCGCGATTTGCTCAAGCTCCTTTCGCCGCGCGAAGAGCAAGTGCTGCGGATGCGGTTCGGCATCGACGCGCCGGGCGACCTCACGCTCGAAGAGGTGGGCAAGAGCTTCGAGCTGACCCGCGAGCGCATCCGCCAAATCGAAACGAAGGCGCTGCGCAAGCTGCGACTGCCGTCGTATCACCGCAAGCTCAAGTCGCACATCGATCGGTAGGAGTGGCGCCGCACAATCCGGCGGCGACCGCGCCGGACCCGAAGCGCCGGTGGTGCGCCTCGTCGCGAAGGCTCGTGTCTCGTAGCCCCATCGCGTGGGTTCGGTACTGCGACCGTCAGGGAGAGGTCGGGGCGTCCGCGCGCGGCAAGGGACCGAACGTCTCGTCGAACAAGTCGCGCATCGCGCGAAACGATCGCTCGTCGGTCGGCCGGTGGTACGCGAGGGCCGGGTGATTGAAGCGATCGGCGTCGGGGTTGGCAAAGCCATGGACGGCGTTGCCGAAGAGGTAGAGCCGCCAGTCCACCTTTCCCGCGCGCATCTCCTGCTCGAACGCGAGCCGTTGCTCGGGCGGAACAATCGGGTCTTCCGCGCCGATGCACACGAGGATCTTGCCTTTGATCTGGTGCGCGTCTCCGGGGCGCTTGGTCGCCAGCGCGGAGTGAAACCCCACGGTGCACGCGACGTCCGCGCCGCTCCGGGCGAGCTCGAGCATGGCCGCGCCGCCGTAGCAATACCCGATCGCGGCGATCCGGGCAGGATCGACCTCGGGCTGCGACCGCAGCACGTCGAGACTCGCGCGGCCGATCGCCCGAATGCGCTCGGGCGCTTCCATGTACTTCGTCACGAGCGCCCCGCTCGCGCTTCTGTCCTGCAAGACCAAGCCGTCTCCCACGTAGTCGAGCGCGAACGCGACATAGCCGATCTCGGCGAGGCGTCGAGCGCGCTGCTTGACCACTTCAGAGACACCGCTTGCTTCGTGCGCGATGAGAACTCCCGGGCGCTTGTCGGCGCGTGAGCGATCCACGGCGAGGAACCCGACGCGACGCGCGCCGTCGGCTTGGTATTCGATGCTCTCGGTGTGCAGCATTGGGCCCGAGGTTAGCGCGTGCCGAACGACATCTCGACCGCAAGTCGAGCCGACGCACACTGCACCGCAAGCGGCCCGGCGTCCAGCCTGTCAGCCAGTGAGCTGCTACGGAGTCCTTGCGCAACGCAGACCGACGCCGCTGTCGCGACCCTCGGGGCCGACGCCGTTGCGAATAAAGGGCGCTATCCCGCCGGCGCCATAACCCCAGTAGCCGCCCGCGATGACGCGGCTGGAATCTGCTGTGAGGTAAGCACAGTCCATGCACGGATTCACGTACGTACCGTATGAGTCCATTGTCCATTCCGAGACTTCGCCTGCCAAGTCGAGCTGGCCCCAGAGCCCCGCCCCCAGTGCCGGCGTTCCCACAGGTGCGATGTTCGCCACACCGGTGCAAGGAGCCAGAGTGCCGCTCGGGTAGTAGCAGTTCAAGTCTGAGCCGCCGTAAATGGCGTACTGGTTGCCCGTTCCCGGATCCGTCGAGCCCCACGGATAGAAGCGCTGCTGGCCTCCGCCCGTCGCAGCGTATTCGCGCTCGGCCTGGCTGGGCAGAAACCCGCCGTCCCAGATGCAGAACGCATAGGCCTCCCACCAATTGACACAATTGATCGGCAAATTCTCCCGGCTGCCTGCCGTGTTGGTCCACGTGGCGTAGGCAGTGCCCGAACCGATTGTCCCCGCCGGTCCGCTTGCACATACGAGGTTGCGGTCCGTTGGCGCGATGTTGATGTCGTCTGTCGCCACCCAGCCAGGCTCGTAGCCCCCGCCCGTGGCGTTCAGACCGTTGCCCTCGTTCAGGTGCGTGTGCTTGCCAGATCCCGCGGGCGGCACGTACCCGTCGCCATTGTTCCAAACACTCACGAACTGGCGGAACCGGCCCACGGTCACCGGGTACTTGTCCAGGCGGAAGCCCCTGACGGTGGCTGGATCGGCCTCGTCGGTCGGGCCGCCGTCCGGTGCCGTTTGGATGATGTCAAAGCTCGCATCGACCACGAGGATGTCGTACGACCGGTAAAAGGTCCCACCCGGCACCTCCAGGCTGTTGCAGCAGCTCTCCATTCCGCTGCCGCCTGGCCCGCAGTTGGTCGTTCCCGGCCCACCAGGCGTACAGCTCAGAGGTGTTGCGGCTCCACCTTCCAGCGTGTTGGAAGGCCCTTCCTCCGCCGCGTCGCGACCCGAGTCACTGTTGCCCCCCGAGCCGCTGCCGCTGCCCAAGGGCCCCGCTTCCGCCGCGTCGGGCCCCGAGTCACCGCTGCCCCCCGAGCCGCTGCTGCTGCCCGAAGACCCCGCCTCCGCCGCGTCGCGTCCTAAGTCGGCCGTCGGCGCCGCGGCCGGCGGTCCCGTCTCAGCGGTCACCGCGACCACTATCGCCTCCGGCGCCGCATCCAGGCGCTCGCCCGGCACATACGTCGGCAACGCCCCTGGCTCGCTGATCACGTTCGACCCGCATGCCCCCGTCCTCGGCTGGCAGCTCTGCCCCGAAGGGCACGTCGACATCACTTCGCCCTCGGCCCCCACCACCGCGACCTGCCCCCGGCACACCTCGGCGAGCACCATCCACAGCGCCGCCACGCGATCCGTCGGCACCTGCACCTGCGCCACGCGCTGCACCACGGGCTCGCCGACCTTGAAGGCGGTCACCTCGATGAGCACTTCCTGATCGGGGCTCTGCCCCGCGATGATCGCGAACGTCGCCGGCAGCGTTGCCGCCGGCGAGGGCACCTCGTAGTCGTTACCCCAAAGCTTGTTCCAGTTTCCCCCGTCGGACTGCTGGCTGACTTCCAGATGGATGTCATCGAAGTCCGCTGGAGCGCTCAGCCCATCGGCCGCGATGATCAGCTCCAACCCCCCCACGGGCTTCGGCGGAGTTTGCGTGCATCCGCTTGCCCAAGCCACCGCGCCCGCCACGAGCAGCCCTCCCGCGGCAGCCGCACGGCGTGCGCCCGAGCCCCGGTCTGGCTCGCGTCGCATCTACCGCCTCCACGCAACGAGATGAACAAACCCAAGAGTGCCCGTCGGCGCGGCGGCGCCCTGCGTGTCCTGCGGCTTGAGCAAGAAGTACCCGCCCACCGCCGCCCCCGCCACGACCACCGCGCCTCCCACGATCCACGGCCAGACCGCCCTCCCTCCCGCCTTCTCACTCTCGAGCGTGACCTGCACCTGCCGCGTCTCGCCGTCCTGCAGATCGACCTGCGTCTTGAACGTGACCTTGCCGGGCTCGGTCACCTGAAGGTCGTGTGCGCCCGCGGTCACTTGCCCGTCGAATCGCCCCTTGCCCGCGACGGTGTCGTCGAGGACGACGGTCGCGTCGTCGTCGGCCGCCACGACGAGCTGCGCGACATGCTTGCGTGGGCTCAACGTGACTGCGAGTGGCGTCTCGCTCCCGCCGACGATCGGTACCTTGCGCTGCACCGTGTCGAAGTCCGGCTTCGTGATCGCGATCGTATGCACGCCGAGATCGAGCACCAGCGGCTCGGACAGCGGCGTCGTCCCCACGGCTTGCCCGTCGACCGCCACGCCCGCGTCCGGCTCACTCACGGTGAGCTTGACGCTGCCCACGAGCGTACGGATCACACCGAGCGCACCGGTGACGTCGGCCTTGTCTTGCGCCGACAGTTTCGGCCCAGACTCGCGCTCGTAACGAAGGAGGAGGGCTTGCATCTTGGCATACGCGTGAAGGCCCCTGGCGCAGATGGCCATGTTGAAGAGAAGGCGCGGCTCTTTGGAAAGGTCGTAGGCCTGTTCGTACTTCGTGAGGGCACCGGCGAAGTCGCCATTGTTCACGAGGACCTGCGCCGAGGCGAACGCCTGTTTGGCCGGCCCCGACAGCGAGTCGGCCAGCGACGCCCGCGGATTGACCGGCGGCGCGGATTGGGCCAGCGCCGCGGGCGAAGCGAGGACCACCGCTAGGAGCAATCCAAGAGTAGAAGCATACGGCCTCATGGCAAGTGCCCTCATTGCTTGGTCCGAAGCTTGGCGAGTGGGTCGTCGGGGGGCGGCGGAGTTGCGGGCGGAGGCGCAGGGGGCGGAGACGGAATGTGAGCCGACGCGGGCGGCGCGATGGCCAACGGGGAACTCAACGGCGGCGCCGGCTTGACGGGCGGAGGCTTTGCGGGCGGCCGGGGCTTCGGCGAGGTCACCGCAGGGGGCAGCGGGGCGGACGGCGGCAGGATTTCGGGGACGGGGTCGGCCGGCCTGAAGGTTGAGATGGACCACGCCGGGGTGGGCGCTGCGGAGGGGGTCGGCGCTCCGCTCTGCGCAGCAGAGGAGGTCTCTGCGGCAGACGCAGGGGACGCCACGGGAGGCGCGACGGGAGCGGAAGGCACGGTGGGCGCCTTCTGCGTTACGGAGGAGGTTGGCAGGCCGTCTGCGTGTTGCGATGCATGCTGCGCGGACGTCTTCATCCCGACGACACCCCAGACGGAGAGCCCACCCACGGCGCCCAGGCTCGCGGCGATGGCGATCCACTTCCTAGCTCGGGACGACAGTCCCGCCGTCGTCCTGCCCACGGGGGCCATCGTCTCGGGCGCGGCCCCAGCTTCGTCTGTCCGCGGGGAGGGCGGCAGCACGAGCGCGCTGGGCGACAGCCCGGCCCCCTGGATGATCCCCGAGATGCGCTCGACCGCGGCCTTGGACCGTCGCGGAGCAAACGGCACGAGCGCGATGCCGAGCTGCGCCACGTTGGCGTATCGTTGCGTCCGATCCTTCTCGAGGCACTTGAAGATGACCGCCTCGAGCCCGACAGGTACGTTAGGCCGAAAGCTCCGCACCGAGGGCGGCGGTTGCGAGGCGACCGTCATCACGATTTCGCCGAAGCTTTCGCCTTCGTAGGGCACTCGGCCGGTCAGAAACTCGAACAAGATGACCCCGAGCGCCCAGATGTCGGTCTGCGCGTTGACGTCCCTGGCCGACCGCATCTGTTCCGGCGACATGTAGAGCGGCGACCCCAAGACGGCGCTCGTGTTGGTCACGGCGCCCTGCAGACCCGCGATGCCGTAGTCGGTCACCTTCGAAATGCCGAAATCGAGCACCTTGATGACCCACTGCCCATCGCTTCGCCGGACGCAGAAGAGATTGCCCGGCTTGAGGTCGCGATGCACGATGCCCAGGCCGTGTGCATCGGCCACGGCGATGCACGCCTGAAGCACGAAGTCCACGGCCTGCTCGATCGGCAAAGGACCCCGCTGGCGAAGCCACGCGGCGAGGTCCTCGCCCTCGAGAAACTCCATCACCAAGTACGGGGCGCCGTTGTCGAGCGTGCCCACGTCGAAGACCCGGGCCACGTGCTCGCTCGTGATCTTGGACGCGGCGCGGGCCTCGCGAGCGAAACGCCCGACCGCTTCCGGGCTGGTCGTGAACGCGGGCAAGAGGAACTTGATGGCCACCTTCGTATCGAGGTGGACGTGGCGTGCGGCCACGACGACGCCCATGCCCCCCGCGCCCAGGACCTTCTCGACGCGGTACCGGCCCGCGAGGATTTCGCCCTCGCGCACGCCAGCCGCCGAGTTGGAAACGCCCTGGACCACGCTATTGCCTCTCCGATACCACGAAGCCCGCGCGCGAGAATGGCAAAGCCCGAGTCGCGGCTCAGGGCCATTTCAACGCCTTGGCGCCGGTCGCCAAGGCGCGGGTCCGTTCGGTGGCTCGGCGCGGTTGACCGCGCCCTCGAACGGCAGCCCTGCGTTTCGGAAAGAGGCGCCCCGCATCGGGACGTCCCTTGACGGATCGGCGCTGCCGTGGCGGTTATAAGGTGCGACCCGCGAAGCGCCGCCGGAGAAGCCATGACGCCACAACGAATCTCGACTCTTGCCTGTCTCTCGTTTCTCGCGGTCGCCGCGTGCTCCTCGAGTAGCCCCGCCCCGGCCGCCGGCGGCGCCGGAACGACGACCGACTCCGGCAACGCGAACGTCGGCGGGTCGGGGTCCGGCTCCGGGGGCAGCGCGTCCGGATCGGGCGGCTCGATGGATTCGGCCGTTTCGGCCGGATCGAGCAGCGGAACGGGCTCGAGCGGCTCCAGCGGATCGGGCGGCGGCACGGCGTCGAGCAGCTCCGGCGGGTCGAGCGGACCGACTGGCGCGGGAGATGCCGGGGGAGCCACGAGCGCATCGGATGCCGCGGGGGGCCCGCAAGGAGGGGATGCGGGCGGAGGCGCGCCGAGCGACGGCATGGCCGCCCCGATCGAAGCGGGTCCCGTCGGCGACGGGGGAGCCCCAAGCCCCCTCATGAACTTTTTCGTCAGCAGCGACACGAGCATGACGGGCAATCTCGGCGGCCTTACCGGCGCCGACGCACGATGCCAGCGGCTCGCCACCGCCGTCGGTCATGGCGACAAGACCTGGCGCGCATACTTGAGCGCGGACTCCCCGGTGACCAACGCGCGCGATCGGATCGGCAACGGCCCTTACTACAACTCGCTGGGGCTGATGGTCGCCGCCGACAACAACGCCCTTCACCCGCACAGCGGCGACCCGTCGCTCTTTATCGATGAGCACGGTCACCGCATCAACGGGCAATGGACCGGCTCGCCGGCTCCGCTGGAACACGACATTTTGACCGGCTCCACGACCCTCGGGATGCTCGATGTCGGCTTCACGTGCACGAACTGGACGGCGACGACCGGCAACTCGTTCGTCGGCCACGCCGACGGCCTCGGCCCGGGGATGAGCATGGCTGCGATGTACACTCCGTGGAACTCTTCGCACACGGGCCAGTGCGCGAACACGGCGCCCGGCGGAGGCGCCGGGAGAATCTATTGCTTCGTCGGGCCCTGAGTACCTGCCCTTCGCCGTCTTCCGCGAGCGTATCGCTCAGGGAGCGGCGCACGGGGGGAGGGTTATCGCTTCCCCCCGTCGGCCTTCAGGGCGCGCGAGCCAAAATCCCGCGCGATGCGCGCCGAGACACCGGTCGCGCGATACGCCGCTGCGCCGGTGCCGTTTTCGCTCAAGACGAACAGATCGCGCGTGACGACTCCCCGGTCGTCGCTTCCGTCGAGCTCGGCCACGCGCATGACGCGCAGCCGGCCATCGGGCGTTCGCTCGACTTCGACGGCGACATCGAACGACTCGCCCACCGCCTCGCGCGCGGCTTCGACCGTCGAACCCGCGCGGGACAGCGCCACCTGGGACACGAGACGCGCCAGCGCGTGACGGAGCGACGGCGCGCCAACCCCCGCGAGAACGCCCTCGCTGCCTTCTGCGATGACGTCAATCGTCGCCGTCGCCACCGCGCCGGCGAGCGAGGTGACGATGATGCGGTCCACCCCGAGCCGAGCCGCGGCGTAGACCGCCTCCTCGCCGCGCGGCCCGTGATCGGCGAGCGCCATCGGGACCACGTGCGCCTGGGGGAGCGAGAGATCGTCCGCTCCTTGCTGCAAAATGGCCACGCGCTCCGCCGGCGGCGCAGCCGACGCGATCGCCCCCAGCATGAGAGAGACCGCGCCTGCGCCCGACCCGGCGACCAGCACATTGGCGCGCATCGTTGCCGAGGTCTCCAGAAACGTCGCGACCGCGTCCGACAGCGCGCCGGACGAGACGAGCTGCGCGAGCGAAGCTTCGATACGACGACGCTTTCGGATGTGGAGCACCCATCCGCTCGCCGCCGGCGGTGCGACGGCGGTGAAGGATGCTCCGCGCGGCAGGCGCCGGTCGATGACCACCTCGCCGGGCCGAAGGGGCTCGCCCGACTGATGGGCCAAGCGAGCCACGATCCGCGCCAGCGCCTCTTCGCTCGTGAAAGAAGACTCGGCCAGTGTGATGTGACCGTTCCTCAGCGCGAGGACGTAGTCGTGACGAACGACATGGACCTCCGTCGTCTCGTCGTTTTCGAGGAGCGGCCCGACCGGGCCGAGGCCCACGAGCTCACGCAGCGCCTCGCGCGCGAGGGGCTCGAGCTCGATCCCCTCGGGGGCTTCCCCTTCTTGCCTCATCGCTTTCGCCTGCTCCCGCACCGCGCGCTCGATTGCCTGCGACAGGGCCTCGCCAACGACAGGCGCCTGCTCGAGCGCCGCGAGGTCGACGACATCGGCGACGCGGTCGACGAGCGTGATGAGCGCGAGTCGACGCGCGGCTTGCTGCGGCGTCTCGCGCGGGGCCGGTCGCGCCGCGGGCGGCGGGGGTGGCACCGAACGCGGCGGGCGCGCAGGGGGCGCGACCGAGGAAGAGGCACTTCGTTGAGGCGAGTCGCCACCGAGCAGGACCGTGCTGCCCATACGGCCTCGAGGCCCGACCTGCTGGGGTACGCGCGGCGGGCCCGGCACTTGCGGCGCTGCGACACCCTTCAGCCCGGGAGCGCTCTCGCTATCGGGATCGCGTTCGAGGGGGTAGTGGCTGACCCCGTCCGGCTCGGACAGGCGTGGCGAAGCAGGGAACGACGGCGACATCATCGGTGACGATGGCGCGGAGTCTGCGGCCGGGGCGGCCAACTGCGCCTGTGGAGTTGCCGGAGCGATGGCGCCGCGCGGGGCTACGCCCTGTCCGCTGGAAAATGCGGCCTCGCGCGCGGCTGGAGCCACCCGTGCCGCGGACGACGCCTCTCCCACCGCCGCGACCATCGAATCGTGCTCCGCGTGCGCAACCTCAGGCACAGCACGTTGCCCGGTTTCGAGCCGCAGCACGAAGTCGCCGATGTAAATCTTGTCGCCTTCGCGGACGATCGTGGCTTGCGAGATCTTACGGCCGTTGACGTAGGTGCCGTTGGTGCTCTTCAGGTCCGTGACGATGAATCGGCCGTCGCGGTAGAGCAGTCGAGCATGGTGCTTGGAGACGTTGCCCTTCGGGAGGATCAGGTCGTTGCCCTGCACCCGACCGGCGTTGATTTCGTTTTTATCGAAGGTCTCGCGACGCTCCGCCCCGCCCTTCTCACTGATGACGATCGTGAACATTGTCGGTGGCTCGGGAGGGCCGACCACGGTTCCCGCACGATTGTCGAAGCAGCCCACGCACCGTGTCAACCACCGCGTGAACCCTCACCGCCTGCGATCGGACGAATGGGTCGCCGGGACCGGACCCCGGAGCGCACCGTCACACCGGTCGTGACCCGCCGGGAGGCTCGCCTCCGGACTTTACCTCGCTCGTCACTTGCGCAAGGAGCTCGCCGGCCAGCGCGATCACGTCGCGTGTTCCGAATCCGCTCCCGCGAAGCTCGCGGTAGATGGTCTTGGCCAGGATGGCAAGCGCGCGCGGATCGCGCGCACCAGGGGTATCTCCGAAGGGTAACGCCATTTCGTTTGCTGCCGGGCCTCGTCTTACAATCCACGTGCCACGCCCTCAAGCGCGACCTGGAACGAAAAAGCGAATGAATTAGCGAGCTCGGATGATCTCGCATGCGAATATGCATGCGCAGTGCCACGGCCGAGCATGCGAAGGGTCTTTCGCGACTGAGCAATGCGCTGCACAGCCGCTTTCGACCGCCCGCGTCCCGTCGAAGCGGGCGCCCCGGACCGATGGTAGCGTGCGCCCCCATGACCACGTCGAACGGCTCCGAAGCGGCCGACGCGACGCCCGGCACGAAGGCCGCCGCGGGTGCAGCCAGCGCGGAGAAAGCTGATGCGCAGCCGAAGGGGGGGCTGCTGACGCGCTGGACGCGTCCGGAAACGAGCACGCGACGCCTGCTTCTCGCGGCCGCTCTGTATGTCGCATGCAGCGGCGTCTTCGCCGCGATCGCGGGCCCGGACCGCCTCGTTCAGCACACGCCGTTCAACCACTACGCCCTCCTCGCGAACGCCTGGCTGCACGGGCACCAAGATCTCCCGGGGGGGCCGCCAGCTTACACGCAGAACAACGACTTCGCCGAGTACGGCGGCAAGACGTACATCAGCTTCCCGCCCCTTCCGGCGGCGCTGATGCTGCCGTTCGTGAAGCTCGCTGGATCAGCCGAGGACTTCCGCGACGGCCAGTTCATGATTTGGCTCGCGGGTCTCGCGCCGGCCATCCTCTTTCTCGGGCTCGAGAAGCTCCGCCGGACCGCGCGCTCCCCGCGGAGCGAGCGCGAGAACCTCTTCTTGTCGCTGCTCTTTGCCTTCGGCACCGTCTACTTCTTCACCGCCGTGGAGGGGACGGTCTGGTTTGCGGCAATCGTCGTCGCCGCCGCGTTGCAGGCGCTTTACGTTCTTTTCGCGCTGGACGCCGAACGACCGCTCCTGGCGGGCGCGATGCTGGGCTGCGCCTACCTCACGCGCCCGACGATGCTGGCAGCCGCGCCTCTCTTCGCTCTCGAGGCGCTGCGGGTATCGGTCCGAGGGGGGTTGCCCGCCGAGGGGCCGTGGCGGCCGCGCATCCGGGAGGCGTTTTCTCGGCTCGACGTCGCAGCCCTCGCCCGCCGGTATTCGCTCTTTGCGGCGCCCATCCTCGCGGCGTTCGCGGTCGTCGCCTGGATGAACTGGTCGCGCTACGGGCGCGCGACGCCGGTCTACTTCGACCACCAGTTTCTTACGGTGGCCTGGCGCGGCCGGATGGCCAAGTGGGGGGGAATGTTCAGCTATCATTTCCTGGCGAAGAACCTCGGAATCGCGCTGACCAGCCTGCCGTGGCTGCCGCCACGATCCGAGGCCGCGCAGTTCGGGGCGCCGTTCAAGATCAACGAGCACGGGCTCGCGCTCTGGTTTACGACCCCGCTCTACTTCTGGCTCCTTTGGCCAAAGCGGTTCGACGGACAGCGCGACCGCAAGTGGCTCTACGTCATCGTCGCTCTCTCTGCGGCGGTTCCGGTGGCGATGGGACTTCTCTACCAGAACTCGGGATGGCGGCAGTTCGGATACCGCTTCTCGAACGACTACGCGATTCTGCTCTTCGTGCTGCTCGCGATCGGGGCTCGGCCGATGCGGTACCTCTTCGGCATTGCGGCCGCGTGGGGCCTCGCGTGGAATCTCTTCGGGGCGGCGACGTTCGACAAAGCGGCGTTCGATCGGTTCTATTTCCGAGAGGGCTCGCAGACAATCGTGTATCAGCCTGACTAGCGATGATGCAGAAGCTCGGCCTCGCGCTCGTCGTTCTCTCTTGCTCGGCGTGCCACGGTTGCAAGTTGGGCGGCGGTCAACCCTCGCCGGTGCCGGGGATCGCGCTCGGCTCGCTCACGGTGACCAGCACGTCCTTTCCTCCGGGCCGCACCATCCCGGTCGACTACACGTGCGATGGCGCCGACAAGTCTCCGGAGCTTACGTGGAGCGCGCCTCCCCCGGGAACGCAGACGTTCGCCATCGTCGCCGATGACCCCGATGCCCCCGGCGGCACGTTCACGCACTGGATCGCGTACGACGTGCGGGGCGACGTACGCGAGCTTCCGGAGACCGCGGATCCGTCGACCGTGGGCGGCCGCGTGGGCAACAACGATTTCGGTCGTCCCGGCTACTCCGGCCCCTGTCCTCCGAAGGGTGAGCTTCACCGTTATTACTTTCATGTGTTCGCGCTCAACGCGACTCTCGACGTCAGGCCCGACGCGACGCGAGAGGCGATGGATACCGCGCTAAGCGGACACGTGCTCGCGCAAGGGGCGCTCGTGGCGACGTTTTCCCACTGAAAAAATCAGACGAACGCGTGGATGAACCTTTGGAGGTCCACTCCGCTCAATCGCACTGGAAGATTCGCGATTGGCGTGAATCGAGGGATACCACCTGACATCTTGCGGTGACGAGTCTAGAGTCGCCCCTTCACTTGGCAGAGCTTGGGAGGTGCGACGATGAGCTTAGACGGACGCGGACGGGTTCTCCTTTTTCTGGCGTCGCTCGGAGCGGGAACCCTACCCGCGTGCGGCGGACTGATTGCCCCCGATGACGGAGGCGCGACCGATGATGGCGGATCGAGCGACGCGACCACATCGACGGACGCCGGGGCCAGTCCCGGGATGGCCACTGGCTCGTCGACCGGTTCGACGAGCACCGACGCGGGTGTGAGCACCTCCACGGGCACAGACACGGCCGTGGGAACGAACGTGCCCACAGGCCTAGGCATGAACACGGACATGAACACGGGTACGGGCACGGGCACGGGCGTGAACACGGGCATGGGCATGGGCACGGGCACGGGCCGAGGGAGGGGCAGAGGCACTGGGTCCGTCACCGCAAGCGGGACGTTCTCCTCCAGCGGGACGCTCACGGGGTTCCCTACGAACATGGGCACGGGCAGAGGCACGGGCGGAGGCATGGGCACGGGCAGAGGCATGGGCACGGGCAGGGGGATGGCTACGGGCCGCGGCACCGGCCGGGGAATGGGCATGATGAACACCGGCGGAGCCACGGGGTCGGGCACCGCCACGTCAACGGGCACCTGAGGGGTGGGCCCCGGACGGGGGGCTGGATTGTGGGAGCGTCGAGTCCGCTCCCGGCAGCACTAGGCCTCTAGGGAATACTCACGCGCTGTCCGGCCTTGACCCCATGGCGCCGCGCCCATCCCGCGTTGACCTCGAGCACGTAGCGCGACGGGCATCCGACGCCGCGCGAGTCGTCGTTGAGCGTCGGAGCGTTCTCCACGATGCCAACAAGCAGGCCATCGTCGTCCACGTAGAGCAAATCGAGCGGGATGCAGGTGTTGTGCATCCAGAACTTGTGATCGTCGCGAAGGTGCAAGTCGAACAGCATGCCGCGATCTTGCGCGAGACTCGTGCGGTACATCAGCCCGCGGGCCATGTCGTGCTCGGAGCTCACCATCTCGGCGTCGACGGCCACGCCACCGGTCTCGGGGAATGCAACGCGAACGACGGGCAGGCGGGTTGCGGCAGCTTCCAGGCCCTCCGGGTCGGATGGGCAACCCGCAGCCGGACCCGCGGCGACGGCAAGGGGCGGCTGAGACGGAGTGGGAAGAACGCAGCGACCGGCGGGAACGGGTGGGCTGGGAGCCGCAAGCGCGGCCGAAACAGGGATCGACGGGCGGGACGCGAAGTCCTCGGCGGGGGTTCGCTCGCACCCGACGGCCATTGCGACGATAGTCAGCGTCCTCCACATGCCGGAACCGTCTAGCAGGGCGTCGATGAAGCGTCTGCTCGCTCTCTCGGCACCCCTGCTGCCCAGGCTCGCGGGGCGGGCGCACAAAAGAAAACGGCACCACATAGGGGCCCGGGGGGGGAGAGCCGGCCTACGCGGTGCCTCTCGGAGCTTTTGCTATCACCGTGCCATATGGCCGCACATAGCAATATCCGTTACTTGCACCACATTGTGCGCCTGTTCCGATTGCAAGTTCGAATGGCGTGGAAACCAAAAAGTTTCATCATTGAAATGGAGGCGACTTGCTCACAAGCGTCCCACCCATTGTCCCCAGGTGCTCGGAAGCCGTCGATTGACGCACCGCGCGACCTCCTGTCCCCGTGCGAAATGCAGGCTAGTCTTGCCCCATGGCGACCGACGCTCGCGCGCTGACCGGCGCTGCCTGGGTGAGGTCCGTGCGCGCCGCGCGGCCAAAGCCCAACAAGTGGCTCGTGACGATTTCAATCACGTTCGGGACGCTCATGGGGGCTATCGACACGTCGATCGTCAGCGTGGCGCTTCCGCACATGATGGGGTCGCTCGGCGCGACCGTGCAGGAGATCACCTGGGTCAGCACCGGGTACATCATCGCGAACGTCGTCGTCATGCCGCTCACGGCGTTTCTCGGGCGCCTGTTCGGTCAAAAGCGCGTGTACATGGTGTGCCTTGCGCTCTTCTTGGTCGGCTCCGTGCTGTGCGGAACGGCCCGATCGCTCCCGGCGCTCATCGTCTACCGCGCGCTTCAAGGCTTGGGGGCAGGCGCCCTGCAACCAACCGAGCAAGCGATCTTGCGCCAGACGTTTCCGCCCAAGGAGCAGGGAATGGCCATGGCCGTATTCGCGATGGCCGTCATGCTCGGCCCCGCCATAGGGCCCACCTTGGGCGGATGGATCGTCGACAACTACGCTTGGCCGTGGATCTTCTACATCAACGTGCCGGTCGGCCTGCTCGGGCTGGCGATGGTCGCGAGCTTCGTGCGCGAAGACGAGGAGATCGTGGCTGCCAACCGCGAGCTCGCAGCGAAGCAGCGCAAAGACGTCGATTGGTGGGGAATCGGTCTCTTGGTCGTCGGGCTCTTCGCCGCGCAGTACTTCCTCGAAGAAGGGCAGCGCGATGACTGGTTCGAGTCGCCGACGATCTCGCTCGTGTTCGCGATCGGCGTCGTCGTCCTATCGGCGTTCGTCGTCCGCGAGCTGACCTGCGAGACGCCGGCGGTCAACATCCGGCTGTTCAAAGACCCGGTGTTCCTGTCGGGAACGCTCATCGGCTCGCTGATGTTCGCGCTGCTGATGGCGACGATGTTCCTCTTGCCGCTGTTCATGCAGCAGCTGCTCGGGTTCACCGCCACCGACGCGGGGCTCGCGCTCATGCCGCGCGTGTTCGTCATGATGGTCGCGACGCCGATCATCGGCAGAATTTACAACGCTGTTTCGCCACGTCTGGTCATCGGCGCCGGCATTCTCTTCATCGCGTGGGGGGCGTACGACATGAGCCGGCTCACGTTGCAGAGCGGCCTCAGCGACGTCGTATTTGCGATCATGACGCAGGGGCTGGGCTTCTCGTGCCTGTTCGTGCCGCTTTCCACCGTCGCGCTATCGTCGATCCCGCGCCACAAGATGGCGGACGCGACGGGACTCAACTCGCTCTTCCGCCAGGTGGGCGGGTCGATCGGCCTTGCGATCGGGGCAACTTTGCTCACCACCTACAGCGCCGCGGCGCGCAGCTCGCTGGTCGCACACGTCACGGGAACCAACCCGGCGGCAGTCGATCGCTTGCGACAGATGACCGGAGGCTTCCTCGCCCGCGGCATCGACATGGCGACCGCGCGCGACATGGCCGCCCGCGCGATGGACGGCCTGGTCGACCGGCAGGCGGGCCTGCTCGCATTCGACAAGGTGTTTCTGATCGCCGGAATCGCGTTCGTCGCGGTGCTCCCCCTGCTCGCGTTTCTCAAGACCCCTGCGGACAAGACCACCGGCGTCGTCGTGCCGCGCGAAAAGCCGGATCTTCACCTGGAGTGACCGCTCCGACGGCGGCGACCGGTGTCTAGAAACCTCGTACTTTTCGTCGAGAGCAAGCGAGGCCGGTGGCGAGCGCGCGGAGCGTACTACTGTACGCGAGCACGCTCGACGCCGGGATCGCGAAGCTATCGGCGAAAAGTACGAGGTTTCTAGGCCTTCAGGCTGCGAACCCCCGCCTGGTGGACCTTCCCCGGCAGCGAGCGCCCCACAACGCTCTCGGCCACCTTCCCGGCTTCGACCAATCGCTCGAGATCGACGCCCGTCTCGATCCCCATGCCGTGCAGCATGTAGACGAGATCCTCGGTCGCGAGATTGCCCGCGGCGCCCGGCGCATAGGGACAGCCGCCCATCCCGCCGACGCTCGAATCGAAGTCGCGAATGCCGGTTTCGAGTCCGACGAGCACGTTGGCGAGCGCTGTGCCGCGCGTGTCGTGCATGTGCATGGCGATCCTCTCGGCCGGGATGTCTGCGAGGGCGAGGCGCACGATGCGCTCCGTTTGGCGCGGAGTTCCGACGCCGATCGTGTCGCCGAGCGAGACCTGGTAGCAGCCCATCTCGATCAGCCTCTTCGCGATCGCCACCGCCCGCTTCGGGTCCACTTCGCCCTCGAACGGACACCCCCACACCGTCGAGACATACCCGCGCACGCGAATCGCGGCCTCGCGCGCCCCGGAGATCGTCTCTTCGAACGCCGAGAGCGTGTCGGCGATGGACTTGTTGACGTTCTTCCGGTTGTGCGTCTCGCTCGCCGACACGAAAACCGCGATCTCGCGCATCCGCGCGCCCCGTGCGCGCTCGAGCCCCTTCTTGTTGGGGCAAAGCGCGCTGAAGGCCACCCCCTCCGATGGCTTGGCGTGCTCGGCCACCTCGTCGGCATCGGCGAGCTGGGGAATCCACTTCGGCGAGACGAAGCTCGTTATCTCGATGCGCTTCAAGCCGGCCGCGACGAGCGCGTCGATCAGCCGAAGCTTGGCCCGAAGCGGCACGGTAGCACGCTCGTTCTGGAGGCCATCGCGCGGCGAGACCTCGTAGACCGAAACGCGTGAGCTCACCTCCTCGAAGAGATTCACTTTGGGCGACTAGAAACATCCGTCGCTCCCCCTCCGGGCGCAAGTCCGCTATGCTTTGGGGGACAATGAAGGACGCTCCCGAACGAGGGGCCCCGTCGAGCGTGCGGGGGTGGCTGTCCGAGGTCTACCTACCGGCGCTGGTATCGTCTCAGGCGGAGCAGCTCGTGCACCGCTTGGGCGGGCGGGCCACCGTCGACGACCCGATCTTCGGCCGGACGACCGGGATGCCGGCTCTCGCAAGCTACCTCGACGAAGCTGCTGCGTGGCTCACGAAGCGCGATGGCGCGTTCGAAATGCTGGCCTTCACCACGGGGTCCGACCGCGACGTGACCGAGGGGGTGCTCACGCTGTCGGTCGAGGCAAAGCGAGTATCCGTGCCGATCGCGGTGGTCGCCGAACGGCGGCCCGAGCGCGAAGTGGAGATCCGACTCTACTACTCGACCAAAGCGATTCTCGGCGCGTCCAAGAACCGCGCGCCGCTGGTCCCGCGCGAGGACGAGCTGGCCCTGCCGCCCCCTATCGACGCATATCTTGCGGCGGTCGCCCGGGGTGACTCCGATGCGGTCGTCGCGAGCTTCGAAAACGGCGCAACGCTCCGCGACCCCGCCGGCAGAACGCACACAAAGGACGGGCAGGGGGGCGCGATGCGCGCCTACTACGAAGGGCTGTTCGCGCAGGGCCCCAAGGCCGGACGCGGCATCACATGGGTCAAGGGCGCGCGCGCCGATGACGGTCGCACGTGTGCGGTCGAATACACGGTCACGAGGATGCACGGTACCGAAGTGGCGCCGCAGCCCGGGCTGGCGGTCTTCGAACGCGGAGAGAGCGGTCTTCTCAGGGCCGCGCGCCTGTATCAGGAGGATTGAATCGCGTGGCTGGCCGCGGCTGTGCGCCGAGCGGCACTAAACCCCTACCAGCCGCAGCTGCCGCTTGTGCGTCGGAGTGAACGGGATCGCGTACTCCCCCGAGAAGCACGCGTGGCACATCGTTTTTTCGCCGCCGGCGGCGGCCAACATGCCTTCGAGCGACAGATACCGCAGCGAGTCCGCCGTCACGTACCGCGCGATCTCGTCGACCGAGTGGCTAGAGGCGATGAGCTCGCCGCGGGTCGGTGTATCGATCCCGTAGTAGCAAGGCCATTGCGTGGGGGGGCTCGAGATGCGCATGTGCACCTCGCGTGCCCCGGCGTCGCGCACCATCTTGACCACTTTGCGCGACGTGGTGCCGCGGACAATCGAGTCTTCGACGATCACGACCCGCTTGCCGCGCAGCACCGGCTGCACGGCGCTCAGCTTCAAGCGCACCCCGAAATGGCGAATGCTCTGCTGCGGCTCGATGAACGTCCGCCCCACGTACCCCGAGCGAATGAGACCCATGTCGAAGGGCAGACCACTCTCCGCCGCGTATCCGATCGCGGCAGGGACCGCGGAATCGGGCACGGGGACGACGACATCGGCGTCGACGGGATGCTCCTTGGCGAGCGCCCGGCCCAGCGCTCGTCGGACGTCGTAGACGCTTCGCCCGTCGAGCTTCGAGTCGGGGCGCGCGAAGTACACGTATTCGAACACGCACGTGCGCTGCGGTGCGCGGCCGATGGGGCGCACGCTCCGAATGCCGTTCTTGTCGATGATGACCATCTCGCCCGGTTCGACATCGCGCACGTACTCGGCGCCGATCAGATCAAACGCGCACGGCTCGCTCGCGACGACGTGCGCCTTTCTCTCCCCCTGAAACGTTCCGAGACACAAAGGGCGGATGCCCATCGGGTCGCGTACGGCCACGATCGCTCCTTCGGTGAGAAAGAGAAGCGAGTACGCTCCCCGCACGCGGGAGAGCGCGTCGGCGATCTTGTCCTCGACCGCGATCTCCTTGCTGACCGCCACGAGATGCACGAACACCTCGGTGTCGGTGTCGCTCACGAAGATCGAGCCCCGCTCTTCGAGCTCGGTGCGGAGCTCTTCGGCGTTCGTCAGATTCCCGTTGTGGCAGACGGCGAGCGACCCCCGGGCATAGTCGACCGCGATGGGCTGGGCGTTCTTGATGTGCGAGCCGCCGGCTGTGGAATAGCGCACGTGACCGATGGCGATTGGGCCCGGCAGCTTCGCAAGCTGGTCCTGCGTAAAGGCGTCTTGCACCAGCCCCATGGCGCGGTGTGCGTACACCTGCTCGCCGTCGCTCGTGACGATCCCCGCCGACTCCTGGCCGCGATGCTGGAGCGCGTGCAAGCCGAGGTACGTCATGTTTGCCGCCTCGGCGTGTCCGAACACGCCGAAAACGCCGCACTGGTCGTGGAAATGGTCGTCGTCGTCGTCGTCGCGCGGTGTCGCTGTTGCCGCGAGCGTTGGGTCGAGGACGACGAGGCGGCGCGGGGTGGACATCGGCGCCGAGAACTTAACCTCGTCGGGCCCCGGCCGCTAGCGCCTCCGGTCGAAGGCGACCGACACGAAGCCAGCGCCGAGACCCACGAAGAGCAGCGCGCCGTAGCCCAGCAGCGAGAGCGATGAGCCACATGCGCCACATCCTGCGGCACCGGAGCTGTACGGACACGCCAGGGCGACCGACGGAACGAACGAGGCGGCAGCGGCGAGAAACGGGAGCACGACCTTCATGGACCGAATCGTGACCGCTCGGGCGCCGCTCGTCAACGCACTCCTCAGCCCCCTCGGGCCGATCGCCGATAGGTGGCGGTGATCGAGATCCGGTAGCGCGCGTGCTGGTGTTCGACCCCCGCGAGCGGGACCGTGCTCATCACGCTGCGCACGGCAGAAGCGCAGGCCCCGAGCACTTTGCGGTCGCGCACCGATCGCCCCGCCCGCGGCAGGACGACGCTCACTTTCTGCCGCAGAAAGCTCACGTCCGCGACGTATTCGATCGTCCCGCTGCTCACCGACTCCGGCACGCACGCCGCCGCCTGCTCGACCGCGTCCGTGAGCGCCTTTTCGAGCGGCGGCACGTGGTCGCACTGATCGACGGGCGTCTTCTTGGGCCCCCGGTCGTGGCAGGCGAGAACCCGCGCATCCGACAGCGTGACCGGCGAGGGTGCCCCCGCGTCGGCCGTGACGACGGGCGGGCCCGCGGCGGCCACAGGCGCCGGGGCGGACGCCGACGCGGCCTCGGTCGCCGGCGCCTCCGCGGGCAGGTGAGGACGCCGCCACAAATAAAGCCCGGTCGCCACGAGCACCAGACCCGCCACCAGCGCGGCGGCGAGCTGCACACGCACCGTCCGGTCTCGTCCGTCTCGAAGGGCCAGACCCCCCCGACGCAGCGTGGGGCGCGGATCGGAAGGGGGGTGCGGGTCGCGAGGCTCGGCCATGCTCTCAGGCGCGCACGCTACCCGCGCGCAGCCGCGGGGATCAAGCTACGCATCGACCAGCGAGCCGAAACTGACGCCGAGCTCGTACGCGGCGATCGTCGCCGCCAGCTCGAGACCGTCCGGCAACATTCCCTGCACTTGTCCGACGACCTGCTCCACGAGGTTTCGCGCCTCCTGCGCACCCGGACCCACCATCGCCACGCAGAAGCGCAGCGGTCCGGTGCGCCCGGCCGTCACCGCGATGAGCGAGAGCAGGAGCATGTCGGTCAGCTCGACGACGCGGGTCGCAGCCCGGCGCAGCGCGAGCATTTCGAGAATCGTGGGTCGGTCGCTCGCCGCGCGGTTCGAGCCCCGCAGCTCGTAGCGCGCCAGAGTGAGCGGCGCCTCGACCCAGTCGGCGAACGCCGCCTCCTCGTCGAGGGCGCGCAGCAGCTCCTCGCGCGTGAGCAGCCCGGTGAGCCCGTCGCGCTTCGCAAGGAAGGCGCGGGCGCGCTTCTGGTTGGGGCTGCCGCGACCGAAGCTCACGAGCTTGAAGCGCAGCTCCCCGAACTGCACCTCACCGCCGTGCATGAGGGTCATCGTCTTGCGCCGCTCGTACGAGAAATCGACGTACGTGCCGTTGGTCGAACCCATGTCTTCGACGGTCCACGTCGCGTTCTGCCACCGGAGCTGGGCGTGCAGCCCGCTGACCGTCGCCTCCGGGACGACGATCTCGTTGTCGATCCGGCGGCCGACGGCGACCACTGGTTTGTCGAGGCTGACGAGCTCACCGACGAACTCGGGCGAATTGGACGCAAAGGTCGCCAGGAGCGATTGCGCGCCCGGCACGAACGACTGCGACACGTTGCGGCCGGTCGGCGGCCCGGGATCGAGCCGGTCGCGAGGAACCTGGATGGGGTTGGTCGTCAACGTGAACGGGTTGAAGAAGCGCAGGTGGCGGGCGGGCAGCCGCAGCTGCGGATCTTCGGCGAGGCTTCGAAAGACCTGTTTGATTTCGTCGATGCTGAGGCCCGACGGCACGTCGAACATGATCTGCTGGCGCATCGGCTTGCCGCGCGGCTTGTAGCCGGGCTCGGGAACGCGGCACGTCCACATCTCAAGCAACGTCAGCCCGACCGCGTAGACGTCGTCCTCCGGGCTGGCGCCGCCCGACCGGATCCGCTCCGGGCCCATGTAATTGGGCGTTCCACCATCGGGCGGGGCGCCGGGGCGGCGCGCCGAAGAACGTGCGCGCTCCTTGGCGAAGCCGAAGTCGAGCACGATCGCCTTGCCGAAGAGACCGTCGACGTTGGTCGTAACCATGACGTTGCCGGGCTTCAGGTCGCCGTGGACGAGACCCTGCGCATGGATGGCGGCGACCCCGGAGGCGACGTCGTGAGCGATGCGCCGGAACTCATCGGCCGTGTACCCGCCCGACCCCTTCTTGCGGCGGATATGCGCGTGCAACGTTTGCCCGGTGATGTACTCCATCACGAGAATCGGCCCGTACGCGCTCGGGGCGAGATCGAAGACGCGGCACACGTTCGGGTGGCTCACCTTGCGCGCCAAGATGAGCTCCTGGCGCAGCGCTTCGTCGTCGCCCGGCATGCGCGATTCCTCGCGGACGATCTTCAGCGCCACCGCCTGCTGGGTGGTGCGGTCGTAGGCGAGGAAGACCTCGCCCATGCCCCCCTTGCCGAGGCTCTGACGAATTTCGTAGCGGTCGTTGACGACCGTTCCGTGCGTCAGCGGCGGGGCGCCGCTCCGGCTCGACTCGGTCATCCTTTCCTCGGCACGCCTCGCTCCCGGGCACTGGGACGCTTCTGATCAGCCCGTGAACCTCTAGGGTGTCACATGGTCGCCCGCCGCGTCCACACTCGCGCCTCAGGCGAGGCGCGCATAAAGGCTGTCCAGCGCTTCGTCCAGTTTGTCGACCTGGGTACCCCCGGCCTGCGCCATGTCGGGCCGGCCGCCGCCCGAACCACCGAGCATCTGCGCGATGTCCTTGATGATCTGCCCGGCGTTGTAGCGGGCCGTGAGGTCTTTCGACACGGTAAGAACGAGCATCGCTCTGCCTTTTTCAGCCGCCCCGACGAGAACGACCGCGGAGCCGAGCTTATCGCGCCACTGCTCGGCCACTTCGCGAAGGGTGGCCGCGTCGGCGACCTGGATGCGTTCCGCGAGCGCTTTGCCGCCGGGGATGTCGCGGGCTCGGTGGCCCAGAGGTGTGACCGTCGCCTCGCCCTTGGCTTCGCTTTTCATTTCCGCCGTCGAGCGAAGGGCAACGGCCCGCTTCAGATCCGCGACCTCCTTCTCCAGCTGCCGCTTCTCTTGCTGCAGCTTCTCGATCCGCTCCGGCAGTGACTTGACGGACGTTCCGGCGGCGCGGGCGGCGGCCTGGGCGACGCCCTCGATCGACCGCACGTGCCCGAGCGCGTTCATCCCCGTCGCCGCCTCGATGCGCCGCACCCCCGCGGCGAGTCCTTGTTCGCTCACGATCTTGAAGAGGCCGATCTCGCCGAGCGCGCGCGCGTGGGTGCCGCCGCACAGCTCGACCGAGTCGGCCGTCATCGTGAGCATTCGTACGACGTCGCCGTATTTCTCCTCGAAGATCGCGACCGCGCCGCGCTTGCGCGCCTCGTCGATGGGAAGCACTTCCGTGACCACCGGCGCGTCGCCGAGGATCTTGGCGTTGACCAGGTCTTCGATGCGGGTGATCTCCGCCGTTTCCAGCGCCCTTCCGTGCGCGAAGTCGAAGCGCAACCGATCGGGCCCGACCAGCGACCCTTTCTGCGAGGCCTGCTCGCCCAGCACGGTCCGAAGGGCCCAGTGGAGCAAGTGCGTCGCCGAGTGGTTGCGGCGCGTCGCCGTCCGGAGCTCGTGATTGACCTCGAGGTGGACGGTGTCCCCGACCGCGACCGCGCCTCGCGAGACCTTGCCGACGTGGGCGATGACCCCGGCGATGGGCTTTTGCGTGTCCACGACGTCGAAGCGCATCGGCTCGCCTTCGCGACGCTCGATGGCGCCCTTGTCGCCGACTTGTCCGCCCGATTCGCCGTAGAAGGGCGTCATGTCCGTGACCAAGATCGCGTCCTCCCCTTGCATCGCGCGGATGACGAGCTGCCCCTGCCTTACGATGGCCACGACCGTCCCTCGTGCCTGCTCGCTCTCGTAGCCGCCGAACTTCGTGCCGGCGGACGCCTTTCTATGGACCGCCTCGAGCACTTCGCGCCACACGTGGTCGAGCGCCGCCTCTCCCAGCTTGGATCCCTCGCTGCGGACTTGCTGCTCCTTGAGCTCGCGTTTGTATCCATCCATGTCCACGACGACGCCCCGCTCGGCCGCGATGACCTGGGTGAGGTCGGCGGGGAAGCCGAAGGTGTCGTAGAGCTTGAACGTCGTCGCGCCGGAGAGCGTCGAGGTCGGGGACCCTTTCAGGCTCGCGATCTCGTCGTCGAGGATCTTGAGTCCACGCTCGATCGTCTCTCGGAAGCGTTCTTCTTCTTGTCGCGCCACGTTGGCGATGAGATCGCTGCGGCGCTTGAGCTCCGGGTATTGCTCGCCCATCAGGCGGACGACCTCGAGCGCCACTTCGTGCAGGAACGGTTCGCGGATACCGAGCCGGTGACCGTGCCGAACGGCGCGCCGCATGACGCGCCGGAGCACGTACTCGCGCCCGACGCGGTCGGGGAACACCCCCTCGGCAATCAGAAACGCGGTCGTGCGCGCGTGGTCGGCGATGACGCGCATGGAGACGTCGTCATCACCCTGGGAATGGCCGTATCGCTTCCCGCTGATCGCGCTTGCCTTGTCGACGAGGGCTCGAAGAAGGTCGGTGTCGTAATTGCTCGTCACTCCCTGGAGAACGCTCAAGATGCGCTCGAGACCCATTCCCGTGTCGACGCACGGCTTGGGGAGCGGCGTGAGCTTGGCGCCCCCGTGTGAATCGACCGTGCGCTCGAACTGCATGAACACCAGGTTCCAGAGCTCCGTCCAGCCGAGGCCGTCGGGGGTCGGCTCGTTGCCGAGCGCCGCATACGGCACGCCCGCGGAGATGTCGCCATTGAACCAGTGAATTTCGGTGCAAGGTCCGCAGGGGCCGGTGTCCCCCATTTGCCAGAAGTTGTCTTTCATCCCGAGGCCGACGATGCGTTCGTCGCCAAAGCCGGTCACTTTGCGCCAGATGCCCCGCGCCTCTTCGTCAGCGGCGACGCCTTCCTCGCCGCCGAAGACGGTGATCATCATGCGCGTCGGGTCGAGAGCGTACTCCCGCGTCAGGAGCTCCCATGCGTAGGCGATGGCCTCTTCCTTGAAATAGTCGGAGAAAGAGAAGTTCCCCAGCATCTCGAAGAACGTGTGGTGCCGAGCGGTGACGCCGACGTTCTCCAAGTCATTGTGCTTGCCGCTGATGCGAATGACCTTCTGGCTCGAAGTCGCTCGCTTGTAGGGCCGAGTATCTTTGCCGACGAATACGTCCTTGAACTGGACCATCCCGGCGTTGGTGAACATCAGCGTGGGGTCGTTCTGCGGCACGAGCGGCGAGCTCGCGACGACCTGGTGCCCTCGATTACCGAAATAGTCGAGGAAGACGCGGCGAACCTCGGCAGAGGGGAGGCAGGGCATGGCAAGGGCGTATAGCATCTTGTGCAGCTGTCTCGTGCAGCCTCCGCAGCGCCCCTCCGGCGTGGCCTTTGTTGTACGCACTTCGGGGCGCCGCTCCGGCTGACGCGGCTGGCACCCCTTGCACCCTGGGGGAGCGCAGACGCTCCCCCCGTAGAGCCCCCCACCCGTAAACCATTGGAGCGCGGTTGCTCGCCCACGCTCCCCCCGTAGAGCCCCCCACCCGTAAACCATTGGAGCGCGGTTGCTCGCCCCCGAGTGCGCGGTTGCTCCGCCCGTAAGCCAACCCGTAGCGCGCGATGCTCCGGGCGGAAGCCGCCCAGAGCGCGCGGCTCCACGCGGAAGCCACCCCCAGAGTGCGCTAGTTCCGTCCGCCGCCTCGCGCAACGACGTCGCCTGCGGTCTCCGGCCAGAAGCCCGGCCCAGCGCCGCGCGATGTCGAAAGAGCGCGCTCGAAGTCCTCGATCGTCCGCCCCATGCGCAGGAGATCCTCGGGCGAGCTCAGCGCCTCGACCATCGGCAATAGCCCCACCTCATCCCCTGCGACGTGCTGTTCGAACGACGCGGACAGGCGGGCGAGCGCCACATTGAACTCCGCGTCGTCGTCGATCCCGCCCACCACACCGAGCAGCGCATCGAGCGAGCGCTCGATCTCCATCGATAGGTCGCTCAGGCCCAAGAGTTGCTCGGCGTACGGGTAGAGCACCAACTGCTCGACCGTCGCATGCGCGACTAGTTCCTCGGCGAGCTGGACAACGCGCGGGCGCCGGATCCGGTGGTCGACCTCCAGCGCGACGATGCGCGATTCGAGGCCGCGGTGACGGCGTCGCAAGAGCTCTGTCAAAGCGAGCGTGCTCATGGCGCGAAGCCGTGCACGGAATGGGCCTCGTCACCCCGGTCAAGCACCGGGTCCGGGGCAACCGCTCGTGCTGCGGTCGAGGAGCTGGCGGCAGGCTCACTGCGCTGTGAGCCCTACCGACGCACGTCCACCGCGAGTGCCTTCGTCGTCGCGCCTCCGAGCACGTCGAACACTTTGACCAGCGCGACGTAGCGCCCCGGCGCGTCATACGTGTGCACCATCGAAAGCGGGAGCGCAGGTTGCGCGCGGGCGCGCCACGCTCGCGATCCGGCCCGGAGCGCACCCCCGTCGTGCTCCCAGTCGACGCACCAGCCCTCCATCCACTGCGACCAGTGCGCGACGCTCGCACGCGCGGAGGCCGGGGCAGCTCGCGCCGGCATCGCGAACGAATCGAGCGTGATCGTCGCGCGGCGTCCCTCGCCGACCGCGACGTGGGCAGCGAGCTTGCGCGGCGGACCCGTCTCGATGGAACCGACGCTCTCGACGACGAACGACCGTACGCCGGGAGTCCCCAGCAGGCGCTTGCGCGCCGCGTGGATGGCGATGGGCGAGGCGTCGCACGCGACCCAGCGCCGCCCCAGCTTCTCGGCCACCACCGCGGTCGTTCCCGACCCGACGAAGCAATCGAGCACGACATCGCCCGGGCTCGACGACGCGCGGACGATGCGCGCGATCAGGCTCTCGTTCTTTTGCGTCGGAAAGCCCACCTTTTCGCCGGAAAAGGACATGATCTGGATGCTATCGAGCCGGTCGACGTCGCTGCCGTTCCACACGTCGTCGACCGGACATCCCGGTCCCCGCGGCAGCGCGCCGTCTCGACGAACGTACCCCTCGGGATACGGGATGTATTCCTTGTGGAAGCGGAGCCCCCGGGCTCCCCCCTTCGCGTAGAAGAGGACGACGTCATGGTTTCTGATCCAGTTGCGCGCGCGCGATTTGAAGCCGCTCACCCACCCGATGCGCCAGATGATTTCGCGCTGAAAGGCGTCTGCTCCGAACACTTCGTCGAGCACGACTTTGGCGTAGTGCGAAACGTGAGGGTCGAGATGGACGTAAAGGCTGCCATCGTCCGCGAGCAGGTCGCGGAGCGAGACCACCGTCTCGAAGAACCAATTGAGCCACACGTCCAGGCCGCGCGCATCTCGGTAGGCGGGAACGGCAATTCGCGGAGCCCCCTCCGGGGCCCCAGGAATGGTTGCTTTGAAATGGAAATCGCCCCCCGTGTCGAAGGGGGGATCGACGTAGACGAGGGCGACCTTCCCCGCGAGATCGGGCAAGAGGGCCGGTAAGACCAGCGCCTTGTCACCGAGGACGAGGCGGTTGCGCCACGGATCCTCGCCGTCCTCGCCGTACAGCTCGTCTGCGCGAAGCGGGACGACCGGCGCCCGGCGCGCGCGGCGCTTCCCCTTCCAGACAAGCTCGGCCACGGCCGAGCGCTATAGCGCGAGGCGCAAGCGTAAGCCGAGCCAAATTCCGTTCGTCAAAGGCTCATCCGATCGGTCCCGAGACTCGTTCCGATCCGTCCCGAGCGTCGTTCCGATCCCTCATCCTGAACCGTCCGGCTGATCCGTCCGACCAGAGTAAAAGCCCGGTGATTCTCGTCGAGACCAAGCGATGGGTCCGGCGGCCGCGCGAGGGATACTACGGTATCTGGAGCGCGGCCGACGGAGCCAGCGCGCCGGTATCAACGAGAAGCACCGGGCTTTTACCGACCGATATACGAGCCGAGCTCACGCTCCTCGGAGGCGGCGCGGAGCTTCTTCAGCGCCGCGGCTTCGATCTGCCGCACCCGCTCGCGGGAGAGGTTGAACGACTTCCCGACCTCTTCGAGCGTATGGCCCGGCCCGCCATCCATGCCGAAGCGCAGCCGCAAGAGCTGCTGCTCGCGAGGCGTCAAGAGGTGAAGGAGCGCCCGAGTCTGCTCCTGCATGCGCTCGCGCGCCAGCTGCTCGTCAGGAGCCGGTGACCGAGGATCGGCCACGAGATCGACCAGCCGCCCGCCATCGCCTTCGTCGCCCAGAGGCGCCTCGAGACGTAGCGGCTCGCGCACCAGGCCGACGATGGTCCTCACTTTGTCGAGCGGCAGACCGCTCTCGCGCGCGAGCTCTTCGTCGGTCGGCTCGCGCTGCCCTTGCTGGGCCATCGCCCGGCGCACCCGCTCGAGCTTGTGACGGCTCTCGAGGAGGTGGACCGGCACGCGGATCGTGCGGCTCTGGTCCGCGATCGCGCGCGCCATGGCCTGGCGCACCCACCACGCGGCGTATGTGGAGAATCGAAGCCCCCGCCGCCAATCGAATTTCTCGACCGCGCGGATGAGCCCGAGCTGCCCTTCTTGCACGAGATCGTGCATGTCGAGGCCCTGCCCGATGAAGCGACGGGCATACGTGACCACGAGCCCGAAGTTCGCGGCGACGAACTCGTGCAGCGCTCGCGAAGCCTCGGCCAACCCGCGCGAGAACGCACGCCGGGTGCGGTCGTCGGCACCCGAAGTCCGCAGATCCCGGGCCAGCCGGGTGAAGAAATGCCGCTCGAACCGAGCGTCGGCGAGCTCGGATGCGATTCGCGCCCTTCGACGGCGACGGCGTTCGCGCGTCGCCGCGTCGCGGGCGGGCCGGCCCAGGGCAGTCGCCGCGCTCGCGGCACGCTCCAGGAGACGCGCCAGACGCTCGGCGAGCGCCTCGTCGTCCGCACCTTCTTCGGCATTGCGGAGCAAGGCAGACGGTTGCATTTGCCCCGCGCGCAGTTCGACCGCAATCGCTCGGATGGCCGCCACAGTGGTCCGCGTGCCGAGGAGCGCGTGAAAGGCGTCGCACTCGCCCGCCTCGATGCGGCGAGCGAGCTCTACCTCTTCGTCGTGCGAGAGAACGCGCCGGCGCTGGGCGCGGGGAGGCGCCAGGGCGGCGACGGCGGTCGCGTCGTTCGCGGCTGTGCTGGGAAGCGGCTCGAGCTCGAGCGGGTCTTGCCGGGGTTCCTCCCGCCGGGGGACGAGGGCTGTGCTGGGTGCGTTCACGATCTTCGGGGGGTGGGATGCCTGAAAGGCGTATGGCGTCGCTGCCGGACCTTGGGAACAACACCCGCCGATGCCCGGGCCTTCCCACGGAGAGCGTTACATTAAGCACCCCGGGGCGTTTCGCCATGCCTTTTTCTAGGTCGCCTCAGGGTCGCCAGCAGCCGCGGACGCCGCGAAAGCCCCGCTCGCCGGGGGAAATAGCCGGTGCCCGGCGCCCGGAGCCCGGGTTGCCAGGCCCCTCGTCCCGGTCTGAGCCCGGTCTGAGGCGCCAATCTGAGCCGCGCCCACCCCGACCTGTGCGGCCCCCTTACATGCGCCTCGTCACAATGAGATGCCCGTGGCCGTCCTTGTCCGGATACCCGTAGCGAAAGGAGAGGTCGCGAGCGGGCTGGGATGCGAAGAGCTTCTTGACGTCGGCGGCGTCGCGGGCGTCGAGCAAGCCGAAGGGCGCCGGGCCGTTGAACGTCCCGTAGGTGTCTTGGGTGAATCCGGCTGGCGACGCGAAGCGCGGAGGGATGCCGGTCGAGTCGGAGATCATCCAGTCGGTGTGATCCAAGAGCCACGTGCGAACCGTCGCGAAATGGTCGCTCCACAAGAGGTGGCTGGCGGCTTTGGTCATGGCCGCGACCTTTCCCTTCGCGCTCAAGTGCGCGAGCAGGCTCGGGTCGGCAATCACGTGCGCGTCCTCGAGGTCGAAGCTGATGTGACGGAGGACCTGCTCGGGCGCGTCTGCGCCAGCCCTGCGGAAGCGCAGCTCGGCGTTGGCGAAGAGAGCGCGCCGTTCGGTGGAGGTCTTCGCCCCGTCGATGTCGGCCTGGGAGACGTAGGCGATCGATCCATCCGGGCGGAGCCGGAAATACCGAAGGGAAACCGGCTCCTGCCCGTGCACCACCAGGGCCGCCAGATCGAAGAGAATCTCGCCCGGGAGCTCGGTCTTCGATTCTTTCTCGAGGTTGTCGGTGCGCGAATGGGCTTTTTCGAAGAGGCGCTCGAGATGCGCGCGGTGGACTTGCAGCTCGTGGGCGAGGCGGTCGGCAGGCAGCGTATCCATGGGCCGAACGTCCCCTGCGGGCTCGAGCGAGATGGTCGTGATCTCGGTCGCGCTGGGGAACGTGGTGAGCGCGCTCGCGAGGTCGCCGCCGCCGAACGGGTAGACCACGACGCCGGGGAGGTCCTTCGGCTCGAGGGCGGCGATGAATGGCTTGGCGACATCGACCCAGGTCTTCTGGTAATCGCCGTAGGCGCGCCCGAGCTCTTCACAATGGCGGGCCACCGTGGCCGCGTCGAACCGAGCAGGAACATCGCCGCTGGGGCCGCACGCCCCGACCCGGAAGAGGGTTCGCGCCTGCGCAATGAAGTCTTTGCCCACGAGCTGGGGCGGCGCTCCCAGCTCCGGCGGTGCGCCGTCGGCGCTCGGCGCAGACGCCGCCACGCTGGCGGGCGAAGGCTCGGCCGACGTCGGCGAGGCCGCATCCCCGGGGACCGCGCTCGCACCCGTCGATGCCGGCGGGGCGGCGGCGGTCGCGCTCGGCGCGACGTCGGATGGAGTTGTGCCGCTGGCGGGCGGCGCGGGGGCGCGCGCGCAAGACGACGCGAGGACGAGCAGCGCGAGCAATCGAGGAATCATCCGGCAGTCTCCTTGGGTCGCCCGAGCGCCCTGAACGCGGCGTACGCGGGAATGCCGCTGGCGACGATCCCGAGCCCGATACGCGCCTCACTCGCGCCGCCGGCAAGGACACTCCAGAGCACCCACCCGTTGACGGCGACGAAGAGCGAAGGAAGTAGCACGCCGGCCGGAACCCGGAACGCCCGGTGCGCCGCGGGCTTGCGCACGCGCAGCACGACCACGGCCGCGACGGTGAGCGCCGAGAAGCCCACGATCGCGAACGTCGCGAACCGGAGCAGCTGGTCGAAGCTCCCGCTCGCGAGCTCGGCGAGCGCCACCGCCGACTGGGCGACGAGCGCGACGACGGGAGTCCTCGTCTTCGGGTTCAGCCGCCCGAAGGGCGCGAAGAAGAGGCCATCGACGGCCATCGCGCGATAGATGCGCGGGCCGACGAGGACCGACGCCTGCATCGAGCTCAGCACGCAGATCGCGACGAGAGGCGAAAGAACCGACGCCACCGCATCGCCCCCGAGCCGCGTCGCGGCCAAGCGCGCCGGCTGCTCGGTGTGCATGAGCACTTCGAGGGGCATCGCGCGCAAGTAAACCGCGTTGACGAGGAGATAGAGCACGACGCAGAGTCCTGTGCCGAGCGCGAGCGCGCGCCCGAGCGAGCGAGTCGGGTCGCGCATCTCGCCCGAGACGTATGTCGCCGCGTTCCAACCGCTGTAGGCGAACATCACGGGCACCAACGCCATGCCGATGCCGCGAGCGCTGTCGCCCGGGGCGAAGAACGGTGTCAACCCGCTCGAAATGCCGTGATGGGGGACCAGGAGCCCGAGGACGAGCAGCGCGGCGAACACCGCGAGCTTGGTCACGGAGAGCGCGTTCTGCGTCCATTTGCCGGAGCGGAGCCCGAACGCGTTGATCCCGGTCAACGCGGCGATGGCGACCCCCCCGAGGGCGCTCGGTGCGTGCGCGCTCGTCCACCCGATCATCGTCGCGACGGTCGCGCCGAAGCCCGCGGCGAGCGCGGCGATCGATCCGGGAAACGCGATCCAGAAGCTCATCCACCCGCTGAGAAACCCGAACGCGGGGCCGTATGCCTCACGCAAGTAGACGTACTCCCCGCCCGACTGCGGAAATAGCCCGCCGAGCTCGCCGTTGCTGAGCGCCCCCGCCAGGGCGACCGCGCCACCGATCAGCCACGTGCCCAGAAACGCGGCGGGCGAGCGCACGTCCTGCGCGACGAACGGGCTCACGAGAAAGATCCCGGCGCCCACGATGCTGCCCACGACGATGAGCGACGCGTCGACGACCCCGAGACCGCGCGAGCGGGAGGTCATGGGTTGCAAGCCACGGGTCAGGGTGCACTCGATGTAGAGCACCCCTCGCCTTTCGTCTAGGATCCCGGCCGTGCCGTCGCGCCTCCGCCCCTTCGCTCTCGCCGCGTTCACCTTCTTCGTTGTCGCCAGCCTGCTCGGATGCCGGCCGAAAGCCGGGCAAGAGTGCAGCGACACCCCCGGGAGCTGCATCGACAAATCTTCGCACGCCGTGTGTGTCAACAAGGCGTACGTGATCGAGACGTGCAAAGGGAAAGACGGCTGCAACGACGACGGCAAAGCGCTCGTCTGCGACAACACGAAAGCCGACCTCGGCGACGGTTGCGCGCACGAAGGCGCGCGCGCGTGCAGCAACGACGGCAAGTACGAGCTCCGGTGTCGCGACACGAAGTTCGCGATCGAGTGGAGCTGTCGCGGGGGCTGCGCGCTCGATGCGAACAGCAACCCGAAGTGCACGCCGACGGGCGAGGTCGGCGACGTGTGCCGTCCGGACTCGATCGTGTGCGACGGCGCGCAGAAGACGGAGCTCAATTGCGTCGACGGCAAACTAGCAGTCCACCGCACCTGCCACGGCGAGCGCGCATGCCAGACGCTCTCGGGCGGCGGCGTAGGGTGCGATCGGTCGATCGCGCTCGAGGGCGAAGAGTGCCAGGAGGAAGGAACGGGCGCCTGCGATACAACTCGCAAGAACGTGCTCGTGTGCACAGGCGGGCATTTCAAGACGCAGCTCCACTGCCTCGGTCCGCTCGGCTGCGAGCTGCCCGGCAACTACAGCACACGGTGCGACAAGAGCATCGTGAAGGAGGGCGAGGCATGCGACGAGGAGATGGCCCCGTCGTGCTCGACCGAAGGCAAGCAAGTCCAATGCAAGGACGGGCAGTTCGTCGTCGACAAGAAGTGGAAGCCGAAGAAGGGGGAGACGTGCAACAACCGCTACCGCATCAGCAAAGAGGTGGCGAAGTTCGAGGCGCGATAGTGGGCCGGGGGGCGCGCGGCGCGCGTCGCCTTCGACAGATACTCGACCGCGCGCACACCTCCTCGTAATCTCGTCGGTTGAAGGGAGACAGCATGGCCAAGGGAATTGAAAAGTCGAAGAAGGACAACAAGCCGAAGCTCTCGACCAAAGAGAAGCAAAAGAAGAAGAAGGAAAAGAAGGCCGCCAAGGCGTAAGCGCTACGGCCGGCAGGGGGCGCCGTGCCTAAAGGCGGCTGGGGGGAGCCGCCCAAAGCTGTCGCTACGCCTGTGGCGCCGGGGGGAAGCCGCCGCGGAGGCTGTGGCTACGGCTGGGGGCCGGGGGGGAGCGGCCGCGCTCCCCCGTGTGCAGTTCGTTTCAATCGCGTCAGCCGGAGCGGAGCCCCGAAGTGGGCCGCGGCGGAGCGGAGGCTGCACGAGACAAAACGAGACTAATGATCTTTCACCCACTCGCACGCGTAGCCGTTGCCCAGGCGACACCCGCGGTTCATCGCCTCTAGGCTTTTGTCGGTGTCGCGGGCCAGGTCGTCCGGGCCATCCTCGAAGATGACGCCGACGAACGCGCAGGCGCGCGCATCTGCGGCGGCGCAGGCTCGCCGCCAGTGCGCCAGCGCGCGCAGTGGGTCGCGCGGGGCTCCCGCGTCCTCGGCGGCGAGCATCTCCCCGTGCAGACACCCGTAAATCTCGCCGCTCGCGCACGCCTCGCGAAACATGTCGCGAGCCCGAGCGCGGTCGCGCACGACGCCCTCGCCCCGCTCGAACATGTGCCCGAGGTTCGCGCAGCCCAGCTCTTCGCCGAGGTGACAGGCCCGCTCGAACATCGACGCCGAGCGAGCGACGTCGCGCTCCACCCCTTCCCCGTACGCAAGCGCGTCGCCCAGGTTGTTGCACGCGCGCGAATCGCCGGCGTTGCATCCCCGCTCGTACGCCCGCGCGGCCAGGACCCTGTCACGAGGAAACGAGTCGCGACCGAAATAGAAGCACCTGCCCGCCTCGTAGCACGCCTCCCCCGGCTCGCCGACGAGGCATGCTCGCTCGATCTCGAGGCGCGCGCGCAGCCCGAGCGGGTCTTTGAGGAAGTGCGCGTGCGCCGGGTCGTCGAGCCAGCGCACCGCGACGGCGCACGCGAGCGCGACTCCGGCGTCGCAGGCATGCACGAGCATCTCGACGCCTCGATCGACGTCGGATGCTACGCCGCGCCCGTCGATCCACATCCGACCCGAGAAGGCGCAGGCTTGCGGATCGCCGAGCCCGCAGGCTTCCTCGAGCATTCGCGCAACGCACGCGATCGCGCGGTCGTCTCGCGCTCCACTCCATGCCTTCAGCGCCCGACCGGTGCAGTCGCTGGCAGGCGCGCCGCCGCACGGAGATTCTCCGGCGGCGCGGCAGTCCCCCGGTGGAGACACGGGTACGGCGGCCGCGGAGTCGACCGCACATCCGCCAATCGTGCACGCTGGCGGCGGCGGTGGCAGCGGAGTCAAGGCGAGTGGGGCGCTCGAGCAGGAAATGGCCCCGAGCCCCCACCCGAACGCGAGAATGGTTTCCAGAAGACGCCAAGACGTCCAGTGTTTGTAGCAGGCCACGGGCAAGCCGTGATCCTCGTGTCGTGATCTCAATTCACCATCGGTCCAACGACACCGCATTCGGGCGAAAAGACGCAAGGTCACGCCGCCAGATGCGGCATGGCCCTTGCTGCTTTCCGCTTCCGCAGTGCGGTCGGTTGCCGTTGGTCGTTCGATACTCGCCGCGTGCGCCACGGCTCTTCTCTCCCCTGCGAACGCACTCGCCTCGGGCGATGAGCACCCAATGGCGCTGCTAGCCAGCCTAGCGGTCGGCGTGAGCCGTACCAGTGAAACACCAGGGCTGGCCACACGTTACGGACTGGCGGGCGCTTACTGGTTGACCTCTGCGCTCGGCGCGGGCTTCGAGGCAACTGGCTTCTCGAATATCTCATCGTTCGCTACCGACAACATTGGTTGCCAGTCCCCACGACCTTGCTACTCCGGCGATCCGCGGAACCGTTCGGGGTGGCTCCTCGAGCCGCGCTTCTTGCTCGGAAGGCGCGTTTCGATCGTCCGCTTTTACGCTGCGTTCGGCCTTGGCCTCGCTCGCGAAGACGTGCCGTCGATTCCCAGCCGAAGCTACTTCGCCATCGGTGGATCGCTCGAGGGAGCGGCGAGCGTGGACTTGGGGCGTTTCTCCTTTGTCCCGACACTTCGCATCGACGCAATGGACGGTGCGGCGGCCGCCCTTCTAAAGCTGAGTGTCGGCGTGAACCTCTAACGCCATGCGCTCTCTAGTGACCGCCTTCTTTGAGCTCGCCGATCATCGCGAGCAGCGTCTTCTTCGCGTCGCCGAGGACCATCATCGTGTTTTGCTGAAAGAAGAGCTCGTTCTCCACGCCACTGAAGCCCGGGTTCATGCTGCGCTTGAGCACGATGACGCTGCGCGACAGCTCTACGTGGAATACGGGCATCCCGTAGATGGGACTCGACGAATCCTTCTTCGCGGCCGGGTTGACGACGTCGTTCGCCCCGACGACGACGACCGCGTCGGTGCGCGCGAAATCGTCGTTGATGTCATCGAGGTCGAACAGCTTGTCGTAGGAGACGTTCGCCTCGGCCAGAAGAACGTTCATGTGCCCCGGCATGCGTCCCGCGACCGGGTGGATCGCGTACTTCACTTCGACGCCGCGCCGCTCGAGCGCCGCCGCCAGATCGCGCACGGCGTGCTGCGCCTGGCTCACGGCCATGCCGTATCCAGGCACGACGATGACCGTTTGCGACGCCTTCAGCACCGCCCCCGCATCCTCGACCGTCGCTTCGTTGTACGACCTACCGAGCTGCGGCACCGCGGACGTGGGCTCGAGCGCCGTACCAAACGCGCCGAAGAGGACGTTCGCGAAGCTGCGGTTCATCGCCTTGCTCATGAGCATCGACAAGAGCAAGCCCGAGGACCCGTCGAGAGCGCCGCAGATGATGAGGATCTGGCTGTTGAGCGCGAAGCCGGTCGCGCAGGCGGCGAGGCCCGCGTACGAGTTGAGCAGCGAGATGACCACCGGCATGTCGGCGCCGCCGATAGGGAGAACCGCCATCACGCCCACCGCCAGCCCGCTGCCCGCGATCGCGAGGAAGACCCCCTGCATCTCGGGGTGTACGACCAGAAGGCCGATCGCCGCGAGCGAGCCGACGAAGAGCCCCACATTGAGGACGTTCTGGCCCTTCCACGTGATCGGCGCCCCCCGGATGAAGCCCTGGAGCTTGCCGAAGGCCATGATGCTGCCGGTGAACGTGAGAAAGCCCAAGAACGTCTCGAAGCCGAGGGCAGCCATCTTGAACTCGGTGAGCTGCGAAGCTTCGCGCTCGTACTCGGCGACGCCGACCAGCGCGGTCGCCAGACCGCCGAACGAATGCGAGAGCGCGATCCGCTCCGGCATCTTGGTCATCGGGATCCATGCGCTGATGGCCAGACCGATCACGCTCCCCAGAAGGAGCCCGGCGAGGATCCAGTCGTAACGGACGATGTCGCGGTGCAGCAGCGTGCCCACGACCGCGATGAGCATCCCGACTTGGCCCAGCACCAGCCCGCGGCGGGCGGACTCCGGTCCGGAAAGACCGCGCAAGCAAAGGATGAAGAGGACCGCGGCGAGGACGTACGAGAGGTTGAACACCACTTCGGTCGGCGTCACGACGTTTGCGCCTTTCGCACGGGCGCCGTTGCCTCGGAGACCGCCGGCTTCTTGCGGAACATCCGCAGCATGCGGTCGGTGATGAGAAACCCGCCGACCACGTTGATGCTCGCGCACGTCACTGCGACAAAGCCGAGAATCTGGCTCAGCTGGTGGTGCGAGCCGGCGGCGATCAGCGATGCGACGAGGGAGATGCCGCTAATCGCGTTGGTGCCGCTCATCAGCGGTGTGTGCAAGAGCGGAGGCACGCGCGCGATCACCTGGTAGCCGACGAACGTCGCCAGGACGAACACGTACAGGTTGAACACCCACTCGCCGCTCATTGCCCCGCCCCCGCCGCGCGGACTTCGACCGCCGCCCCCGCCGAGGCCCGGAGCTTCGGGTGGACGATCTCGCCAGCGTGCGTAACTACACTGCCGGCGACGATCTCGTCGTTGAAATCGAGCTTCCACACGCCGTCTTTGGCTACGTACAGCAAGAGCTTCTCCATGTTTCTCGAGTACATCTGGCTTGCGTGCGCGCACATCCGGCTGGTCAAGTCGGTCGCGCCGATGATCGTGACGCCGTGCTCGACCACGGTCTCGTCCGGACGGCACAGCTCGCAGTTGCCCTGTTGCTCGGCCGCGAGATCGACGATGACACTGCCCGCGCGCATCGATCGCACCATGTCGGCGGTCACCAAGGTCGGCGCGCGCCGCCCGGGGATGAGCGCGGTGCAGATGACGACGTCCGCCTTCGCCACGTGTCGCGCAATGGCCTCGGCCTGCGCTCGTTTTCCCTCCTCGCTCAGCTCCCGCGCGTACCCGCCGGCGGTCTGCGCGTCCTCCTGCGTCCCGACCTCGACGAACTTCGCCCCCAGGCTCTCGACCTGCTCTTTGACCACTTTTCGAACATCGAACGCCTCGACCACTGCGCCCAGGCGCCGCGCCGTGCCGATCGCCTGGAGGCCGGCCACGCCCGCGCCGAGCACGAGCACGCGCGCCGGCGCGATCGTCCCGGCCGCCGTCATGAGCATCGGGAAGAACCGCGGCAGCGCCGCCGCCGCGATCAGCACCGCCTCGTAGCCGGCGGCGGTCGCCTGCGACGACAGGACGTCCATCATCTGCGCAACGGTCGTGCGCGGGATCATGTCGACGGCGATCGCCGTGATCTTGCGATGCGCCAGCGCCCGAACGAGATCGCCGTTCGAGAGCGGGTAGAGAAGCGACACGAGACCGCTTCCCTCTTTCAGGTGGCGGATGTCGTCGACGCTCGGCTGCCGGATCTGCACCACAACGTCGGCGTCGGCGAGGAGCGCCTCGGGCGACGCGTCCACGCGCGCCCCCATGGCCGCATACTCCTCGTCGCTCGCGTAGGCGCGCGATCCGGCTCCCGCCTCGACCGATACGTCGATCCGTTTTGCCGCCAGCCGCTTCACCGAGTCGGGGACGATCGCCACACGGCGCTCGCCCGCCGGCCTCTCCTTACGAACTGCAATCCTCATCGGGCGGCGCAATAGAGCTTGCTCACCCGAACGGGTCAAGACTGATCAAAATCAGCAGGGCCCGCTACGCGGCCAATCCGTCACGAATCAAAACCCGTACAGCACGCCAATCTCGGGCCCGAACGTGGGCATCAGCCCATTTCCGCCGATGACGACGTTCAGCCGCAGCGCACCGGTCAGAGCCGCGCGCGGCGAGAACTGGTAGCGGGCGCCGCCGCCAAGCACGATGAAGAATGGCGCGTCGGTCAACCAGACATCGACCGTTTGCGGCAGCGCGTTGGTGAACTTCACGGCCGACGACTCGTGGCCGTCGAACTCGGACAACCCGAGGCCGGCGAAGCCCATCGGCGCGAGACCGGAATGGGTGAGTGGGGCGGGTCCGAGCAAATACGTGGCGCGCGCTTCGATGTGGAGCGGCGCGAGGAACGCGTGCCCCTGGTTGACCGCGCTCTTGCCGGGGTACGAGTTCGCCACGTACCCGAGGCGCCCGCCGAGAAGCAGGCTCGGGTTCATCGCGTAGTCGAACGCGAGAAGGACGCGGATGTCGCCCGCCTCGAGCGCGTCCGAGGTCGTTCCGGAAAGGCCCTTGGCAAAGGCAGCGTTGACGACTTTGGTCGGGAAATCGGCGCCCGCGACCGAGTCGTAGCAATAATAGCCCGCCGAGTTCGCCGGGCTCCCGGTGTTCGGGTCCCGCCTGCAAACGTCGGCGGTACCCGGAAGGAAAACGAAGTCGATCGCGAACGACAGGCCGAACCACAGGCGCGCGTAGCCAGGGCCGGCCTTCGCCGGCTTCTTGGCGTCGCTGGCCTCTGTTTCGTCCGTCCCGGCGCCTCCCTCGGGCGTCGCGTCGCCGGGCCCGACCGCTCCTTTTCTCTTGCATCCGGGCAAGCCCGGCGGGCAGTCGGTCTCTTCGCAGGAACGAGGCGCTTCTTTGCCGGGGAGACGCGGCGGCTCGCTCGTGATCTTGTCGCGAATCGCGACGTAAAAGGGGTGCTTCGGGTCGCCGGTCGCCGCGGCCGGGTCGCCGGTCTTGTCGAAGCCCTGAATCCAGTAACGCATCATGCCGCGCGTGACGTCGGCGCACGGAATGAGCCCCTCGTAGTTGTTGCCCCCGACGTTCTTGAGCTCGACGCGCGCCCAGTCGCGCATCTGCGCTCCCTTGTACTTGATCACGACCTGCGCGAGCTTCGCGTTGCCCCCGTACTCGACGTGAATCGGTAACGGGGTGTCCTCTTTTTGTTCGATCGCCGGGTCGTGGTCGAAGTCGCCGCCCGACGGTTGGTCGGCGGGCGGGACGGGAGGCAGCGCAGGGCCCGGAGGCGGAGCGGGGGCGGCGGCGGGCCCCGCGTTAGCCGCCACAGGAGCAGCAGCGTGGGCGGCTCCCCCTGCCGGGGGAGGAGCCGATGCGGCCGCCCCACCCGGCGGCGGTTTCGTGGAAACCGGGCCTGCCGGAAGCCCGGCGGCGGCTCTCGCGTCCTCCCACGCGGCGCCCACATCCGACGCGTCGTAGGCCGGATTCAGCGTCAGCGTCGAATCGATCGCGAGCGCGTCGTTCCACGACTTGCCGGCGGAGTCTTTGTCTCCGGAGCGAAACTCCATCGCACCCAGGTCGCGAAGAAGCGCCCCCCTCGTCTGCGCCCGGCAGTTCTTTGCCCCGCACGCTTGCACCGCCTTTTTCAGCTCGGCGGCCGCGCTGGCGTAGCTCGCGGCCGCGTAGTCGCTCGCCGCCTTGTCCATGGCCTCTTTGGCCACGCCCTCGGTGTGCGGGTCGGCCCACGCGGCGCGGGGGGTGAGCCACACCGCGAACAGCAAGGCAAGGGCGCCCGCGATCTTGGCGGATCGGCTCATTCGGTGGACGCGTCCCTCTGTCGCTGCCCGAAGGCTTCGATCAATTGTTCAGCGCTCCAGCGGCGACCCACTCGATAAGTGCGCATCTTGCCGCGGCACTGATGCCGCTTCCGTTCGGGGGCATACTGCCGCCGAAGATCATCAGGGGCGAAGACCCATCGACGGCGATGGTGGACTGGGTGCCGTTGATGATGACGCCCTTTTGCTGCCCCTTGAGCCACGTGTATCCGGCCGAGGCGCTGCTCGCAGAGCCATGGCAGCCGTGGCAAGTCGTCGAAAAACCGTCCTTGGTCCAGATCGAAGACCACGTCGGCGCCGCGCCCACAAGGGGCGGGCAGCTCATCGTCCCGCCGCTTCCGCTGCCGGACGACGACCCGCCGCTGCTGCTGGAGCTTCCGCTGCTGGAGCTTCCGCCGCGCATGCCGGAGCTGCTCCCGCCACTCGAGCTCGAGCTGCTACTGCTGCTCCCGCCGCTCGAGCTGCTACTGCCGAAAGCCGCAATTCCCGAGCTCGATCCGCCGCTCGAACTCGAGCTGCTGTTGCTCCCGAAGCCATTGCCCCCCTGGTTGCTCAGGAGATCGCTGCCGCTCGAACCGCCGCTGCTCGAGCTCGAGCCACTCGGTTCGATGCCGCTGTCGTCGGCGCTGGGGTCGATCGCGCCGCCATCCCACGGGCCCACGTAGTCCCAGGGCGAGCTGCATCCGGAACCGATCCCCACGAGAAGGGCTACCCCAGCCAAGTACGAGGAAACATGAAGCCGCATCGACGCTCCTACGGTCACTCCCCCACTTCGGTTGAGTTAACATGGCGCAAACGGTCGAGCGAGCGAATTTCGCCGCTGAGTCATCCCATTGAAATTGTCCAATTGCAGCGGCATGCCGGGTCTTGACCGCGGGCGCCCGGCACGGGAAACGATTCACCGGTGCGCACGGGGCAAGACATGTCGCTTCTGGAAACGCCGAGGCTCAAGCTCGTATCGCTCACGCTCGGGATCGTCGAGGCGGTGATCGACGGTCGCCGCGAGGACGCCGAGGCGCTCGTCGGCGCCCGCATGCCGGAGCGGTGGCCCAACCGCGAGCTCGTCGAGCGCGCGTTCAGCGCTTCGCTCCATGCGATACGCGCGAACCCCGACGCATGCCTCTGGGGAGGTCGTGTGCTCATCGCGCGGGGCGAGCGGGGCGAGCGGGACTCACGCGTGCTCGGCAGCGTCATCTTTCACGGCAAGCCCGGCGACGACGGAATCGCCGAAATCGCGTACGGAGTGGAAGAGGCTTCGCAGGGGCAAGGCTACGCGACGGAAGCCGTGGCGGCGTGCGTCCGGTGGGCCCTCTCGCAGGCCGACGTGCGAGCGGTGCAGGCCGTTACGTTCGGTTGGCATCGCGCCTCACTCCGGGTCATCGAGAAAGTGGGAATGCGCAGAGTCGGCGTGCGGGAGCACGAGACGATGGGCCCGCTACTCGTCTTCGAGCGGCGCGCGTAGAGGGACAGGCCGCGGGCGAGGCGCAATCCGTTCACCGTTCGTGTGGGGCCGACGCGGGTGGGGGCCGATCTCCATGCAGCGCTTGCTCGCCTGGCGTTGTAGATTGGGCTTTCCTGCGGAGAGCGTGAAATGGCGAGATGGTCGCGGGCTTGGACATGGATAGGCGCGTTGGGCCTCGTCGCCGCGTGCGGGGGAAACGCCTTCGTTCTGGGCGGCGGCCCGACGCCGGACGCCGCGCTGGACGTCGGGCAGGAAAGCGGGCCCGGCGCGCCGGACGGCCCCGTGATGACGAGCACTGTCTTTTGCGGGCCTGCGATGAAGTGCGACACCAAGCCGATCTGCTGCACGGGCGTCAACACGGGGATTTCGTGCGCCGACAGCCCAGGAGGGTGCGGCTGCGTAACGCGGCTCGCTTGCGCCAGCGATGGCAACTGCCCCGCGGCCCAGCCCGTCTGCTGCATCCGTTCCGTGGCCGATCCCATGTGCGGCGGTTCGGTTTTTCTCGCGACCTGCAACACCGCGTGCGCCGTGGGCACGCGCTTGTGCGATCCGGCCGCCCCCGCGTGCCCGGGCAACAAAGCGTGCTCGACGGACAGCGGAAAGCTCCAAGACGTCGGCCTTCCACAGGGTCAGGGCTTCGGGGTGTGCGGCAACTAGAGTGGAGCCTCCCGGCACGCGCGGGTCGGCCTGGACGCTACTCGACCAGCCGTAGGCCAGGGGGTAGAGCGTCGCCGAAGAACGCGGCGCGCTCCCGCTCGTCCACCGCCACGACCTCGCGCACGGCGCGCACCCATGCCTCGTCGGCGCCCAGGGCGACCAGCCGCCGCTCCACTTCACCCCGCACGGCATCGGCGACGTCACGCGCGCGATCGCCCGTTCTGCGCGCGAGCCGCATCGCGGCCTGCGGTGCGGTCGGCACGGCCTCCCACTTCTCGCGCAGCAGGTGATCCAACCACCGCTCGGCCGCGTGAGGCGCGACCACGTAGTGCACGCTGGCAAACGCCGGGACTCGCGCCCCGATGCGACCGATCGCCGACCAGAGACGCGGGTCGCGGTCGGTCCACGTGCAATCGAGCACCCACCCGCCGAGCTCCACCCGGCGGGACGGTTCGACGCGCTCGAGCGAAGATGCCATGTCGAGGGCATCGTCGAGCGATAGCGCGGGCTTCTTCGGGCGCTTGCGCCCGGCCTGCGGCGGCGCCAGATACACGTCGACCATATCGCGGATTCGGGTGTGCGTCGCCTCGTCGAGCCCGCCCGCCGCCCGGCGCCACGCGATCCAGAACTGCTGCCAACCCCTCGCCTCGCCCGGGAATGCGAGGCGCTCGTCGATGAGGTGCGCGAGAGCGGCGACCCGCGCAGGGTCGAGCGGGTCCCCGAAGCCCGGGCGGACGCACCACCCCGCGAGCAGCCAGAAGGCGCGCTCGTGATCGAGCGACCGACGGCGCGCACGAGCCTCCGGGAGGAGGGCGTCGAAGAGCGCGCGGTTGGTCTCCGTCGTCCACTGGGCGCGCTCTCCGATGGTTCGCTCGAGGTCGCGCAACAGATCTTTGGCCTCGCGGCCGCTCGCGTCCGCGCGGGCCTTGCCGAAGGCGCGACCGATGAGGTCGAGCGCCCGGTCGAGGCGTCGCGGCGAGAGAGACGCGGGGCGACTCGGCACGACTGCGGGCGCGGCTCCTTCCCGGAGCTGAAAGGCGAGCCGGAACCGCCGCGCGGGCGACCCGTCCACTTCGACGCACGCGAGGTCGAGCGTTCCGACCGGGGTGAGCTCCCCTTCGAGAGAAACCCGGACGTCGCCCTCCGGGACCGCCGACGACGTTCCCTCGCGCCGCGCGGCGATCGTCGCGGCGAGGGGCGGCAGGCGCTCGAAGCGCTCTTCGTCGACGTCCACCACGTCGCCGGCGCGTTCGTCGGCGGCGTCGCTCGCCAAGAGGTCGAAGCGCACGGGCCGGTCGACGGCGAGCGCAAACGTCCTCCCTCGTGCGACGTAGGCCGTGCCTTCCTCGGCCCCGCGCGGCACCACGCAGACGGCCCGCGCCCGCTCGTCTCCCGCGATCCGGACGAAGTAGCCGCGGCTCGTGCCCCCCCCGATGCGAACGCCCTGCCCGCGGCGTGCGAGCGCGTACGCGACGGCGCCCCGGGCTACCGCGAGATCGGGGTCCGCGTCGGCCAGGCGATGCACCGGACCACCCAGGCCGCCACGCCACTCCGTGAGCGCCGCGATCAGACGCTCGGCGATGCGTGCGGCGCGGAACACGCCGCCGTTGAGCAACGCGGCGTTCGGCGTGGTGCCCGCCGGCAGGTGCCTCGCGAGAAACGCCGCGACGTGGCGCGTGATCGCCACATCGCGCTCGTAGGGCAAGCCGAAGGCGACGAGGCCGCCGCGCGCGCGTTGCGGCTTTGCGTCGGTGGGGACCATCGGCAAAAACCCCTCGAGCACGATGCGCTCGGTCTCTTCGCGCGTCAGGCGCGTCGCACGCGCCGCCCCGACGAGGCTCGCACCGCTTCCAAGGACCGTGACAGGCGCGTCATCGGGCGGCGAGCCGCCGAGGAGCACTTCTTTCGCGCCCCGGCACGCCGCCACGAGCTGTGCGAAGCGCGCCGCGTCGAGCTTGTGGCCGGGGTCCACCAGCCTCGGCTCGCACGCGTGAGCGAGCGCCAGGTCCATGTTGTCTCCGCCGAGGAGCACGTGTGGACCGACCGCCACGCGGTCGACGCGATCGACGCTCGACACGCGCATCAGCGACAGATCCGTCGTTCCGCCACCCACGTCCACCACGAGGACGAGCGCCTCGCCCCCGACCGCGTCGAGAAGACGAGAAAGCTCGTCCCGGCCGGAGAGCCAGTCGTAGAACGCCGCCTGCGGCTCTTCGAGGAGCTTGGGCGCGATCCCGGCGCGACGCGCGGCATCGACCGTCAGCTCGCGGGCGACCTCGTCGAACGACGCGGGCACAGTCAGGACGATCTCTTGCTCGGCGAGCGGCGCGGCCGCGTGCTCCGCGTCCCATGAGCGGCGGATGTGGGCGATGAGTCGCGCCGCGGCCGCGACCGGCGAGAGCTTGGGCACGTCGTCGCTGGCCCCCCAAGGCAGGATCGGCGCGGTGCGATCCACGTCCGCGTGAACGAGCCAGCTCTTGCTCGAGGCGACCAGTCGTCCCGGCACCTCGGCTCCGCGACGCCGGGCGTGCTCGCCGAGGATCCATGGTGCGTCGCCGAACGGGTCCTGAAGGAGCTCTTGCTCGAGCGGCGCGTAAAGGGCCGACGGAAAGAGCGCCCGCTTGCCCACTTCGCCCTGGGCGACGAGCTGCGGCACGTCGAAGACGCGCGCCTTCGCGGCGGAGCGATCGTGCGCGCCGCCCGCTTCGCCGTCGATCGGCGCCCACGCGACCACCGTGTTCGTCGTGCCGAGGTCGATGCCGACGGCGAAACGCGCGGCCATGGTGTGCGGGGTCGCTTAGCACGCCGGGGCGAGTATCATCGCGCGGCCAAACGGTAGAAACGCGGAGACCCACGCGCCATGAAGAAGCCACCGGCGAGCGTCGCGATCATCACGGCCGAGTTCAACGCACCGCTCATCGACGCGATGCTCCGGGCCGCGGTCGACGAGGCGGCACGGTCGGGCGCATCCGTGGCGTGCGTCGAGCGTGTTCCCGGCTGCTACGAAGTGCCTCTGGTGGCCAAGCGGCTCATCGCTCGTGGCGACGTCCACGCCGTCGTCGTCCTCGGATACATCGAAAAAGGAGAGACGCTTCACGGGGTGGTGATGGGCCACGTCGTGCACAGCGCTCTCATGGATCTCTCGCTGGCGCACGACAAGCCCATCGGCCTCGGGATCATCGGCCCGGGTGCGACCGCGGAGCAGGCAGAGCACCGCAAGGACGGATACGCGCGGGCCGCGGTGAGGGCGGCGTTGGCATCGCTCGGGGCCGGTCGCTGATCTCGCCTCCTGCCCGTGCCGATCAGGCCTCCCCACCCCCCAGAAGCTGGTGATTTTCGTCGAGACCAAGCGATGGGTTCGGCGGCCGCGCGACGAATACTGCCGTATTTTGAGCGCGGCCGACGAAGCCAGCGCGCCGGTATCGGCGAAAAGCACCAGGCTTCTACGACCCCTCCGCCGATTCTCCCTCGCTCTGCCCCCGCACGCTGAGCTCGACGCGCCAGCGCTCGCCTTGCTTCAGCGGGCGAATCGGCTCCGCCTCGAGCAGAAGCGTGCCCACTTCGGTGATCTGCGACCGCAGCTTCACGGGCACCACGTCCCCGTCGCTGCGGCCCTCGGCCGGCAACGTCAGCTCCATCGGCGGCAGCTCGTCGAGCTGGTTGCGATTCCAGTCTTCGAGCACGACGCCCGCCACGTCGTCGCGCCGCACCGTCGAGCCGTAGAACCGGAACGAGACCGGCTCGCCGACCACGACCCCGAACTCGTGCGGCGGAAGCTCCGCCTCCGTTCCCTCTTCCATGCCGAACGGCGCGACGCACATCGCGCTCACGGGAGGCTCGATCCCCGGGACGGCCGGCACCGAGCTCTCGATGCCGACGTAGTACGCGCGCGCCGTGCCGCCACGGATGCGGAGCCCCTTGCCGCGGCGCACGAGCGCGTACGTGCAGGCCCCCCGCGCGACGGCGAGATCGAGATCCGCCCCCTCGAGCACCCGAACCGGCTCGCCCCCGTCGGTGCCCAGCCAGACGTTGAGCGTGTCGACCAGGCGCGCCCGGAGCTTGTCCGCCTTCATCACGCCGCCGTTGAAGAGGACCGCGGTGGGATGGAGCAGCCGGGGCACACGCGCACCCGGCGGCGGCGCACCTTGCAGCTTCGCGAGAGCGCCCGCCTGACGCGCCAAGAACGAGGCGAGGTGGCGGGTCACGGCGGCGTCGGACGCATATGGCAATCCGAGCTCCGTCAGCGCCGCACGCGGCCGGCTGGTCGGGCGCGAGTCGACCGCGACGATCGGGAAGAAACCGTCGACCACGACGCGCGTCACTTCGTCGCGCGTCAGCTCCGTGCGAAGCGTGGAGCCGAGCAGGGTCGACCCGCGCGACGCGATCGCGATCGGCGCGGCGTCGAGCGACGGATCGCCGAAGAGGCGCTCTTTGGCCGCGCGGCACGCGTGCACCAGGCTCGCGTGCTGGCTGCGGTCGACGGGCTTGCCCTCGCCCTCCAGCTTGTGACGCAGCAGGTGCGCCAGCGCGAGATCCATGTTGTCGCCGCCGAGCAAGATGTGATCGCCCACGGCGACGCGCACGAGCTCGAGCGAGCCATCGCGTTCGACCGCCGCGATCGCGCTGAAGTCGGTCGTTCCGCCCCCGACGTCGACGACGAGCACAACGTCTCCGGGCCGCACCTCTTTTCTCCACGCGTCGCCCCGCGAGAGCGTCCACGCGTAGAGCGCCGCTTGGGGCTCCTCGAGCAAAGTCAGCTTCTCGATCCCCGCCGCGATCGCGGCTTCGACCGTGAGCTCGCGCGCCGACGCGTCGAACGAAGCCGGGACGGTGAGCACGACCTCCTGGTTGGCGAGCGCCGACTCCCCGCCGCCAAAGCGCGCGTCGAATGCTTCGGTGAGGTGCTCGAGGTAGCGCCACGAGGCCTCGACCGGCGAGATCTTTTCGATGTCCTCCGGAGCGCCGATGGGCAGGATGCCGGCGCGGCGGTCGATCGTCGGATGCGAAAGCCAGCTCTTGGCGCTCCCGATGACCCGCGCCGGCGCGTCGACGCCGCGCGCGCGCGCATACTCGCCAACCGCGAAGCGCCGCTCGGCCTCCCACGGAAGCGCCTGCGGCCCCTCGCTCTCGTGCGCAAAGTAAAGAAACGAGGGGAGGAGCGGGCGCGCTTCCAGCTCTCCGGGCGCCACGATCTGGGGCACATCCATGATCTCCGGACGCTCGCCCTCGCCTTCGAGCGGGGCGAAAGCGAGCGCCGTGTGCGTGGTGCCGAGATCGATCCCGACCGCGTAGCGCGTCATCCGAGCTCCACTTCCGCTGGCGCCAGGACGTGCGCGTCGTGCCCGCCGGCTAGGAGCGGGAGCTCGAGCCGGGTCGCCCGCCAGCCGCGGTGTCGCAAGACGCCGGCGTACGGCGGCTGACCCCGGACGTCACCGACGAGCTTCACTTCGTCGGCGTCGAATCCCGCGGCGAGCTCCACGCGGGCGCCTTCCGCTTGCCGGAGCACCGGCTCGATCGCGGCGTGCGCGCGGAGCGCCTTGCGGCAGCCTTCGTGGACGACCCGCGCGGCGGCGCCGATGTCCGCATCCGCGAACGTCGTGATGTCTTGCTGCAAGAAATCGACGAGGCGTCCTTCGCGCTGGAGCAACGACAGGAGTTGAAGAGCGGACGACGTCGGAGATGCGGTGAACGACGCGGGCGCCGGGGCAAGGCGCGGTGCCTCGCGCGCAGCGCTCACCCGTGCGGCGAATGTCCCGTCGATGAGGACGCGAAAGAAGCAGAGCCATGCGAGCCACAGGCGCGTGACCAGGGGAAGAGGAGCGTCGTCGAGGGGGGCGTTCACGTCGCCGAGAGTAGCGCCGGCGCGGTGCAGCACCAGTGGACCGCGCCGATGCCGGCGGCCCTGACCGTTGGTCCTCGGGCAGGTCGCGTCCCCACCGCGCGCGGTCCAGGGTACGCTCGTGTCCATGAGAGGCCCATACTACGCGGCCGTGCTTCTGGCTCTCGCCGGATGCGGCGTATCGCGTGCGGAGTACGACACGAAAGCGCAGGAAGCCGAGGCCGCGAAGAAGCAAGCGCAGACCGAGGAGGAGCAGCTCAAGCAACTGCAGCAGCAGGTCGATCAGCTCAAGGGCGCAGTGGGGATGGCGCAATCGCAAGCGATCACCGAGGAGCAGAAGGCGCAGCTCGAAGAAGCGAAGCGCGCGATGCAAGACGCGCAAGAGCGGGGCAAGCTCCTCGATGAGCTGCAGTCGAAGCTCAAGGCGATGATCGACGCGGGGCATCTGAAAGTGACCACCCGGCGGGGGCGGATCGTGCTCCAGCTGCACAACGACGTGCTCTTCGCCATCGGCGAGGCGGACTTGAAACCGGACGGCAAGCAGGCGATCACCGAGGTGGCGTCGACATTGAAACAGGTCGGCTCGAAGCGATTCCAGGTGGCCGGCCACACGGACAACGCGCCGATCACGACCGAGAAGAAGAAGGAGTTTCCGACCAACTGGGAGCTGTCGGCCGCCCGAGCCATCTCGGTGGTCAAGCTGCTCGTGGCCCAAGGCGTGGACCCCGGCATGATCTCCGCGGCGGGATACGGCCCTTACGATCCCGTCGCCTCGAACGCGACTCCCGACGGGCAAGCGAAGAACCGGCGCATCGAGATCACCCTCGTGCCGCACGTCGCCGAGCTCGTGGCATCCGCCCCCAGCGAGAAGAAGTAGCGCTACGGGCTGCCCGGGTCGGTCGGATCCACGATGTGGCCCAGAAACAGCACCGCGCCGGTCGTATCGACAATGGCCACGACGTACGGCCGATTGACGATCATCGGAACGGGGGTCGGCGGGGTCACCGGAGCCGACGACTCGCTCACCAGAACAGCCGTCGCCGCCGCGGCCTCGACGCCGGTCTCTTGCATCGCGATCATCGCCTTCTGAAGCACGTCGGACAGGCTCAACCCGCGCGGGCCCATGCCCGAGAAGTCCGCGGTGCTCGCGTCAAAAGCCTGCACCATTCCCATGGCTTCGAGCGCTGTCCTCAGCGAGAACGTCTTCGACGTGAACGTCGCCTTCGGCAGGGACAGCGCGACGAGCGCGCTCGACTGCGGCTGGGCGATCGCCGCCGAGGCCGGCGCGAGCGACGCCTCGTACGTCGCGAGGTCCACGCCGGCGTGCGGAAGCGCGATGACGACCGAGACCTGGCGGTTCGACAGCGCAAGCCACGCGATCTGGGCTTGGCCGTCGTCCACGTAGGCTACCTCCGCCGTCTGATGCATGAAGCTCGGCGAGACCGTGGTCCCGTCGGAGCGGGTGAACGTGCCTGGCGCGGTGGCGGAAGCGTCGAACGGGGTCGCCCACGGGAGCTTCAAGTGGATGGCGTTGACGAGGACCATCCGGGTCGAGGAGTCGATCGACATCGGCGGGAGCAGATCGTTGATCTTGTCCTTGGTCTGCGAGCTCACCCAGCCGTTGATCGCGAGGCGCGCCGGCTCCGGCTGACCGATGAAGTCTCGCAGGTACACACCCGCGCCATAGCTCGTCGCCAGGGTGTTCAAGAACGGCGCCGCCCAGGTCTCGGTCTTCTCTCCCCAAACCGAATTGACGACGTGCAAGTCGTAGTCGCTCGCGGACGGCGCGGATTGGTTGGCCTCCTGATTGAGCTGCTGCACGGCGGCGAGCGCGGCGGCCCCGCGCGATTCGATCGCCTGGCTCAGCGCGTTCTGCCCGTCGAAGATAGCCTGCCCCGCCGGCGCGCCGAGGTGCAGGGCGGACGCCATCTCGGTCGCCGTACGGCCCGCGGCCCCCGCGTACGTCATGGTCAGCGCCAGCGACGCGCTCACGGGCGAAGTCAACAGGTTGCTCGTGGCCGAATCCGCACGGAGCCGCGAATAGAGGTCGAGCGCGAACGCGTTGTTGGCCGCCATTGCCGCGCCGACGGAAGCGGTGGAGATCGACGACGCGGGAGCACGCGCGACGTTCGCGCGCGCCAAGCCGGTCGCCGCGTCTTTCGCCGGCGCCCCGCCGCCGCAAGCGGCGACGGCGAAGGCGGCAACACAGGACGACAGGAGAGCGACGGCCTTTTCCATGGGAGCTCCCTTCAGCATCGCACGTGCCAGGGAACGTGCCGGTGCGGCCTTCCGAATCGCCGGTCTTCGGGGCCGGCCGGTGGGCCAGCATGTGCCAGAGGGTGATCGGCCGATCCGTGTGGCAATGCGAAAAGAGGTGAGAGAGCCCGCGCCTTCGTCGGTATTGCCCTCGGCAGCGACGGAATGCGGGCGTTTGGACTCGGCGGATGCAGAAGGCGGGCCGGGCGGCGAACGCAGGGCATGAGCCTGCGGTTGTTCTCTAGGTTCTCGATCTAGAGTACAACCATCTTGCGCTTGCGATTGCCCGCGGCTCCTCTCTTCTCTCGCCACTCGCCGGTCCTGCAAACCTCGTTCTCGGAGGTCAAACGCCAGGCGGTCGAGCAGCCGTTCGTTCTCGTCGGCACACCCGGGTCGCTCGGCGTTCGCAAAGTGAAAGGCCGCGACTTCTACTACCGGCAGTTCTACGACGCGCAGGGAAAGAAGGCGGCCGACTACGTCGGACCCGCCGGCGACACGGCCGCCCAGGAGCGTGCGGACGCCATTCGGGATCAAATCGCGACCGCGAACGCCATCTCGAACGAGGTGCGCATCCTCGCCCAGCGCGGTTACGTCCGGGCGGATTCTCGGACCACGGCCGTCCTCGCCGCACTGTCCAACCGCGGCATCTTCCGGGGCGGCGCGGTTCTCGTCGGCTCCCATGCCTACGGCGCGCTCCTCAACGAGCTGGGCGTGCGCGCCGCCGCCTTCTTCACCGAAGACGTCGACGTGGCTCGAAGCGACCCGCTCGAAGTCGCACCCGACGCGGACCTTGAGAAGATCCTCGCGGAGTCGACAGTTCCGCTGGTGCCCGTGCCGAGCTTCGAGCGGAGCGCGCCGTCCACGTCCTACAAGACGGCCGGGCGAGACCGACTCCGCGTGGACCTGGTGGCGCCGGCGCGGGGTACCGCGGTCACGAGCCGTCCCGTCCCGGAGCTGCGAGCGCATGCGACCGCCTTGCCCTACCTGGGTTACCTGCTGAACGCAGCGATCGATGCCATCGTTCTCGGCCGCGAGAGCGTCGTCCCGGTGAACGTGCCGCGACCGGAGCTCTTTGCGTGGCACAAGATGCTGGTCTCGCAGCTTCGGACGTCCACGAGCGAAAAGAGAGGAAAGGATCTGCTGCAGGCAAGCGTGATCTTCGCGGTGCTCGCCGAAGATGCGCCGGAGGATCTTCGGGCGGCGTTCGCAGCGCTTCCGCGGACCGCAAAAGGAAAAGTGCGGACGGCGGCGGCGCTCGTGCTGACGCGACTGGAGGCGAGCGGCCACCAGAGAGGAGCCGATCGCATGAGAGAGATTATCTGAGCGCATGGTGTCGGCCGAGCGCGATTCCTCCCCTCCCCCGCCTCAATCTCCTCGCGACATGGGCGCGGATGTTGAGCCGCGCCCCCGGACGAGAGCGACTACAATCCGGCAGACGCGTCCACGACGGGGGAACCTTCGGAGGTCCAGTGCTCAAGCCGTTTCACACGCTTCCTTGCGTTCTCGTCGGTCTTCTCGGTCTCGCCGCTTGTGCCACATCGGCGAACCCCGGAGACATGTCCTCCAGCGCAGATGGCGGCGGCGGCTCGAGCAGCAGCGGAGGGGGATCGTCCACCGGGGGCAGCAGCGGCTCGAGCGGCAGCGGAAGCGGATCCAGCAGCGGCGACACCAGCTCGAGCGGAGGATCCAGCAGCAGCTCGGGTGCCGGTTCCAGCGGTGGCTCGTCGAGCGGCTCGAGCAGCAGCTCCAGCGGAGGCGGCGACAACTGGCTCACGACGCCGACACCCGCCAACGCGATGGGGAAGTACCCCTTCCCGCAGGACCGAAAGAGCGCGAACTGCACGTATCCGACCGCCATCTCCCACCTCAAAATCAAGACGGCCTACCAAGACTGGATGGCGGCGATGGTCACCTCGTCGGGAGCCCCCGCTGGCGCGCTGCGCGTCCAAGATCCGATGACGTCCAACCAGACGTCCTCCGAGGCGATGGGCTACGGGATGCTGATCGCCGTCTACATGTCCGACCAGAAGACGTTCGACTCGTTCTGGGCCTACGTGCAAGCGCACATGCAAAACGGCCTGATGAGCTGGCAGGTGACCTCCGGCGGCACGTCGACCGGGGGGCAAGCGAACTCCGCCACCGACGCCGACGAAGACATGGCCTGGGCGCTCATCATGGCCGACAGGCAGTGGCCGGGAGGCAGCTATCTCACCGCGGCCAAATCGCTCCTGACGAACATCAAGTCGCAGGAGGTCGCGTCATCGAACAAGCTGAAAGACGGAAACTTCGCCAACGCCCCGTCCACGTATCCCGACTACGCGGCGCCTGACTATTACAAGGTCTTCGCGACCGTGAGCGGCGACTCGAGCTGGAACTCGGTGTACACGGCCGAGTACGCGCAGCTCTCCGCTGCGCAGAACTCGACGAGCGGCCTCATCCCCGACACGATTGGCGGGAGCACGTTCGGCTACGACGCGTGCCGCGCGCCGTGGCGCGAGGGCCTCGACTACTGCTGGTCGGCCTCGGCGAGCGCGAAGACCTTCCTCACGCCGATGGTCACCTACTTCGTCCAGTACGCGTCGCAGAACGGCGGCCCGAAGAGCATCAAGATCCCCATCACGTCGCTGAGCGGCGGTGCGGGACAGAACGTATCCGGTGCCATCAGCGGTCCGATTGCCATCGCGGCGATGATGAGCGCGAGCAACCAAAGCTTCGTCGACTCGTCGTGGACGTACCTTTACTCGGTGATCACGAACGACACCACCAACGCTCCCAACTACTTCAGCAGCACGATCGGCCTCATCTCGATGCTGGCGATCAGCGGGAACTTCGTCGACTTCACCAGTCTACCGTAGGGAGAGGATTCACATGAAGATCGGGCAAGATCAGGAAGGGACCTGCCCCTTCCTGATCGCCTGACCTTTCGGATTCACATCCCGCTCGACGGCTACTTGGTAAAGTAGATGTCGTCGATCCAGAAGTCGGCGTTGACCGCGGCGGATGCGTCCATGATCGAGGGACCGCTCACCTGGAACGTGATGCCGTAGACCTTCGTCGGATCGAAGTTCGCCGCCTCGTAGCCGAAGTTCTGGGTCGTCAACTGACCGTTCATCGGCGCATACGCGACCGTCACCTGCGTCCAGGTACTCGTCACCATGGACGCGGGGATCTCGTAGCTCCAGCTGTCGTAGCACCCGCCCGCGTCTCCGACGCCGCAACGGTTGCCGCGCGGGTCCGAATCGACGTCCGGGAAGAGGACGCGGACCCCGGTGGTGCTCATGTTCGAGCCCGCCATGATCCAAAACGTGATTCCCGTGTAGCCGCTCGCGTCGAACGCGACCGTGGTCCGCGGCGTGGGGCCACCGGAATCGGAAGCGCCGGCGTCGGCCGAGTTGACCTGCGCAAACTCGAACGCCTGCTGACAGTATCCGTATTGCGGCCAGATAGCGCAGGCGACGTGAGCGCCGTGCGCGCTCGTGATGCCCGTCATCGTCGTGTGGGGCGCGGGGAGCGGCGAGTACGTGAACGCGTTGGCAGGGGGCGTGATCGTGTTTCGCGGATCGGTTGGCCCGACCCCGTTGTACCAGTACCCAGCGAACTCCCCGGTCGGAAGCCCGGTAAGCTCGATCGGCCCGTTCGTCGATCCGCCGTCAGGGCCTCCCATTGTTTCCATGTCGTCGATCTTCACGAAGGTGCCGCCGCCGCCCGAATCCTTGTTCCCGCCGGAGCCACTGCTGCTCCCTGCACCGCTGCTGCTGCTGCTCGCACCGCTGCTTCCGCCCCCGCTGCTTCCGCCGCTGCTGCTTCCGCCGCCGCTGCTCGACGAAGAACCGCCGGACGGGCCGCTGCTCGCGGGGGTGCTCGAGCACGCCGCCGCCCACGCGAGGGCGGTCCCCGACAGAATCGAGAGTGCTACTGGGATAAGTTTCCTGGACATGAGCATTCACCTTTCCGGGAGTCTGGGCTCTTTCGGCGGCGAACCATAGCCAAAAAATGCCGCCACGGCGGCCAAAACGACACACGCTCCGGACCCTGTGCCTGACGCACCACAGCATGGCTTCCGCCCATGACACCGGCGCCATACCGTTTCGTTCCCAGGGCATCGATTGCGATCGAATCGATGCCCGTCGAGAGCGTCCCACATCGAGTCAAACCACCGGAAGAGCGAGGGAAGTCGCGATGCCCCCCGCAGAAGTCGGCACGCACCTTCCCGTCGCTTCGATGGACTCGAGGTGCTAGGTCGAGCGCGGCATGCCACCGCTCATCGCCGTTTTGCTCGGGATCGTCGAAGGGTTGACCGAGTATTTGCCCGTATCGTCGACCGGCCACCTCGTTCTCGCGGGACACTGGCTGGGCCTGGCGGACGACGACCCGGCGACCTCCTCGTTCGAGATCGTCGTCCAGCTCGGCGCCATCCTCGCGGTCGTCGTGCACTACCGAGCGCTCCTCGCGGAGCGGGCGCGCGGGCTGTTCTCGCGCGACCCGAGGGCGCTCCGGTTGCTCTCGGCGATCGCGATCGCGTTCGCCCCCGCGGCCGCAGCGGGACTTCTCCTGCGAAAGACGATCAAAGCGCACCTCTTCGGCCCGCTTCCGGTGGCGCTCGCCCTCGCGATCGGGGGCGTCGCGATGATCGCGGTCGAGCGCATCTTGCGCGCGCGAAGACCCGGTCCGGGCAGCGTGCCGGCAGGCGCCGAGGGGCTGGAGCAGGTCACGCCCGCGCGCGCCCTCGCCATCGGCCTCGGGCAGTGCCTGTCGCTCTGGCCCGGCGCGTCGCGGGCGATGTGCACGATCGTGGCGGGGCAGCTCGCGGGGCTGTCGACGGCGACCGCGGCGGAGTTCTCGTTTCTCCTGGCGCTGCCGACCCTGGGCGCGGCGACGATCTACGAAGCGTCCAAGGCGCGGCACGTTCTCGCGGCGCACGTCGGCGGCGCGAGCATGACCATCGGCCTGCTCGTTTCGTTCTTCGTCGCGTGGGGGGTGATCGCGAGCTTCCTCAAGTACCTGCGAACGCGCGGGCTCGAGCCGTTCGGGTGGTACCGGATCGTCCTCGGGGCGGTCGTGCTCTGGAGCCTCTACCGATGAACCCACCCGGTTCCCCGCTTCGATCCGACCTGCCCCGCGGCCGCCTCAAGCAATCCCCCGAAGACTTCGTCGTCGAAGAGATCCCGGCTTACGCACCGAGCGGCACGGGCGAGCACGTCTTCGTTCGCTTCACGAAGCGAGACGCGACGACCCTCGACGCCACACGCGCGTTTGCCCGCGCCCTCGGGTGCAATCCGCGCGACGTCGGCTTTGCGGGAATGAAAGACAAGCGCGCCGTCGCCACCCAGACGATCTCGCTCCAGGCGCCCCGCGGCGTCGACCCCAAAGTGCTCGCGGAGCGCGCCCTCGCGCTCTCCCTCGATGGCATTGCCGTCCACGAAGCCTCGCCGCACGGCAACAAGCTCAAACCGGGACACCTCGAGGGCAACCGCTTCGCCGTGACGGTGCGCGACGTGGCCCGCGACCGCCTCGGTGACGTGACGGCCGCACTCGACCGCGTCGCGCGCGTCGGCGTGCCGAACGCGTTCGGGGCGCAACGATTCGGCAACGCGGGGGACAACGCGGTTCGCGCCCTCGCGTGGCTGCGCGGCGAAGAGAAGGGTCCCCGCGAGCCGCGGATGCGCCGGCTCCTGTGGTCGTCGGTGCAGTCGGCCGTCTTCAATGAGGTGCTCGACGCCCGCATTCAGGACGCGACGTGGACGACCCCCCTCGCCGGGGACTTATTAAAACTTCGTTCGTCCGGGGGGCTCTTCGCATGCGAAGACGTTCCGACGGACGTGGAGCGCGCCGCCCGGGGCGAAGTGTCCCCCACGGGGCCCATCGTCGGCGCACGCATGCGCTGGCCGGATGGCGCCCCCGGGGAGCTCGAGCGGCGGATCGCGGGCGAAAGACTGGGAGAAGGGTTCGACCTAGCGAGCACGCGCCCCCTCGGCGAAGGAAGCCGCCGGGCGCTGCGCCTGTGGGTCGAAGGCATGCGCTGGGAGATTGTCGACGACGATCCCGGGCATGGAGCGGCCTGCATGCGGGTTTACTTCGTGCTACCGAAGGGGGGGTATGCGACGACCGTCCTCGGGGCCGCCCTGACCGTGGACGAAACCGATGAGCCGCTCGCGGCATCGTCACTCTCACCGGACGAATCCATATGAATTCTCTCATCGAACGCGTCAAGAGCGCGATGGTCGGAACGGGGACAGGGTGGATCCTCCTTCTGATGCTGTTTCTCAGCGTCGTCTCGCTCGCGATCATGCTCGAACGGGCGTGGCTGTACTGGTCGCTCCGCGACAACATCGACGAGCTGATGCGCGACCTTGGGAAGCTCCTTCGAGGCGGCGACATGGACGGGGCGCGGCGGCGGCTCGAAGAGTCGCGAAGCGCCGAGGCCGCGGTGGTGATCGCCGGGCTGGTCGAGGCCGATCGCGGGGTCGCGTCGGCCGAAGAGGCGATGGATGGCGCGAGCGCGCTTCAGCGCATGAAGCTCGAGAAGCGCCTCGCGTTCCTCGGAACGCTCGGAAACAACGCGCCGTTCATCGGCCTCCTCGGGACGGTCATCGGCATCGTCGCGGCGTTCGACGAGCTGAGCAAAGTGAAGATGGCGTCGGCCGCGGGGTCGACGCAGCTCGCTCCCGAAGCGGTCATGGCGCGCATCTCCGAAGCGCTGGTCGCCACCGCGATCGGCATCTTGATCGCGATTCCTGCGGTTGCGGCCTACAACGCGTTCCAACGCGTGGTCCGCGGCACGATCGCCAACACCGAGGCGCTCGGGCACGTGCTCTTGGCCCACCTCAAAGCCGCGCCCCTCGCGGCCGGTGCGGGCGAGCCGTCCAAGGGGGAGCGCGCCAGCGATTCGCCCGGATCGGCGCGAGGCAGGGGGGGAGAGAAGTCCGAAACGTCGGAGAGGAACTGAGATGGCGGGCGGCGCGCAAGATGCCGACGAGGCGATCACCGGAATCAACGTCACTCCGCTGGTCGACATCACTCTCGTCCTCCTCATCATCTTCATGGTCACGACGAAGATCGTCCTCAATCAGACCGTTCCGCTCGACCTGCCCAAGGCGGCAACGGGCACGAGCGACGTGCAGGTCGTCTTCAGCATCATCCTCGCGGTCGACGGGCGCGCGGTCGTCGACGGAACGACGATCGCGAACGACGACGCCATCTTGCCGCTCGCGCGCGACGCGCAGGCGCAGCATCCGGACTTGCGGGTGGTCATCAAGGCCGACTCCGCGGTGACCCACGGGCGCGTGATTCATGTCCTCGACCTGCTGAAGCAAGCGCACGTGAGCAAGATCGCCTTCGGCGTCACGCCGGCGCCGGCCGCGCCGCAGCATTGAAAGACCATCGCGATGCCCAGCACGAGCGAGAGGCAGTCGTCGAAGAACGGCGGGGCGCCCGCGTCGCCGTTCGCGACCGCGGGAGGAGCCCTCGCGCTCTACGACGATCCGATGAGCCGGGTGCTCGGTCTCGACGCGAAGACGTCGACCTGGGGCGCATGGTTCGGCTTCACGTCGGGGTCGACGGCAATGCTCGTCGGGCTGATGGCGCTGACGAGCGTGGCCGCCTGGTACCACTCGATGCACGGAGAGCTCGCCGCGTCCTCGCCCGAAGAGATCGACGTGGTGAAGGAGGAGGCGCCGCCCCCACCGCCGCCCGAGCCCGAGGTCAAGCCGGAGCCGGCCGTGGCCCCGCCGCCGCGGCCGCGTGAGGCGTCCCCCCCGCCGCCCGCACCGGCGCAAGCGGCCAAAGTGCTCGCGCGGGAACCCGATCCCAACGAGCCCGTCGACTTGACCGGCAACACGATCGTGCAGGGCAGCGCCGACTCGTACGCGGGCGGGTTCACCTCCGCGACGGGCACCAACGGCAACGCGGTCCACAACATTGCGGCGCCCACGGGCGTGCCCGGTGGCACCGGGCCGGTGCGACCCGCGCCGCAAGTGGCCGGCCCCGACCTCGCGCGACCCGCGTCGGTCGGAAACACCGACTGGAATCGGTGCCCGTTCCCGACCGAGGCGGACACGGCGCAGATCGACGACGCGTACGTCACGCTCCAGATCGATATCCGCGCGGATGGCACCCCGGCCGCGGTGCGCGTGCTGAGCGATCCTGGCAACGGCTTCGGGCGCGAGGCGCGGCAATACGCGTTGCGACAAGTCTACGTAGCTGCCCGCGACCACGATGGGACCCCAATCGCCGGCACGACCAAGGTGAAGGTTCACTTCTCGCGCTGAGCGTCGTAAAGCAGTCGTGATGGTCGACGATCCGCGAGCCGAGCTGGCTGGCTTGGCAGCTTCGCTGCGCGCGTACCTCGAGTGGCAGCAGGACTCGGGAGCGACGGGACTGCCGCGGCGGCAGGGCCCGAAGGCGGGTGCAGCCGCGACTGCAGCCACGACACCGATCGCGGCTCCGGCCCCGATCGCGGCACCGTCCACGTCCTCGTCCACGTCCGCGACCGCGAGCAACGACCGCCATGTCCGCCTCCCCGAGCTCGCGGCCGAAGTGGCGGGATGCCAGAAATGCGTCCTCGGCTCGACCCGAACGCAAACCGTCTTTGCACGCGGCAATCCCGGCGCGCAGCTGTGCTTCGTGGGCGAGGCACCCGGCGCCGACGAAGACGCGCAAGGGCTGCCGTTCGTCGGCCGCGCAGGGCAGCTGCTCGATCGAATGATCGGCGCGATGGGCCTCTCGCCCGAGCGGGACGTCTACGTCTGCAACATCATCAAATGCCGCCCACCGGACAACCGCCGGCCGGAGCCCGACGAGATCGCGTCGTGCATTCCTTACTTGCACGAGCAGCTCGCCCTCGTTCAGCCGCGGGTCATCGTCGCGCTCGGCAACACGTCCGTTGCGGCCCTGCTCGACGTGAAGCTCGGGATCACCCGAGTGCGCGGCCAGTGGAAGCTCTATCGGGGGCGAACGCTCGTCATGCCGACCTACCACCCGTCGTATCTGCTGCGCCCAGGCCCCCAGCAGATCGAAGCGAAGCGCCAGGCGTGGGACGACCTTCGGCTCGTGATGAAAGAGCTCGGACTGAGCTTGCCGGCCAAGGGGACCTGACCTCCTAACCGCCGGCGGCGGCTCCTCATCGCCGGGCGGCGGCTCCTCATCGCCGGGCGGCGCCTCCTCATCGCCGGACGGCCACTCCTCATCGCGGGGCGGCGGCTCCTCATCGCGGGGCGGCGGCTCCTCATCATGCGGCGGTGCCTCCTCATCATGCGGCGGTGCCTCCTCATCATGCGGCGGCGGCGCCGGATGCGGGGGCGTGGCCGCCTCGTGACGAGGCGACGTCGCCGAAGCGTCAGAAACCGCCTTCTCACGAGGAGAAGGCGCCGCTTCGACGAGATCGGCCGCTTTCTGGCGTCGGGGCGCCGCGTTCCTGTGTCGAGGCGCCGCCGCCTCATGATGAGGAGGCGCCGCCTCATGATGAGGAGCCACCGCCACGGCCTGAGGGAGCCGTCTCTCGCGACGAGAAATCAATGCCTTACGGGAAATCGACGGCAGCCACGTCGATTTTTCGCCCGCCAGCGCGGAATGGGGCCGCCCCCGCTCTAGCTCTGGCCTTCTTGCGCGAAGTTCATTCCGGTTTGCACGGCGGGGCGCGCGGCCATTCGGTTCATCCACTGTCGAACGGCGGTCGCTCCGTCGAGGACGTGGGGTTGGCGATCGGCGACCTCGGCAAACCACGGGTAGTTGATGATGTCGGCGATCGAGTACGCCCCGGCGACCCACTCGCGGTCGCGCAGGCGCGCGTCGAGAACGCCGACGAGGCGCTTGGACTCCCGCACGAACTTCTCGAACGCCTCCGCGTTTCGTGGCTCGTGCGCACCGAATGCGAGCATCTGTCCGAAGAACGGCCCCGGCCCGCCCACTTGCCAATACACCCACGACAGGACTTCGGCGCGGCCCGGCTCCTCGGTCGGCAGGAGCTTTCCCGCTTTGGTCGCGAGGTACTGCAGGATCGCACCCGACTCGAACACGACCACGATCTCTGCGTTGGCCCCTTCCGTGTCGACGAGCGCGGGAATCTTCCCATTCGGGTTGATCGCGAGGAATTCGGGCTTCTTCTGGTCGTTCAGCGCGAGGTTCACCAGGTGAAGCTCGTACGACCAGCCGAGCTCGGCGAGCAAGATGGGGACTTTCTTTCCGTTCGGCGTGCGCCACGTGTAGAGGTCGAGCATCGCGATGTTTGATGTATAGCGGCGGCCCGACGTCTCGCCCACCCGCACACCCGCCTCGCGCTCTCACCCACAATGCCCACGAAGCGCACACAATTGATCGCGCGCGGGCGCTGTTTCTCTCGCATCGCGAGCACGATCGGCCGACAATGATACGGGGGCGTTCGCGCTACGTGCTGAAGGCGCGCACGGTAATCCTCTCCGCATGGTCCACATGATCGAAGACCTGGTCCAACGCTGGAAGCAGAACCCCAGCTCCACGACGACCGTCGCGCTCTGCGAGGCGCTGCGCGCCAATCCGCGCGGCTCGCTCGTGCAGCAAGTGGGGGAGTTCGCCAAGGAGCGGCTCGCGGGGGACGTGTCGGTGCTCATCTCGGTCGCGCGCATGTACATCGAGGCCAGCCGCTTCCTCGATGCGCAGGCGGTGCTCGTCGGCGCGGGCAAGACAGCGCCGCGCGATGGAAGGGTGTATCGCTGGCTCGGCGAAGTCCTTCTGCGACGGGGCGACGCCGATCGCGCCGAGAAAGTGCTCGAGCGCTCGATTCAGCTCGGGGCGGGCGATCCGGACGCGAAGAAGTGGCTCGAGCGGGCGCGATCGTACCGCGCGCTGCAAGCGGCCTCCGGCGCGAAAGCCGTGGCGGAAGACGTGGCCCGCGCGGTGGGGGGCGCGGCCGCGGAGCGGTCGCTCCCGAGATTCTCGTCCGAAGCCGACGGGGAAGAGACCCTCGTGTTCGAGAGCGAGGACACCGGCGAAGTCGACACCGCCATCCCGGGGCCCGTGCCCACCGCCCCGCCGATCCCGAAGCAAATGGCGGCGTCGTTCGCCCCTCCGTCGAAGCCGCCCCTTCGGAACGGCATCGCCGCGGCGGCGCGCCCTGCCCTCGCCGGCCACCAGGCGAGGGCCAGCGGCCAGGTCTTGGTGCCGCATCCGCGCGACGTGCTCGACGCCCTCACCCTCGCCGGAGTCTTCGAGCCGCCGGTCGCCGGAGCGGGCACGACCGCCGTCTGGGACAACGCCGCGCGCGGCCCCAAGCGCAAAGGCGCACCGACTTTGATCGCAGGGATGGTTCTCTTCCTCGCGGCGAGCGTCGGCATCTACTTCTTTTATAGGCACAAGCGCGAGCTGGAGCACGTGCAGGCAGAGGCCCTCCTGGTCACGGTCGAAGCCCAGCTCCATGCCGCCAAGCCCGATTCGCTTTCCGAGATGGAGAAAACGCTGGCGCAAGCGCTCCAGCTCGAATCGCGCAGCCCGCGAGCGGCCCTCGACTGGGCGCGCGAACGCGCGGTCACGGGTCTGGTCAAGAGCGGCGCGGACCTCGCGTTCGAAGACGCGATGGCGCGCGCGAAGGAGGTCGGCGTCCCCGAAGAGAAGTACGCGTTCGCGCACGTCGCCTCGTTCCTCTTTCAGGGGGACACGGCGGGAGCCGCCGCGGCAGTGGCGCGCTGGGAACAACCGGCAAGGGAAGACGCCTGGTACCAGCTGGTGGCCGGAGCAGCGCTCGAGCGCGCCGGCGACGGGCGGGCGCGCGATCGCTACGCGACCGCATCGAAGCTCGATCCCGATCTGGTGCCCGCGAAGACCGCCCTCGCGCGATCGACGGCGATCGACGGCGACACCCAAGAAGCGATGCGTCTGGCGCGGGCCCTGCGCGTGGCGATGCCCGAGCGCGCCGAGCCCGTCGCGCTCGTGGCGCTCGCATGGGGGCGGGATCCGAAGCGAGAAGACAACGGCCGGCCCCCGGAGGTCGACGACGTGGCGAAGCGCGAAGGAGAGCTCCCCGCCGGGTTGAGGTTCATTCCGCACGCGATGGGTGCGCTGGCGGCGCTCGATAAGCGGGGAGGCGGGGACGCCCGCGCCGAGGTGCAGAGCGGGCTTGCGGTCGCGGAGTCGCCCGGGGCGGCGGTCTGGCTCGGCACGATCGCGCTTTCTCTGGGCGACGAGGGGATCGCGCGCAAGGCGGCTCTCCTCGCGCTGCAACTCTCGGCGGCCTACGAGCCGGCGCGCGCCCTGGCCGCGCGCGTCGCGCTGCTCGGTGGCCGGCTGGACGAGGCGCTCAAGGCGACCGAAGATCTCGACCCGACGTCGCCCGACGTGGCGGTGGTTCGCGCCGCCTCCGCCTACGAACGGGCGGACGCCGACGGCGTCCAGCGCGCGCTCGATGCGCTCCCCGCGGACACACGCAGACTGCCCTTCTTCGCGGCGTTGGCCCTCGCCGACAGCGCGCTGTCCGGGCGGCTGCACCTGGACGGCACGCAGCTCCTTCTCTTGGCCGACGACGACGCCCCGTGGGGGGACCTCGTGGCGATGGACGTCGCCCTCGACCAGGGGGACCTCGCTTCCGCGGACAAGATCGCGTCCCGATGGGGGAAGGACGGCGAATCGCAGCCGCTTCGGGCGGTTCGCCTCGCTCGCCTCGCCCGCTACGAAGGGCGGCTCGATGCGGCCGACCCGCTCTTGCAAACGGCGCTGGTCCGCGGCACCGTGACGCCGCGCGTTCTCTGGGAGCGTGTGTACGCGCTGGTGGCGAGGGGCCGAAGCGCCGACGTCGGGTCCCAGCTGGCGCGCTACCCGCTCGTACTCGGGCCGCTCGCGACCTGGCTCAGCGGGTACGCGGCCGCGTCCGGCGGCAACACGGAGGCGGCCAGAGCAAGGACGTCGGCGATTGATCCGCCGCCGCAGGGGGCGCCGCTCGAAGCGCGCATCGTGGCCGCATCGGCGCTCGGGGCGATGAAAGACAAGAGGCGCGGGAGCGAATACGTGAAGGACATCCTCACGTCCGGGGACCTCGAGCCTGACCTCGTGGCCGCGGCCGTGTCGCTCGGCTTCCGAAGGGTGGAGCACGGCAAGCGCGCCCCGACGTACGAATAAGGCCGACGCTCGCGAATGGCGGGGGACGTCCCGCCCGTCACGCGTGGAGGCAGCACGTCAACGATGGCTCGGTCATCGCCCGCTCCGGGCCGTACGCGCTCGGGAGATAGAGCAAGAACGTCGTCCCTTGCCCCGGATAACTGTGGACCGAGACGCATCCGCCGCTCTCGGCGACGAATCGCTGCACCATCGACAATCCGAGGCCGCTGCCCCGGTTCGCGCTCTTGGTCGTGTAGAAGCGATCGAATATCCGAGCCCTGACTTCGCGCGACATCCCGATGCCCGTGTCGGACACGGCAATCGCCGCGTATGCCCGGTCCGGCCCCGCCGACTCGTCCTCGCCGAGCCGCACCGCGTGGGTACCAATCGTCAGACGCCCTCCCCGCGGCATCGCGTCACGGGCGTTGGCGGCGAGATTCAAGAGCGCGCGCTCCAACGCATCGCGGTCGGCCGTCGCTTCGCCGACGTCTACGCCCAACGCAAGCGACAGCTCCACGTTCGGACCGACGGTCCGCTCGAGGAGAGGCCGGACCTCGGCGATCGCGTCGTTGACCTTCACGTACTGCGGGGCGCGCGCTTGGGGGGGCTCCGGAGAGAGCATCTGCCGGACGATCTTTGCCGCCCGACCCGCGGCCGACTGGATCTCGTCCAGGATCTCGAGGGAAGGGACACGGTCGCCGATTTCGTTCGCAAGTGCGGCGCTCGAGCAGGCGATGATCGTAAGCAGATTGTTGAAGTCGTGGACCAGGCTGGCCACCAAGTACCCCGCCGACTCCCCGCGCCGCAGGCGGAGGAGCTCGTCGTTCAGCAGGTCGCGCTCGGTGGTGTCGCGGACGACGACGACCGACCAGCGGCCCGCGCGTCTCCCCTCGAGCTCGACGTGACGGCCGCGCCCTTCGGTCTCGGTCAGACGCAGGTGCAGGGTGGCCCGCCCGTGCCGCCTCACCTCGTCGTAGAAACTGGTGGCGGCGGTGCGATCCTGGATCAGGGCGGCGAGGTCGGCTAGCGGGAACTCGCGCGCCGCGCGGTTCATTCGGGCCGCTCGACCGTCCTCGGCGACTATGACCGCGGCCTCGAACGAGTCTTCGAAGAACGATTCGTACAGGGCATCGTCGTGCATACGGCGGATCGTGCGGCTGGGGCCGGTCGCGCGCCGTCGGCCGGTCGCGCGTTCGCGCGTCGGACGTCGCGCCATGGCGTGTCAGACGGGACCGCGCGGCTCGTCGGACCCGATGACGCTCTGCAAGACCCGCGAGAAATCGAATGCCTTGTCGAAGAAGAAGTCCGCGCCCATGGAAAGGCATTTCCGGCGGTGGGCCTCCGTCGGTTGCCAGGTGAGCACGACCACCACCGGCGGCGGGGACATCGCCTTGAGGTCCGCGATGACCGCGAGGCCGCTCCTGCCGGGCATGTGGAAATCCAGAAGGACGACGTCGGGCCGGCCGCGGCTGGCGATCGCGAGCGCCTCGTCGGCGCCGGTGGCCTGCATCAGTTCGATACCCGGTCGCTCGCCGACCGCCGATGCCAGTCGGTCACGAACGATCGCGGAGTCGTCCACGATGAGCACCCTCACGCAGCCATCGTAGCGGCGACGGTCGCCCCGGGTCATCGGCGGGACGCCGATTCGTGTGTAGGACCGTGCGGCGGTACCCCCCGGTCGATCGTCCTACTCGACCAAGCCGTGGCGCATGGCGTAGTGCATGAGCTCCGCGTTCGTTCGCATCTCCATCTTCTTGAGGATGCGCGTCCTGTGCGTGCTCACGGTCTTGACGCTCAGAGATAGCTCTAGCGCGGCTTCGGAGACGGTCTTTCCCGACGCGAGAATCTTCAGGATTTCGAACTCCCGATCCGAAAGCCGCTCGTGGACCGCTCCCCCCTTCTCGCCGGCGAGCACGGACGCCAAGGTCTCGGCCAGCTCGGCGCTCACGTAGCGCCCGCCGCCGGCCACCTTTCGCACGGCCTCGACGAGCTTGTCCGGCGCGCTCTCTTTCGTGAGAAACCCAGCCGCTCCCGCTTTGATCGCCCGAATCGCGTATTGGTCCTCGGAGTAGACGGTCAAAATGAGGATGGGCAGCTCGGGGCGCTCCCGCCGTATCTCGCCGAGGAGCTCGAGCCCGCTGCCTCCCGGCAAGCTGATGTCGAGCACGACGGCATTGAAGCGCTCTTCGCGCACCGAGCGGCGCACCTCCTCGGCCGTCGCTGCCTCCGCTCCGACGAGGATGTCGGGGGTCTCGGCGAGGATCTGGCGCAAGCCGCGTCGAACGACGGCGTGATCGTCGGCGACCAGGACTTTGATCACGTCGGCTCCGATCGTTCGCGGGCCTCCACGGGCAGATCGAGCGACACGATCGTGCCCTGCGGGCTCGCGCCGCGAAAGCTCGCCGCCCCTCCGAGCCGGCGCGCTCGCTCGCGGATCCCGAGCAAGCCGAGCGAGCCGGGACTCCGCAAGGATTCGGGCGAGATGCCCTTTCCGTCGTCGGTGACCTCGAGTCGTACGTTGCGGTCGCCGCGATGAAGCCGTACGTCGACTCGACTCGCCTCCGCGTGTCGCGCCACGTTGGTGAGCGCCTCCTGGAAGATTCGGAACACGGCCGTCGACAGGTCGCGGGCGAGCCTCAGATCGTCCACGTTGGACGTGACGGCGCACGTCGTGCCCGTCCGCTTTTCGAACTCCTGGGCCTGCCACTCGATCGCCGCGAGCAGACCGAGGTCGTCGAGAACGCCGGGCCGCAGCTCGGCCGAAATGCGACGAACCTGACGAATGATGTCATCGGTCATGTCCGACATGGCGCGTAGCTTTTGCACCAGGCCCTCGGGCGAGGCGCCGGATTCGCTCGACAGGCGCCGGCCGACCCACGCGAGATCGAGCTTCAGGGCGGTGAGGCTCTGACCAAGCTCGTCGTGGATCTCGCGCGCGATCCCCGTGCGCTCGTCTTCGCGAACCGACTCGACCCGCGCCGAGAGCGCACGCAGCTGCTCGTCGAACTGCGTGCGCTCGATCGCGATCCCCGCGAGGTGGGTCGCGCGCTCGATGAGCTCGCGATCGGCGTCCGTCGGAACGCGCGGTTCGCGGTAGTAGGAGCGGTCGGAGCGCAGTGCGCTCCGCCGCCGGATTGAACGCGACGAGCCGCACGGTGCTCCGGTCGTCGGGCCGGCCGACCTCCCAGACGCTCAATGATATCTGCGCATAGTGAACGATGTCGGCGTAGAGCCGGGTCGTCTCGTCGCGCTCGAGCTCGTCGGTCACGTCCCGGCAAGCGCCGATGAGGCCCACGACGCGTCCCTCTTCGTCGCGGTCGGCCTCGCCCACGGTCTGGAGGTGCCGTATCGAGCCGTCCGGGCGAACGATCCGCTCACCGTAGCCGAATCGCCCGCCCCTCTCGAGCGCTGCGGTGACCTCCCCGACGACGCGCTGCCGATCGGCCGGATGAACCCGCTCGAGAAACGATTCGAATGTGATGTCGACGGACTGAGGCTTCAGGCCGTAGATGCGATAGAGCTCGTCGGACCACTCTACGGCCTTGGTGCGGGCGTTCCACCCCCAACTGCCGATATGGGTGATTTGCTGCGCCATCGCGAGCTGTCGCTCGACGCGCGCCGGACCGCCGTTCTTGGGTTGCCCCCGCAAGACGCTTTCCTTCCTCCGAAGAGAAAGAAGGTACACCATCCGGCAGTGGGTGGAGAAAACCGCAGATCGCCGCTTTCGCGATAGATGTAGGGATCGGAGTCGTGACCTCACGCAAGTCTCTTTCTTCCGAGCCGTCGGCGCTCTTGGGTGAGGCGAAGCGGCACTTGGCCGCCGGGCGTGCAGCGCAGGCGGCGGTCGCGTGTCTGGCATTGCTCGAGCGCTCGCCCGACCGACCGGAGGGCTGGATGGTCTCCGGCGAGGTGCAGATGGCGCTCCAGCGTTGGGACGACGCGGAGCGGCTGCTCCTTCACGGGTGCGCGATGCACCCCGGCCACGCCGGCCTGCACGCGGCGCTCGGGCGGCTGTACTTGCAGCTCCAACGGTTCGGCGACGCGATGGGACCCTTCGAGAGCTGCGTCCTGCTCGACCCCGCAGCGGCGGCGCATCGCGCGACCTTGGTCGCCATCTATCAGACGCGCGCCTTCACGAGCCCCAGCGAGCGATCGACCCTTGCGATGACCGCGTGCCTCGCGGACCCCTCGCTGACCCACACTCTGATGCACCGCGCGTGGCTCAGCCTTCTCCGCCTCGACCCCGGGGTCGCCGACATCCGTGAGCTCCTGATCGCCCCCGACTACGCGTCGTTCTGTGCGCTGGTGACGAGCGACCGCCTCGCTGCCTGGCAAAGCAGCGAATTCGTCAACGGCGGACTCCGTCGGTTCTTGGTTGCCGACGCCGTCTTCGAGCGCGGGCTCACGTTTGCGCGTCGCTGGTTCTACGAGAATCGCGACGCCGCAGACCGCTTCCTTCCCCTCTTGTGCACGCTCGCGCGCCAGTGCTTCTTGAGCGAGTACGCGTTCGCGTGCGGCGAGGACGTCGCCCGCTTGCCCGATCGGCCTGCGACGGCGGGCGAAGTGGCCCTGCGGGCCTGCTATCGGCCCCTGGCGAGCCACCCCGATGCCGACACGTTCCTCGCGCTTTCGGGAGAGACGTCGTACCGCGAGCTCGTCCGGATGACCGTCGACGAGCCACGGAAAGAGCACGCCCTGGTCCCTTCGATCCCCACCCTCTCGCCGCCGAGCGACGACGTGTCGCGCGCGGTCCAAGCGCAATACGAGGAGAATCCGTACCCGCGCTGGACGACCGTCGGCGGTGGTCCGCCCGCACCCGCCGGCTTGGCGACGCTCGCTCGCGGCCGGAACATCCTCGTCGCCGGCTGCGGTACCGGCCGCGAAGCGATCGACGTCGCGCTGATCTTCCCGGCGGCACGCGTAGACGCCATCGACCTCAGCCGCGCCAGCTTGGCCTACGCGAGCCGCAAGGCGAGCGAGATGCGGATCGAGAACGTGCACTTCCAGCAAGCCGACATCCTGGACATCGCGCGCATCGGCAGGAGCTTCGACCTCATCGTTTCGTCGGGTGTGCTGCACCACATGCGCGACCCCACGGCCGGGCTCCGGGCGCTGTTGGGCGCTCTTCGCCCCCGCGGAGCGCTCAAGATCGCCCTCTACAGCACGATGGCGCGGGCGGCGTTCACCGAGGCGCGCGCATGGGCGCGGTCGATGGGGTTCTCGCCGACCGAAGAGGGAATCCGAGCCTTTCGTGCTGCGATCTTCGCCCGCGACGAGGACGACCCAATGAGGCAGCGCCTCACTGGTTCGTACGATTTCTACTCGATCTCGACGTGCAGGGATCTCGCGTTCCACGTCGAAGAGCACTCGTTCACGTTGCCCGACCTCGCGGACATGGTTCGGGAGCTCGGGCTTCGGGTCGTGCAGGTGGAGGCCCGCGGCCTCGGCGACATGCAGGCGTATCGAAGGAGGTTCCCGAACGATCCGGCGGCCACGAGTCTCGCCAACTGGCACTCGCTCGAGCTGGAGAGCCCGACGATGTTTTCGAGGATGTACGTTCTGTGGCTGGCGCGCGAGGGCCAGGGAACGAAAAACGACCTGGAGTGGATCCGCCGAACTGGTCGGATGTGAGCAGCCTCCCGCGAACCCGCTCAGCGCTTCGCCGGCACGGGGGGCGGCGCCTGGCTCGACGCCATCTGCATCGCCGAGCGGCCCTCCATCATCATTCGCAGCTCTTCGGTCTCGAGCGATCGTCCCATCGCCTCTTCGTACGATATGAGCCTTCGCTGATGGAGCGAATACAGGCTCTGATTCAGAGTCTGCATTCCGAACTTGTCTTGCCCGACCTGCATCTGCGAATAGATCTGGTGAACCTTGTCTTCGCGGATGAGATTTCGGATCGCCTGGTTCGGCACGAGAACTTCGAGGGCCAGCACCCGGCCCGGCGCCCCCATGCGCGGCAAGAGCTGCTGCGAGATGACCCCCTGCAGCACGAACGAGAGCTTCGACCGAACTTGCTGCTGCTGATGCGGCGGGAAAACGTCGATGATCCGATTGATCGTCGAGACCGCGCTGTTCGTGTGGAGCGTGGCGAACACCAGGTGACCGGTCTCGCTGATGGTCAGCGCCGCTTCGATCGTCTCGAAATCGCGCATCTCGCCGACGAGCACGACGTCCGGGTCCTGCCGCAAGACGTACTTCAGTGCGCTCTTGAACCCATCGGTGTCCGTCCCGACTTCGCGCTGGTTGACGATCGACAGCTTGTGCGGGTGAAGGTACTCGATCGGATCTTCGACGGTGATGATGTGGAGTCGCTGCTCGGTGTTGACCTTGTCGATGATCGCGGCCAGCGTCGTCGACTTGCCCGACCCCGTAGGCCCGGTCACGAGGACGAGACCGCTCGGCTTGTTGGCAAAGTCCGAGACGATCGGGGGCAGGCCCAGCTCGTCGGAGGTGAGGATCTTGAACGGGATGGTGCGGAACGCCCCTGCGACGGCGCCGCGCTGCATGTAAACGTTCGCGCGGAAGCGCGAAAGCCCCTTCACGCCGAACGACAGATCGAGCTCGCTGTGCTTCTCGAAGTGCGCGCGCTGCTCTTCGGTGAGCACGGAGAAACAGAGCTGCTTGGTCTCGACGGGGCCGAGGGGCGGTAGCTTCAGCGGGACGATGCTCCCGTCGATGCGCAGGAGGGGCGGCGTCCCCGTCGTCACGTGCATGTCGCTCGCCCCCTTCTCAATCATCGTCTTGAGAAGCTGGTGCAGGTTGACCTTGAACTCGGACGGCTGCGTCATGCGTGTCTCTGCTAATCGGCCATGGTCACCCGCATGACCTCCTCGGGGGTAGTCACGCCGTCGATGACTTTCTTGATGCCGCTCGCGCGCAGCGAGCTCATTCCATTCTTGATGGCACCGAGCTTGAGCTCCGCGGTCGATGCGCCTTGCAGAACCATCTCCTTCAGATTGTCGCTGAAGCGCATTACTTCGTAAAAGGCGATACGGCCTTTGTAGCCGCTGCCATTGCAAGTGCGGCACCCCGCGCCCTTGACGAGCTTCGCCGTGGCGATTTGCTCGGGGGAGAAGCCGCAATCCTCGAGGATCGTTCGCTCGTAGCGCACCTGCTGGCGGCAGTCGGAGCAGATCTTGCGGGCGAGTCGCTGGGCGAGCACCAGGTTCACGCTCGCCGTGATGAGAAAGGGCTCGACTCCCATGTTGAGCAGGCGCGATATCGTCGCCGGCGCGTCGTTCGTGTGCAGAGTCGACAAGACGAGGTGCCCGGTGAGCGCCGCCTTGACCGCGATCTCGGCGGTTTCGAAGTCCCGGATCTCCCCCACCATGATGATGTCCGGGTCCTGGCGGAGAAACGCACGGAGGGCCATGGCGAAATTGAGGCCGATCTCGTCGTGCATCTGCACCTGGTTGATGCCGTGCAGGTTGTATTCGACCGGATCCTCGGCCGTGCTGATGTTGTGCGCGACCTTGTTGAGCTCGGTCAGCGCGGAATAGAGTGTCGTCGTTTTGCCCGATCCGGTCGGGCCGGTGACCAGGACCATCCCCCACGGCTGATTGATCGCCCACTTGAAGTCGTCGAGGGGCTTGTTGTCGAAGCCGAGCTTGGTCATGTCGAGCTGGAGGTTGCCCTTGTCGAGCAACCGCATCACGACCTTCTCGCCCCAAATCGTCGGGAGAACCGAGATGCGGAAGTCCATCTCGCGGCCCTTGCCGAGCTTGAGCTTGATGCGCCCGTCTTGCGGCAGCCGCCTCTCGGCGATGTCGAGAGAGGACATGATCTTGATACGGCTGGTGATGGCGTTCTTGAGCTTGAGCGGCGGCGTCATCTCCTCGGCGAGGACCCCGTCGATGCGGTAGCGGACCCGGAGCTTCTTTTCGTACGGCTCGATGTGGATGTCGCTCGCCCCCTTCTTGATGGCGTTGAGCAGCATCATGTTCACGAGGCGCACGACCGGGGCGTCTTCGCTCGCCTTCTCGAGCTCGAGGAGGTTCACATCCTGCTCGTCGCCGGTGAACTCGATCTCGCGCTCGTCGAAGCCGGCCATCACCTCGTCGTACGAGGGGCCGGCGTTGTAGTACTTCTCGATCGCGTTGTGGATCGCCGTCTCGCTGGAGATCACCGGCTCGATGTTGTAGCCCGTCAGAAACTTCAGATCGTCGATCGCGTTGAGGTTGGTCGGGTCCGCCATCGCGACGATCAACGAGTTGCCGGTCCGCGAAACGGGCACGACCTTGTGCCGCTCGCACGGCTCCTTCGGCACGAGCTTCAAGATGTCGGCGTCGATTTCGTACTCTTCGAGGTTGACCGTCGGAACTCGATACTGCTGGGAAAGAAAGCTCGTGATCTCGTCGTCGCTCACGTAGCCGAGCTTGGCGAGGGTATAGCCGAGGTTGTTACCAGACTTCTGCTGCTCCTCTTGCGCATGCCGGAGCTGCGCCAGCGAGATAAGCTTCTCTCGAACGAGCAGCTCACCGAGCCGATTGTTGTTGGCCATCTTCCGTCAGAGTAACAGGCTTTACAGTAGGCATGGCGCGCATCTTCGGAACCTTGCTCGGAAAAGGCCGACCTCTTGCAAAGGCTCGGGCCGCCGAGCTCCGGGGCGAGCTCGCTCAAGCCGCCGCCCTCTTCGCGAGCGCCGGCCGGCCCGATGAAGCGGCTCGGGTGATGGTGTTGCGCGGCGACGCGGAGCCAGACCCGGAGCAGCGCCTTCGACACTACGGGCTGGCCCTCGCGACCGCTCCGGAGGGCAGTGGCGTGCACGCCCACGCGCGGCGCAAACACTCGTCCGCCGTCATCGCGATGGCCGCGGGCGCGCCGGTGACGGCCGCCGTGAGGCGCGATCTGGCGCGCGCCGCGTCCGAGCTCGAAGCGATCGGCGACCACGGACCCGCGGCAGGGGCCTACGCGCGCGCGGGCGACGTCGAGCGACAGGCGCGGGCACTGGCGCGCGCGGGCGACGTGGACGCGCTCGACGAGCTCCTCGCCGAGGAGCAACGGCGCGATCGAGAAGCCATCGCACGGCGCAAGGCTCACGACGACATAGCCCTACTCGTCGCCAGTGGCCGGCGACGGGATGCCGCTGCCCTGGCACGGCAGTGCGCCGACGAGGGGGTCCGCGAACGCGGGCGATCCATCGAACGAAAGCGCATCGCGGGGAGCACGGTGAACGTTCGCGTGCGCGGCAAGGACATGGCGATCGTTCTGGGCGACGAAATCGTGATCGGGCGCGCGCCGGAGCACCCCGCGCCGGCGACGAGCGGACCGCAACGTTCTGCGGGCGGCATCGCGGTAGTCGCAGCCACCGTCAGTCGCAGGCATGTGGCCATCGGCAGGCGCGACGGACAGGTCGTCGTTCGCGATCTCGGAAGCCGCAACGCGACGACTCTGCGCGGAGTGGCCCTCGCCGGAGAGGCGCTCGTGGGCGACGGCGTCGAGCTGCTGCTGGGGCGCGATGTGCCCCTGGTCGTGCGACCGGCGAGCGAGATCGGCGGGGCAGCGGCCATCGAAGTGGCTGGCCGCCGATGGATCGCTCCGCTGGGACCCGCGATGCTGGGGGTCGGGCGCTGGCGCCTGAATCGCGGCGAGGACGGATGGATCGAGCTCGGCACGTCCGATGATCCGCCCGCGTTCGCGGGGACGCTTCGACTAGAGCGGTCGGTCACGCTTCTGGCGGGAGACGCCATCTCCGTGGAGCGTGCGGGAGAGCCCGTTCTGGAGGTGCGGCCCGCGTGATGGTGGATCGAACGAACGCGCCCGACCTCGAACGCCTCGCGGCCTTCGGCACGCCGGGCGGCCCCGCCCTCGACGAAGCCCTGGGACTGTTCGCTCGCTTGCGGACGACACCCGCCGAGGCCCGCGCGGTCGATCGGCTGCTCGCCCGCGCAGCGATCGCCGCGCTGCCCGAGCCGCTGCTCGTCGCCGTCGCGTGCGCGCTGGTCGACCGCGGCGAGAAGAAGCTCGCCGCGCGCTTGGTCGCCCGAGCGAGCTCCGCGCCGGCGCTCATGATCCGCGCCGGTCTGCTGGCCGATGAGGGCGACCTGGCAGCAGCCGTGGCTCTCGTCGAGCGCGTCCTGTCGCGCGACATCGACTGGCCTGGGGCGCGGGAACGGCACGCGCGCTGGGTGCGCGAGCTTGGGGTGGCGCGGCCGGAGCCCGAGGCCGGAGCCTGGGATGCGGCCATGGCGATCGCGCCGGAGGCGCCCTTCGAGCTCCTCCGAGAGGTCGGACGTGGAGGCGCGGGCACGGTGCGCGAGGCCCGCGACCGGGCGCTCGGACGCCACGTGGCGCTCAAGATGTACCATCGGCCCGATCGCGACCGCGCGCAGCTGTTGCACGAAGCGCGCGTGGCGGTCGCTCTGGCAGGTTCGGGGATCGTCCGCGTCTTCGACGTGGACCCGGACCACGGATGGCTCGCGATGGAGTGGGCCCAGGTCGGGGCCTTGAGGGCCGTTCTTCGCGCCTGCGACCTCGGCTCGCTCTTGCCCATCGCGCGGTGGGCCATCCCGCTCGCGGCCGCGCTCGCCCGCATTCACGCCGCGCGGTGGGTGCACCACGACATCAAGCCCGCCAACGTGCTCCTGACCGCCTCGGGGGTGCCGTTGATCAGCGACTTTGGAACCGCTCGCCGCATCGGCGAGCCGAGCCCGCCCGGGAGCCTGGGCTACGTCTCGCCCGAGCGGCTTGCTGGACGCGCGAGCGACCCACGCGACGACATTTACGGCTTCGGACGGCTGCTCGAAGACGCGCTCGAGGTGACACCGCCCGAGGTGACGGGCGGCGAGGGCCGCAAGGGCTGGCCGGGGTTGGCCGCGGCCTGCACCGGGGGCGACGAGGCTCGTCCGAACGACGGGGGGAAGCTCCTGGCGAGGGCGCTGGAGGCGGGCGATGGTTAATGCTTAAAGCCTGCGTCATCCAGGACGGGCGACAAGAAGGCGCCCGCCTGCATCCAACCAAACTGACACCCCGCCACAGCGCCATGCCCACAACCTATACAGACCTCATCGCCGACATTCGGAAGCGCACCAAGCAAGTCCCGCTCGAAGAGATCAAGCGGCGCATCGACGCGCGGGAAAAGGTTACCCTCGTCGACGTCCGCGAGAAGGACGAGTGGCGCGCCGGCTACATCCCCGGCGCGCTTTCCATCCCACGCGGGTTTCTCGAGATCCAGGCGGAGCAAAAGCTCCCGGACAAAGGTGCGCGCATCGTCGCGTATTGCGCCGGTGGCACGCGTTCGGCCCTCGCCGCAGCGACGTTGCAGGACCTCGGCTATACGAACGTCGAGACGGCCAACCCGGGGTTCGTCCGCTGGAAGGATCTCGGCTTCCCCGTCGAAGCGCCGCCGCAGTTGACCGATAGCCAGCGCGATCGCTACTCGCGGCACATCCTTCTGCCCGAGGTGGGGGAGATCGGTCAGGCAAAGCTCCTTCAGAGCAAGGTGCTCCTGCTCGGCGCCGGGGGGCTCGGCTCGCCGGCTGCGTTGTACCTGGCGGCGGCGGGCGTGGGAACGCTTGGGATCGTCGACGCCGACGTGGTCGACGCCTCGAACTTGCAGCGGCAGATCGTCCACTCGACGAGCCGCGTCGGAACCGCGAAGGTCGACAGCGCGGCCGAGGCGATCGCAGAGCTCAACCCGGACGTGCGGGTGGTCGGGCACAAGGAGCGAATGACGAGCGCGAACGTCGAGCGGCTCTTCGGCGACTACGAAGTGGTGATCGACGGCACCGACAACTTCCCCACGCGCTACCTCGTCAACGACGCGAGCGTATTCATGGGCAAGCCGGTCGTGCACGGCAGCATCTTCCGCTTCGACGGTCAGGTGACGACTTTCATCCCGGAGAAGGCGGCGAAGAAGTTGGGAATGGCGGAGCCCAGCCCCTGCTACCGGTGCCTCTACCCCGAGCCGCCGCCGCCGCACCTGGCGCCGAGCTGCCAGGAAGCGGGCGTCCTCGGCATCTTGTGCGGGATTATCGGCACCTTGCAGGCGACTGAGGCCATCAAGATCCTCCTCGGCAAAGGCACGACGCTGGCGGGGCGACTGCTCACCTACGACAGCCTGAAGATGAAGTTCCGCGAGCTCCGGCTGCGGCGCGACCCCCAGTGCCCGGTGTGCGGGCCGAAGCCGACCATCACGAGCTACATCGACTACGAGGGGTTTTGCGCCACGGGATGATGCCTACAGCGCGTGGACGCCCTCGTCCTTGCCTGTTGTGAGCGTCTCGTCTTCCGGCCTTGCGTCCGTGCCGCGCGCCGGAAGCGAGGGGAGCGTGGCCCGCGCGGAAGAATCGTTGTCCGTCACGTACCGCGGCGGCTGACCTGGGCGGCTCACGTCGGTCCACGCGACGTGGCCCGTGCCGGCGTCGCGAACGTCCATGTGGACGAAGCCGCCGTTGGGGTAATAGCCGCACCCCGTATCGGGGAGCGTCTTGCAAAAGGCAACGAGCGCGTCGTCTGCGACGCCGTCGATCCGAAAGTCGAGCGCTCGACCCGTCGAGTGGTAGCTACCGGCGCTACGCGGACGGTAACCGGATACGAGGACGAGGCGCGCCGCCTCGGTCCCTTTGCGAAAGTGATCGACGACGAGCTCCAGCCTCTCGACGAGCTTCGCGTCGAGCCGGCGAGCGCCGGGGGCCCGCGCCAATGTCGAGAGCTGGTCGACTCCCGCGGGCGTGGCCGCGCCGTCGCACTTGGCGAGCGAGAGCTTTGCCGATGCGGCACCGGAGACGACCTCGACGGGTGCCTTGACGCACTCGCGCAGCTTCGCCTCTTTGAGGGCCCGCGCTTCTCGGTGGTGGTGCGCCCGGACGCCTGCCTTGTGGAGCTTGGCGTCGATGCGGGGAGTCGCGCCGGCGATCGCGGGGGCGAGGGCGAGGGCAAGGGTGAGAACGGATTGGATTCGGATGGGGGCGGCCATTGGAGGTGTCCCACATTGGTACACAACCAGGCGGACGGCCAAGAAAGTGACGACCGGCCTCGTTCCGGCGCTTGACCACGGCGCCCGGAATCGCGAACCCTTCGCGCCATTATGAACGGTGCGGAGTTCGAAGCGGCGTTGCGCACACTCCTGACGAGGGCCGAGCGCGCGAGCGAGAACGCCTCATGCCTCGCGTGCGACAAGTGCGAGCGCTGTAGCGAGTGCACCTTCTGCGTTTCATCGAAGGGACTCTCGCGATGCCACTACTGCACCGAATGCTCGGATTGCACCGACTGCGCGCATTGCGTCCGTTCGTCGGGCTGCCTCGCGTGCCAGCACTGCGTCGAGACCTCGCGGAGCACGGGCAGCGCGTACCTCGTGCGCTCCGTCGGATGCAACGGATGCACGTACTGCTTCGGATGCGTCGGTCTGGCCAGGCGCGACTTTCACATTCTGAACGAGCCGTACGACCGGGCGACCTACTTCGATCTCACCCGCCGGCTTGCGCGCGATCTGCGCCTCGTTCTGCCATGAGGGCCGTCGTGCAGCGCGTGTCGAGCGCGAGGGTCGAAGTGGGCGGCGAGGTCGTCGGCGCGATCGACGAAGGACTTCTCGCGTACATCGGGTTCGGACGTCACGATACCGACGGCGACCGTGCGTGGGTGCTGGCGAAGATCGTCGGAGTGCGCGTGTTCGCGGACGAGGCGGGCAAGATGAGCCGCAGCGTCGCCGACGTCCAGGGCGCGATCTTGCTCGTAAGCCAGTTCACCCTCTATGGCGATCTACGTCGCGGCCGGCGCCCGAGCTTCGACGAGGCGATGGCCCCAGATCGAGCGGAGGCGTTCTACGAAGCGGCCGTCCGCGAGACGCGCGCCATGGGCCTGCACGTGGAAACGGGCCGATTTCGCGCGGGCATGCGGGTGTTCTCGGTGAACGAAGGCCCGGTGACGATCGCGATCGATTCCGCCGTCCGCGGTCTCGTTCCACCCCGGACAGCGGCGCCCTCGTGAACGAACCGGGCGACGATCGAGCGAGCGATCGGGTGCTCGATGCGCTCTGGACGCGAGCCCTCGATGCGTGGAGCGACGACGCGACCCACACGGCGCTGCTCGACCACGCGCTCCGCGCCCACGCGCTGCCCGAGCTCGCGGGCCGGTACCGCGCGCTCGTCGATGATCCCGACAAGGGGCCACTCGCGAAGAGAAAGCTCGACGGAGTCGTGGTCGCCGCAACGCAGATGCTGATGTCGATGAAGACGCCGACGCCTGGCAAAGTGCCCTTGCCCATCACCCTCACCGCTTTTGCGATCTGCGTGCTGATGCTGGGGTGGCTGGCATTGGCGCTGCGGCACCGGTAGCGCTCTGCCGCCCATTCGGGCCGATGCGCAGAGACGGCATACGCCGCGCATCGAGCTTCGACTCATGCGGCTGGACGCTCGTGCGCGCCGATGGGCCGCGCTGGTCATCGCGCTCGTCATCATCCCATGGTGCCGCACTGTGCGCGCCGATGGGGCCGATCGACCTGCCGCGGGCGACGGTCGAACCTCTGCCGAAGGCGCCCCCGCAGAGCCCGCGCCCGACCCGCTGCGCATCGGCGCCATCGGCGGAGTCGGCTTTCCGCAGCCGCTGGCGATCGAAGGCATCGTCGTGCTGAGCGGCGTCGTCGCGCTCGGCGTGGAATACGGGGCACTGCCGAGCACGACCATCAGCGGAGTCGAGGCGAGCCTGTGGTCGCTCTCGGGCGACGCGCGGGTGTTTCCGTTTCGCGGGGCATTTTTCATCGGCCTGCGCGCCGGCCACCAGCACGTGGCCGCATCGACGCGGATCGTCCTGGGATCGATCATCTCGATCCCCGAGGCGCTGACCATCGACTCATGGTTCGTGAACCCGCGCCTGGGCTTCCTTTGGACGTCACGGCTGGGGCTCGCGTTCGGTGTGGACGCCGGCGTCGAGATCCCCATGAGCACGGCCATCTCGAGCACCTTGCCGCTGGCGCTGCTTCCTCCGGCGCAGGACACGGTTAACGCGATCGCCAACGCGGTCGTCCCCACAGTCGATATTCTTCGAATCGGGCTGATCCTCTGAAGCGCCTATGGCGCTATCTCCTCTCCCGTCGAGGACGGTCGGATAGTCATTGTCGACGACAGTGGTCGCGTTCTCGATGTCGCGGCCAATCGCTGCAAGAGGAACCGTCAGGCGAGCAGGCGGGAGAGCGTCGCAGCCTCAATCGATGAAAAGCGTCGCCATCAGGCGCGCCGTGAAAGGATAGGCGGGGGTGAAGCTCACTCCCTCGCACCCGCCGAACCCACCCGTCGCCGGATCGATCGCCAGACGGCCGTTGGTTCCACAAAGATTGGCCGGGACCTGGCTGAGCGGCGTTCCCACGGCCGGATCACTGCGCAGGCGGCTGACCGTGTCGAACTGCGCGGACCGGTAGTTCCCGTTGAACAGGTTTTCGACGTCGAGCGCCACGTCCCACCTTCGCATGCGGTAGCCCACGTGCACATCGAACTGCGTGAAGCCCGGAGCGACGATCACGCCATCGTCCGACGCGGGGCGATCGCCTATGCCGTAGAAGCGCAAGCCCGCGCGCCCGATGCCGTTACCGATGTCGTGGCGAGCCGAGATCCCCCCCGACCACGTCTGTTTCGGTGCGAGGGCAAGCCCGCCGCCGTTCTCCTTGTCGGTGCTGAACTGCGAGTGCGTCAATGTCACGGCGCCGTCGGCAGCGAGCCATGGAAAGAGCTCGTAGCGGCCCTCGAGCTCGACGCCGTAACGCCGGGTCGCCCCGCTCACCGACGTCGTGCCGTCGTCGCCGTTCCACACAGTCTCGCTGCCCAGATCGAGCGCCCATAGGGCGGTGGCGAAGTCGAGTTTGTCGAAGAGATGCGTGCGGGCGCCGACTTCTTCACCGACGGCACGTGTGAGCGGCGTGACCGAGGGGGTCGTGAACACCCCGCGCACGTCATTCGAATGAAGCCCGTGGCCCCAGTTCACGTAGAGGTCGAGCTGCGCGTCTTTCTTCTGCAACGGAGACACGATGAGGCTCGCCTTGGGACTCAGCTGCTGCGCTGCATCGACACCGCTGTGCGGGTTCTGCGGGTCGGTGCTGCCCGGAAGGTTGTTGTCGACCGAGAACGCCAGCAAATCCGCGCGTCCCCCGAGGACGACCCGGGCCCAAGCGACCGGCGCGATTTCCTCGCTCACGAACGCGCTCACCATCGTCTCGCGCACGTTGTTGTTGCGGACAGGCGCGAGCTGAACGCGGTTCAACGTGTTCCAGATCATCTCGTGGATGTCATCGGCCCGCACGTCGCCCCCGATCGTCGTATCGAAGCGCACGCCGGCGACTTCGTGCGCGATTCGATAGCTCACTTTGGTGCCGTAAAACGTGCGGCGATCCTGCTGTTCGATCTCGTCGCCGTTCTCCGGATCACGCAGGTAGAGCGTGAAGTTGGAGAACAGGTTGAACGTGTAGGTACCGACGTAGCCGAGCGCTCGCACTTCGCTGTTGTCCGTGGGCCGGAGCTTGTACTGGACGTAGACTTGGTGGCGCATGGTGTCGCCCCCCTCGTTCGGATCGAGGGACCCGAACCGCGTGATGAGCCCCTGTTCGACCGCGCGTGCTGGAATCTGCCCAGAGCCGTGCCAGTTTCCCCCGTAGCTCATTTCGCCAATCGACAGTGTCGACGTCGGCGTGAGCTTGAATGTGAGCTTGTTGAAGAGCTTGTACTTGGTCCAGTTCTCCGGATTGTCGAAAGGCCCATTCTGACGGCCGATCTCCGCGGCGAACGTCGCGGACGCGACGTCCCACTTGGGGCTAGCGATCAGAAGCCCTCGGTACCCAGGGGCCCCGTGCCCCGGCGACCCGCTCAGCCCGAAGCCCACCGAGCTATGCTCGAAGTCGTCGCGCGTGACGAGGTTCACGGCACCAGCGGTCGCGAAGTCACCCTGGTTCGCGAAGTAGGGGCCCTTGGTGATCTCCACCCGCTGGACCGCCTCGGGGATGATGAAGTTCGTGTCGCTGAAACCTTGGCCATGTGCGTGGCTCACCATGTTGATGGGGACGCCGTCGATAGCGAACGCGATGTCGGTGCCGTGGTCGGCGTCGAAGCCGCGCAGAAAGTACTGGTTTGCCTTGCCGCCCCCGGAGTGCTGAACCATCACAAGCCCAGGAGTCACGCGCAGGATGTCCTGCACACTCCCGATGGGCCGAAGCTGAAACTCGCGATCCTGAACGGAGTACGAAGAGGCAGCGCTCATCGGCCGCTGCGCCAGGACGAGCGTCGACTGGTCGGGGCCGGCCTGCGTCGCGGTTGCCGGCAACGTCGGCGGCGCGGGGGGTGGAGATGCCGAGGGGCCCTGCGGGGTCGCCGGCGGCAGTTGAAACTCGTAGGAAAGCTGGATCGTCGCCCGAATGGGCACACCCCCCTGCTTCGCTGGCTCGAACTCGAACCGCCTGGCGGCTGTGAGCGCGGCTTCGTCGAAGCCTTGCCCGGCGGCCCGGACCACGCGTGCGCCGGTGACGGCCCCATTTTCGTTGACCTCGAGCTCGAGGCCCACCGTCGCCTCGATGCGATTCTTGAGCGCGTCCGGCGGATACGTCGCCTCTGCGCGCGTTTTCAGCGACGGAGGGGTGAGCGCAGCGTTCGCGATGGGCGGGCTGGGGGCGTCGCGGCCCGTGGGGTCCTGCGCGAACGCGAAGGGCCCGGGGGAAAGGCCGACGAGCGCGGTTGCGCCGAAGAGGCATGCGCTTCGGAGGTTCGAGGGCATCCGTGTCTGGTTTCAGAGGGGTGGAAGGCCTTCCGAACGCGGCGTAACACGATTCTAGGAATTCGTGTTATGCACTCGGTGCACTGAAGCCGTCCGGTGCGCTCGCCCGTAGGTTGGTCCGTGGCCTATCTTTCCCTCAGAGCTTCCACGCTGGGTCTGTCCGCCGGCGCGCATGCGATGATTGCGTTCGCGGCCTTCGGGCCACCCGGGCAAGGAACTGTCTCTACGGTCGACCCGCTCGTGCCCGTCGACGCCGTGACCGTAGAGGAAGCTTCTCTACCCGAACCACCCGAGGCGGTTGCTGCGGGGGCGCGAAGGATGACCCCGGCCGGTCACACGCACTCGCATCCAATCGAGCCCGGTCACGACACGCGTCCCCGCGAATCGTCCCTCGTGCATCCGTCGGTGCCTGCACAGGCCGTCGCGGGCGCTTCACTGCCGATCTCCGAGGCGCCGGCCGCCATCGCCCCTCGCTTTTCGATGCGCGTTGGCACCAACGATGACCCAACGGAAAGCGGCCACGCCCTCGCCGGGTCATCCGGCGGTGACGCGACGCTCGACCCGAACGGGACGCCGTTTCCGGAGGCCGGCGTTTCGGTCCCGGCGCGCCTACTCGGGTCTGGATCGCCTGCGTATCCGGCCGCGGCTCGTTTGGCTGAGGTCGAAGCAGACGTCGCTCTCGAAATCGTGGTTTCGGACGATGGCCGTGTCCTCGATGCTCGTGTGGTTCGGCGCACGGGCTACGGCTTCGACGAGGAGGCACTTCGGTTCGTGCACGCGGCGCGATTCTCTCCTGCGTTGCGAGGCGGGCGTCGCGCTGCCGTCCGAATGCGCTGGCTGGTTTCTTTTCGCCTGCGCTAGGCGTCGCGCGTGCCTCGACGGCCATGGTCGTGGTCGTGGTCGTGCTCCTGCTTGGAGCCGGCGCCGCCGGTCGCTGCCACGATCTCGATCGAGCCTTGCAGCACACCCCGCGTGCCAAAAAGCTTCTCGGCAGCGCTCTGAAGCCTGTCGGCACGGCCACGCATCACGATGAGCTCGAGACATCGATCGTGATCGAGATGCACGTGCATCGTCGAGCGAACCTGGTCCCCGAGCTCGTGCTGCATATCCATCAGACGCTCGGCGAGGTCCCGAACGTGGTGGTTGTAGACCAAGGTCACGCTCGCATACGCATCGACCCGCTTGCGGGAGAGCGATCGGAGCACTTCGGCCCGTGCAAGGTCGCGGAGCAACTCGGATCGCGTGCTACCGCGCTCCTGCGCGAGCTCATCGAGCTGCGCGAGGAGCGACGTCTCCATCGCAACGCCAAAGCGGGTCAGGTCCGACATGAGAGGCGTAGCTTACCGGGACACCCTTGAAAAGGCGCCTCCCATGGAGGCACCTGGCCGACCGAACGGCTCTCATCGCACAACGAGAGCGTCGGCTCGTCGGAGGACTTCTTTGGCCGTCGCGTGGTCCCTGCTCCGAATCGTGATGGCGAAATCATCTCCGTCCGGTGCGACCATGGCCGTGATTCCATCGAGCGCAAGGGGGTCCCAGCCCGCGTCCGCGCTAGAGGCCCTGGTGCTCAAGTGGTCGTCGACGAGGCTCTGCAGCCACTCCGCTGTGACGCCCGGAACCGCGGCCACCTTGACGGTCGCGCCCGCGAGCTCCGTGCGACGTCTCTTGTCGATGGTGGTGGTCCGGTCGGGAACGACCTCGGTGACGTATCCGGGATGAGCGAAAGGGCTTACGTCGCGATTGCCGAATGGACCTGCGCAGCTGCAAGCGCTGGAGCTCATCGTGTCTGCCAGCGCAATGGAACCGGTGGCCAAAGCTGCAACGAGCGCGAGCGCGGGGATGACGGGACGGACCATGGCCGACCTCCTTGGTGCTTCTTGTTGGTGAGCGTCGCCCGGATATACGGGCGCGCACGCAACAACGTGGGCAACGAGGGGGCCGCCAGCAAGTGCCAAGTCGCATCGATGAGCTTCACGATCAGCCTACCCGACGAGCTTCACCGCTAGCCCGATCGCCGCCTTCATCCCGCGGACGTCCGCGGTCCAAGTCCCGGCGCGGTCATAGGCCGTACCGTGATCCACGCTCGTGCGCACGATGGGAAGCCCGAGCGATACGTTCACGGCGTCGCCGAATCCGGTGAGCTTCATCGGGATGGTCGCTTGGTCGTGATACATCGCCACGACGCCGTCCCATTGACCCGCCAGCGCCAGCCGAAACGCGCTCTCCGCGGGTACCGGACCGTCGATCGCCGCAGCGATACGCGCCGCGCGCAGCCGAGCTCGAGCGCGGACGATTCCGGGCGCGATGCGCGTGCGCTCCTCCTTGCCCAGGAGGCCCCCCTCCCCCGCGTGCGGGTTGAGCCCCGCAACGGCCACGCGCGGTGTCGTTCGCGAGATCCGCGCGAGGAGCCACGCCAGCCAGTAGATCGCTCGCGCCACGGCCGGCGGCGTGACGGCACGGGGCACGCGTGCGAGCGGCAGGTGCGTCGTGACCAGCGACGTCACCAGAGTGGGCGACCAGAACGCCATGACGACCTCGCGCGCTCGCAGGCGACGTTGCAAGTGCTCCGTGTGCCCCAGGAAGGACACCGCCCCGGAGCGAACGATGGCCTCCTTGCTCGCCGGTCCCGTCACGAGAGCATCCGCGTCGCCGCGCGCCACGGCGTCGCACGCCGCGTCGATCCACGCGAGCTGCGCCGCTCCCGACGCGGGAGTCGGCGCACCGGGCCTTCGATCCCGTGGTCGCAAGTCCCCCGCCGGCTGCCACACCGCGATCCGCCCGCGCGGCAGGGACCACGCTCCGCTCGGATCCGATACGCGTACGACTCGCCGCCCATCCACCCCTGTGCCCTTCGCGGCCAGCTCGATCGTTCGAGCGTCGCCCACGAGAAGAATGCGGGCGCCGCGCTCCGCCGCCGCCGCCGCGACACTGACTTCAGGACCTACGCCACAAGGGCAACCGACGGAGAGCGCGATCCGCGCCCTCATCGAGTCTTTCCGGCTTCGCTCGGAGCCCGCAGCTTGTAGCCCGCTCCCCGCAACGTCTCGAGCGGAAGCGCATCGCCGACCTTCGCCCGCAGCCGGCGCACGTGGATGTCGACCGTGCGCGCGCCCCCTTCGTAGCGGCTCCCCCACACGCGCGCGAGGAGCGTCTCGCGAGAGAAGACGCGACCCCGGTTCGCCGCCAAGAACGCGAGCAGCGCGAACTCTTTCGCGGTCAGTGTCACGCGCCGTCCTTCGACGCTCACTTCGTGCGCGGCCCTGTCGACGACCAGCGCTCCGACCTTCAGCCGCTCTTCGGTCGCGAACTCGCTCCGCTTCCACTCGAGCGCGCGGATGCGAGCGTAGAGCTCGGCGGGCACACAGGGAAGAATGATGAAGTCGTCGAAGCCGCTCGACGGATCGAACGACGTGATCTGCCGAGGCGGCAACGCGATGATCGTCGCAGTCTCGGAGAGCTCGCTCACTTTGCGGGCCGCACGCAGCGCTGCCGCCGCGAGATCGGGACGCTCGCCGGCCTCGAACACCATCGCGCGCACGCCGCTGCCCGCGCGCGTTTGGTCGACCACATCGGTGAAGTCGTCCCACAGGTCGAGGGTACGCACCTCCGACCCGAGCGTCCGCAGCATCGCGGCGACCCCGTCGGTGCTTTCGACTTGCGGGCGATGACCGACGACCAGAACGAACGACCCGGGCTTGCCTGTGGTGCCGGCCACGACAGTTTGCATATCCTGATTGCCGCTTCGCGTCGAGCGGCTATCGAGCGCGTTATTCGGAGGCGCTTGCATCGGAGGCGTCCTTCAAGGCTTCTACCGGGGCCTCGCTTGTGGCGTCGGCGCTGCCTGCGTCGACGGTGGCGTCGTCCGGAGGCGCGCCTCCGTCGTCCGCCGAGCCCTCCTGGTCGGCGGCTTCGATCGCCCCGCTGTCGTCCCCACCTCCCTCATCGGCCGGGATCGGGGCTTGGGAGCTCGCGTACGCCTGAAGTCCGGCCTTGATGACCACCCCCTGCACCGACGGGGTCCCGCTCCAATCGAGGATCAGCGAGGGGAAGGAGCAGCCCTGGGGATCGCCGGGGCTCGTCGCCGGAAACCAGGCCCAAGCCGTCCAAGACATCTTGTTGTGCTTGCCCGCGAACGAAAGGAGCTGCTGGTCGTAGTCCCCGGTGCACTGCCCCTTTCTCCCGTCGCCGAACTCCGTCGCGATGACGGGGGCAAAATCGGTCGTCTCGAGGTGCCCGAAGCTGCCCTCCCACCCGCTCGGTGCAGCGCCCGATGTCAGGTACGGGTGAGTGGCATACATGACGTTGTAGCCGTGGACGTACGCGCCGCTCGGTGCCACCCCGGAGAGATCGTATGCCCAGTCAAGCCCCCCCGCGATGACGACGTTGTTCGCTCCCGTTCCGCGAACGGCGTCGTAGAGCTGCTGCATTCCGGCAGCCGTGTAGCGGCCCGCCTGACCGCCGTTCAGCCAGACGTCCCACCCGATGCCGTGCGGCTCGTTGTACAGCTCGAAAAGGACATGCCCGTCCCCCTTGTACGCATCGGCGACTTCTCTCCAAAACTGGACCGAGTTGAGGTCGGCCATCTGTTGCTGACTGCTGTTGCCCGGCCCTTGGGCGGCCGTCGACGTGACCGTGAGATCGCCCGCGTCCGACCAGTGCAGATCCAAGATCACGTCGAGCTGGGCGGCCTCTGCCCAGCGCACCGCCTGATCGACGGTGCTCCGGTAGGTCGAATCGTAGAGCGCGGCGTCCGTGAGCCAGAAATCTTGGTTGAGCGCGATTCGCACGACGTTCGCCCCCCAGCCCGCCATCGTTCGGAAGTCATCGACCGAAATGTTGTCCCCGCCCGACGCCCACTCCAAGGATGGCCGGTCGACGCCGACGAATTGGTGGGGCATTCCGCCGATCGTGCAGACCGTGGCGCCGCTCGTGTAGTAGCCCCTGACCGGCGTGGTCGGCGGCGGGCCCCCGTCGACCTGGCAGCCTTTGGGCGTGACGGGAGCGTCGCTACTGCTGGCGGAGGGACTGCCGAGGCATCCGGACCCCGCGACGCAAACGGTGATGCAGGACGCGATCGGCAGGTGAAAAGCGAAGGATCCAGGCAAGGGCATGAACGACCATATCTACCATTTCTGGAGGGCGCAGCCGAGCGCCTCGGACCATGCGACACGAGGACTGCCGCCGCGCAAAAGATCGTCAATCGCGTTCTTGAGATAGGGCGTCGCGCCCGCACGAAGGTGCGTCTTGTCCGAGTCGATGCCCCCGGCGTAACGGACCCGCCCACCGGGGTCGAGAACGACCGAATAGGTCGCGTACTCGGCGGAGACGGAGCTCGCGAGGCGTGCGGCGCGGTCGACGAGAATGGGAAAGGGAAAGTGCCGCCGGCGGGCCTCGGCGGCGTCGCGCTCGACCGAGGTGGAGACCTCCGAGTCGATCAGGAGGAACCGGACTCCCTGGGGACGGTACTCTTCGTCGAGCGCACGAAGACGCGCTTCGTGCGCATCGAGGCAGTGACAGCTCGCAGCGAAGAAGACGAGCACCGTCAGCTTTGCGGAGCGCACCGCCTTCATGAGATCGATCGACTCGCCGCTGGCCGCCACGAGCTCGACGTTTGGCGCCATCCCCAGGTTTCGCGGAGGAGAGGCGCTCGACGAACAGGCGACGATGACCGCGAGGGGAAGGGTTCTCAAGACCATGAACGGATCAGCGTGAGCGTGAAGCCGCCGGTGGCGGGCTGGTTACTACCCGCCGCGTCGAGCGGCGGAGCCAAGAAGGCGGCGCCCACCAGGCGCCACTCGTCCCCGATCGGCCAGAGAGCCGAGACCGTCACGATGGTCGCTCGCTTGGAGCTGTCGGGAACGTCTGTACCGTCGCCCGCGAGGGCGTCGCCTTCGAAGGCGTACGACGCGCTGAGCGCGAACGCCGCGTCGTTGCGGAGCGTATACGCCGCGGCCGCGAGGAGGGTCACCTGCATTCCCGGCGTTTGACCGAAGCGAGCCGTCCGCTCCGCGACGATCGCTGTCGCGTTGGCCAGCCAGGGCCCGAAAGTCTGTTCGAGCGCCAGCGCGACGGTTCCCTGAAACGCCCCCGCGCCCGTCGCGTCGACGGCGAGCGGCGAGGTCGGCACCGACTCGACGGCAGCCCCCGTGGGCAATGTGACCCCCGCCGAGATGGCCACGCCGGGGAAGAATCGCGCCTCGCCGGCGCGGACGAAGTCGTAGCGCGCGCTCACGTTCAGGTCGCCGATGCCGCCACCGAAGTGCGACCCGTCTTGGGGCGTCGCCCGCATCGTTTGGACGAGCGGCACGAGGAGCGCGACTTGACCGCGACGAAGCACGCGGACGGCGCCGAACAGGTCCTGTTCGAAGTCGTCCTCCGGATCGGCCGACGGCGACGGGACGTACCGACCTTGCGCCGTATAATGGCCCAGCACGGCGGCCGCCCGGAGCTCAAGGCCGGCGAGAGCCGCCTCGTGCAGCTCGAGGCGCCCCGGCGTGACCGCGCTCGCCCCCGCGCAACACGCCTGCGCCCACGCGCGCGCCGGAGAAGCCGTGGCGCCCAGCAAGACCGAGACGGCAACGATCCGGATCACGGAACGTCGAAGGCGGGCGCAGCATGGTCCGTGACCGGCCCGGAGAAGGTCGTCCGCAACTCCCAACGCCCCGGCATGAAGAGATCGACGCCAGTGACGAGATACTTTCCGCTTCCCTCGGAAGTCACGACAGGCGCTATCGACGCGCCGTGGTTGTCCTGCGGCATCCACGGAAGCACCTGGATTAGGAGGCCGTCACGGGGTGACGCGTCGGCGACGCCGGTCACGGTGAGCTCGACGGCAATCGTGCCGCGCTGCGGAGGCTGAGGGGAGGTGCGCACTTCGACGGCCAGCGTGCCGGGGGCTCCCGAGTCGGTCGTCGTCGTGACCGTCAAATACGAGACGGCCTGGAAAGTTGGCTCCGGCACGGCCTGGGCTCGCGGGCTCGAGCAACCGAATGACGCCTCCGCAAGCGGCAAGAAGAACACCGCCGGACAAACGACAAGAGCGACCGACCGCGCCATCATGCCGACGAGCCTCGTTGTACGCGCGCCGGACCCGATCGGCAAGGTGCGGTCGCGGTCGCTCCGGCGGGATTGGCGCAGCGTCGGCGGTTCAGTTCGACCGGCGGCTCGAGGGAGGCGGGCTCGCCCGGTTCGTGCTTGTCCAGCCGTCGATGACAACGGCGAAAGGCGTCGAGCGCCAATCGGGCATCGTGGCGATGTCGGCATACGCGCTCGGCTCAATGGCGCTCGGCTACCTCGTCCCGCACTTCAATGACAAATGGATGCCGTGGCTCGCCGTCCCGCTCGCGATGGATCAGGTGATCGCGTTTCTCTCCTCGCTTTCGTCGGGGATGATGGCCTTCACGGGCATCGTCTTCTCGCTCTTGCTCGTCCTGCTTCAGTTCGGCACGACCGCGTACACGCCGCGCATCGTCGGCGTCTGGGTGCGCAACCGGTCGCTCTCCAACGCCGCTGGCGTGTTCGTCGGCACCTTCCTCTATTCTCTCATGGCGCTACGGGGAGCGGGGAGCTTGCACGGCAATGCGTCGAGCGCGCTGACGCTGTGGGTGGCCTTCGCTTGGCTTCTCGCCAGCGTATTCATGCTGATTCGACTCATTCAGATTTTCGGCGCGCTTTCGCACACGAATGTGCTCTACGACCTGGGCGATGCCGGCCAAATAGCCGTCGATCGACTCGGGGCCTCTTGCACGGCCCACCCAGGGGTGCCGAGTGGCGGGAGCAGCAAACGCGTGGCCGCAGACTCTCTGGGCGCCCCGGCCCAGGTGCTCCTGCATACGGGAAGACCTCTCTACCTTCGGGCTCTCGACGTCGCGCGACTCGTCGCCCTGGCCGAAGACGGCGGCGTTGTCATCCACGTTCCGTACGCGGTGGGCGATTCGATCACGGGCGGAGCGCCGCTCGCGTTGGTGCACGGTTCGAGCGCCGTGATTCCGGAGGAACCGCTGCGCGACGCCATTTCGCTCGGCCGGGAGCGGCTTCTCGAACATGACCCGAAGTATGCGCTCCGGCTGCTGGTCGACATCGCCATCCGTGCGCTGTCGCCCGCGATATGCGATCCGACGACCGCCGTGCAGGCCCTCGATCAGATCGAGGCGCTGCTGAAGAGCATCGGCAACGCACTCGTCGACTTCGGCGAGGCGTGCGACTCGTCGGGTGCGCTCCGGCTCGTGTTCGAAGCCACGAGTTGGCAGGAGTACCTCGAGCTCGGCGTGGCCGAGATCCAACAATACGGAGCAGATTCGCTCCAGGTCGAACGCCGACTCGCCGCGCTGTGCGGCTTTCTGCGCGCGCACGTTCCCGAGAGCCGAAGAGCGGCCATCGACCAACTTGCGGAGCAGCGCGTCGCCACGGTGCACGCGGCATTCGCGGCTGTCGTCCCGCGAGCCTGCGCCGAAGGCAGCGACCGCCAAGGGCTGGGCCATACCCGCATAGACCGACCGCCCATCGACGAGCTCGCGCCTCCCGACCGCCGGCCCCTCGACGTCGTCCACCGAGGGGGCCAGGCGGCCTGGAGTCGCTGACCATCTCCTATCTCCTCAGGACGGGTGCTGCTCGCTGTGACCGTTACCCGGGCGCGATGCCCAACCGCCTTCGCTCAGCGAGCTGCGAACCGCTTCGCCCACGCGTTCCCGAACTTCGTCGGCGATTCGCTCGCGGAGCCCGTCAGCCACCCGCGCGCGCACCATCTCGGCAAGGCGATCCGAGTCGAAGCCGCGACCGCCGCCTGCCTGGGAGAACCCCCCGTGCTGCGACAAAGCCCTTCGAACCGCTTCGCCGAGCCTTTCCCGGACCACCTCTCCAATCCGTTCCCGGACGCCGTCGGCGACCCGGTCGCGCACCGTCTCTGCGAGGCGATCGACGTCGACGCCGCGTCCCTCCGCGTGTTGCTGCAGCGCGCATCGGACGGCCTCGCCGATCCGCTCCCGGACGGCGTCGGCGATCCGCTCGCGCAGAGAATCGCCCATGCGTTCCCGCACGAGCCGGGAGATGTGCTCCGTGTCCAGGCCGCGGACCGAACCGCCCGAGGCCGCCTGCGACAGCGCGCTCCGCAGCGAATCGCCGATGCGTTCGCGCACCGCGTCGCGGATGCGCTCCCGAACCGCGTCGCCGATGCGATCACGGACCGTGTCCGCGACCCGCTCGACGTCGACGCCACCGGCGGCAGGCCCTACGTTGCGCAGAGCCTCGACAACGCGATCCCGTACCTCGCTGATGACCCGCTCTCGCAACGGGTCGCCGATGGACTCGCGTACGGCGTATCCGACGAGCTCGATATCCAGTCCCGCGCCGGCGAATCCCGCGCCTGCGTAGCTCGAGCGGCCGCCAGAGGCACTGCCCAGGTGGTGGGACAGTGACTGGCGCACCGCCTCCCCGACGCGCTCGCGCAAGACACCGCGCAACCGATCCGAGATGCGCTCCACGGCTCGATCGCGCACCCGCTCGACGACCCGGTCGAGGTCGATATTCCGGTAGCCGCCGAGCTGCTGCTGCAGCGACGCGCGCACCGATTCTCCAATGCGCTCGCGAAGAGCTTCGGCGATCCGCCTCTGAAGAGGATCGGTCACCCGCTCGCGCACACGGTCCGCGATCCGTTCGACGTCCACGCCTCCGCCCATGCGCTCGGACAGCGCGCTTCGCAGCGCTTCGCCGACCCGCTCTCGCACGGCCTCGCTGAGCCGCTCGCGGAGTCTCTCGGAGACCCGCTCGCGCACTTCGTCGCCGATCCAGTCGGCGTCGACGCTGACGCCGGCGCCGCCGGCCTGCCAAATGGCGCTGCGAATTTCGTCCGCCACGTGCTCGCGGATCGCCTCGCCCAGTCGATCGTGCAGCGCGTCGATCAGATGATGACGAACCGATTCTGCGAGCCGCTCCACGTCGAAGCCGCCGCTCGTCCGTACGCTGCCTATTTCATTTCGCGCCCCGCCAGCGTGCCGAATGGCGTCGCCCAGCCGTTCGCGAATCGCGTCGCGCAATTGCTGTCGCATCGCATCGATCACGCGCTCGCGCACGGAATCGGCGATGAGATCGAGATCGAGACCTTCCCCAGAACTACCCGTTTGCTGCCACTCCATTCGTTCCATCCCGAACCTCCTGGTTGACGTTACGGCTCAGCTCAGCCGCGCGGGTGCGGGCCCGTGCGAAAGTCGTTCCGGTCCGGGAATGCACCTCGGCTCGCAAACGCGCAGACTCGGCGTGCATTGTTTCCGGCAGGGGTCATGTCGGTTCGTCGTGGCGCTCGCTGCCGGCCTTCCGTGCCATCCCGCCACACCGGGGCGATGGTGCAGCCCTCGGCGCCCTCATGTCGCCGTCGCCGACGCGGCACCGGCCGGCGGCGATGTCCTCGCGCTCTTGCGCCGGCCCCAGGCCACGGCGACGAGAACCGACGCCGGGATCGACAAGACGGCGTAGGCGACCACGGCTGGCAGGGCCGCCGTGCCTCCGAAGCTCGTCGAGGCGATGACCATGGCGACGCCGACGTTGCGCAGCGACGTGGTCTCGGCCACCGCCGAGCGGCTATCCGTGCGCGCGTCGCCCGCCAGCCACCCGAAGAGCATGCTGAACGACCACAGGATCAACATTCCAACGAAGCCGCCCAGCTTGATCTCGGCCAGAGTCCGGTATTGAGCGGCGACGACGAGCGCGAGCGCGAGCAAGCCGAAGACCCTGGTGGCGGCGTCGAACCCCTTTTTCCAACGGGCCGCGGGGCCCGGCCGCCAGTGCCGCAGGACGAGCCCCGCGACCAGGGGCAGCAGCTGACTCACCAGGAGCGTCGCGACGACGCGGACCACGTCGACGCGAAGCGCCCCGCTGCCTGTCACGCGCGGGAGAAGCAGCTGCAGCAGCGCAGGCGCGACGACGACCGACGAGGTGGCCAAGATCGCCATCAGACCGACCGACACGACGACATTGCCCTTGGCAATCGCCGTGACCGGCGGACCGAACGGAGCGCCCGGGCAAACGGCCAGGATGAGAATGCCCGCCGCCACCATCGGCCGCGCGTGAAAGAGCACGAGCAGCACGACCGCGGCGGCGGGAAAGAGTACGTAGTTGGCGAGGATCGCTCGTGCGACGAGTCGCCAGTTCTTGGCGGCGCCAGCGATGGCAGCGAGGGACACACCCAGTCCGACGGACACCATCATGCAAACGAGTGTGACCGTCACCAGGACATTCAGAAACTGGGGAGTCGTCATGGGCTGACGCGCTGGACGCTTACGTCGCCGGAGTGGCCGCCGGCTGCTTGCCGCCGTTGACCCGGGAGCGCGGGGTCAATTCGGCGTTCGAAAGGACGCTCGCCGAGTGCACCAGCGCCAGATGCGAGAAAGCCTGCGGGAAGTTTCCGATCAGACGGCCCGATCGCGGCTCGTACTCTTCGGACAGGAGGCCGAGGTCGTTTCGCAGCGAGAGAAGCCTCTCGAACAGCGCCTCGGCCTCTTTGCGGCGGCCCGAATACGCGTACGCGTCGACGAGCCAGAAGCTGCACGCCAGAAACGCGCCCTCGGAACCCGGAAGGCCGTCCCCGGTGTGCTCCGGCTTGTACCGGAGCACGAAGCCGTCCTGCATGAGGTTCTTCTCGATCGCCCGAATCGTTCCTTGCACGCGCGGATCGGTTGCGGGCAGAAACCCGAGCGACGGCATCAGGAGAACCCCGGCGTCGAGGGCCGGGCTGTTGTACGCCTGGGTGAACGCGTTCTGGCTCTTGTCGAAGCCATGCTCGCAGACGTCGCGGTGAATACGGTCGCGAAGAGACCGATAACGAGGCAGCAGTTTGCGCGCCTCGTCGTCCGGCGCGGTGAACTCTTCGGCAATCCGGATGGTGCGGTCGACCGCCACCCAGGCCATCATTTTCGAGTGGACGAAATGGCGCCGACCGCCGCGCACCTCCCATATTCCGTCGTCCGGCTTCTGCCACGCCGTCTCGAGAAACTCGATCAATCGGCGGGCGGGCGAGCGCACGAATCGCGCCTCGGCGACTCCCAGGCGCCGTGCCTCGTAGAGCGCCTGGATGACCTCTCCATAGACATCGAGCTGGAACTGTTCGCTCGCGGCGTTTCCGATGCGAACCGGACTCGATTGCTCGTAACCGGGCAGCCACGTGGCCTCGAACTCGGTCAGGCGGCGTTCGCCCTCGATCCCGTACATGATCTGCAGCTCGTCAGGAGCGCCTGCGATCGCATTGAGCAGCCATGTGCGCCACGCCACGGCCTCGTCGACATAGCCCCCGAGCATGAAGGCATCGAGCGTCAGCGTCGCGTCCCGCAGCCAACAGTAGCGGTAGTCCCAGTTGCGGACCCCACCGATCTCTTCGGGCAGACCCGCTGTGGGGGCGGCGACGATGCCGCCACTGGGCGCGTAGATCATGCCCTTGAGCGCAATCAGCGACCGGTTGACGGCATCCGCGTAGTCGCCCTTGTACTTCGACCGCCCCGACCACTCCCGCGACTGGCGCTCGGTCTCGGCGAGAGCTGCGCCCACGTCGAGCGGGGGCGGGGGCGACGCTTGCGATGGGTGCCACGTCAGCTCGAACGAAATACGCTCGCCCTTTTTGACGGTGATGAGACCGCGCCCGTCTTTTTCGTCCCAGTCGATCGAAGCGTTCGTTCGAAGAACGACCGCGTTGGGCGCGGCGATCATCTCGATGTCCCCATCGGGCTTCGTGATCCACGGGCGGTAGGCCCCGTAGCCGAAGCGGACGGAGAGGAGGACGTCGACCGGAACCGTGCCTTCGAGCCCGTCAACGATGCGAACCAGCGAATGCCGCCCGGGCTCGATCGGCATGAAGTCGGTGAGCCGGATGGCGCCGCCATCGCAGTGGTAGTCCGTCTCGAGGATCAGTGTGCCTGGGCGGTAGCGCCGCTCGACGCGGCGCACCGGCGCGCCAGGATACACATACCAGCACCCGTGCTCGTCGCGGCCGAGCAGAGCCGCCATGCACGCGTCCGAGTCGAACCGCGGAAAGCAGAGCCAGTCCACCGAACCGTCGCGCGACACGAGGGCGGAGCCGTTCAGATTGCTGATAAACCCATAGTTTTCGATTTGTGATGCCATGCGGGCACGGGCTGCAGACCATGTGCCTGCTTCATCGCCTCATGCGCTCCCCCTCGCGCGCCGCATGAACAGGATCGCGAGCCCCACGGCCATGGCGGTCAGCAGGCGCCAGGACAGGCGCGCCGAAGCGCCAGAAGCTGCGGCCGTGCAACCCCCGGCCTGGGCCGCGGCCGCTTGCACGACCGGTTGCTCGTTCACCCACGCGGGGGCCGTGTACCCTCCAGCCGAGGCGGCGCGTTTGGCCGCATCGATGAGGAATTGTCCCCACGCATCGAAGCGCTCGTACACGGGCTCGATGCACGTCTTGCCGTCCAGGCTCAACCCGCCGCGCGACAGAACGCCGAAGCTCACCCATCTGCCCGCGTCGAAGTTGCTCTGCTCGAACGCGCTCGAGCCGGAGTCGCCTTCGCATGTGCTCGCAACCCCCGATTCGAACTCACTGGCCGCGAAGATCATCGCGTTGCCCCCGCTCAAGCAGTGGGCGAACGTGCCGTCGTTGGGGACGCATTGCAGAGCGACGTTTTCCAAGATTCGACGAACCCCGGCGGTGGCGCCCGCGTCGTCGCCGGGGTTGTCGACCCCGTAGCCGATCGTCGTGACCTTGGTCGAGTACGTCGCGTCGGTCATCGGCGGGCTGATCGTGGGCGTTACGTACTGAGGCAGGTTGATGTTCCGGTCGAGGATCAAGAGCGCGATGTCGTTGCCGCAGACCGCGGTTTGATCGGCGCCGGACGGCTCGACGATCTGTCGGACGTTGGCGAAATCGCTCGTGGGCGTGATCCGTTCATCGGTGGTCACCCGCACATCCGATGGGGGCAACGCCTTGCCGAAGGCGGAAGACGCGCACTCGATCCGGGGCGAGGCGAGCTCGACGACGCAATGGCGGGCGGTCGCCACGAGGTTGGGCGCCAGAAGGGCCCCGGAGCAGAAGACCACCTGGTGCTGCTGGAGCTCGCTCAGCTGGGCGATCCCGACCGCAAATGTGTGGGTCGTGTCCACCGCGCCGCCCTGGATGGCGCTGGAGACAGACCCGGCCGGGTCCCCCCCGTTCGGCCCGCTTCCACAGCCGACGACCCACGCCACGACGAGCGCGCCAGGACCGAACGATCTCTTCATCTTGGTCACCTGGTGCCCTCGGGCCCACGGCGCAAGGCGGACCCTACTTCGGCGCGGGGATGACGACCCGTCGCTCGCCGATTCGCAACAAGTCGACGCGATCGCTCATCCCGCGGGCGCGCGCCTGCAGGGCGAGGAGCTCGCGCGCCTCCCCGGGCGCGTCCGTGCCGGCGACCAGTGTGTCGAAGTGCATCGGGATCATCGTGCGAGCGCCGAGGTCGCTCAGCGCGTCGAGGGCTTCGTCCGGGTCCATGTGCAACGTGCGCATGTGAGCGCGCGGGTGCATCGGCGCGATCGGCAGCAGCGCGAGGTCGAGGTGCGGAAAAAGAACGCGGGTCCGCTGGAAGTCGCGTCGATCGTAAGCGGTGTCGCCGCCGAAGAAGACGCTTAGGCCGTGGTACTCGACGACGTATCCGGTAAAGCTCTTGGTCATCCACGCGGAGTCGATCCCGTAGCGCCCGCCGACGTGATCGACTGGCACGGCCGTGATGCGCAGCCCGCTTTCTTCGAACGATCGCCATGTCCGCAACTCGCGAGCGTCGAAGGCGAAGTCCGTCACGTACACCAGACCACCCTCCGGGACGAACAGCCGCCGCACTTTGCGCTCGATCCGCTCCAGCGACCCCAGCGACAAGTGGTCGGGATGCATATGCGAGATCAGTACGGCGTCGAGAGCCGGGAGCCGCTTGGCGTCGAGCCCCACGGGCGATACGCGGCGCTGGATCTGTCCCATGGTATCGACGAGAAACGGATCCGTCAGAATCCATTTGTCGTCCATCTGGATGAGCATGGTCGCGTGACCGAGCCACAGCACGGAAAGCCGCGAGCCGGCGGCGACCGGCCCGTCATGCGCGGGCGGCTCGAAGAACGGCTGGGCCGTGGCGATCGACGGCGATCCCAGCCGGGTGCAGCCGGCGACCGCCACAGCGCCAGCGCCGAGGACGACGGATCGACATGATTTCCGGAAAGCTACTTTCAAAAATACCTCAGGCGGAGCGTCGCGATCGTCTGCGCAGGGCCACTTCTTGGCGACCACGTGATCTGCGCGCCGACGATTCCGAACAACACGTAGGCTCCAATCTCGAAGGAGGCTCCCGCGCGCCCGGCGAAGTCATAGCAGGAGGCGCCCAGCGAGGCCGACAGATAGTCGCCACGTTCGATCAGGGGAAGGTAGGTGCGCACGCCTGCCCGCCAAAGCCAGCCGTCCCAGAACGTAGGGCCGCGGACGAAGTATTCGGGGCTGAGGAAGAGCTCGACGGATCCGCTCTGGCGTACGAGGGGCTCGACGATCGCGACGCGCCAGGGCGAGAGACGCCGGTGGATCCCGAACGAGTAGAGGAGCGGCGTCAGCTGCCAGCGCAGCCCGAAACGAAAGACGGTATTTCCGTATGCAATTTCGGGACTGGGAGCGAGTTGCGCGACCAACCACAGCGCCGTCGGCCGGACGGCCGGTTCGGTGACCTCGTCGTCACCGCGGGCAACAGGTGCTCCGAGCGAGAGCGAGAGCGCGACGGCGGCCGCAACCCCGCGATGATGAAACGGCACGAGCGAGTGTACGAACAGCGGAGTGCCCGTCAAATCAACGGCGGACGAGCACATCAAAGTTCGGGGGGGCACGGGCGCGGGGCGTGCATCGAGACATCAATTCGGGAGAATGCGCACCGGCATCGTCGCGATCGCAGTCGTCGCGCTGGTTGGCGCGGCGGCGTCCTCCACACGGGCCCGCGCGCAGGGGAACTTGCGCGCGTCGCCGACGGGTGGACGATCCGTGTTGATGGGCGGCACTGGTGTCGCGCTGGGTCGCGACGCAGCGGCGCCATTTCTCAACCCGGCGACGGTCGCTCGCATCGATGACTCCGGCATCGCCTTCAGTTCGAATTTCTATACGTTCACGTCGACTCAGTTCACCGGGTTTCATCAGCCCGGACCGGTCGACACCGCGCAGTTCGGCGCGCTGAACCTGCCGCAGGCGGACCTCTCGCGCGGCCGCATCGACGGACTCCCCGCGACCCTCTGCCTCTTCCTGAAACTCGGGCGCCGCACGGCGCCCCTCCTGGAGGGAGAGAGTCGAGCGGGTCGCCAGAAGCTCTCGGCCTGCCTGGGCAACGTCGAACGACAGTTGTTCGACGCCACCGGCCAGGGCTACACGGGCGCTTCAGGGGGATTGCACACGACGCAGGCTCTTTCGATCGCGCGCCGCTGGAATCGCCTTTACGTCGGCCCGAGTTACAGCATCTATGTCACCGACAGACTCGCCATCGGCGCTTCGCTCGACGGCATCAGCACGACCGCTGCGTCCACGTGGAGCGTCGAGACGCTGTCGTACGGGGGCCCAGGGCCCGCGACGGCATCCAGCTTCGACACGTCGTACAACGCCTATTCGATCGATCTCGGCGCTCTCTTCGGTCTCGTCTATCACATCGACGCCCACCAGATCGTCGGCCTCAGCGTGTCGACGCCCACGCTGCATGTCCTCGGAAACTACAAGTCGACGGCGACGATCGGGCAGCTCGCGCCGAATCCGTTCGTAACCATCTCGACAGCCTCGGGCGGGTTCATATCCGCGCCCCCGCTGCGGTTCAGCGCGGGCCTCGGCGCCGAGCTCGGACGCCTGCGCATCGAGGCGGACGCGACGTTGTGGGTGCCCGTGCAACCGTTCGCGCGAGCCGAGATACAGGTATCGCAGACGGCGCTCGTCGGGAATGTCGCCACGGCGCGCAGCTACAACGAAGTCGACGACGTAGACGCGCAGCCGATCGTCGATACCGGCCTGGGCCTCGAATGGTACCTCAACCCGTCCTTGAGCTTGCTCGGAGGCGCGAGCACCGATTGGTCGGCGCTCGACGCACTACCCTCTGAGCCACGGCCCAGCACGGTCGCCGAGACGCGGCTCCACCGCGTGACCACCTCTTTCGGGATTGGGATGCACGGCGTGGCCACGGAGTTGCTCGTCGGCACCGAGCTGTCCTACGGCTGGGGCCGGAGTATTGCCGTCGACCCGTACGTCGATCCGCCGCGGCTGGCTCTCGTCGACGAGCACGCGTTCGGCGTGATGCTGGTCATCGCCGGGCGGACGAGCCTCGCGGTAGTCCGCGAGACTCTGTCGAGGGTCATCGGAGCGCAGCCGTGAACCAAATTCACGGACGACGCGGGACGCCTCAGGAAAGCAACGTCCTTGTGGTCGAGTCTCCGACGCTCAGGCGGCTTGGCACCCGCCCATGATGCCGTCGAGTGCCGTCCACATCGCCTTGCAGGTGCGCTCGCACGCGCCCTTCGCGCGCGCGTAGTCGCGCCCCGGCAACGTGGCGGCGAGCCCGCGAAGGTGCTCCCGCTCCCCGTAGTCGTCCGCGTGGATGCGGAAGTACGCGGTGGCCTCATCGGCGACGGCGTAGTGCTCGCGCAACCCGTCGAGCTTGCTCCGTGCCGTCGAAGGCTGTTGGCACTCGAAGGCGTAGAGGGCCCCCAGCGCCTCGACCGGATCCCTGAAGGCTTCGCGCGCGGTGGCGACGAGCGACTGGGCTTCGGGACAGGACGATTCGGTCGCGGGTCCGAGCGCTGCGCGGAACCGCTCCCAGAGCTGAGCGTGCGCCCGCTCCGCGGCGGCGTGATCGTGCTCGCCCAGCGAGCGCCATCCGCCCTCGATCGCCTGAATGAAGGGGGCGTACTCCGACGCGTACGCGACCAGCCTGGACATCGGTAGGGTGCCGGCGCGCCAGGCACGGTAAAAGGGGTGCTCGTTGAGGTCGTACCGGGCGACGACGGCGTCGAAGTCGTTGGCGTTCATCGGGGCGCTACGCTAGGCGGGCGAGCGCACGAGGTCAACGCGCGCGCGGGCTCTCGGCGCCTGGCGCGGCCAAAAGCTGGCGCGCTTTTAGACGGAGATTGACGTCCGAACGCGTGCCGGCGAGGTTACGGAAACCGTGCCCAACTTACTCGCGATGTCCTTCGAAGGAGAGCTCGCACCTTCGTTCGATCTACGTTGCCTTCGGGCGGGGCAGACCCTGCCCGACGGTTGGGGCCTCGGCTACTATCCGGCGGGCGAACCATCCGCGTCGGTGCTCAAAGAGCCGGCGCCGTCGCAGGGCAGCATCCGCGGCGAGCTCGTCAAGGCGTGGGAGCATCTCGAGTCTTCGCTGTTCGTGCTGCATGTCCGCACCGCGACGTGGGGCTCGAACACGGACGCGAACACGCAGCCGTTCGTGCGCAGCTGGGGCGGCCGCGAATGGATGATCGGGCACGCGGGCACGCTCGCCCACGCGCTCGAGCCGGGAGCGGATTCGCGGTTCGAGCCTGTCGGAGCGACCGACACCGAACGCGTGTTCTGCACTCTTCTCGAGCGCATCGCCGCGCGCGGATGGAGGTCGCTGTCCGAGGCCGACTTGAAGGTCGTGCAAGGGTGGCTCACCGAGCTCAACACGCGCGGTTCGCTCGACCTTGTCCTCTGCGACGGCCGCGATCTCCTTGCGTATGCCGATCGATTCGGCCCCGAGACGCTTCATCTCGGCGAGCTGCTCCCCCCTTATACGAAGCTCGTGATCGGCGACGACGACGTGCAGATCGATCTCACGAGCCGCGGCAAGAGCGAGCGCAAGGGGATCATCGTGTCGTCCTCGGCGCTCCGGAGCGCGGGCTCCGCGCACCGCCTTTCGTGGCGGCGGCTTCAAGCCGGCGAGCTCGTCGTCGTGCGGCAGGGGGCGATCGTCGACTCGCTTCCTTTGCCGAAGCCGGCGGCATCGGAGAGCAAGCCCGACGTGGAGGCCATGCATTCGCGCGCCCACCGCCGCCAGGCTGCCATGGCCGCGCCGATGCGCCTCTCGATTCTGCACCGCACCGTGTATTCGTACGGCAACCCCGTTGAGCGCAGCACACATCTGCTCCGGCTGGTTCCTGCGCACGACCGCCTGCAATCGCTCCTCCGGTCGGAGGTCGAAGTCTCGGTCGGAGGGCGCGTGCGCGACTTCGACGACGTATTCGGCAACCGCGTGCGCCGCCTGGCGATCGACAGCCCGTACCGCGAGCTCTCGATCGTCGCTCGGTCCGAGGTCGAGCTCCTTGACACCAACCCTTTGGGTTTCGATCTGCGACGCACGCGCACGACGATCCCGCTCGTGTGGATGCCCTGGCAGCGAAACATGCTCGAACCGTTTCTCCTGCCGCCGGAGCTGCCCGAGAGTCACCTGGACGAGCTCGTCGACTACGCGATGCGCTTCGTCGTGCGAAACGACGGCGACTTGCTGGACACGCTGCTCGACTTGAACGACGCCATCCATCGCGAGTACGTCTACACTCGCGGGGCGACAACGCTCGGGACCACCGCATTCGACGTCTACGTGACGCGGCGCGGGGTCTGTCAGGATTTTGCGAACCTGTTCATCTGCCTTGCGCGGCTCATGGGTGTCCCGGCGCGTTATGTCTGCGGCTACCTGTTCACCGGCCCGAAGGACCCCAACCGGCAGCAGGCGGAGGCATCGCACGCTTGGGTGCAGGTGTACCTGCCGGAGGTGGGCTGGCGCGGTCTCGACCCGACCAACGGCGTCGTGACGCGCACCGGGCACGTACGCGTTGCCGTCGGCCGCAATTACGTCGACGCCACGCCCACGTCGGGCACCATTTACGTCGGTGGCGGTGCGGAGACGCTCGACGTCGCCGTGCATGTGAAAGAAGGGGGCGGTTAGCGAATGCGCGTGTCGACGTTTGCCCTGGTCATCGCGGCGACGACCGGGGTCGTGGGGCCGGCGTACGGGCAGGAGAGCCGCGAGGCCGCGCCGGAGCCGCTGTATACGCTGGAGGATCATTTTCTGCAGGTCACCCAGAGTGGGACGAGCGCGACCGTCGATCTCGGCTGCGTGGGCCGGTCCGCGCTGAGGACGGGGGTCAAGCTTTACGTCGCGTGCGGAGCGGCCGGAGTCGTCCAGCTCGACCTCTCCGACCCGCTCGCCCCGCGGCGAGACGGAGTGATGCCCGTCGACGGCAACGCGACCAGTCTCTTTCTTCACGATGGGCTTCCTTGGGTCGAGGTCGCCCATGTCGACGCACGCCCGGTGCGCGTCGGTCCCGTGGAGAGCCAGACTGCGGCCCCACCGCAGAGCGTCTACGTCGCGAGAGCCCCCGAAGCGCAGGCTCCTCACGGTGGTCCCGCCAAAGAGCCCGAGAGCGTCGTCGCCCCGGACCGGCACGGCGGCCTCTGGGAGCTTTCGCTTCTCACGGGCGCCTTCATCACCTTTGGCAGCCTGGGCGCGGGACTGCTGGGCTCCGCGTCCGTCGCCTATCGCTTCGAGGCTCCGGTCATGGTGCGGGCGGCGATCGCTCCATTCGGCGTCGCGGGGCCATCGACGACGACGTCTTGCTGCATGGGCCCCTTCGGGCAAACGACCACCAGCAACCAAGGAGCGGTCACTGTCTTCGCCGCCAACCTTCTCCTGGCCCTCGACACGCAGTTCGTCGAAGTCGGCCTCGGTTTGGGCGGCGCCACCGTCAACGTGAACAACACACTCAGCTTCGGCGGCGGAACACCGCAGACCGGCGCCGTGCAAATCGTCGAATCAGCGCGAATCGGTGCTCGGGACGGTCTCGCGCTCAACATGGAGAGCAGCGCGATCGCGGTCGATAACCAGTTCAATCTCGGGTATTTCGTGATGAGCGTTCAGATCCCGGTTTCGGCGAAGGCCATGCTCATCGCTCGCGGAGGAGGGGGCAACGTGGGCTTCGCGTACGGCGATCTCGGAGTGCGGGTGCTCGTGCGGGGCACCGGCGGCAAGGGCACCGTCGCCCTCACCGGCTTTGCGGGCGGCGCATCGATCGAGGAGAACCTTTGCAGCTCCAACCCCGATCCACCGAACACCACCGTCTGCAACTCTGCGACGCTCGTGGGCCCGTCGCTGGGAGCTGGTGTCGAGTGGAGGCGATAGCCGTACCTCAGAGCGAGTTCATATAGGCCACGAGGTCGTCGACTTCACCCGCGGTGAGATTCTGCGTTTGGCCGTGGGCACTGCTGGCGCACACGGTGAAGCGCTCCGTCAGCGTTTTCGCGCATCCGGCGTGCATGAACGGAGCGCGGGCTCCGACGCCGACCAGCGGCGGAACCTGGAGCGCCAGACCAGTACCGACGTCGACCGTCGCATTGTTCGTGAACGAGGGGCCTGAATGACAGCGTGCGCAGTCCGCTTTGCCTTGGAAAAGCAGCTGACCCCGCGCCTTCGCCGCGGGATCGACCGCCGGACGCTTCGGCGCCGGCAATTGCTCGAGCCAATTCTGAAGGGCAGACACCTGATCGTGCGCGAGCACCCGCCCCGACATGCGCCGGGTGTAGACCTCGTGCGAGAGCGCCTCCAGGTCGGGGAAGTCGGCGTCCCAGTGATACGGAGCCGTGCCCTTCACGGTGCCCAGGAGCGACGGCGTTCGCCGCGGCTTGGTGCCGCCGAAATTCCAGGTCTGGGCGTCGTCGCCGCCTTCGCCGTGGCACGACGCGCACGCGACCGAGCCGCCGGCGTTCGTGTGGAAGATCGTGTGCCCGGTGTCCGCGCGGCTGACGTCGGAAAGGCCAATCGTCGTCAGAATTTGATCGGGCTGACCCGATGTGTCGGCCTTCACGACGAACAGCCGGGCAGGCTCGCGGCTCTGGAGAACGATGGTCCCATCCTGGCGAATTTCGGTCGCGATGATCTGCCCGTCGACCGCGGCGGGCGAGCCGTTCGCGCCGAAGCTACCGATAGGCAGCTTGGCGTACGCATTCGTGACCTTGGACTTCCAATTCCCCGCAGCGACCAGGACCGAGGGGCTGCCGGTCATCGCGAGCGACGGCGGCGGAAGCGCGAGATCGACCGGCAAGACGTTTCCGTCCACGCCGCCAACCGAGGACAGGGACAGGTCCACCGCGGAAAGAGTCGCGACGGCGGTGCCCACGATGCCGGAGCCGGCAAAGAAGAAGGAGCCGCCGTCGACGCCGTTGACAGTGCCCCCGACAGGGACCGAAAAGCCCGGGCCCCCGGGCGAGCTACCGAGCGAGCCACCGGACGGGCCCGCGAACCCCGACCCGGCATTTCCATAGCCGCCGGGAGTCGTAGGAACGAAGGTCGTCGAGTCGACCTGGTAGGCGATGCTCAGGGTATGGTCAGGCGTCAGGCGCATCCGCCACGCCATGGCGGGAAAGCTTCCAGGATTCGCTGGAAGCGACGTGCGATTCAGAATGGCACCGCTTCCGTCGACCTGAAGGACCTCCGCAGTACGGAACTTGCTCACGAAGATCGACTCGGAATCGGGGTCGATGACTACGTCGCGCAGATCGGGCTCGACCGTGACCACTTGCAGCGCCGGGCCGGATGCCGCCGGGAGCGTCACGAGCTCGCCGGTCGCACACGCCACGATGACCCGGTCGAGCGTGCTGTCATACGCCAAACCGCGCGGCTGCGCGCATAGATCGCGGCGCTCGATCAGCTCCCCCGTGGCAACCGAGATTGTGGCCAATTGGCCGGAGCCACGAAGCGCGACGTGCACGCGGCCGCCCTTGTCTTCCACGAGGCGCCCCGGCTCGTCGTGGGGCGACAGGTCCGTTCGAGCGCGGACGGTGCCCAGCGTCAGATCCACGAAGCTCACGAAGTCCCGATCCGGATCGGAGGCGATCGCCGTCCGGCCGTCCTGGGACAAGAGCATCGTTCCCCCGGAGATCGGAGGAGGCGAGAGGGCTTGGGTCGTGGTGGCGCCCAGATCGGGGGCTTGGAAGGGTACGGGGTTGTCCGGAACGGGCGGAGCCGCGTTGCACCCGGCGAGCAGAACCCCAGCCACCACATACCGACTTCGCCCCATGGCAAGACTCCCTCAAGCGCGGGCCCCCAGGGCGGTACGCTTGTGCTCTTGCTGAACCGTAGGCCCCGACCGGGCCCCACGCAAGGAAATCGCCCGGCGTAGTCCCCCCCCGGCATGCGCACAGCCGCGCGCTTCGAGACCAAGGTCCACCGCTCGACAGCGGTGCAGTCACCACACGCCCGCGATCGCCAGGCCCCGCGAGGACGGCCCGAGGATGGGGACGAGCGACACGCTCGGCGCCGTCTCGGAGCGGGCGCGCGCACGGAACGCACGGCCGATCGACCAGCCGACGGACTGGCCGAGGACGACCCCGGCGAGCAAATCCGACGCCCAATGCTCGTCTCCGGAAAGCATCCCCAAGCCGATCGCAGCCGCGACCGGATAGCCGACGAGCGGAATCCACAGTTCGTCGGCCCCGTAGTAGGCGCTCAGCGCGGCGACCACGGAGAACGCGGACGACGTGTGCCCGGAGGGCCAGGCGGGAAACGGCCAGGACCAGCTTTGAAAAGGACGGAACGTGTGCGCGTCTTCGGGCGGGTACGCACGCCCGAGGGTGATCTTGAGGACGGCGGCTGTAACGGCGGTAACCGCGAGTGCTTGCACGGCCGCGCTTCCAGCGCCGGTCGCCGCGCGATCTCCGACCAAGAGCCCCGTCAGCCACACTCCGGGTGCCAACGCGACCGGCAACACGTAGCCGGTGAGGGTCGCTGCGTTGCCGTAGATGCTCGACCCGAGGTGTTGCTGCACAGCGACGCGAATCGACGAGTCGGCGCCGCTGAAGGCCATGGCCGCGCTGCCAGCAACGGCTCCCGTGTAAAAGAGGAGGCTTTTGCCACCGAAGGCGTCAGCGAGATCCGCGCCGAGGGCGTCGATCGGCGTCGGCATCGCGGGGGCGGTCGCCGTCGAAGGCGAAATGCACGCCGGAGGGTCCGACGGCAAACAAGACTGCATCGGCTACTGATGCCAGCATCGGCGGCGTCGTGACAGGCCGCGCGAAGCGGACCGGTACCGGCGCGTCCAATCGCGTGAGGAGGGCGGTGTATTTCGGTCGAGACCGAGCGAGGCCGGCGCCGGGGCGAGGAGCCGTACTCATGTACGGCGACGACCCCCGACGCCGGGATCGCGAAGGGACCGCCCGAAAGACGCCGCCCTCCTAGGGAATGTGGCCCCACTGGGACTGCGCCTGGGTGCCGGTGGCTGGTCGCTCCGGCGACTCGGCGCTCTGCGGCCGAACCGCGAAGAACGTCTGGTAGATCGCCGCGCCGACGTCGTTGAGATTCGACTGCAGGCGATCGAGGTGGTTGTGCAGCCCTTCGGACAGGATCTCTCCGACCGACGCGTACTCGTACTCCGCGCTGAGCCGGCCAAGGCGGCGCTCGGGCAACGAGTCACCCGCGTCGGGCGGCGTACCCGTGATCGCGTGGAGCGAACGCGCGCCCTCGTTGAGACAGTAGCGGACGGAGCGCGGGAACCCCTTCTCGAGCAGAAGAAACCCGATCACCGTCGGAAACGCGATCATTCCGTGGCGCTTCCGGTACATCTCGAGGGCGCTCACCGAGCGGAGCAGCGCAGAGAGATTGACCCCGTCGAGGCTCGCCCCGAGCTCGCTCGGACGAGCGAGGAGGAGAGCCTGTTTGGCGTCGACGATGCGGCTCGTCTGGTCGGCGCGCTCGAGGAGCCTGCCGATTCGGCCGAAGTTCCACCCCTCCCCGTGCGTCATCGTGAGCGCCGCAATCCCCACGAACAAGTGGGAGGCTTGCTTGACCTCGGTCAAGAAATCGTGCGGGTCCTCCAGCACGGAATCGCTCGCGGCGGCATCGCGCACCAGGAGATACCACTTGTTGATCTGCTCCCACATCTCGGACGAGATCACTTCGCGCACGGAGCGCGCGTTCTCGCGCGCGTTTCGCAAGCACGAGACGATCGAGTTGGGCGAACCGGTGTCGAAGGTTAGAAACCGCACGACGTCGTCGCGCGTCGCTACCCCGTAGCTCTTGGCGTAGAGAGCCTCGTCGCCGGTCGCATTCACGACGCCCGCCCACGGATCACCGACGGGGTCGGGCAAATCGAGCATCACCTGGAAGCTGACGTCCAGGAAGCGGGCGACGTTCTCCGCCCGCTCTGCGTAGCGGCTCATCCAGTAGATCGCTTCGGCCACGCGGCTGAGCATCGTCAGTCTCCTACGCTCGAGCCGTTCGAAGCGAGCACCCAGGTGTCTTTGCTTCCGCCGCCCTGCGACGAATTGACCACGAACGACCCCTTCTTCAATGCGACGCGCGTCAGGCCACCGGGCAAGACGAAGATGTCTTCCCCGTGCAGAATGTAGGGACGCAGATCGACGTGGCGGCCTTCGACGGCGCCTTCAATCAGCGTCGGCGCGCGGGAGAGGCCGAGGAGCGGCTGGGCGATGTAGTTCCGCGGGTTCGCTCGGATGCGGTCGGCGAACATCGCGCGCTCCGACGCGGACGCCTGCGGCCCCATGAGCATGCCGTACCCGCCCGACTCGTTGGCCGCCTTGACGACGAGCTTGTCCAGGTTGGCGAGGACGTGCTCGCGCTGCTTTTCGTCGAAGCAGACGAATGTGTGCACGTTGGGCAGGATGGCCTCTTCCCCCAGGTAGTACCGGATGATGGCCGGGACGTAGGCGTAGATCACCTTGTCGTCGGCGATGCCGGTTCCCGGGGCGTTGGCCAAGGTCACGCGGCCGGCTCGAACGACATCCATCAACCCGGGAACTCCGAGCATCGAGTCGCGCCGGAAGGTCAGAGGATCGAGGAACGTGTCGTCGAGACGACGGTAGATCACGTCGACTCGCGAAAGACCGCGGGTCGTCTGCATCCAAACGAATCCGTCCCGCACGGCGAGGTCTCGCCCCTCGACCAGCTCGATCCCCATCTGCTGGGCGAGAAACGAGTGCTCGAAGTAGGCGGAATTGTAGACGCCGGGCGTGAGGAGAACGACGGTCGGGGAAGCGACGTCGCGAGGGCGGACGTGCTGCAGCATCTGCAAGAGCTGGCTCGGGTACGAGTCGACCGGGCGCACGCGCGACGCCTCGAACACGCGGGGGAAGGTTCGCTTCATCACCCGCCGATTCTGGAGCACGTACGAGACGCCCGAGGGGCAGCGCAGGTTGTCTTCGAGCACGTAGTAACGGCCGTCGCTGTCGCGCACGAGGTCCGTTCCGCTGACGTGGCACCAGACTCCGCGCGGCGGGTCGAGCCCTCGACACGCGGGCAGATAGGTCGTCGCGGTCTCCACCAGCTCGCGTGGGACAATCCCGTCTGCGAGGATGCGCTGGGCGTGGTAAACGTCGTCGATGAAGAGGTCGAGCGCGCGTGCGCGCTGCTTGAGCCCCACCTCGAGCTGCCGCCACTCCGACGCGGGAATGATGCGCGGGATCATGTCGAAGGGGAGGATCTTCTCGACGCCGTCTTCATGGCCATACACGTTGAAGGTGCTGCCCATGTGGAGGAGCGCCCGCTCGGCCGCCCGCTGGCGCCGGAGCACCTCGCCATCGGGGATGGCCGCGAGCGTGCGAACGACGAGCGCGCACCCGTGGCGCGGCTGGCCTGCCGCATCGAACATTTCGTCGTAAAACGAGCTGGATTCGTAACGTTCAAACTGCATGCGGTCTCTCGATCGGAGTGCGGCATTTTACCGGTCCGCAAGTTTCCGAGAAGTTTCCCGTGATGCCGCGGCCAGCTGGAGCTTCGGGCAGCCTCCGGATGAGCATTCATTCGCGCGGCGTCCTTGCCGCGGAGCTCCCAGGTGGGAGTTTGCCCGTGGGAGCATTCAACGATTGGTCACCTGTTGTGCTGCGTGATGAAGCCGGCAACACAGTCGCCAGGTTCAGTACTGTGACCGTCAGGGAGCGTCAGGTGTAATGCGTCCGATCGCGTGGGGGCCGACGTGAAAAGGGGATAATTCTCCTCTGCACCCATTCAGGTTCATTTTTTCTCGTTTCGACAATCCCATTCCAACGGCGATCTCGTGATTATACAAATTGCCCGTGGCACTGTCGGCGCCCGTTTCGCATTTGCGAGCCGCACGTTGGATTGCCGCAGCAAAGGTCGTAGCATCTCTACGGATGACGACGCGCCATGAGCCGGCAACCCACTCGTCGGATCGGCTTCGACGTGGCCGCCGCACGATGACCCTCGGTCTCGTGTCGGCGCTCGTCGTCCTCGCGGCTCCGCGTCTCGCGCGGTCCGAAGAAGAGGGCGCTCTCCTGCTCACCGCCAAGTTGGTCGAGATCCCTTCCAAGCTCCCGCCGGACGATCTGTACGACTACGCGTACGTCATGCGTTATGAGGTCATCGGCGGGCCGCTCGACAAGTCCTCCATCCTCGTCGCTCACTACAAGCCGCGCCAGGCCCGCGCCAAGATCAAAGACAAGATGAAGGATTATGTCGGCGGCAAGCTCCGCAGCTTCACCGTGGGGGACGTCCATAAGATGAAGCTCTCGGCCGACTTGAAGAAAATTTGGAAAGGGCCGCTCGTCGACGAGTTCGCGGCAACCGATCGAAAGAGCGTGCGCTACTGGTGCCTGGAAGTCGACCCCGCCTGAGGAGAGAATGCGAGCCAGCCGTGCTACGCCGCGTACGTTCGAGCTTCGCCAATGTGTTTCGTGGGGGATGGCAAGCGTTCTCGTGGGGCTCATCGGCTATCCGCTGATTGAAGCGCGCGTTGGGGCGAGCCAGGCGGCCGCTCGCCTCGCGAAGCTCGAGGCGAATCCGGATCGATTGACCGGCGACGGCGAATGGATGGATTCGAACCTGTCGCTGCGGGTGCAGCGCCTGGGCCCTCTCCTCGCGAGCTGGGAGACGATCGGCGGGTGCGGCGCCGGCGGCACGGGCGGCAGCGTGGGCGTCAAATGGATCGGGCACAACACCACGGGTGGCCTCTTTCACTCGCAGCTGATGCTCGATTATCTGTCTTTCCCCAATGGCTACAACGTCACTGCCCTGGCGCAAATCGACCGCGACATCGATCAAAAGCAGAAGTGGAACGTCGGCGTCGTCGTGCCCGTTCTGTATAAATATTACAGCAACTATCTGCAGATCAGGCCGCCGGTCGCCATTTCGAACTCCGGCTTGGGCGACATCAACGCGTACCTCACGCGCCGCCTCGGCCCCATCAACGCCACCGCGATCACCGCGTCGATCGGATTTCCCACGGGCACCAACAACGCGACGTACAAATTCGACCCTTTGAGCCAAGACAAGCAGCTCGGCCTCGGCAAGTTCACGGGGTCGTTGATGATCGACCACACGCTCGACGAGAGCTGGGGCCTCATCGTCCTCGGCGCGCTCGGGGCGTACCGCGGCGGAACGAACGAGTTTGGGAGCTACCGAGCTCCGACGGGCAGCCTGTACGCCTATGCGGGCTACTTCTTGGGGCCCTTCGTCCCCTCGCTCGGCGTCACGGCGACGGGCTTCACCGACAAGGATCAAGACCGAGGGATCCCTCAAGATCTGCCCCTTTTCATCATGGCGGGCAACGCGTCCATCGAATGGTCCACCGATTGGGTGGCCGTCCTTCTGGGCGCCTCGTTTCCGTTTTCGACGGACCTCCAACTCCAGCCCTGGATCGTCGCGCTAGGCGTGTCGGTTTCGCCGTTCTAGGAGAGGGATGAGGCCCGCGTCGCTCCTCCGCAATGCGTGGCGCTCGGCCCGCTCGCGCGCGACCGCGGCGGCGCTCTTCACCGGCGCGTTCGTCCTCGGCCTCGCTCCGCCGACGGACGGCGACGTGTGGTGGCACCTCGCGGCCGGACGGGAGATCCTTCGCACCGGATCGCTGCTGCGGGTGGATCCCTTCTCGGTCAGCGCGGGAGGGCGCCCTTGGGTCGACGTGCACTGGCTCTTTCAAATCGCGGCGTACGCCGTGTTTTGGGTCGGTGGGGTGACCGCGCTCGTCCTGGCGAAATGCTTGCTCGTTGCGGCCGGCGCCCTCTTGCTCCGGAAGGCGGTGGAGCGGGAGGCGGGGGCCCGGGCGGCGCTGTGGTTTGCGACCGTGTTCCTCGCTGCCCTCTTCGCGGCCCGTTCGCTCTTGCTGCTGAGGCCCGTCTTGGTCACGCTCGCATTGCTCGCTCTCTTCTTCGTGCAGCTCGAGCGGTTTCGACGCGAAGGGCGATGGTCGGCGCTCCTTCCGCTTCCGTTGCTTCAGGTGGCGTGGGCGAATTGCCAAGGCCTCTTCGCATTGGGGCCGGCGTTCGTCGGCGCCTACCTGCTCGGCAGCTGGGCGGCGGCCCGTTCCGACAGACGCTCGCCAACGGCTTCCGCCGACCGGAGCCCCGCACAGCCGCCTCTAGGCGTGCATCGTCACCGGGGCCGGGCGCTCGCCGTCACGCTGGCGCTGTGCATCGTTGCATGCTGTGCGACGCCCTACGGCCTTCGTTCCGCGTGGCTGCCCCTCGAGCTCTTCGGCCGCCTCCTGCCCGGACATGGAAACGTCTATGCGGCCAACGTCGTCGAGAACGCACCGCCGCTGGCGCACTCCATGGCGGCACCAGTTTGGCATCTCAAGTGGTTCTTTGCATTCCTGGTCGTCAGCTTCGCCCTCGCCGGACGACGCGTCGTCTTGGCGCACGCGCTGCTCGCAGCCGCGCTCGTTTTTCTGGCGCTCCTGGGCAATCGCAACGTCCTCTTGCTTTATTGGATCGCCACCCCCATTGCCGTGATGAATTCGTGGCGCGGGGCCCAGCGGCTGACGGCCCTTGCGCGCCGGCGGCGCGGCGCGAGGATTGTGGCGCGCTGGGGACCGGGGGCGGCATGTGCGGCGCTGCTGGTGCTCTTGTTCGGAACGGCCTGGAACGAGCCGGCGCTGGGTCGCCCCGCCCCGTTCCGCGCTCCGACCGAGAGCGCGCGCATTCTCCGAGAGCGGCCCGGCACAGGAACGATCTTCGCTGCGGACGAATACGGCGGGTACCTCATTTGGAACCTTTATCCGAGGTACCGACCTTACATGGATACGCGCCTGGTGCTGCGCACGGCCTCCGAGTTTGCAGAGTACCTCGATATGGCAGATCACCCCGACCGGTTCGATGATTTCCAGCGGACGCACGATTTCGCCTACGTCATCCTGCCGGTGGCGTACCCCGATCGGTATTTGGGTCTCATCGCGCACCTGTACTCCAGCCCTCGATGGAAGCTCGTGTTCACCGACGGCGCGGAGACCCTCTTCGCGAAGAGCGACGACACAGGGCTCGACGGGTACGACATGGGGGCGCCGGCCAACACCGACCGTGTGCTCCGTGCGCTGGACCGACAGTTCGGCGACTCGGCCCGCCTGCGCGATGCGGGGCGCCTGGGGCTCGCCACGCTCGACATTACTCTTCGCGAGTTCGGCGAGGCAGAGCGGGTCTTGGCGCCGCTCGCGTCACCCGAAGCGCGCGCCCTTCGGGCTCGAGGCCGCCTCGCCGCCGGGGATTTGCTCGGAGCCCGCGGCCTTGGCGAGCTGGCGCTGAAAGAGGATCAACGCGACGTCCGGAGCTTGAATCTGCTGGCTCTCGTATCGCTGCGTCAAGGAGAGCCCGGGTCCGCGCTGACGTACTTGCGCCGCTCGCTGGCAGCCGATCCATTCGATGTCGAAGCGGAGAGAATCCTCTCCAGTTTGGAGGAACATGCCGACGCACACTGAGAATCACCGCGCGAACCATCAACCCACGGCGGCTCGCACGACGGCCCGGAACACGGTGCTCCGCGCATGCCTCGCGGGGCTCGTCGCCGCGGCCGGCTGCGGCGTGACCGAGTACAAGAGCCCCCCGCCTGACATCAATACGAACGCGAACAACCCATCGGGGTCGAGCGGCGGCTCCGGCGCGACCGCGGGATCGAGCTCCGGCTCGGGCGCAATGTCGGGATCGAGCTCCGGCTCCCAGCCGGCTCCGACGTCGACTGGCACGCCATCATCGGGCTCCTCGGGCGGCTCCGGCCCACCGCCGGTGGCCACTGCGGACGGCGGAGCGGGAGCGCCTACGCAAGACGGCGGTGCCCCCCCCGCGAGTGGCGACGCAGGGGCCCCGACACCCCTCTCGGGCATCACCGTGAACATCAACGGCGTCACGGTGCCGAAAGAAAAGGTGATCGCCTTCATTCACTTCGGTCATTCGAACATGGCGGGGCGGGCCGACGTGCCCCTCCCCCTTCGCCCCTGGTTCTTCACGAACGCCGACCCTCACGGATGGATCTACTCGGCCAACGGCACATTTTCCCCATGCCTAGAGCCGAATACGGCGGGCGACGGCACCAACAACATGGGAGCACCGGGCCAGGTGACACCGCTCGGCGGGCCGGGCACCGCGCTCATCAAGCAAGCGATCGCGATGGCGCCCGACTACTACTTCGTGTCCCTGGGATTCGGCCAGAGCTCTGCGTACTGCTCGCAGTTCCTCCCGGGCCATCTTTACTACGATTCGTTGATCGCGGCGGCGAAGGCGATCAAAGGCAAAGTGACGTTCGGCGCAATCGTCGTGATGCTCGGCATCACGGAGCGCCACGGCACCGCGGCCGACATCACAGGCTACCCCAACTGCATCAACTCGCTCGTCACGCAGATTCGAACGGACGTGGGCGAGCCCAACCTGCCCCTTCTGCTCACCGACTATGAAATGACCGCGACTGGAATGCTGGCGCCCACCCAGCCCTTTGCGCTGTCGATCATTCCTCAGATTCACATGGTGCCGACCGTCGTCTCGAACTCGGCCCTGGTTCCTACCGACGGTCTCGCTCTGATCGACGACCATCACTTCAATCTCCAGTCCCACCAGACATGGACGCAGCGGGCTCTCGACATCATGAAGTCCAAGGGCTGGTTTCCCTGGAACTGATTGATCGGTTCACTCGGCCCGGCTGCCGGCGCGTCTAGAACGAACGAGAAGCAGGCGATGGTCTTTTCGAGCCACATCTTCCTCTTCTATTTTCTGCCTCTCGTTCTCTGCCTCTACTACCTCACGCCCCTGCGAGCGCGGACCGCGCTGATCGCCGTCAGCAGCTACGTGTTCTACGGATGGGCCAATCCCATCTGGGCGGTCATCATGTTCTTCGGTTCCAGCGTGGACTACTTTTGCGGCCTCGCGCTGCTGAGGCTCTCCGGCCTGCACGACGAGGGAGGGCTTCCGCCGATCATCGGACCCGAAGTGCGACGCACGCGCGGCATGAAGGCGGTGCTCGCGATCTCGATCGTGACGAACATGGGACTGCTCGCCACGTTTAAGTACACGGGCTTCGTCGCCGAGAACGTGAACGCGATGGGACGCGCTCTCGGGCACGACGGCGCGCTGCTCCCGGTGTTGCACCTCGTTCTGCCGGTCGGGATATCGTTCTACACGTTCAAGGCGATGAGCTATGCCATCGACGTGTACCGGGGAGACGCGCGCCCGATGCGCCGCTTTACCGACTACATGTGCTTCGAGGCCTTCTTTCCGGACCTCGTGGCGGGGCCGATCATCCGCTACGCGGCCCTCGAAGAGCAGATGCGAGTTCGCGAGCACACCGTCGAGAAATTCGCCCGGGGAGTCGTCTTTTTTGCCTTCGGAATGGCGAAGAAAATTCTCGTCGCCAACGCGATGGCGCACATCGCCGACGCCGCTTTTGCAGCCGGCCCGCTGCGCGTCTACGACGCGTGGTTCGGGGTGTTTGCTTACGCCTTCCAGATCTACTTCGATTTTTCCGGGTACTCCGACATGGCCGTGGGACTCGCTCTCATGATGGGCTTCGTCCTCGTGCAGAATTTCGATTCGCCGTACAAGGCCGACAGCATCACGGATTTTTGGCGGCGCTGGCACATCAGCCTGTCGACTTGGCTACGCGACTATCTTTACATTCCGCTGGGCGGCAACCGGAAGGGGGCTTCGAGAACGTACGTGAATCTGATGACGGTTATGCTGCTCGGAGGCCTCTGGCATGGTGCAAGCTGGAACTTCGTGCTCTGGGGCGGCATTCACGGAGGGATGCTCGCGGCGGAGCGCGCGAGAGGCAAGGACAGTTGGTACCGCCGCCTACCGCGGGGGATTCGCGTTGCCCTCACATTCGGCACGGTGTGCCTTTCGTGGGTATTCTTTCGCGCGAAGACACTCGGCGAGGCGCTCGCGTACCTGCGGTCGCTGTCCGGGCTGGCGACGCCGACGGCTGCGGCCGACTCGATCGCCGGCATCATCTACACGCCGTACCATAGCGCGCTCTTCGTCGTGGCGGCGGTCGTCGTCTGGGCGATGCCGAACACGTGGGCGTTCACCGAGCGCCTTTCGGTGGGGCGCGCCGCCGGAGGTATGGCGCTCTTGCTTCTGGCTGTCTTGATGATGTGGACGCAGACGACCAACCCCTTCTTGTACTTCCAGTTCTGAAGTCAGGTCTCGCCCACGGCTTGCGTTTGCTCCCCTGCTCCTGTTCGCACCTTGCGCGCGCGATATGAACCGCACCCTACCCACTGCCCCGCTCGAGGGAACGCGACCGGATGCCGCGCCGCGCCGAGGCGGACCCACCGACCCGTCGCACGACGCCCAGCTCAGGCGCGGCATCATCAAAACCAGCGCCTCGCGCGGTGTTACGGTGGGAGTCACCGTGTGCTTTCTGGCGCTCGTTTATGCGGTACCCATCGGCCAAGCCTGGCTGGAGAGAATCCGCGGCGATGAGTCGCCGCTCCTCGACGTATTTCGGCACGCTCCCACGTCCGAGCGACTGCGCCGCTTCGAGGACGACGTGGAGCAAGCGTCGTACGCGAAGGACTTCGTGCAGCCTCGCCTGCAAGCCCTCTTGACTCGCTTCGGGCGCGTGGGCAACAAGAGAGCCGTCGTGGGACTCGGCGGCTGGCTTTACTACGCGCCCGGAGTCGCGCATCTGGGCGGCCCGGGGTTTCTCGACGAAGACACGATTCGCGTTCGCGAGCGCGCGGCGCTCGACAGCGGCGAGCCCGCCGTGCACGCCGACCCGCGGCCGGCCATCCTCGACTTTCAGGCGGCGCTGCGCAAACGCGGCATCCGCCTGATTCTGTTTCCTGTCCCCGACAAGGCGATGCTGCAGCCGAACGAGCTGCATGGGCGTGCTGCCAGCGGCGCGCTCGAGATGCCCGTCCCGCGAAATCCGGACTGGGGCCGTTTCGTTGGCGAGATGCGCAAGGCAGGGGTTCTGGTCTTCGAGCCCGCGCCGCACGTGTTGCGCCGCGGCGAGGCGCCGCGCTTCTTGGTGCAGGACACCCACTGGACGCCGGCTTGGATGGAGGACGTCGCGGTCCAGCTCTCCACGTTCGTCAGAGAGGGCGCGGAGCTCTCTCCGCGCAGTACGCCACCGCCGTTCTCCACGGTAGACACCGCGGCGGAGTCCCTGGGCGACGTCGCCACCATGCTGAAGCTACCCGACAATCAGACGGTCTTCGCGCCCCAGCGCGTGACGCTTCACGAAGTGCTCGACGCGACCGGCGCTCCCTGGGAGCCCGACGAACGCGGGGAGGTGCTTCTTCTCGGCGATAGCTTCACGAACGTTTTTTCGATGGAGCCGATGGGCTGGGGAACGGCCGCCGGCCTCGGCGCACAGCTCGCGCGGGCTCTCGGTCAGCCCGTCGACGTGATTGGGCAGAACGACTCGGGAGCGTTCGCGACGCGCGAGGCCCTCGCGCGTGCGCTCCAGGGGGGAGAAGACCGCCTCGCCGGCAAGAAGGCCGTCGTCTGGGAGTTTGCTTCACGCGAGTTGTCCGTGGGCGACTGGAAGCCCATCGACTGGAACGTCGCCCCCGCGCGGGAGGCGCCCTGACGTGCAAAAAGGCCATGTCCTGGTGACCGGCGCGGCCGGCGTGATGGGATCGCTCCTCGTGCGCCGCCTCATCGAAGAGGGATTCAGGGTCCGGGGCCTGGTCTTGCCGGGAGACCCGTTGCGCGCTCGTCTTGAAGGGATTGGCTGCGAAACGCGAGAGGGAGACGTCTCGCTCCCAGAGTCCTTGGACCACCTTTGTGACGGCATCGACACCGTGTACCACCTGGCGGCGGTCATCCTGTCGCACGACCCTTCGGTGTTTCGCCGGGTCAATCTCGGGGGTACCGCCAACATGGCCACCTCGGCGGCGTCGGCAAACGTGCGTCACTTCATCTACGTCTCGTCCGCGTCGGTCACTTACCCGAGCCGCACTCCGTACGCCGAGTCGAAGCTCGCAGCCGAGCAGATCGTGCGCGGCACGCGTGCCTTTCAGAACACCATCGTGAGGCCCACGCTCGCGTACGACGAGTCGGGTGGACTCGAAGTGCGCATGTTTCTGGAGTACTTGCAAAGATTCCCTGTGGTTCCGTTCATCGGCACCGGCCGAGCCATCAAGCGGCCGGTGTGGACCGGGGACATCGTCGACGGGCTGCTTCGCCTCGCGGGCAATCCGGTCGGCTACGGGAAGACCTACAATTTCAGCGGTGCCGAGCCGATCGCGATCGCCGATCTCGCCCACTTGATGCTGCGCCATCATGGCGGCGACAAGCTTTTTCTCCCGATCCCCGTACCTGTGTGCCGAGCCGTTGCGCGCCTCTTGAGGCTCTTCATGCGCCGACCGCCGCTCACGAGCAACGCAATCGCCGGGGTGATCCACGACGCGGACCTCGACCCCGCCGATGCGACGCGTGATCTTGGGTATCGACCCATCGGCGTTCACGAAGGGTTTCGCCGCTGCTTTCCAATGGCGCGAACCCCGCGCCTACCTCAAAACGAGAACTCTGCGGCCGAACCGGCTTTGCACGGCGAAGGATCCCTCCGATGAAAACGCGCTCCGCAATCCTCACGAAATATGTCGCGGCCCTTGCCCTGACCGTCGGCGCCGTGTCGTGCGCCAGCTTGACGGGCGCACCCCCGAAGGGCTCCGAAGACGCCCCTTCCGAAGAGGCCGCAGCCGCAATGAAGGCCATGGGCCAGAAGCTGGATGCGACCATCGTCTGGTCGAGCTCGCGCCTCGGCAATCACAAGCTCTTCACGATGCGGCCTGACGGCACCGACGTGAAGCCCATCACCCAGGGGGACAGCGTCGACTGGTTCCCGCGCTTCTCGCCCGACGGGGCGAAGATCCTCTTCTGCCGGAGCAAGAAGGGCTGGGTCAGCGAACGAGATGCGAACGACAGCGACAAGTGGGACCTCTTCACGGTCGGCCCGGACGGATCCAACGCGACCCGCGTCGTCGAGAGCGGCAGCTGGGGCAACTGGCTGGGCCGCGACGAGATCATCTTCGTGCGAGGAAAGAAGATATTTCGCACGAAGCTCGGCTCGGGAAAAGAGACCGAGGTCATGGACAGCACGGGGGTCGATGCCCTCGACGGAGCGCTGCTTCAACAGCCCGAAATGTCTCGCGACGGCAAATACGTCGCGATCACCCTCCGCGGCTCGAAGCGCGAAACGGGAATCTGGGACATCGCCAACAAGAGCTGGACGAAGACGGGCGACGGCTGCCAGATCAACTGGCTCCCCGACGGAAGCGGCATTTACTGGGTCAATCCGACGGGCAACGGGGGAAGCGAAATCGTCCACATGCCCATCAAAGACGGAAAGCCCGCCAAGGATCTGTCGGACGACGAACGCCGGCTGATGGACATGCCGGGGCGGCGCTCCCACGAGTACTTTCCCGAGATCTCGGCAAACGGAAAGTGGATGGTCTGGGGCATCACGCAGCGGGGGCATGACCACGACACGGCCGACTACGAGATCTACTTGTGGGAGGTGGGAGCTCCCGCGGAGAGTGCCGTGCGGCTCACCTACCATTCGTCGAACGATCGCTGGCCCGACATCTTCATCCCTTCGGGCGCCGCCACCCGATAACCGCCATGCCGGGTACCGTTGATCTTTCTCCCAAGCAGCCCGACTGGCGACGGATCGGGGTCCTCGGGGCCGGCGGCTTTCTCGGCTCGCATCTCGTGCCGGCCTTGCTCGAGCGCACGCGTTGCGAGATCGACGCCGTCGACATCCAGTTCGGCAAGCTCGAGACGTTCGATCCGCGCGTACGGCGGCGCGCGATGCGTGTCGAGGACCCGAAGGCCATCGCCGAGACGGTCGAACGCTGCGACGTGGTTCTCTCGCTGACTGCCCTGTGCAACCCGGCGCTCTATACGACGAGGCCGCTCGACGTCATCGACGCGAGCTACACGGACCTGGTCCCACTCGTCAGAGCTTGCGCCGCCCGAGGAAGGCGCCTCGTCCATTTCTCCACGTGCGAAGTGTACGGCCGCACCGCGCTGGACTCCGAAGCCAAGCCCATGACCGAAATGAGCGAAGACCACACGGGGTTCTTCTTGGGTCCGGTGGATCGAGAGCGGTGGACGTACGCGTGCGCCAAGCAACTCCTCGAGCGGGTCATCTGGGCGCACGGGCGCCACGGCGATCTCGATTTCACCATCATCCGACCTTTCAACGTCATCGGCGCGCGCATGGACTTCCTGCCGGGGGTCGACGGCGACGGCGTCCCGCGCGTTCTGGCCTCGTTCATGAACGCGCTCTTGCGCGGCGAGGAGCTCTGCCTGGTGGGGGGCGGCAGCCACCGCAGGTCGTTCATCTCCGTCGAAGACTTCGTCGACGCCATCGTCCGGGTACTCGAGCGTCCGGCCGCGTGCCGTCGAGAAATCATCAACGTGGGCAATCCCGCCAACGACGTCTCGATTCGAGAGCTCGGCGAGCAGCTTGCGCGCGTCTTTGCGTTTCGAGTGCCAGGCGCGCCGTCCGCGCGCTTCCGAGATGTCACCGCCGCGGAGCTGTACGGCGCAGGCTACGACGACACCCCCGAGCGGATTCCCGATATCCGCAAAGCCTGTTCCCTTCTCGACTGGCATCCCCGCACGACCATGGCAGAGATGCTCCCGGCGATCGTCGACGACTACGTCGTCCGGTATGCCCACATCGTAAATTCGCCCGGCGCCCGTGTCGGCGGGTTGGGCGACCGATGAGGCTGTTCGTCGTCGTCCCCGCGTACAACGCCGCGCGGCACATCCGCTCGGTCATCGAACGGGTCTGCGCGACGACGCTGCCGGGGCTCGAGCGAATCGTCGTCGTCAACGACGGGAGCACCGACTGTACGCTCGCGGAGGTGGCGGGACTCGGCGCCGTCTCGTGTCCGATCGATGTCATCGACCGAAGCCGCAACGGCGGATACGGCGCCGCGATGAAAGACGGCCTCGAGCGCGCGCTCTCTCGAGAAGCGGAGATTGTGGCGTGCATTCACTCCGACGGCCAGTATAGCCCCGAGGTCTTGCCCGGCCTCTTGGCGGAAATGACAGCGCGGAGAGTCGATCTGCTCCAGGGCTCGCGCATTGCATCCGGCACGGCGCTCTCCGGGGGAATGCCGCTCTACAAATATCTGGCGAACGCCGTCTTGAATCGCATCGAGAACTACACGCTCGACCTCGGAATGACCGACTATCACAGCGGATATCTTCTTTACGGCCGGCGCGCCTTGGCCCTGCCTTTTCGCCAATTTTCCGACAGCTTCGATTTCGATCTGGAGGTCATCGCTTCTGCGCGCGCTCACGGGCTGTCGATCGCAGAGGCCGGAATCCCCACACACTACGGGGACGAAGTCTCGCATTTGCGTCCGCTTTCGTACGGGCTCAGGGTGCTTCGCGTCATGTGGAACTATAGGAGGGGTCGATATGCCCCGGTTTGAGCGCTCGAGACGACTGCGACGGACGGAAGGGAGAGTCGGCAAGACGCTCCTCTTTTCCGCCGGCTGGTTTTTCGCCGCGTGTCAGGCAGGGCCGGCCCGATTCCCGTGGCCCGTCAGCGGCGTACGCGTTCCGGCGGAGCATGCGGAGGTCCACACACTGAACGAAACCTACGACCGGACGCGCTCGGGAGCATTGGTGCGCGAGGTCGACCGACCGACCCGGGCCGCGCTGGACTATGCCGCTTATCACGCGAATTTCATGATTGCCGACCTGCCTCCCGAGGCTCCCGCTCTGCCGCCGTCGACATCCGCGCCGGACACGTCGAAGCCGTTCCAAGGCCTCGTCGAGAAGACCACGCTCACGGGCGACGTGAAACGCACCGCGCTCACCGACAGCGAGCGATCCCACCCGGTCGCTTTCGCACCGGCGGTCGAGTTCCTTCACTCTCGGGGCGCAGCGGGGGCGGAAGGGCTCGAAGAGGTCGGGCGGGCCGTGCGCGCGGAGAGCTGGGGGTTGCCCCATGCACCGGAAGCGACCACGCAGAGCCTCACGGAGATGTTCGTTCATGCGCAAGGGCCAGCCGGCCAGGCCGAGCTGTGGGTGAAGATCGAATTCGTCCCATGGTTCAAGGCATTTCGTGATTTGCCGGATCAAGATGGGGACGGATACCCCGAAATATACGGCCGCGTGCGAACCGATATCAGCGCCGCCGCCGCGGCCGCGATCGACGTCCTGCGACACGATTACATGGATCGGGCGCTCGCCCCCGGCGAGATCAAGGCCTGGGCGAACCAGCTCTCGTCGTACTGGTACCCGTCGTTCAACACGGACCTCGTGGCGCCGGGAGCCGAGTGGCCCGACGCGCGGACCGAAGGCGACATCAAGCGAGAGCTCGGAGGCCGCGTCTTCCCAGCGCCGGCGATCGTGCTGCGCGGCAAGCCACAGGGGCGAGCGACCTACGAGGTCTTTCTCGTCAGGCCGGGCGACTGCGGCGGCGGCCCGTGCGGCGCATCGACCGACGGGCGGGGTCCGAATCCATCCGCGGCGCACGGCGCCTTTCATCTGGCGAAGAGCCATCCGACGCCTCAGGTCCAGACAACCGTGGAGACGGTGACGCGCGAGCTGGCAGACCGCGGCGCGGGCTCCTGGACGAAGTGGGTCGAGCGAGTCGCACCCCTGCACGAGTCGATTCGCTCTCGACTGCGATCGACCCCGGCGCAAATCAAGGCATTCGCGGGCGCGGACGGATTTCTGTTCTATCGCAACGGTCTCGACTTCGTGGCGGGCGGCGACCTCGAGAAGCAGCGCGCCGGGAAGAATCCTTTGCCGATCATCCTCGAGTTCAAGAAGGAGCTGGAGTCGCACGACGTCGACTTCTTGTTCGTTCCGGTCCCGACGAAGGAAGAGATTTTTCCCGATGAGTTCGACGCCCGGTACAAGGCGCTGGCCGGGCAGGTCATAAACCCGTTCTTTCGTAAGTTCCTGCTGAGCCTCTCGGAGGCCGGCGTCGAGGTCGTCGACCTACTCCCTCCGTTCTTGGCGGCGCGCGCCGCTGGCGCCGGGGAGCAAGAGGCGCTCTATCAACATCAGGACACGCACTGGAGTGACCTGGGGTTACGGCTGGCCGCCGACATCATCAGCGCGCGCGTCATGAAGTACCCCTGGTACCACGAGCTTCGAGGCGGAACGGGGACCGAGTTCACGAGCCGGGAGACGTCGGTCACACGATTCGGCGATCTGTATTCACGGCTGCCCGACGCGGCAAAGAAGCCCTACCAACCGGAAAGGCTCGTGGCACACCAGGTGTTCACTTCGAGCGGGACGCCGTATGACGACGACCCCGACAGTCCCATCGTCGTCCTGGGGGACAGTTTCACGGGCGTCTACGAGCTCACCGACGCCGAACACTCCGGCGTCTCGGCCCACATCGCCAAGAATCTGTCGGTGCCGGTCGATCTCGTCATGAGCTACGGCGGAGGACCCAACGTCCGTGAAAAGCTTCTTCGCCGGGGCAAGGACGCCCTTGCTGCCAAGAAGCTCGTCGTCTGGATCATGACCGCGCGAGACCTCTACAACTACTGGGATGACTGGACGCCGCTCGAGAAGAAGTGATGCGCGCCGGTCTTTTCGTGCGCGTGGCAACCGGCTCGCGAAGCGCTCACCCTCCATCGCGTGCCACGCGACGGAAGGGCGCCTTGGCGGTGCTCGGCGTTCTTGCGAGCTTGTCTCTCTCCGATTGCCGGGGCCCCGACCCGATGTCGCGAGCACCCGCCGCGCGGTCTTTGCTGGCGCTTGCCGGGAGCGTCCACGAACGCCGCGACGAAGACACGCAGCAGGCCGAGGCCGAGCTGGCGCACATTGCCGCGCTCGTTCGGGAGGCGCTGGGTGAGGCTCGCTCCCGCGACGCGAGCGCGTCGCCGATCGCGGTGCTGAACGGGGTCGTCTTCGGCGCGCTCGGATTCGTGCGAGAGGTAGAAGACACGAGCCTGGACTTCGTTCTCTTGCCTTCGGTCCTCAAAGGCCGACGGGGCAACTGCGTCGGTCTCGGCACGATGTACCTTGCGGTCGGCGAAATGCTCGACTGGCAAGTCGAGGGCGTTCTACGTCCGGGGCACTTCTTCGTACGAATACGCGAGGGGACGATGGCTCGAAACGTGGAGCTCTTGCGAAAGGGCGAAGAGATGCCGGACAGCTGGTACGATGAACGCTTCCCGATTCCAGCCGGAAGCGGGCGGGCGTACGGCCGCGGGCTCTCGATGGCGGAGGTTCGAGGCGTCGTCGAGTACGACGTCGGCAACGAGCGCAGGCGTCAGGGCCGCTTCGCAGAAGCCCGCATCGCGTACGAGCGATCGACTCGCGATTTTCCCGACCTGGGCGAAGCTTACGCGAGCTTGGGCGCAATGCAGCAACTGCTCGGCGCGCTCGACGATGCGGAGGCGAGTTACGGAGCCGCCCGGCGCTCGAACCCGGCGCTTCCGGGGCTCGAGCAGAACGTCGAGCTCTTGAAGCGCGAGCGGGCGGGCGGGCGGTGACGCGCAATTGTCACGTTTGGCCCTGGTTCGCGCCGCGGCGATGGGACCCCGCCGAGCTCGCCCTGAAGAGCGGCGACGAGGCCCTCGCCCGCGAGGCTTCGCTTTCGCCTATGCCTCGAGCACCAGGACATCGCCCGGCTCGAGCCTCGCCACGTCGGTAACGCGATTGCCCGTCAACCGATCGATGCGCCCGCCCGGGCCAATCGCCACGCTTCTTGGAACCAAACCGTGGTTCAGTAGATAGAGGAGCTCCTTGCCGCCGGGCGACACGCGAACCGTCACTTCGACCCCATCGGGCGGGGGCGCGCCCCGGTCGAGCGGCGAGGCGATCCCGCGCTCGGCGCAGATGGCGCGCAAAAGGGAGCTCCACGCGTTTCGCTCGAGCCGAGTAGCCACGTAGTACGCCTTTCCCTCGCCATGGGTGTTGACCGTGACGGCGGGCTGCCCCGCGTAGAAATCGTGGGCATATCGGGCGAGGGGCTTGGCTCCGTGCAGCCAGACCCTCTCGCACAAGAGCGACGCGGGATAGTCCGCGTCGGCTGCAAGCTCGCCGAATGGGTGATCGAACCGCAACGCTTGGCGCGCGCCCTCGGGGAGTGCGTCGAGCTCTTCGACCGTCATGCCGAGCACGTCTCGCAGGGGGCCGGGCGCGCCGCCCTCGTGAATCCGATCGTTGTCGTCGACGACGGCGCTGAAGAACGTGGCCACGAGCGTAGCCCCGGCCCGCGTTCGATCGGCGATGCGCGCAGCCTGATCCGCGCGCATGAGATAAGCAAGAGGCGCGACGATCACGTCGTACCGTGCCAGATCCGCCTCGGGCCCGACGACGTCGGTCTGGATCCCCCCGGAGTGGAGCGCGGCGTAGGCGTTCGTGACCTCGCGGTGGTAGTCGAGATCGCGGCTCGGCCCGCTCGAAGCGTTCAGCGCCCACCAGCACTCCCAGTCGAAGACGACAGCGACGCGAGAGGGGATTCGGCCACCGAGGGTCTCGTCGCCGAGCGAGGCGAGCTCCTTACCGAGGGCGGCGACCTCGCGAAAGACCCGGGCGTCCGTTCGACCGTGGTGCTCGACGACCGCGCCATGCAGTTTCTCGATCCCTCCGCGTGACTTCCGCCACTGGAAATACATCACCGACTCCGCGCCGTGCGCGATGGCCTGATACGACTGGAGGCGCAGTTGCCCCGGCGGCTTCAGACGGCAATAGGGCGCCCAGTTCTGGTGCGACGGCGACTGCTCCATCAAAAGAAACGGCTCTCCGTCGCGCAGCCCACGCATGAGGGCGTGGCTGAACGCAACCTCCGCGAATGGCGTGTCGCTCATCGGATAGCTGTCCCACGAGACCACGTCCACGGACTTCGCCCATTGGCGGTAGTCGAGCGCCTGGAAGGCGCCCATGAGGTTGGTCGTCACCGGAACGCCAGGGGTGATCTGGCGCAAGATGGCCGCCTCGTGCTCGAAACACGACAAATAGCTCGATGATTGGAATCGCCGCCAGTCGATCTTGAGCATTTGAATGCTCCCCTCCCCGTGGGAAAAGGGTGGATCGATCTGACTGAAGCTCGAGTAGGTGTGCCCCCAAAACGCCGTCGACCAAGCCTCGTTGAGCCGAGAGAGGCTTCCGTAGCGCCGCTCGAGATACGACCGGAACCCCTGCGCGCACCGTTCGCAATAGCAGTAGTTCGGCCAAGAGCCGCCGTATTCGTTGTTGACGTGCCAGAGACGAAGGCCCGGATGATTGCCATAACGCGTTGCGATCTCGCGAACGAGCGAGCCGGCGAGCCGGCGATACGACGGCGAGTTGGGACAGAACGCATGGCGATTGCCGTGCGGCCGTTTGCGACCCTGCTCGTCGACCGTGAGGACGTCGGGATATTGCTGGTCGACCCACGCGGGCGTCGACGCGGTGGCGGTCGCGAGGCAAAGATCCACTCCGGCTCCGGTCAGGTGCTCGACGACCCGGTCGAGCCATGCGAACGTGTAGACGCTCTCCGAGGGATTCAGGTGGGCCCAACCGAAGACCGGCAGGGTCGCGATGTTCCAATTCGCGACGCGCATCAAGCGCGCGTCTTCTTCGCGCACGCGCTCGGGCCATTGCTCTGGATTGTAGTCGCCTCCGTAAAGGAGACGGGCGACCCGCGGGCGAGGCGAGGCTGGGCGGATGCTCATCGGCTGTAGGCCAATCCTACATCACGTCGGCGGGCTCGCGCTCGACCGCGCGGCATTCCCTCACGGCTCGTTTGCGCGTACGCTGGCCGCGCCGCAAGCGAAGGCGAGCACGACCAAGAGGGGCCGAAGGATGATCGCGATTGTGCAGACCGAGCGACGAAGCTTCCCGCGACTCGCCGCCGCTTTCGTCGCGGCCATCGCCGCGCCGAGCTGCGGCGGACAGCCAAGCGCAGCGCCGGCGGCGCCGGCTCCTGCCACCGCGCCGCCCCCGGCGGTTCCCACCGCGAGCGCAGCGGCCGCCCCTCTGACGCGTTCGCGGGTCGCCGAGTTGTTGCAGGGCACGCCGATCGCGCCGAGCGTTCACAACCTGATCAAGAATGCAACGTTCGAGGGCGGAAGAAGCCTGCCGTGGATGGCCTCTTTCAGCAAACCCGGCGAGGGCGAGACGTCCGCCACAGGGGGCGCGTACTGCCTGACCATCGCGAACGCGGGGGCGAATCCGTGGGACGTGCAGGTTCGGCACCGCGAAATGACGATCGAAAAGGGACACAAGTACTCGATCCGATTCAAAATCGGATCGACCGCGCCGACGACCGTTCTCGTCAAGATCGGAATGTCCGGACCGCCGTACAAGGCATATTGGCAGCAGCAGATGGAACTCGGCGCCGAACCGAAAATCGTGACATCGGAATTCGCGATGAACGAGGCCGACGACGCGACCGCGGAGCTCGCGTTTCATGCGGGAGGGCACAACGCGTCGAAGCAAGTCCCGTTCGATGTTTGCATTGACGACGTGGTCATCGAAGATCCTCAGTTCACGCCCAGACCCGACACACCGCCACCCCCGATTCCGAACGTTCTCGTGAACCAGGTCGGTTACCTTCCGGGCATCGAGAAGGTCGCCATCGTCAAAAGCGATGCGTCGAGCGCGATCAAGTGGGACCTACTGGACAAGTCGGGGAAGGTCGTCGCCTCGGGCGACACGATCGTGCACGGTCCGGATGCGGCCTCGGGCGACCGCGTGCAACAGGCAGACTTCTCGTCGTACGCGAAGCCGGGCGCCGCCTACACGCTGCGCGCCGGGAGCGACGTCAGCCACCCGTTCGACATCGGGGCGAACGTCTACAACAAGCTCAAGTACGACGCGCTCCACTTCTTTTATCACATGCGGAGCGGCATCCCGATCACGATGCCCTACGCCGGAGACCCCAAGTGGACGCACCCTGCCGGGCACCTCGGCGACAAGAGCGTGCCCTGCTCTCCTGAGGCGCACTGCGACTATTCCCTCGACGTGAGCGGCGGTTGGTATGACGCCGGCGACCACGGCAAATACGTGGTCAACGGGGGCATCGCGTCGTGGACGCTCATGAACCAGTACGAGCGAGCGAAGTACCTCGGCACGTCTGTGGCGGACTTCGGCGACGGCAAGCTGAGCATCCCGGAGAACCACAACGGGGTTCCCGATCTCCTCGACGAAGTGAGGTGGGAGATCGACTTCATGATGAAGATGCAAGTCCCCGAGGGCAAACCCCTCGCGGGGATGGCACACCACAAGATCCACGACAAAGAGTGGACGGCGCTCGCGACGCGCCCCAACGAGGACCCGATCGCCCGGTTCCTCCGGCCCGTGAGCACGGCCGCCACCCTCAATCTCGCGGCAACGGCTGCCCAGTGCGCGCGAATCTGGAAGACGATCGACGTCCCCTTTTCGGCACGATGCCTGAAGGCAGCGGAGCGGGCGTGGGCCGCAGCGGCCGCCAATCCCGCGATGTTGGCCGCAGAGAGCGACTCCGTCGGCGGCGGACCGTACGGAGACGGCGACGTGTCGGACGAGTTCTACTGGGCCGCGTCCGAGCTCTACATCACGACGAAGAAGGACCTGTACAAGGACGCTCTCGCGAAGTCGCCGCATCGAAACGTCGTACCGGCGGGCGAGGGCGGCGCCTCGGCGATGGCGTGGCCGCAGGTCGCGCCGCTCGGGACAATTTCACTCGCCGTCGTTCCGAACGGTCTGTCGCCGAGCGAAGTCGGAGCGGCACGAGCTTCGATCGTGAAGGCGGCAGACGGGTACTCGGGCATCGACCGCGATCAGGGGTACCGCGTCGGGTTCAAGCCGGACGCGGCGGGCGAGTTCCCGTGGGGGTCGAACTCGGCGGTGCTGAACAACGCGATCGTGATGGCGCTCGCATACGACTTCACGAAAGACCCCAAGTACCTGACCGGAGTCGAAGACGCGCTCAGCTACCTCCTCGGTCGCAACCCCATGGATCAGTCGTACGTGACCGGATATGGCTTCCGCCCGCTGGAGAACCCGCACCACCGCTTCTGGGCGCACCAAGCGAACAGCGCGTTTCCGAGCCCTCCCGCCGGGGTCTTGTCCGGTGGCCCCAATTCGGGCCTCCAGGACCCGTATGTCAAGGCCGCGGGACTGAAGGGATGCGCGCCGATGAAATGCTTCGCCGACAACATCGAAGCGTGGTCGGCGAACGAAGAAGCCATCAACTGGAACGCGCCGCTTGCTTGGGTCGCTGCCTTTCTGGACGAGCATCCGAAGGGGGCCATCAGCCCGGCGCCTCAGGCGCCCCAGGCGCAAGCCGGGACGCGTGGCCAGGAGAGCGCCGGGGTGAAGAAGGGCGACGTCGCGTCGAAAGGCGACGGCGCTGGGCATTGACGAGGAGCAGGGGATGAAGCCGCTCGAGACGATTTCAGCGTGGATCCAAGAAGCGCGGGATCGGGGCGTGGCGGAGCCCGAGGCGATGGCCCTCGCGAGCGCGACGCCGACCGGCGTACCCTCCGTGCGAATCGTGCTGTGTCGAGGAATCGACGCGCGGGGCTTGCGCTTCTTCACGAACTACGAAAGTCGAAAAGGGATAGAGCTGCAGCGGAACACGCACGCTGCGGTCGCGTTTCACTGGCCGGTGCTCGCCCGGCAGGTGCGCGTGGAGGGCAACGTCGAGAGGCTCGCGCCCGAGGAGTCCGACGCCTACTTTCAGAGTCGGCCGCGCGGCCATCAACTCTCCGCATGGGCGTCTGCACAGAGCCGTCCCCTCGGCAGCCAAGAGGACCTGCGCCGCCGCATGGCGGAGCTCACCGTTCAATACAACGGTCGGGACGTGCCCCGTCCTTCGTATTGGGGGGGGTTCCTGTTGCGACCGACGGCCGTAGAGCTCTGGACGCAAGGGGCGGATCGCGTCCACGACCGCGTGCGCTACGAGCTTGGCGCGGGCGCCTGGGTCGCAACCCGACTGGGCCCGTAACGTGCAGCGGCTGGCGCCCGGAGAAAGCCAATGCACATCCTCTCGATGCTGCTCATCGGTCTCATTGCCGGCGCTCTGGCCAAGCTCATCATGCCAGGGAAAGATCCGGGGGGAATCCTCGTGACGATGGCCCTCGGCGTAGGCGGATCGTTCATTGCGGGTTTCCTCGGGCGCGCCCTCGGCATGTATCGAACGCCGGGCAGCGGCCCGGGGATAATCGCGTCGATCGTCGGTGCCCTAATCCTCCTGGGCATCTATCGATTGGCGGTCGGTCGCGGGATCGGGCGACACGATCGACGCACCAACCGTCACAGTGTGGCATAGCTGACGAACGGTCGTTCGAAACGAGTTCCTCGTCTCGGGCCGTGGTGATCTATGCTGCGGCTGGACCATGCCCGAGGAACGCCGCAGCGCCCCCCGCGCGCGCATCTCCGGTGCGCGCGTAACCTACGAGAGCGCAACCGGCGACCAAACGGAGACGGATGCGTTGAACCTCGCGAGAGGCGGGCTGTTCGTACGGGCCGCGAAGCCGCTCGCGGTTGGCAAGCGGCTCGCCATCGAGATTCAAATGGCGGGCGAGCTGGTGCCGTGGTCCGCGGTCGGGCGCGTCGTCTGGATTCGGCAGGAGGACGAGGGGGAGCGACGGCCGCCGGGAATGGGGATTAAGCTGATCGACGCGGACGATGCGGTGGTCGCGACGATCGACCGGCTGGTCGCGGAGCGCGCGCACACCGAACCCGGGGTAGGAGAGATCGACCCCTCCAGGGGTGGCGTGGTAGCGACGCCGATCATCGCATCGGGCCCTGCCCGCGAGAGGACGATTTTGGGAGTGGGGTCGGGCTTTCCCGCGCGGCTCGCGCCGCCCGAACGAAGCGCGACGCCGGCGCGGGACGCTGCGCCTCCGCCAGCCGCGCCGGCACGCGAGCCGAGCTTGGCGATCGATCTGGTCCCGCGGGAGAGGCCCTCGGCGCCGCCCTCGCTGACGGACAATCAGCGGACGGAGGATACGCTGCCGATCCGACCACGCCGCGCGACGCCTTCGTCATCGAGACCAGCACCCGCCAAGCCCGGCAACGGTCTCCGCTGGCTGGTCGTCTTGATCGTCCTGGCCATCGCCGCCGCGGCTGCTTATCTGCTCCTGGGCGGCGACCTCGATCGGTTCCTGAGGCCGTCGGAGCCAGCAGCGGCTTCCCCGAAGCTTCCCGCTTCACCGGCATTGCCTCCGCCGGCGGTCATCGCGACCGCGTCCGGAGTCGCATCGACCGCCACGGCGAGCGCCAGCGCGGTCCCGGACCCGGTCTCGATTCCATCGACCACCGCGGCCTCGTCGGCGCAGGTCCCGGCAGCTTCTGCCAGCGCGTCGTCGCGGAAGCCCCCCGTCGCAGCCCCCTTTCCTCCCGCTTCGCATGCCCCGGCAGCGAGGAAGCCCGCGGTTGAGGAGGGCAATCCGTACTAGAAGCTCGGCCCCGAGCTTCCGGGTCTCGCTTCGTGGCGGATGAGAGGCGCCAACGAGCCTCCGACGGGCGATTTGGAGCGCAACGAACGCGGTCGTGAGCGTCGGAACGGCGTTTCAGAGGGTCAGGATCGCGAAGGAGAGCAGATAGGAATCGACCGTGAGCTTCTCGATCGCGACCGATCGCGAATCGGATGGAATCATGACCTTCGTTATCGCGATCCAGAGCGGATGGATCGCGATCCAGAGCGGACGGATCGAGGTCTTGAGCCTCTCCACCGCGTTCCAGAGCGAATAGGTCGAGGTCTTGAGCCTCTCCACCGCGATCCAGAGCGAATAGGTCGAGGTCTTGAGCCTCTCCATCGCGATCCAGAGCGGATGGATCGAGGTCTTCAGCCTCCCCACCGCGACCCAGAGCGGATGGATCGAGGTCTTGAGCCTCTCCACCGCGATCCAGAGCGAATAGGTCGAGGTCTTGAG
>CAZHED010000001.1:14159-92721 GCA_964531095.1 uncultured Polyangiaceae bacterium | reverse complement strand
AGGTCGAGGTCTTGAGCCTCTCCATCGCGACCCAGAGCGGATGGATCGAGGTCTTCAGCCTCTCCATCGCGATCCAGAACGGATGGATCGACGTCTTGAGCCTCTCCACCGCGATCCAGAGCGAATAGGTCGAGGTCTTGAGCCTCTCCATCGCGACCCAGAGCGGATGGATCGAGGTCTTGAGCCTCTCCACCGCGATCCGGAGCGCATGGATCGAGGCCATGACCCTCTCCACCGCGATCGAGAGCGCACAGATCGAGTCCAGGAGCCTCTCCACCGCGATCCGGAGGTCATGGAAGGCGATCGTGAGCTTCTCGTCGATGAGGCGCAGCGGCTAGGGTTTGGTGCGGGGGCGCACCGGATGACTGGCAGGCGCCTTGCGGACGCTCGCCGGCGCCAAAACGGTCGGCGACGGCGTACGGCGCACGGTACCGGACGCAGGGGCCGCAACGACCGGGCTGGGCCGCGGCGCGTTGCCGACGACAGGCCCGTCCGCAGCCGCGTCGATGGAAGCTTCGGCTCCCCCATCGCCGGCTGGACCGATTGCGGCGGACGACGCACTGCCGGCCGAGACTACGATCCCCGCGGACTGCGCCGGAGATCCTTCGCCCGTCAGAACGGTCCTCCTGGCATCGATGCCGAGCGTTGCACCGACGCCTCCCACGAAGAGAAGGACGAGCCAGGGGAGAATCGGTCGCCGGCGGGCGACGTCGGGTTCATCGGTCGGTGCGGCGGGTCGTCCAGCTTCGTTCGCGGTCCGAAAACCGGGACGGGTATCCAGCGTGGAGAGCGACCGCAAGAGGTCCCGCTCGCTTGCCTCGATCGTCGACTCGGAGCGCACGACGCCGCGCACCGCAGGAGTCGCAAGCTGCGTGACGGGAACTCCGGCGTCGATCTCCGCGATCGCCTTGCGGACGTCGGCGCGCATCGCCGCTGCACTCTCGTACCGATCCTCGCGGCGGAATTCGAGCGCGCGATCGATCACGCGGGCGAAAGGGCGACTGACGTCAGGGGCCAGCGTGGCGATGCGCGGGGCGGCGACGTTGGCCATCTTCGTCACGAGCTCGACCGCGTTCGTCCCCTCTTGGATGCGACGGCCCGTGCGCAGCCGAAAGCCTGTCGCCGCGAGCGCAAACAGGTCGGTCCGACCGTCTACTTCGTCGACGCGGCCCGCCGCCTGCTCCGGCGACATGAACGACGGCGTTCCCAGCGCAAGGCCGTACGTCGTGATCGCCTGTCCCTGCAGGAGCCGGGCGAGCCCGAAGTCGAGCACCTTCACTCGAGTGTTCCCCGTGTCTTGCCCCGCGCCGTCGCGCTCGGTCAGTAGGAACAGGTTCTCTGGCTTGAGATCGCGGTGGACCACGCCACGGGCATGCGCGGCTTCGAGCACCTCCAGGACACGATCCGCGATCGTCAGGAACTCTCGCTCTCCCATCGGGGGATCGCGCTCGAGCCGGTCCTGAAGGGATTCCCCCTCGAGCAGCTCCATCACGAGGTACGCGGTTCCTGCGTCCCGCCCGGCAGCGATGACGTCGTCGTCCAGAACCTTGACGACACCGGGGTGCTCCACTTTGTTGGCGGCATAGCCCTCGCGAAGGAACCGTTCGCGGACGTCCGCGTGGCGAGAAAGGCCGGCGTGGAGCACCTTCACGGCAGCCCGTGCCCCGTTGCGATGGCGCGCGGCGTACACGGCGGCCATGCCGCCGACACCGAGGACGCGTTCGAGTGTCCACTTGTCGTTGAGCACGGTGCCCACGCGATCCTGGGCTTGTATGTCGACGAGCTCGCTCAACGGTGGCATTCTACCGCGGACACGCGGGGGCGCGGGCCACTTCGGTGAAGGCGACGCAGGTCGAGCGGCGAGCGCAATCGTCGATCGGGCCGATCGCGCGATCCATCCACGTCAGGGAGCGACGGCAAGCGTCGTTTGCTGCGGTCCGTCGATGCGCTTCGGGGCCGGCGAACCGTCGCGGGACACCCATTGCCCGTAGTAGCGCTCGCGACCGATCCGATGGTTCATCGTCGTTTCGACCTTGTAAATGAAGTTCGCCCGCCACAGCTTGGTCGCAAGCGTCGGAGGGTAAGCCATCTGCCGATCCGTCGTCGTCGGAGGAATGAGGCTCCAGCGCGAGCGGGCCTCGACCGTCGAGCGAACGTCGAAGGACAGATCGCCAACTGGGCCGCTCACTTCGAACCACGACTCGATCCGCGGCTCGACGCCACCGATCACTCGCACGCCGATCAGCGATATCCCCTGCTCGTACCGGGCGCTGACCGTGCGGTCGAGCTGCGCCTGGATCCGCTCGGCCCAGCGCATGGCCTGAGCGTCGTCGCCGCGCGCGACCGCCACGTTGTGCGCGATGCGGAGCTCGTCGATGGTCTTCGGTTCTCCGGTCGGTGGCGCCACGGTCTGGTTGAGGTGCGTGCGCCATTCCCAGGTCAGCCACGGGTCGGGCTGCCGGCCGACGGTTCGCATCCGCTCCGTGCCCCCGAAGAGCAGCCACTCGATGGCCGTCGGTTCCCGCTCGCTGGTGGAGTACGCGTCCACCGGGGCGAACGGCTCTCGCTGATCGACCAGCCATACGTCTCCGTAGATCCGGACGTGCGCCGTGGCGGCGACCTTCTTCTCGAAGTCAGCCGACATGCCGGTGCCGCGGCCGAGCCAGAAGGGGTGCGCGCTCGCGTTTCCGGCCGACGGCACACCCGCAGGGGTTGCCTGCCCCTCGTACTTCCAAACGTGGTCCCACCCCCAGCCCGCCGACTCGTGTGTGTCGATCGGTGTACCCCGGACGGTGTTCGGGAGGACGACCTGCTCGATGACCTGGTGCATGTCGACCTGGCTTCGTATGAGGTTTCCCTTCTCGTCGTAGCGACCGCCGGTGCGCCGCCAGACCCAGAGCGAAAGGACCCCGTCGTGCGCCATCGCCACGGACGGGGCGAGGCCGATCGCCAGCGCTGCCGCGCCGGCGAAGACCCCAGCCCTCGCGGGCGCGAGCCGATGCACGGTCCACCGGACTCCCAGAGCGATGGTGTCGACGAGTTGTGCGAGCGCGAGTGCGTAATAGGCCGCGAAATAATGTGGCCAGAAGATGTGGATGTCCGCGCCGTTCTTGAAAGCGGCGTATTGGACTACCGCACCGAAGAGCAGGCTCGGGGCGTACGCCTCCTCGTCGCGTCGCAGCACGAGAAGCCTGACGCAGGCGACGGGGGCGGCGACCTTGCCAAGGAAGATGGCCAGTGGCGTGAAGCTGAAATCAATCCAGTCTTTGCGCGCTTGGAGCGCCTGGGTGAGCGACGCGGCTTGCCCGCCACCCCGCGCGACGCCTTGGGTGAGCCATGCCGCAATCTGGTCGGCGAGGTAGAAGAGACCGAGCCACAAGACCAGTGTCCCGGCGACGACTCCGGTCGAAAGCCCCCACCAGCGCGCATACGATTCGAACCGCAGTCGGGCCGTGAAGCGCGCGGGCAGGGCGAAGGCTCGCACGAACGCCCATACGATGAGCGGCGCGACGATGAGGTACCCGACCCAGTCCGCCGAGCAGGCGAAGACGAGACCCACGAGGCTCGCCACCATGTAGCGAGGCGCGCCCGTGGTCATGTGCCTCGAGTGCCCCCAGAAGAATAGGAGCACCCCAAAGATGCACATGGTCTCGAGGTTCGTATAGTTGGAGAAGCCGACTGCGATTGGCACGACCACGTACGCCGCCGCCGCGACTGCTCCGACGGGGGCGCCCCAGCGCTCCCGAGCGATCCCGTAAAGGAGCGGCGGAATGGCGGCGCTCATGAGAACGGTGGGTAGGTGAACGACGAAATCGTGGTGTCCGAATATCCACACGAACACCGCGGACAAATAGAAAGTGCCGAACGGGTGATGGCATATGTACAGCTCTCTCGCGGGCGGCGCGCCCGTGTACCAAGCCCACGATGGGTATGCGACCTTCCAGAGAACCATGGGCTCACTGGCCATGATCGTCGCGGCGCTTCCGGCGCCGAGGTGACCGGCCGAGGGAATGCCGACCATCCCCCACGCCGCGGCGAATAGAAACCAGCCGCTGGCGAGAAAGACGGTAGCCCGAGCGATCCGGTCGACGGCGGAGGCCGCGACCCCTGACCTTCCCGGCTTCATCAGGGCGCGCACCCTAGCATGTTTTTCTAGTGCAGCCTCCGCTGCGCCCCTTCGGGGCTCCGCTCCGGCTGACGCGATCAAACGAACCTCACACGGGGGGAGCGCGGCCGCTCCCCCCGGCCCCCCAGCCGTAGTCTAGTGCAGCCTCCGCTCCGCCCCTCCCGCCTGGCCTGTGCTGGACGCTCTTCGGGGCTCCGCTCCGCCGACCGGCGCGGCGGCACGCAAGCTCGGCCGCACCGGCTCTGGTCGTGGTTACCGTGTCGAGACGGTTGGTCTCACGGACAGCCCGTGAACGCGACGTTGTCGATCCAAAGATCGTAGTCGGCGCCGGGCGCATTGATCTGCCATTGCAGGTCGTAGAGCTTCGTCTTGTCGATGCCCTTCGGGTGCGGATTTCCCCAGCCTTCCATCTGAGACATGTCCGAGAACGGAATGACGTACTGCTTCCATTGATCCGAGAGGGTGAGGTCGGCTCCGAAGTCGTTGAAGCACTCCGTACACAGTTTGCCTTCCGGAGCGGTGTTCACGTCGGACACCTTGAGGCGGACCGCCTTGATGGCGTTCGGCCCAACCTTGGCATAAAACGAGATACCAGAGTACGCGCTGGCGTCGTACTGGCCCTTTGGGTTCGTAAAGCTGAGGCCCAGTCCCGCGTAAAGCGGATCGCCCGTCGCCGAGACCTTGCCCATCATGCGGGCGGCGTAGGCCGAACCATTCGGACCGCCTTGCGACATGATGAAGGTCTTGCCGGCGGGCGGCGTGATCGTGGTGCCCATCTTGTCGACGAACGTGTACCAATAGCCGTTTCGGCCTTTTTGGACTTTGACTTGGTTCGTTCCGTCCTCGCAGTCGTCGATCGTATACTCGGGAGGGCACTCCTTGCCGGCCGTGGGCGCGGCGGCGCCGGGAGCTGCAGCGGCGCCGGCGACCGCCGGGGCGGGCTCGTTGTGACTGCACGCGAGTACGACGACCGTTGAAAGCGTGAGCACGACTCCAAAAGACGATCTCATGGACCTCATGAATCCTCCGCACGCTAAGGTGCTCTGGCGATACGGCGCGCGAGACTACTCGGAGCGATCTGCCCGGGCAAGCGCGCTCGCGGGGCTACCGCCTCGCGACCGATCGACGCAGTGACGGGTCACAGAAAAGGCGAGGAAGATCAGGAAGATTGCGAGAGATCCGGCCAGGCGCGCCGGTAGGCCGTCAGGATTGTGTCGAAAAGAGCGTTCACCGCATGGTCGACGATACGTCGCCCGGGGTCGCCGTCGTACCACGCGATCTGCTCGAACGCTCCGTACGCATAGGGCACCACGGCCCGAAAGTCCGGCACGACCCTTTTGATCTTCGTGTTGTCGAAGATCATGCTGTGCGCTTTGTCGCCGAGCAGGCTGGCTCCCCATTCGGGATCGAACCGCGCCACGAGATCGGACGGAACGTGCACGATGTCGGGCCGAGCGCCGGCGGCGCGCCCGAGCAATTCGTGGATTTGGTCCCACGTCAGGGCTTCGTCCGACGTGATGTGAAATGAATCCCCGGCCGTTTCTTCGCGCCCGAGGAGGCCGATGAACCCACGCGCGAAATCATCGTTGTGCGTCAAGGTCCAAAGCGACGTGCCGTCGCCGTGGACGACGACGGGTAGCCCGCGGCGCATGCGGTCGATGACGGTCCAGCCGCCGTGCACAGGAAGCAACGCCGCGTCGTAGGTGTGCGACGGCCGGACGATGGTTGCGGGGAAACCTTCGCCTCGATAGGCGTGGATCAGCCGCTCCTCACAGGCGATTTTGTCGCGCGAATACTGCCAATGTGGATTGTACAGCGGCGTCGATTCCGTCACGGGGAGCCGCAAGGGAGGAGTCTGGTACGCCGACGCGGAGCTGATGAAGACGTACTGGCGGACGCGACCGCGAAACAGCGCGATATCGAGCTCGATGTGCGCCGGTACGAAGCCGATCCACTGGACGACCACGTCGAAGCTTCGATCGCCGATGGCATTGCGCGCCGACTGCGGGTCTCGAACGTCGCCGCGGAGGACTTTCGCACCGGCGGGAACGGGGTGACGACCGGTCTTGCCGCGGCACAAGAAAGTCAGGTCGATGCCCCGTGCAAGCGCGAGCCGCGCACACGCCGAGCTGATGATACCGGTTCCGCCGACGAAGAGGACATTCATCGCGGCGAGATCATAACGTGCCCGGTCCGATCCGCAGGGCAAAAGCTCGACTCCCTACTCTTCGAGCGCTGGCCCGTCGACGCGCAGGCGCATCCTGCGATCGAGCGCCGCCGCGAACGCGGCCGCGCAGGCCGAGAGGCACGCTGCGGCCCCGAACACCGCACTGCCGCCCGCCCGTTGGTACAGAGAGCCCCATGCGAGCATCCCCACCACGGACCCCGCCCCCATCGCAGTCGAAAAAAGTCCCTGCGCCGTGCCGAGCGAGTGTCGTGGAAAGCGGCGGGACGTGAAGCCGACCGCCGAGAGCCAGAACAGCCCGAACGAGAGGGCATGCAGCGGCTGAAGTGCCAGAATGACGGCGGGCGATCGCACGACGGCGAGCAGGGCCCACCGAAACGATCCGGCGCCGATCGCGACGGCGAAGAGCGAAAGGGGGGCGAACGCGCGAAACAAGGGCGCGGAGGACGCCATCATGAGCACCTCGCAAGCTGCTCCGAAGGCCCAAATCCAACCGATGTTCATCCGGGGAATGCCCAGATCGAACAGATGAATCGTGAAGCACAGGTCGTACGCGGCGTGGGCGCCCTGCGCGAGGAACACGGAGGCAAGGAAGAGTCGGAAATCTCCCTCCTTCAGCAGGCGCAACGCGCCGTGACGATCGCCGCGGTCGGGCAGATCGGCGCGACGCGGCAGGCGCAGGGATGCGAGCAGCGCCGCAAGGACCAGCCCCGTGGTGACCGCCGGAAAGACGACCGGGTCTCGCGGATCGACGGTGCGCGCGACCACGAGGACGGAGACGACAAACCCAAGCGATCCCCAGAGACGCAGCCGCCCATAGGTCGTGCCCGCGGCCGGTGCCAGCTCGAGCGCGACGAGGTCTGCGACGAAACCCATCGGCGATCGAAAGAGAGCGAAGACCAGCGCGCAGACGAGCAGAAGGCCGAAGCCGAGGTGCAGCCCTGCGGCCGCGGCGACGGTGAGCGCCCCGAAAGTGAGCGCCGCACCGGCGCACGCTATCTGGAGGAGACCTCCCCGCAGTTTGAGCGCGTCGGCCAGGACCCCGAAGGCCGTCGGCGCGATGACACCCATGGCCGGTGCGGCGGCAGCGATGACGCCCAGGCGGACGCCGAACATCCCGCGCGCTTCGAGCCAACGGGGAAAAAACGGGAGGTAGATTCCCCCGACCGCGACAGCCGCCGCGTAGTAGGTCCGGAGGGCCAGCTTGCGACGGTCCCGCTGAGAGCGGCCGCCCCGAGGCGGTGGCCCTTGCACGTCGCCCTATCGTCCGGCCATCACGGCCAGGGTCACGGCACCCCCCACCACCAGGGCGAGCAAGCCCACGAGGACCGGCAGCAGCCAAGCCGGCTTCGCTGCCGGCAGACCGCGCGCCACCATGTCGGAATCGGAGACCGTGCCAGCCAGCCCCTCCCCCCGCCGCGACGAATGAGCACCCCACGGAGGCGGCGCCTGCGCTTGCGCCCTCGTTGGGAGAACCGCGCGTTCTGGCGGGGCGAACGGGTCGGCCGCAACCGCGAGCGGGGCGACCGCGGACGGCATCGCTCGGGGCATCGCCTGGGCGATTTGGCGGGCGATCTCCTGCTGCGGCAGCGTCGCCCACTGAAGATGGTCTCCCGAGAGGCCGTATGCCCGACCCACGGCGTCGGCGAGCGCACCCACGGTGCGAGTCCGGATGTTTTGATTCTTCGCGAGCCCGACCTCGAGCACGTCGTCGAGCGCGGGCGGTATCGGGTACTTCGCGCCCGCCGCCTTCACCGTCGGCGCAATCGGGTCTTTCGTCATGATGGCGAGCAGAATCGAGGGCCCGTTGTTACCCGCGAAAGGCACTTCGCCGGTCACGCACTCGTACGTCACCGCGGCGAGCGCAAACACGTCCGCTCGCGCGTCGATGGTGTCGAGCCCCTGCGCCTGCTCCGGTGACATGTAGTACGGGCTGCCGATGGTCGTTCCGAGAACCGTCAGCTTTTTGCGGCTCCCGCTCCGATCTTTCACCGACCCGAAGTCGAGCACCTTCACGGCGTCGCCTTCTCGGGTGCCGCAGAGAAAGAGGTTGTCGGGCTTGAGGTCGCGGTGGATGAAGCTCCGCGCGTGCGCCTGGTCCAGGCCGATCGCCACTTGCGAGAGCATTCGGATCACCCGCTCCGGCGGAAGGATCCGCTCGCGCTTGAGCACGTACCGAAGCTCCTCGCCGTCCAAGAATTCCATGACGAGGAGCCAGCTCTTCTGCACGAGGTCGCGCTGAAAGTCGAGCACCCGCACGATGTGCTCGTGCGGCAGGAGCGCGCTGATCTCGTACTCGCGCTTGAATCGCTCGAGGGCCACTTCGTCCCGGGCGACGTCTTCATGGAGCAACTTCAGCGCGATGCGCGAATCGGTTTTCTTGTCGATCCCTTCGTAGACGCGCCCCATCCCTCCATCGGCGACGACGCGGCGGATCTCGTAGCGCTCACACAAGCGGGCGCCGATGAGCGGATCCTCGGCGGACGGGGCGACCGGTGCCATGCTGGCCGTGGTGAGCGCCGTTCCGTCTGCGGGGCAGAAGCCCGCGTCGTTCGGAAACACTCGCTGGCAAAGCGGGCAGCTCTTCATGTCGGCGGGGACCGCCCGGCGAACATGACGTGGAGCCTATCGCGACTCTGGCGCGTTGTGGAAGACCGCCAAAGTTGTGCGCTGAGGCGCACGCCCGGTCAGCCTCGCTCCGTCGGCGCGTCGGCTCCCACGGCCTCGGGCGGCACGAAATAGATGAGGCGATGGCACGAAGGGCATTGCTCGAGAATGGGTTCGCGCCGCAGACGATGAAAGAGCTGCGGCGGCAACGACATGTGGCACGCCTTGCAGGTTCCGTCCGTCGTCTGCGCGATGGCCGTGCCGCGCTTGGAACGGATCATGTCGTACCGACGATAGAGCTGCGGGGGCAGCGCCTTCACGGCCGCGTCGCGCTCGACACGCTTTCGCTTCGCCAGACCGTCCACTTCGCTGAGCTTGGAGCTGATGTCGCCCTCGCGCGCCGCAAGCTCGTCAGCGAGCTTCTTGTGCTCCGCTTCGGTCGCTTCGATTTGCTGGCGCGCGGCGTCGGCATCCGCGGTGAGTTTGCCTATTTCCTCTTCGCGATCACGAACGAGCTTGCGGAGCTCCTCGAGCTCGCGCTGCGCCGCGTTCGACTCGCGCTCCGTGCGCGAGCGTCCGAGCTTGTCGCGAGAATGGTCCAGCTGTTGGGTCATGTTGCGCACGTCCTGAATCAACTCGCCGCGCGTCTTGTCCATCACGGCGAGCGCGCTTCGGTCGATACCGAGTCGATCGTCGAACTTGGCGATTCCGGACTTCAGTCCGTCGAGGGTGGAGCGCTCCTGCGCGAGCTGCTCCTCCAGTTCCTTCAGTTGTGCGTCGATTTGCGCGAGTTTCTCGAGAGCGCGGATCTGGTCGGGGATGCTCAATGCGTGACTCCGGGACGAGGGAGACGGCGTTTTGGGGTTCATAGCGCACGCGCGGCCAAGCGACCACGGCCTCGAAGCCTGGCGCTTTTCGCCGATACCGGCGCGCTGGCTTCGTCGGCCGCGCTCAAGATACCGTCGTATCCCTCGCGCGGCCGCCGAACCCAGCGCTTGGTCTCGGCGAAAATCGCCGGGCTTCGAGTCTGGCTACGTCTAGTGGAGGGCCGGTGCATTTCGGTCGCGCCCGTGGCCCCGCTTCCGGCTGGGGACTTTGAGGGGAGCGGCCGCGCTCCCCTCAAATACCAGGGGGGTGGGCCCACCTGGGTTCGAACCAGGAACGGCCCGGTTATGAGCCGGGGGCTCTGACCGATTGAGCTATGGGCCCGAAGCTCGTGCCGGGCGGCGGATGCCACGCGTCGAAACCTAGTCGAAAGGGGAGCAAGACGGAAGCGTTGCTCAGCGCTGGCAGTCGAACACTCGAAGCTGCCCCGCCTTGTCTCGCGGTGCAGCGACCAGCACCCGTGTTGGACTCGACGATATCAGCGGACGGGCCTCATCGAGCCCGTCTTCGGCGCTCGCGGGCCCGATCCCCTCGCCGGCTCCGTCGAGCGGCAAGAGCCGGACCTCCTCGTGAGGTCCGATCCAAGCGAGCCACGGCAAGGGCCCATCCACGAAGGCGGGCGCCCCACGGCCGAGCCCGTCGGTCGCCAAAGCCACCGGTGGGTCGCCGCCTGCGCTCTGGACCCGCACCCGGAGCAACGACCCACCAGCGCCATCGATCGACTCACCGTCATCGCGCGCCACGACGAGGATCGCGGGCTGGGAACCCTCGGACCGGGCAAGCACGTCGTAGGCGGAGACGTGTCCGGAGGACGGCGTCACCCGGCGGACTGGACCGACGACCTTCCCCGCGCCATCGACGGCCACGACCTCGAGCCAGCCGAAGGTGCGCGCCTCTCCGATCGCCTCGATGGCCGCCGACCCATCCGAGGCCTTCGTCGCGTCGGGGCGGCGCGCGAGCCAGAGCACGAGGAACCCCGCGCCGCTTGGAACGACTCGAGGCATCTCGGCGTCCGAATCGGGCGGCGACAGGTCGTCAGCGACCGCGCCGCCTTTCCCGACCGCAAAGGAGGCGCCGCGGATGACCCCTCGGGCGGCGGTGTCCGGCGAAGGTGCCCGTCCGCCCTCCCCTGCCCGACCCGCCGCGGTTTCGCCCCAAACCGCGATGCCGGTGGCACCGGAGCACGCGAGGTCGAAGGCAAACGACTCATCCGCCTTCTGGGCAATGTGAAGCACCGCCTGCCCGGGCGACGGCGAGTCCACCATGTAGACGGCGAGGTCTCGCACCATCGACGGCCCTCCGCCGTCCGGCGCTGCTGCGCGAGGCGGCGCGAAGGCCGCGGCGAGGAGCCGATCCCGACAGGAAGCGAGGCGCGGTGGAGGTGCGTCCCCCACGGACGGGGCAAGGTCGACGATGCGGGGATCGCCGGCGGCGGGCCCCCACAGCGCGACCGCTGCTTGGCGGCCCGCAGGTTGGCGGCCCTCTGGCACTCGGTGCACGATTCCGACGGCGTACCCGCTGGCGTAAGCAACGCCGTCGCCGATGTCGAGGTCGTCCAACGCTTGTCCGTCGTCGAGCTGCGCGGCGCGCTCGGTGGGACGACACCGCGCGGCGAGAACGGAGCCAACGGGACCCGCGGCGTCGCCGGTCGGCACCTGGACCGCCGCTTCCTGCAGCGCCGCGGTGTCGACCTTCGCGTCCCGGCGGCAGGCGATGAGCGCGACTGCCAGAAGGAGCGCGCGTGTCGACGGGGATCGCGTCATCTCGGATCGAGGAAGCCGTCGATGACCTCGAGGGCGAGCTCGTGGCGCTCGAGCGGGGGCATCACGTACGCGCCGGCGACGCGGCTGCGCACCGCCGCGAGCATCTCTCGCGCGATCGCCACGCCCTCCTTGCGGGCGACGGCGCCGCTTCCCGCCTTTCGCATTCGCTCGCGAACCGCATCGGGAACCTGCATGCCGGGGACTTCGTTGTGCAAAAACTCCGCGTTTCGATAGCTCGCGAGAGGCAGCAAGCCGACGAGCACCGGCAGACCGAGGGGAGCGCAGTCGTCGAGAAACCGGACCAGGAGCCCGGGGTCGTAGACCGGTTGGGTCATCACGAGCTCGGCACCGGCTGCCTTCTTGAGCTTGAGTCGCGTGATCTCGCGCTCGTAGTTGAGCGCCGCGGGCTCCGCCCCGGTGGCGAGAACGAAGCTCGTCACCGCTCCGAGGGGCTTGCCTCCGGGGTCCACGCCATGGTTCAGCCGCGCTGCGAGCTTGAGAATGCCGATCGAGTCGAGGTCGTAAACGGCGGTCGCGTCCGGGAAGTCACCCATCTTCGGCGGATCCCCGGTGATGACGACGAGGTTGCGCACGCCAAGATCGTGCGCCCCCAGCAGGTGCCCGAGCGTGCCGAGCAAGTTCCGATCGCGCCCGCAAACGTGGACGATCGCCTCGATGCCAACCTCGCGCTGGATGCGCACGGCCATCGCCAGGTTGCTCATGCGCGCCTGAGCCCGCGCCCCGTCGGCAATGTTTACGACGTCGACGCCGCCCGCCTTGAGCATTTTGGCGGCTGCAACGGCGCGCGAGGGGTCGACGCCGACCGGGGGGTTGACCTCGACCGAGACGACGAACCGCTTGCGCGCGATCTTGGCCGCGAGCGCGCTGCGATCCTCGAAGGGCGTCGCCTGCAACGCCCCCGGGACGAACGAGTGGACGGTGCCGGACGGCTCGATCGCCGGCGGAGGATCGGTGGCCGACCGAGACTCGAGGCCGCCGCCGGTCATGCGTGCCGCCGCCGCGATGCGTTTGATGTGCTCGGGGGTCGTTCCGCAACAGCCGCCGACGAGGCGAACGCCCACCCGGATCATCCGCCGTGCATACACGCCGAAATACTCCGGGGTCGACACGTAGACCATCCGTTCGTCGACGCGCCGCGGCAGCCCCGCATTGGGAGCCGCGAGGACCGGCAGGCCGACTGGGACCATCTTTTCGGCCGCCGCGAGCACGGACATCGGGCCGTCGGAACAATTCACCCCGACGACGCTCGCGCCCCACTCTCTCGCCAGGCGGGCGACTTCGGGGGCGTCGGTCCCTTCGGCCATCCGGCCGCTCTCGTCGAGCGAGACGCTGGCGATGACGGGCACGCGCCCCTCGCTCGCCTCCACCGCGGCCTCGACCGCGATGCGAAGCTCGGGCGTCTGCCGGATGGTCTCGACGATGAGCGCGTCCACCCCGGCCTCAATCAGCGCCCTCGCTTGTTCGGAGAAGACCGCCTTCACCTTCGCCAGGTCGTCGGCGCTGGCCCCCGCTGCGTCCCCCTGGCCGGGCTGGCCCAGGAAGTAGCCGCTCGGACCGATGGCGCCGGCGACGTAGGCCTGACCGGCTGCGGCGGCTCGGGCGATGCGAACCCCCGCCACGTTCAGCTCGCGCACGCGCCCCTGGAGGCCGTATTTCTCCAATCGTAGTGCGTTGGCCCCGGAGGTGTTCGTCTCGATCACCTGCGCGCCGGCACGCAAGTAGTCGGCATGCACCTTTGCCACGAGCTCAGGGCGCGACACATTGAGCTCTTCGAAACAGGTGCTGTAGAGCACCCCGCGCTCGTAGAGCTGCGTCCCCATCGCGCCGTCGACAACGAGCACGCCGGCGTGAACGGCATCGATGAACGGGCGCTCGGGCGGGGCGGAAGAGCTGGAGGGCATCGCGCTGGCTTTGGACCGATTGCACCTACGACCTCGGCCCGCAGATCGCAAGTTCCGGCACCAATCGTGCTTCGATGAAACGACTAGGAGCCCAATGTTTACTGCGCGGAGCGCGCCATGGCCACAGCAGGGGCTGTCCTTGTCATCGACGACGATCGCAACATGCGCGACGTCGTCGCCGCGGTGCTCGAGGCCGAGGGATACGACGTTCGATGCGCCGAGAACGGCGCGCAAGCGCTGGCGATCCTTCACGGCCCAAAGCCCGGCGCCATTCTGCTCGACCTCGCGATGCCCGTGATGAGCGGCTGGGAGCTCCTCGATGCGGTCCGATGCGACGGAGAACTGGAGCGCATTCCGATCATGGTTGTGTCGGCCATGCGTGCGCCCGCGGGCGTCCCGCACCTTGCGAAGCCCCTTTCTCCCGAGGACCTCATCGCTGCCGTCGACCGCATTTGCCAGCGCTGATAGGTTGCCGCATGCGGCGAATCGGTGGCGGCGCGGGGGTTCCGGACACGCTGATCCTCCTGGTCGTCGCCGCGGCGCTGTCGGTCGAGTGTGTCGGGTCGCCGCCGCGCAGCTCGGCACGTGCCCCACGCCCGACCGCAGCCGCACCTCCTCCGGCCGTGACTACCCGCCCTGAAGGCGACATCCTTCCCGCATGGCCGGATGCGCTGAACGGAGCGCTCGCGGGCCGAGGGGATCCGCACGCGCAGCTCATCGCGCTCCCCCGTGACGCGCGCGGTCGGGCGCGTTGGCTCGCTTTTGCCGGAACGCGCGAGGTGGCATGGGGTGCCTGGCGAGTCGCGCGCGCGGAGGACGGCACGACCGAGATAGACCCGGTCGAGCACTGGCCAACTGGGGTGCGCGTCGTCAGCGGTGTGGTCGACGGCGGCGTGGCCTATGTTCTCCTCGAGAGCCTGGGCGTGCTCGATCAACCGTCCGGCCTCCGCGCGGCCTGGATCGACTCGGGGGACGCCCCTTCGCCGTTCGAGGCCTCCCCGATGGCGCTCACGGACGTTCGCGACACAGAGGAGCTCGCGTCCCGTATCAAGCACCCTCCCTCGCTCGAGCACGACGCCGGGCCACTCCTGGCCGCGCTTCGCGTGGCGAGCGCGTCGACCGCCACGCTCGCGAGTGGGTTGGCGCGGGAGGGGGCCGACGTTCGCATCGCTTGGCAGTCGCTCTTCAGCCAGCGCGTCGCTCACCTTGACGTGGAGAGCGCGGCGTCATCGCCGCTGGCCAGCGCCATCCTGGCAGTGATACGCGAAGCGCTGGCCACGCAGGCGTGCGGCGCGGATGCGTGCGAGGCATGGACCGAAGGCGGGCGAGCGGTCGTGCGATTCGTGCGACAGGATGGGCGGTGGGTGGTGCGTTCGGTCATCGAAGATGCCCCGGTGATGAGGTCGACGCCGGCGAGCTCGCCTCCACACCTGGTGCCGGCCGCCGCGGACAGCACCGAAACGCAATCTCTGCTCCTTGCTCGCGCACGCGAAGTCCGCCAGGTGCTGGGCCAGGCGCCTCTTTCGTCGACCGGAGGCACGATTGGCGTCGGGTTGACCGATGGCGCCCCCGACGCGCCGGTCGTGGCGGTGCACGAGGGCGTCGCCGCGCGCGTGTTCGTGATCGACGCCGGGTCCGTTCGAGCCGAGGTCGCCGATGCGCGTTGGGACGCGGCATTCGCGGACGTCGACGGGGACGGACGAACGGATGTCGTCGTGAGATTGAGCGGCACGGGCGCGGGCGGATTGCCGGTCGCGTGGACGCAAGCCTTCTTCGCTCCCCCGCCCTCGATGCAGGTATCGTCGATGGAGGCGGACCTGGCGAGCGCGCTCGCCCTGATGGACACCGCGGACGTGACCGCTGCGGCCCAGGCCGCCGCGCTGATTCCGTCCCGTGGCGTGTCCCACGACGACGCGTGCCGGCTGCTCGTCGCCGCGACGACCCCCGCCGGCTTCCGGAGGCAGGCAGCGCCCGACGCACGCCTGATCCATTTCGACGAACCCGGCCTGCCCACGTGGCGTCCGAAAGTGGTCCCGCTCGGAAAGCTAACGATGGACGACGTTCGCGGGATCAGCGCGCACTGCGCGGAGCTCGCGTGCAGCGCGACCCGCCCCTACTGTGCGTGGGTGGGCGGGTCGGACTCCGAGCACTTCTGGTTCGGGTGGCGCGACAGCCGCCTCGAGATCGTCGGCGCGGCGGACTACCAAGGCGAATAGTCGCAGAGGCTCTGGGATGAACCCCCTCGCGCGCGATCTGTCCGTTGCGTTTCCAAAGCTGCGCGCCAGCGACGACGCGGCTGACCGCGTCGCGTACGCGCGGGACATGTGGCCACGGCACCATCTCGCCGTTCGAGCCGGCCACCCCGCTGAGCATCGGCCGGGGGCGATCGTGTGGCCGACTTCGACCGACGACGTCGCACGCCTCGTGCGGTGGGCGCGGAGTCGCGGGGTCGCGCTCGTGCCTTTCGGCGCCGGAAGTGGCGTTTGCGCAGGCGTGCTTCCGCGAGGCGATGTCGTGATTGTCGACCTCAAGCGCATGGGGCGCATCCGCACTCTGGACCCGCGGACGCCGCTGGTCGAGGTCGAAGCGGGGCACATGGGCGTCCCGCTCGAGCGGGCGCTCGGCCGTTCGGGCTTCACCCTCGGGCATTTCCCGTCGTCGATTCTGTGCAGCACCGTCGGGGGTTGGGTGGCGACCCGCAGCGCCGGGCAGTGCTCCGGGGCGTACGGCAAGATCGAGGACATGGTGGTCGCGCTCGAGTGCGTGACCGGATGCGGCGATGTGGTGGCGCTGGCGCGACGCACGAGCGCGCCTGATCTGGTCCCGCTCGTCGTCGGGAGCGAGGGGACGATGGCCATCGTGACCAGCGCGACCCTCCGGCTGCATCCGGCACCAACGTCGCGCGGCTTCGGCGCGTGGTCGTTTCCAACGACCCGACACGGATGGGACTCCGTGCGGGCGATGTTCCAGGAGGGGTTGCGTCCGGCGGTCGCGAGGCTCTACGACCCGTTCGACGCGATGCTCGCCCGGCATGCCGGGGCTCGAGCCGGCACGTCGCCCGCGAGGCCCCGCGCGCCGGGAATGGGCGGAGCGGCGCTGCGGGCGATCCTCCGACGCCCCGGAGCCATCAACGAGCTGCTCCACTCGAACGTCGTGGGGCGCGCCTTGGGGGGCGCGACGCTCCTCGTCGTTTTCGAGTCCGCAGACGCATCGATGCCGCCTCTCGCGGTCGATCGGGCGCGGACCATCTGCGAGTCGAGGCGCGGGTCATGGCTCGGCGAGGCGCCGGCGCGTGGCTGGCTCGAGCGGCGCTACTCGGTGAGCTACCGGCAAGCGCCGATCTTCGCGAACGGTGCGTTCGTGGACACCATGGAGGTCGCGGCGAGGTGGTCGAAGCTGGGCGACCTGTACGAAGGAGTTCGGCGCGCGCTCGGGCCCGACGTGGTCGTGACGGCGCACTTCAGCCACGCGTATCCCGACGGCTGCTGCATCTATTTTTCGTTCGCTGGCAGCGCCTCCCCCGAGCTCGTCGCGAAGATAGGGTGGGATGCCGCCTGCGAAGCAACGTACGATCGAGCGTGGAGAAGCGCCCTTGGCGCGGCGATCGAGGCGGGGGGCACGCTCTCTCACCACCATGGTGTCGGACGGTCGAAAGCCCCGCGTCTCCCGGCGGCGCTCGGCGCGGGGGTCGACGTGGTGCGAGCGTTGATGCGCGCGTTCGACCCAGGGGGCATCTTGAATCCTGGTGCGCTGGTCCCGACGACCATGTCCACTTCCACGTCCATGTCCACTTCCACTTCCACTTCCACTTCCACGCCCGCGTCCACGAACGCGTCCACGAACGCGAACTTGCTCATCGACCGCGAAAGCCTGCTGGCTCGGATGGACGGGATGACCGATCTGAGCGACGCGGAAGGGTGGCTCAATGAAGCGGGCCTCACCCTCGACCTGAGCCTCCCCAGCGGTCCGCTCACCGTGGCCGCATGGCTCGGGCGCGGGGCTCCCGGTGCGCGGGACCGGTTGCTCGACCCGGTCGATCAGCTGGTCGCGGGTCTCGACGCGACGCTCGCCGACGGGCGATCGCTGTCTTTGCATCCGGCGCCTCGCCGCGCGGTCGGGCCCGACCTCACCGCGCTGTTCGTCGGGGGGCACGGGCGCTTCGGGCGGATTGATGCGGTATGGTTGCGCGTGCACCGCCGCGACGTCTTGCGGCCGACGGCACCGCCGTTCGTGCGCGACCGCGACCCGGCGCCGAATGCCGGAGAACGGGCGCTCCTCGATGCGATCGCGCGCGGTCTCTAGTTCGACCGGCCGCTGGCCCGGCCCAATGTCGCCTCACCCGGGCGGCCACGCCATCGAGCGGCCGCCAAGCACGTGGCAATGCAGATGAAGCACGCTCTGCCCGGCATCCGCACCCTGGTTGATCACCAGACGGTACCCACCCTCGGAGAGACCGAGCTTTTCGGCGACGTCGCGCGCAGCCAGCATCAATTGCCCCAGGGCATGCGAATCGTCGGGGGTCGCGTCGTGAATGCCGACGATGTGCTTCTTGGGGACGACGAGGGCGTGCACCGGCGTGACCGGGCGGATGTCTTTGAACGCGACCACGTGCTCGTTCTCGAACACGATTTGCGCGGCGGTCGTTCGCGCGACGATGTTGCAGAAGAGACAAGTCGCCATGAGGGGGCCAAGCGTATCGCCTTGCTGGGTTTCTGACCACGGCGGCGCGAGCAGACGCGGTCGCGGCGCGCTACGCTCCCGGCAACCATGTGCGGCCGAACGGCACTGACGGCGAGCCCACACGACCTGCGCGAAGCGCTCGGCCTGGAAGAGCTGCCTCCCGGCGTGCCGCATTACAATGTCCCGCCGTCACAGCCCGTCGCCGTCCTTCGCAAATCGAAGGGCGCGACGGGACGCAAGATCGAGCTCCTGCGCTGGGGGCTCGTGCCGCCCTGGGCCAAGGACATACGGATCGGGCACAAGCTCGGCCTCGCGCGGGTCGAAAGCGTCACGACCACGCCGTCCTTCCGCGACGCCATTCGCCGGCGGCGCTGTCTGGTCGTCGTCGACGGTTTTTTCGAGTGGCAGCGCGGGGGAACGAACAAGAGCCAGCCGTTCTTCGTTCGTCGTGCGGACCGAGCTCCGTTCGCGCTCGCGGGGGTCTGGGAGCGGTGGGTCGGACAAGACGGCGAGGTCGTCGATTCGTGCGCGATCATCACCCAGCCCGCTCGCCCACCGGTCGAAGCGATCCACGACCGCATGCCGCTCGTGCTCGAGCGCGAGGCGTGGGACCGCTGGCTCGACCCCGCGCTCATCGAGACCAGCGCGTTCGCGCCGCTGCTCGAGCCACGGGCGCCCGCGCTGATTGCCTACCCCGTCAGTCCCGTCGTCAATGACCCGCGCCACGACGACCCGCGGTGCATCGAGCCCGAGGCTCCGGCGCAGCTGAGTCTTCTTGGGAGCGGCTGAGGGCAGACGGGGGCGCGCGGCGGAGCGGCGACCGTCACCCCTTCACGCCGGCATCGATCTCCGCCAAGCGAAGGCCCACCGAGAGCCGCTTCAGCGCGGCGTCGATTGCTGCCCGGTCCTCCTCGGTGGCACGCAGGCCGGCCACCGACGCCCGCTCCGCGAGATAGCGCACGCACGCGAGCTCCACCTCGTTCAGCGACGCTCGCCGGCGCATCTTCATCGCCGGAAGGCGGTAGCTGAGCTCGATGCGCGCCGCGATGCGCGCGAGGTGAAGCGATTCGATCGCTCCTTGCGCACCGGCAATCTGGCGAACGATGCCGCGCAGCAACGTCGCGCGGTGGCGGGCGCGGCGCACCTCCGCGTTCTCGAAGAGCTCGAAGCTGCGGTTGCGCGACAAAAGACCGGGCACCAAGGTCATTCCGACGACGAGCGCCTCGCCTTCGATGCGCACGGTCAGGCCTCTGCGTCCTCGGCGGCGCTGGCACTCCCCGGTGGCGCAGCACCGGCGACCACCACGCCCGCGGCTTGCAGCCGCTCGGTCTCCCGGCTCGTTCGTAGCGCGGTGACGAGCTCGTCGAGATCGCCTTCGATGATGCGATCGAGCTTCGCCAGCGTCAGACGGATCCTGTGGTCGGTCACGCGGTTCTGAGGAAAGTTGTACGTTCGGATCTTCTGACTGCGCTCGCCCGTCGAGACCATGCTCCGGCGCGTGGCGGCTTCCTCCTCCTCGCGCTTCACCCGCTCGCGATCGAGCAGCCGCGCCTTGAGTACTTTGAGCGCCTTGGCCTTGTTCTTGAGCTGCGACCGTTCATCCTGGCACTTGACGATGATGCCGGTCGGCTTGTGCACGAGCTGCACCGCGCTGTTGGTCGTGTTGACCCCCTGACCGCCGGGGCCTCCGCTCGCTGCGATGCTGATCTCGAGGTCCTTCTCGTCGACGTGCACGTCGACATCGTCGGCTTCAGGGAGAACGGCGACGGTCGACGTCGACGTGTGAATGCGCCCTTGCTGCTCCGTGGCGGGCACGCGCTGCACGCGATGCACGCCGCCTTCGAAGCGAAGCTGCGCGTAGACGTCTTTGCCGCTGACGAGGGCGATGCACTCCTTGTAGCCGCCGGTGGCGCTCTCGCTCAGCGAGAGAACCTCGACTTTCCACCGCTTACGCTCCGCGTATCGCGCGTACATCCGAAACAGATCGGCGGCAAAGAGCGCCGCTTCTTCCCCTCCCTCCGCGCTGCGAATCTCGAGAATCGTGTTTTTCTGGTCGCTGGGGTCGGGCGGCAAAAGAAGAAGCTGAATCGATTGCTCGAGCCGCGTGCGCTCTGTTTCCAACTCCGTGAGCTCGGCCTGTGCGAGCTCCCGCAGCTCCGGATCGGAGAGAGCGTCCTGGTTGTCCGCGATCCCTTTGTCGACCTCTCGGTACCTCGAGAAGGACTGCACGAGGGGTTCGAGATCGCTGCGCTCCTTGTTGAGCTTCAACTGCTTGGCGCGATCAGCGAGCACCTCTGGCTGGCAAAGTTGCTCCGCGAGATCGCCATAGCGGCGGACGAGCTGTTCGAGCTTGTCGATGGGGAGCATGCGACCCGCTGTAGCATACCGGACAGCGCGTCCTTGCGCGCCCGGCTACCGACCGCGCGGTCACGCCGCAGCGCGCAACCTGTCCGCCGCGAGAAGCGCTCCGTAACTCGCGAACGAGACGTCGTCTTCGCTCGCGTCGGCTTGCCCCTTCTCTTGCCGGAAGAGGGTCACGCGCAAGCTCGCGAGCGCGACTTCGAGCTGGTCGTCGCTGGGCTCGGCGGTCGTGATCTTCTGCACGAGAAAGCCCGGCCACAGGAGAGCACGCATCGGCCCGGTCGTACAATGGCGCGCCAACAAGCGCTGGAGCTCGAACGTGACTGCCGCGATCACCGGCAGGAACGGCAGCTTCTCGAAAAAGAAGGCCACGTTGTCGAGAACGGCGCTTCCCGTGTGAATTCTCGGGAGCGCCGCGCCGATCGCCGTGAAGACGGCGATCGACACGAGCGCCACCATGACGAGGAAGGTCGTCCCGCAGCGAGGATGCATCGTCGTCTTCGTGCGCGCGGCGTTCACGGTGAGCGCGTCGCCCGCCTCGTAGGTGGTAATCGTCTTGTGCTCGGCGCCGTGGTACTGGAAAACGCGACGAATCTCGGGGACCCGGCGGATGGCGAGCAGATAGCCCATGACCACCGTGAGCTTGAACGCCCCCGTCACCGCCTGAAAAGCAGCGCTCTGCACTTCGAGCCCCAGACCGAGAACGCGGCTGAAGCCGGCGGCGGCGGCCTGTGGAATCGCCACGAAAAACGAGATGGCGACGACGAGCATGATCCACGTTCCCGCCCGCTCGCGCGCGCCGTTGGGCCGTCCCGGAGCCGCGCCTGCCGCGTGAGGCCCCGTGCCGTCGCTCGTCGCCAGCGTGAACAGCGACAACCCGAACGCGCCGAGGATCCCTAGCCCGGCGTGCACATTGGCCCCGCCGTTGCGCTCCGCGGCGGCCAAGTCCTGTTCCATCTGCTCGACGCTGAAGCGCAGGGCTTCGCTGCCCAGCTTGAGCGATTCGACGACGGATGCGACGCCCCGGACGAGCGGCCAGCGCGCGATGCCACGAGCCCCCTCGCGCATCGCGCGCTCGCGCACGTGGAGAGAGCCGTCGCTTCGCCGAACGACGGCCGCGAACGACTTCGGCGCTCGCATCATGACACCCTCGAGCAGGGCTTGACCGCCGATGTACGGACGCACCATGCGGACCAGTATAGGCCGGAGCACCCCGCCGCGCCGCAGCCTCCGAGGCGCGCCCCCGTTTTATTTGGCGGTTTCGGCTTCGTCCACCGCGGGCGTTGGGGCGGCGGCTTTCGCGACGGGGGCCTTTTTCTCGTAGCGCTTGCGGAAGCGATCGACGCGGCCCGCGGTATCGATGAGCTTCTGGGTGCCCGTGTAAAACGGATGGCACGCTCCGCACACGTCGATCTGGAAGTCGCCGCGCGTGGACCGCGTGACGAAGGAGTTTCCGCACGCGCAGGCGACGCGCGCCGGAACGTAGTTGGGGTGAATGCCGTCCTTCATGGCGAGGCCGGACAACCTAGTGCCTCGAACGCGGACGCGCAAGGATCGGCCGGCGAAGGGAACCGCGGAGGCGATGAGGAGGCGTCCCGCATCGCGGCCTTCCATCGCGGCCTTCCCGAGCCGCCGCGTTCGGGTCCGCAACCGAAGTCCGATCCCGGCCGATTGGGGTTTGTGGCATGGATCGCGAGCGTCTCAACCGGCGCGGGCACGGGGGCGACCGGGGGTCTAGCGCTCGGGACGGCAGCATCGTAAGAGTCACTTCCACCAAGGAGACACCCTATGGCCGAAGGCCTGAACCGTGTGATGCTGCTCGGACATTTGGGAGCCGACCCGGAGCTGCGGGTGACGCCCGGGGGCCAAGCCGTGCTCAAGCTCCGCCTCGCTACCAACGAGACGTACCTCGACCGCAACAACGTCCGCCAAGAGCGCACCGAATGGCACCGGGTCACCGTCTGGGGAAGGCGGGCCGAGGCCCTCGGCAAGATCCTCCAGAAGGGAGACCTGCTCTTCGTCGAGGGGCGCCTTCAAACGTCGAGCTACGAAAAGAACGGCGAGAAGCGATATTCGACCGAGGTGGTCGCCAACAATATCGTGCTCCCCGGCTCGGGCCGTGGTCGCGGGGAAGGTGCGCCGATGCGCGAGGGCGGCGCCAGCAGCGGCGGGAGCGCCCGCGCGCAGCGGGAGCCGGCAGGGGTCGACGCGCCGTTCGACGACGTCGTCGATAGCGGAGCTGCCACGTCGCCCGGAGGCGGGGGCAGCACAGAGGACGACATCCCGTTCTGAACCGCTCTCACACGCTATAGTGAGCTCGCGTCCCTTTCGCCCCGCCCCGGCGCCGCCCATTGCCCATGGCTCTCGACAACCTACGCGAACGCATCGACGACCTCGACGACCGGATCTTGAAGCTCCTCGACGAGCGGGCGCGCGTCGTCGGCGAGGTGGCCCGGGTCAAGCGGGAGGCCAACCTCCCCACGTACGACCCGGAGCGGGAGCGCCTCGTTCTCGACCGGCTCGCGGCCCGCGCGGGGCCCTTCCCGGCGGAGGCCATCCGCGCCGTGTACCGCGAGGTCATGAGCGCGTGCCTCGCGCTCGAACAGCCGATCAAAGTGGCTTATCTCGGCCCGGAAGGTACGTTTTCGCACGCGGCCGCGCGCGCGCTCTTCGGCCTCGCCGCGCGCTACAGCGAAGCGGCGACGTTCGAGGGAGTCTTCGATGCGGTCACCCGGTGCGACGCAGCGCACGGCGTCGTACCGATCGAGAACTCGACGGAAGGATCGTCGAACACCGCGATCGACGCGCTGATCGACGGCAAGCTCTTCATCCGTGCCGAGCTCGAGCTCGAAGTGTCCCAGTGCTTGCTGACGAACGCCGCCGGCCTGGCCTCGATCGAGCGCGTCTATTCGCACCCCCAGCCGCTGGGGCAGTGTCGCGTTTGGCTGGCAAAGAACCTAGCCCACGTGCAGTTGGTGCAAGCCCCTTCGACCGCGGCCTCCGTGCGCGAGGCGCTCTCCGACCCGCGAGGCGCCGCGATTGCCAGCCGTCTCGCCGCCGAGCTCTACGGCTTGCCGGTCGTTCGCGAGCGTATCCAAGATCGCCCCGACAACGTCACGCGTTTCGCGCTCGTCTCCCTCGAAGACGCACCGCCGACCGGCAACGACAAGACGACCGTCGCGTTCAGTCTGCGCGAAGGGCAGGGCCGCGGCGCCCTGATGCGCGCGCTCGCCGATCTCGACGAAGAGGGCATCAACCTCACGCGGATCGAGTCACGTCCGAGCCGCGAAAAGCCATGGGACTACGTGTTCCTCGCCGACCTCGAAGGGCATCGCGACGACGCGAACGTCGCTCGAGGGCTCGAGCGGCTGCGCGCCAAGTGTCCGATGGTCAAGCACCTGGGGAGCTACCCGAAAGCGCGTCGGCCAGCCTCCAAGCCGGCCCCCTGAACCGCAGGCGACCGACATGGAGACCGTCCGCACGCTGATCGTGGGCGCCGGGATAACCGGCCTCGCCACCGCCGCCGCGCTCTCGGCAAAGGGAGACGGCGACTACGTCGTGCTCGAAGCCAGCGGCGGGATCGGCGGCTGGTGCAAGACGATCAAGAAGGATGGCTTCGTCTGGGACTATTCGGGACACTTCTTCCACTTCAAGCACCCGGAGATCGAGGCGTGGCTGCGTGAGCGCATGCCGGGCCAGCGCATCCGCGTCGTCGAGAAGAAGTCGTTCATCGCGTACAAGGGAAAGCGGGTCGACTTTCCTTTTCAGAAGAACATCCACCAGCTCCCGCAGGACGAATTCATCGACTGCCTTCACGACCTCTATTTCGCCCGGTCGAGCGACGTGCCCCGCGCTCAGCCGGCGCGGGAAGAGAACTTCAAGCAGATGCTGTACGCGCGCTTCGGCGAGAGTATCTGCGAGAAATTTCTCGTTCCCTACAACGAGAAGCTCTACGCGTGCGACTTGGCAACGCTCGACCGAGACGCCATGGGCCGGTTCTTTCCCCACGCCGACCTGACCGACGTCGTGCGGAACATGAAGCGGGCGGACAACACGAGTTACAACGCGACGTTCACCTATCCCGAAGGGGGGGCGATCGAATACGTCAACGCGCTGGCCGGCGAGCTGCGCGCCGGCAGCGTGGCGCTCGACGAGGCGCTGGTCTCGGTCGACGTCGATCGTCGCGTCGCACGGACGACCCGCCGCACACTGGCGTTCGAGCGCCTCGTCTCGAGCGCGCCCTTCGACCGCTTTGCGTCGATCTGCGGCATCGACCACGATCCCGGCACCTGGGTCTACAGCAAGGTGCTGGTTTTCAACTTGGGTTTCGACCACAAGGGCGATCGGGACGTCCACTGGGCCTACTATCCCGCGCGGGACACGACGTTTTACCGCGTCGGCTGGTACGACAACATCTTCGAGACCGACCGAATGAGCTTGTACGTCGAGATCGGTTTTCCCAAAGGCGCCGCCATCGACGTCGCGGCCACTCGCGAGCGGGTCCTGGCGGACCTCGCGCGCGAGGGGGTGGTGACCTCGCAGCGCCTGGTAGCCGAGCACTGGGTCGTGCTCGACCCGGCCTACGTACATGTCACCCAACGGTCACTGTCCGAGCACAAGCGGCTGGCCGCGCGCCTGCGACAGCGCGGGGTTTGGTCGCTCGGCCGTTACGGCGGCTGGACCTATTGCGCGATCGAGGACAACATCGTCGAAGCAAGAGCACTCGTCGACAGCTTTGGCGCCGACGAAAGGTCGCCGGTATCGCCGGAGACCGGTTGAAACCCGAACACAACATCGCGTATCAGGTATCCCCTCGATGGCAGCCGTTCAACGACGCCAGCCCGCCGCGCAGCCGGCGGACCCCCACATTTCAATCGTCATCCCGATCTACAACGAGCAGGCGATCTTGCACGCCGCCGTCGTCGACCTGCGCGAGCGCCTGAAACCGCTCGGGTGGAGCTACGAGATCATCCTCGCCGAGAACGGCTCCAAAGACCGGACGATCGCGATCGGCCACGAGCTCGCGGCGAAGTACTCGAACCCCGACGACGGTCAGGTCAAGCTCATCTCGCTCGGCGAGCCCAACTACGGCAAGGCCCTCAAGCAAGGGATCCTGCTGGCGCGGGGCGACATCGTGCTCTGCGAAGAGATCGACCTCTGCGACACGACGTTTCACAAGAGTGCGATCGAGATCCTCGAGACCGGTGAGGCCGATCTCGTCATCGGCAGCAAGCTCGCGGTCGGCTCGGCCGACGATCGGCCGCTCATTCGGCACGCGGCGAGCATCGCGTATTCATCGCTGCTCAAAGTCATGCTGGGCTACCGCGGCACCGACACCCATGGGCTCAAGGCGTTCCGGCGTGTCCCACTCCTCGACGTCGTGCGAGCCTGCCTGATCGACAAGGACGTCTTCGCGAGCGAGTTCGTGATCCGCGCCGACCGGGGCGGAATTCCCATTCGGGAGATCCCCGTGCACGTCATCGAAAAGCGGCCGCCGAGCATCAACCTGTTCAAGCGCGTTCCGAACGTGCTCAAGAGCGTCGCGAAGCTGACGTGGTCGATTCGGGTCCGCGGGTGAACGAGCGCAGCCGATGCGCATCCTCTACGGCGTCGTCGGCGAGGGGATGGGGCATGCCATCCGAAGCAGCGTCGTCTGCGAGCACCTGATCGCAAGCGGTCACGAGGTCAAGATCGTCGTTAGCGGGCGCGCCCACGCCCTGCTCTCGAAGAGCTTCCGGGACGTCGTCGAGATCAAAGGGCTGACCATTCGATACGTGGACAACCGGATGGACCGGGACGGAACCCTCGCCAGAAACGTGCTCGCCGCCCCGTGGATGCTCGCCGCGAACGTCGGCGTCTACTTCGATCGCGTCGCTTCGTTCCGCCCCCACGCGGTCATCAGCGATTTCGACTCGTTCGCGTACTTCTTCGCGAAGCGCCACCGCGTGCCGATCATGTCGATCGACAACCAGCAGATCATCAGCCGTTGCAAGCTCGGCAAGTTCGCCAAGCACGGCGTCAAAGTCGACTACCAGGCGACCAAGGCGTTCGTGCGGGCAAAGCTCCCGGCGTGCGACCACTACATCGTCACCACCTTCTTCTTCCCGACCGTCCGCAAGCGCTACGAAAAAGAGACCACCCTGGTTCCGCCGATCGTGCGCCGCGCGATCCTCGACGTGAAGAAGCGGTCACAACCGGGCGATCACGTGCTCGTCTACCAGACGTCGACGAGCGACACCCGTCTCGTCGACGAGCTCAACTCCGTGCATGAGGAGAAGTTCGTGGTCTACGGGCTACGGAAGAACGCTCGCCGCGGCAATTGCACGTTGAAAGAGTTCAGCGAAGAAGGGTTCGTCGAGGACCTGGCTTCGGCCCGCGCGGTCGTGACCAACGGCGGCCTGACGCTGATCGGCGAGGCGATCTACCTCGGAAAGCCGGTCTTCAGCGTTCCGGTCGGAAACCAGTACGAGCAAATCCTCAACGCGCGCTACCTCGAAGAGCTCGGGTACGGGCTCGCCGCCGAGAGCATCGAAGCGGGGCTCCTTCGGCTCTTCCTCCGCGAGGCCCCGAAGTACGCCTCGCGCGTGGCCAAGCACAAGCAGGATGGCAATCGCGAGCTCTTGGACGTCGTCGACCGCGTGCTCGAACGGTTTGCGCGCAAGGTGAAGCGAGCAAAGCGGTCGCTCGTGGAAAGCGACGCCTGAGGCCCCCTCACCCAACGAGACCCAACGAGGGATGGGAACCGATGAGAACTCGTTGAGCGGATCTGCTAGACGGCTGCCCGATGCCCGAAGAGCCGCTCGTCTCCGTTCTCCCGCCGCCCGTGGCCATGGCGGCCGCGGAGGAGCCGCTCCCTCGCGACTCCGTCGACGTGGCGATCATCGGCGGAGGAATCAACGGCACGGGCGTCGCGCGGGACCTCGCCCTGCGCGGCTTGACGGTCGCGCTCTTCGAGCGCAACGACCTCGCGTTCGGCGCCAGCGGCAACTCGAGCGGAATGATCCACGGTGGGGTGCGGTATCTCTCGAAGTCGCCCCAGGTGACGGAGAGCTCGTGCCGCGACTCCGGGTACATCCAGCGGATCGCCCCGCACCTGCTCTTTCGCATCCCCTTTCTCATGCCCGTCCGGCAGAGCGCGAAAGGCCGTATCGCATTCGAGCTCATTGACGCCTATTTCCGCGCGTACGACGACTACCAGCCGCTCAAACGCGGCGAGCCGCACTGCCGCCTCGACGCGGCCGACCTCGCGCGGCTGGAGCCGGGCCTGGTCGGCGCGGTCGTCGGCGGCATCACATTCGACGAGTGGGGCGTCGACGGAGCGCGCCTCTGCGTGCTGAACGCCGTCGACGCGATGTCGCGCGGAGCGCGGGTCCACGTGCACACCACGGTCGATTCGATCGCGCGGCTCGTGCGCAGCGACGGCAGCGGCCGTTACGTCGTGAACGCCCGTGACCGCTTCACCCAAGAGCGGCTCGGCGTGCGCGCCCACGTGGTCGTCAACGCCACCGGCGCCTGGAGTCCCGTTACCGCGGCGCTCGGGGGACTGCCGCAGGCCCGGGTGCGTGTCCGTCCAGGCAAAGGAATCCACGTCGTTCTCGACCGGCGCCTGACCAACTACGGGATCCTCTCGGAGGCGGTCGACGGACGACAGATCTTTCTGGAGCCGTGGCAGAACGTCAGCGTCCTCGGCACGACCGACGACGACTACTACGGCGACCTCGACGACGTACGCGCAACCAGCGAAGAGGTTCGCTATCTCGTGCAAGGCGTGGCGCACGTGTTCCCCAGCGTGCGCAGCGCGCGAGCCATTGGCACGTACGCCGGCGTCCGGCCGACTCTCTACGCCTACGGACCGAACGAAGACGCTCTCTCGCGAGAGCACGAGATCGTCGATCACGCCGCCGACGGCGCGCCGGGCGTCTACTCGATGATCGGCGGCAAGCTCGCGAGCTACCGCCTGTTCGCCCAAGAGCTGAGCGACAAGGTCGCCGAGCACGAGTTCGAGGTCCAGGTGCCTTGTGCGACCCACGTTCGACCCCTTCCCGGGGGCGACGGCATCCCCGACGCGTTCGAAGTCGCCGACAAGCACGGCATCACCCCGGTCGCAGCGCGCCGTTTGATCTATCGCCACGGAACGATCGCCCTGCGCATCCTCGAGCGCGCGACGCGGAGCGAGCGCGACGTGACGTGCCCGTGCGAGCCCGTGATCGAAGCCGAGGTGCGGCACGCCGTTCGCGACGAGCTCGCGCGCACGGTCGAGGACGTCGCGCGGCGAACGCGACTCGGCTTTGGTGCATGCGGCGGAATGCGCTGTGCGATGCGCTGCGGTCAGATCATTGCGGAAGAGCGCGGCCTGCCACCGGCAGAAGGGCGCGCGCTCGCGAGCGAATTCGTTCTGCGCCAGGCGCGGACGCGTCTCGTCGCGCTGGGACCCGAACAGGCGCGACAAGAGGCGCTTTCGCTCGCCCACTGGCGGGCCTCGCTGGGTGAGCTGTGACGAATCGTGTGGTTGTCGTCGGCGCGGGCGTGGCCGGTACGGCGGCGGCGCTGACAGCCGCGCGGGCCGGCGCGCAGGTCACGTTGATCGACGGTGGAACGGGGGCGTCGACTTTGGCGACGGGAGCACTGGACGCGGTCTTCTGGCCGCACGCCCCGGCGCACCCAGCACCGATCGGGCGCGCGGCGCGCGAGGTGCTCGATGCCTTGGGTGGCTACGCGCTCCCGGACGGTGGCGCGCGGCTTCTCACCACGTCGGGTGTCGCGCGGCCGGCGCGCGGCCACGATGCGGCGCTGCTCGACATCATGCCGCTCGCCGGATCGAGCATCGGCGTCGTCCGCTGCGAGCGCCCGGGGTGGGACGGGGGCGCGCTGGCCCGGGCATGGGGCGAGAGCTTCCAGCCTTTCGACGCCGTCGTGATCCGTCACGTGGACGAGCGCGTCCTGCCCGACGCCGACTTCGCGATGCGGCACGACGACGACGATCGTTTGGGCTGGCTCGCTGACCGCCTTCGCGACGCCCTCACGCGGGCGGGAGCCAGAATCCGGGCGATCGTGCTGCCTCCTTGCTTGGGAATCGATCGGCCGAAAGGGCGCGCGCTCTCCGAGCGGGTGGGCGTCGCATGCGGCGAGGCGATCGCGTTGCCGGGTGGCCCGTCGGGCCTGCGCTTCGAACGGGCGCGCGACCGTGCGCTCGTCGCCGCCGTCGATCGAGTGCCAGGCCGCGCGACGAGCCTCGCTCGAAGCGACGACGGCTGGCGGATCGCCATGGGCGACGGTCCGGCTCGGGAAGGGGACGCGGTCGTCCTCGCCACGGGGGGCCTCATCGGCGGCGGAGTGGAGTACGCGCCCGCGGAGTCGATCGTCGCGTCCGCGCTTCCGCCATTCGGGCGCCCGCCGTTCCGGCTGACGGTGGACGCGCCGCTGACCCTCGGTGCCAACGGCCGTCCGCTCGAGCTGCCGGGCACGCTTTTCGGCATCGCGCCCGAGTCCATCGCGTGGCCCTTCGCGCGCGACGCGCTGGCGGATCGCGTCGGGGTGCTCGCCGACGTGGAGGGCCGCACGGAATCCGGACTCTTCGTCGCAGGTGACCTGCGCGCCGATTCGCCGCGCGCCTGGCTCGACGTCCTCGCGACGGGCGTCGCAGCCGGGGCGGCAGCGGCGCGAGCGTCCCGTCAGGGGACGGGGTCGGCCGCCATGGCGCGGTGAAGCACGTCCCAGCCGACTTGGAGCATCGGGTCGCTTCCCTTGCCCGGGTCGTCGGGAACGTTGCGCGCGTCGCTCCGGCTCGATTCGGGGCCCGGCGTGCCCGCGTCGGCCGCGACGACGACGACACCCTTCGGGTGGGACGCGGCGTCCCCGCCGGGCTCCGGCGCGAGATGACCTTCGAGGTCCTTCTCGCGAAAGGACACCGACGCTTCGTTCTTCTTCAGCTCCACCGTGACGTCGGGATGCACGCCGTCGGCCTGAATCGCGTGACCGCCGGGCGTGTAATAACGTGACACGGTCAGCCGCATCCCAGCGCCGCCTGGCAACGACACGATCGCCTGCACGCTTCCCTTCCCGAAGGTCGGCTCGCCGACGACGCTCGCGCGCTTGTGGTCTTGAAGCGCCCCCGCCACGAGCTCCGAAGCGCTCGCCGTGTACTGGTTGACGAGGACGACGCACGGGGGGCCGACGAACGCGCCACCCGAGCGCGCCCGAACTTCGTCGACGATGCGCCCCCGATGGCGCGCCGTGTAGATCACGCCTTCGTCGAGGAACTCGTCGGCCACGTCGGCCGCCTGATCGACCAGGCCGCCGGGATCGCTGCGGAGGTCGAGAATCACTCCCGCGATTCGACCGCCGGCGCGCGCACGCAGCTTCGCCGCCGCATCGAGGAGCTCGTCGTGCGTTCGCTCCTGGAACTGCTTGACGCGCACGTACGCGACGCGATCCATAAGGAGCTTGGACGCAACGCTGGGCACGTGGATCACCTCGCGCGCCAAGTCGAACGACAGAAGGTCGGGTGTGCCCTTTCGCCGGATGCCGATCTTCACGTGCCCGCCGGGAGCGCCCCGGAGGTGTTTGACGAGCTTGTCGAGCGGCTGCGCGCTCGCGTCCCTGCCATCGACGCTGACGACGACGTCGCCGCTCTGGATTCCGGCCCGCTCGGCGGGAGAGCCCTCGATTGGCGAGAGCACGACCAACTGGTCGTTGCGGGTCTCCACCTCGATGCCGATCCCGCCGAACTGCCCTTCGGTGTCGCTCTGGAACGCCTGAAACTCGTCCGGCGCCATGTAACTGGAGTGGGGGTCGAGCTCGGCCACCATCCCCTTGATCGCTCCGTCCACGAGCTTCGCGCGATCGACCGGGTCGACGTATTCGCCCTCGACTTCGACGAGAACGCGCCCCAATTGCTCGACGGCGCTGTACGGGGTCTCACCTCGAGCCGAACGGGGTGCCCCGCCGAGGGCGGTGACGCATGCACCTCCCGAAAACGCACACAACGCGAGAACGACGCTCTTCAGGCTGACCAGGCGCATTTCGTAGGACCGTAGCCCGCCCTTCCCGGCGGCGCATGACGAGCAAGACAGGCTAGGCGAGGGCGTGCGGCCGGCTGACGAAGCACGCCACCGAGCGCTTCCAGGAGCGTCGTTCGACAAGCCCGGAGGAGGCCCGAGCCAGATGTAGGCACGGGCTGCGCGAAGAATATTTTCTGTCGGGCCCTGTACCCTGTAGCCTACGAAGTCTCTTGCTCAGCTTGATCCCCCTCGTAAGTCTTCCGCGAATCGGGGTATCCTAGTGAAGGCAAGCGCAGCGTTTCCCCGCACCTTTCCGGCGGCCTACACGAAGGAGGCTCCCCTTGGCGACGAGTGAGAAGGAACCGATGGCCAACCTGCCCGGCTCAAAGACCGACAAGCGCAAACAGAGTTTGTACTTCCCGGAGTCAATGCTCCAGGAGATCAAGGAAGAGGCGGCGCGGCTCGACCGATCGCTGTCTTGGGTGGTCCAGCGCGCCTGGAAGATCTCGCGCGTGGAGATCAAAAAGCTCCCGAGCGTCAACGATGTGGAGGGGGCCGAAGACGAGGAGGCGGGCTGAGCCAGGCCAGGGATCGCGCCGCCGAAACCGCACGGCCGGGGGGGGCACGGCCCGGCGACCATGCATCATTTGCCTTCGCCGCCGACGGCACACGCTTGTTCGTCCGCACGCGAACGGGAGGGCACGCCGCGGACGAAGTGCACGCGCTTCTCAGCGACGGAATCCTCTGCGACGGATTCATCTGGAAGTACGTGTGGGACGAGCTCGCGCCCGTCGTTCCGCTGGTGCACTGGCACTACCGCGGGCATGGGCGCAGCGCGCCCCCGGCCGATCCGGCCCGCATCGACATCGCGGCGCACGCAGACGATCTGGACTGCGTCCGCCGGCACGTGGGCGATCCGCCCTGCGTGCTGTTCGGCCACTCGATGGGCTGTCAGGTCGCGCTCGAAGCGTACCGCGCGCGCCCGGACAAAGTTCGCGGGCTGGTCCTCCTCTGCGGGAGCTTCGGCAACGTTACAAGCACGTTCCATGGCGTTCCCGTGCTCGAGCTCATCTTGCCGAAGCTGCTCGACCTCGCGCAAAAGTCGCCCGACATCGTGCGCGCCGTGTGGAGTCGACTGCCTCCCCAGTTCGCGCTGAAGGTCGCGCTGAAGGCAGGGGAGATCGACCCGGAGCGCGTGCATCCCGAGGACGTGCTCCCGTATCTCTCACACATGACCGACGTGGACTTCCCGATGTTCTTGCGCATGCTGCGCGCGGCCGGCGAGCATACGGCGGGCGACCTCTTGGGGCGCATCGACGTGCCCGTGCTGGTGATCGCCGGGGAGCGCGACACGTTCACGCCGCCGTTTCTCGCCACAGCGATGACCGAGGCCATGCCGCACGGCGAGTTACTCATGGTTTCCCGCGGAACGCACGTCACCCCCATCGAGCAGCCGGGGCTCGTGAACGCGCGGGTCAAGCAGTTCTTGCGAGAGCGGGTGCTGGGCTGACGGCTTGGCGATCCGCACGGATTTAGTGCGCGATCATTCCCTGTGTCGCGCACGTTGTCGTCGGCGCGGGCGAAATGACCGCGCTCGACCCGATCGTCGCGGCGCCACTCGTCGTGTTCAACCGGATGCGACCGACCGCGCCACCGCCACCGCCGACCATCCCGCTTGCGGGCGTGGCCCCGTCGATCGTTGATCCAGCCGCGCCCGCGGCGCCGGGGTTGTCGGGGCATTTGTCCCCGGCCGCGGGAGTTGCGCCCGCCTGCGCGTCCTGCCCGCTGTTGCACTGCGTGTCGCCGCCGCCGCCGCCGCCCCCGTTGGCCGCAAGCGTGCCGGCGATGCTGATCGTCGGCGCCTCGAGAAGGATGGCGCCGCCCGACCCTCCGGCGCTTCCCTCCCAGCTTCCGCCGGCGCCACCGACGTGGATGACGCCGGGAGCGGTCACTTGCACGGAGGTGGCCGAGATGATTTGCACCGCGCCCCCGCCGGCGCCGGAACCTTGAGCCGCGCTGCCACCGGCGGAGCCGCCGAGCAGCGGAACGTTCGCGGCGTTGCCATACGACTTGCCTCCCGACCCCGTGTTGCTCGCGCCGTCGCCGCCCACACCGCAAAAGCCTGCGCCGCCAGCTCCCTCGCCGGCCGCCGCCGCGCCTCCGCCCCCCTGGCCGTTGCCCTTCTGATTGCCGCGCGTGGCGATCCCCCCCCCGCCCACGCCCCGCGAAGCGTCGAGCAAGCCGCTGATGTTTGCATCACCGAGGGCCACGACGACGAGAGGCAAGTTGCCCACGACGGTGACGGTCATCCCCGTCTGGATCGTGAACTTGTTGGTGACAAACAGGGCAGCAGGCAACGATCCCAGCGATGTGTCGCTTTGTGTGATCGCGGTGTAGCTGAAGGCCTGCATCTGCGGGTCGCACCCGTTGACGATGCCCTTCGCAGTGTCGATCTCCACACTGGCGCGACTGCACGTCTGCGTGCTGAAGACCAAGTCTCCCGTCGCGATCAGTGGCGTCGACGCGGGCACGTTCGACGCGACGAAGCCGAGGATCCCGGGCTTCGCGCCGGCGTCCGGGATGGCCTTGGTCGCGCCGGGGCTGACCCCACCTCCGTTGTCGGACGTCGATGTGGAGGCGCCATCGCCGATGGTCGTCGTCTTGAGTGTGCAATCGGTGAGCGAAGCGGCCGCGGCGAGCACCATCAGTTGCCGCCTGCAGTGGATCAACATGGGACTCTCCTTGGGATTCGGGTTGGGCCTGATTTAGTCACTGGTTGTCACCGCCGAGAGTCACCCGTTTGGATGACATTGTCTCGGGGCGGTACGCGGGCCTGACTCGGGTGGTGAGGCGCACCGCGAGCGAGATCGCGAACCACAGCGCGGAGCAGCTCTGGTCTGCAGTCTAGAGGCGCGGCGTAAAAAGGATCTCTGCGCCTCCGGGTGGGCGCACGAAGAGCTGCAGTGCCATGCGGTCGTCCGTTTGGGCGTACCGCACTTTGATTCGATGATCGCCGACCGAAAGCTGCACCGTGCCCGACCGGCTCTCCGGGGCGTGCTTGCCGTCGTTGTCGATGACGAGCGAGTCGTCGATGTAAAGATACGACCCGTCGTCCGAATGAAGCCGGAACACGTACGTTCCGTAGGCCGTGACGGAGAACGTACCCGCGTAATCGATGAGAAACCACTCCGAGCGGTCGGAAACGCCGGGGAAGCCGTCGGAGAAGTGCCGTTCGGGGATATTGAGCGTATCCGTGTACACGGTCGCGACGTATTGACACTCCCCCGCGTCGGCGATCCGCAACGTACCCACGGGCAGAAAGCACACTCTGCCCGTCAGCGCCCCATGGCTTCCGTTGCCAAAGGCAATGTTGCCTCGGATCGGCGTAGCGCCCCCCCACGCCCCGAAAGAGCCTGGCGGCCCACCGCTGGGAGGCCGGCCGGCCGCCACGGCGACGGCGGCCGCCCTCCCCATGTCTCGCTGTCGGCGGTCCTCGGACTCCTGCAGGGCGCTCCTGATGGCGGCCACGTTCTCGTCGGCTCGGGCCCGCCGCGGAGCCGGAATCGCCGGTCGCGCGCTCGCGCCCATCGAATCGCCCGCGATTGCGGATGCCTCTCCCCGGGGCGGGGCGGGCAGATCGATAACCCCCGGCTCGACCTCGACACGTACGGCGCGGACCACTGCCGCCGCCTGGGCCACCGCCGCACCCCGGACCGATCGGAGCGAGCTGATGGCAAATATGGCGGCGTGAACGGCGGCGGCGCACGCGAGATAGGGTCCCAAGCGGCCGTTCGATCGCGAATACGGCGAAGGCACCGACACAGCGGGCACGTTAGTCCTTCGTGGCCTCTTTTGGGCGGAGTCTGCGATGTGCCGGTGAAACGACGGGGGCCGATCGGCGAGCGTGCGGTCAGCCTCCGCCTAGAACGTACCCTGGGCAAATATTGGATGCTGGATTGGTCTTCGAATCGCCGCAAACGTTGTCGTCCCCGCACACCCCGACCGTGCATGCCAGATCGTCGAGCACATTCGCATTGCCGCAGAAGCTGGCGCTGCCGCTGGGAAGAAGGGGCTGGCACGTTCCGGTGCTGGGGCTGCTCCCGTCGCTGGGATAGAGATCGCAAAAGAGCGTCGGGGTGGTTCCGGCCTGGCCGCACTGCTCGTCGGCCTGGCACGCGCCGCCCAGCCCGACCAGCGCGGTGCACGTACCGGCAGCGTTGCAGTACCCGTTGGCACACTCGTACGATGAGAGGCACCCAGTGCCCGCGACCGGAATCGTTCCTCCGAGCACGTTGAAGCATGCGCTGACGATCGCCCCGTTCTCGGAGGTACCAAAGGCATCGCATGGCCATGCCTGAAGCGCTGCGATGCACGCATTGCCTCGGATCGAATTGAAAGTGAGATTGCCGGCAGTGAACACCGCGACGTTGTCCGGAAGCATCAGCTCCCAGGCCGATACGCTCCAATCCGACACGCAGCTGGTCATGTCAAAAGCGCCGGCATCGACTCCGCAACAGCGCGCCATCGAGTTGCAAAAGGCGGTGGCGTTCTGGGTCGGATAGGCAACGAGCCCGGGCGGAAGGGTCTTCACATCGGAAGCGTCCGCGGCATCCGAAGCACCCGTGCCGCCGTCCGACGCAGTGGCGTCCCCTTCCTCTCCGCCATTGCAAACATACACGGGGGGCTTTGCCACCCCGTCTGAGGTCGTGTCAATCCGCACGCCCCCCGTCGGGCAATGGGCATCGCCGGAAGGCAGTTGCGTCGTCGAAATGAGTGCTGGCGCGCCGGCTTCACCGGGCGGCCCCGCCGGCCCTCGTGGTCCGGGCGGGCCCGCCTCGCCTTGCGGGAGGGGGACCGGCGTCCAGCCCTTGTTCACACACGCCAGGAGCAGGGGTGGCGAAAGATTGGCGTACGCAACACTCCCATAGTTGGCCGATGAGCAAGCGATCGACGTCCACGAAAAGGACCCGCTCCTGCTGGCTTCGCAGGCGTAGAGGCTTGGAGGCGAGGCGACGTAGGCGACGGTTCCGGCCAAGCTTGACGTGCAGGTCGGTAAATTGCCTCGCGTGCTCACCATGAACCCCACGGAATAGACCTGTTCCGCAGATGTCTGCGGCGCGGAGTCTCCGCCACCCGCGCATCCGATTGAGCCGGCTGGCAAGAGCGCGCTCATTGCGACGCCCCAAATGGTTGCTCGCGTTGTCATGGACCTCTCCTCCAAGCGCTGGAGACGCAATCTCCAGACTTGCTCACAGTAGCAAATGAACCAGCAAACGGTAGGGCGGTCGAAACCATTGCACGAGCGCGCAACGTTGGCGGGCGCAGAAAACGTTGGCCCCCGCGGAAGTGGATCGCAATATCAGCCGATAACACCGGACGGAGACATCAATACGGCGGGCAGGCCTCGCAGGGGTGCGCAAGACCCAGCGCGCAGTCAAAACGCCCCCAAACAGGCGCTCCGATGAGCCGCGAACCGGCATGTGACTCGCCGGACGACGCGGCCGCGCGCTGCCGGGCCTGACCCCAACGACGGCATGGCCAAGGCCTCTCTCGTCGCGTATCTCTACGGGCTTGGCCCGAGGCGAGGTGAACGGCTGGCCGGCATCGAGCGGTCGGCGGCAACGGGCAATCCGGCAGAACGCGAGGGAGTCCAGGTGATTTCGGCCCATCCAGGAGAGGACCTAGGCGCCGCGACGTGGATCGATCTGCTCGGTCCCACCCGTGCGGAGGTCGAGCGGGTGGGACGGGCGACCGGCCTGCGCGTTCCCGCAGAGAGCGAGATCAGCGAGATCGAGTCTTCGAGTCGGCTGATGTTCGAGAGCGGCGCCTACTATGTCTCGACGCCGATGGTCGCTCGGCGTGGTGAGGATGATCTCGTCCTCTCGCCGGTCGGCTTCGTGCTGTCCTCGCGCGTTCTCATCACCGTTCGCTTCGCGGAGATCGCATCCTTCGACGCGGCGCACGACGCATTCGCCAGTCAATCCGGAGGGACGGCGGAGGACGGGTTTTTGCGCATTTTGGAGGCGGCCGTCGATCGCTCCGCCGACGGGCTCGAACGCGCGGGCGCCCAATGCGACGAGCTGTCGCGGAGCGCGTTCCGCCCTTCCGTGGGCCGGGTCTCGGGCGATCTGCGCGCGGCCCTTCGCCGCATCGGAAGCGTCGCCGATCGGACATCGCAGATACGAGACGGACTTCTCGGCGTCGGCCGCATTGCCGCGTTCGTGGTGGAGAGCGGCATCGCGGGAGCGCCTTCCCTCAGCGCAGCACGCATGAAGGCGATCCGCACCGACATCGCGTCGCTCACCGACTACGAAGCGCACCTCTCCGGCAAAGTACAATTTCTGCTCGACGCGACGCTGGGGTTCATCAACATCGAACAGAACGAAATCGTGAAGACGCTCACGATCGCCTCGGTGGTTGGCATCCCGCCCGTTCTCGTGGTGGGGGTATACGGTATGAACTTCCGCGTGATGCCCGAGCTTGGCTGGCGTTTTGGCTACCCCATGGCCATCGCTCTCGTCGTGGTCAGTGCCTTGATCCCGGCACTCTGGTTCAAGCGCCGCCGATGGATGTAGCCCGAAACGAAGGCCCTCGGTCGGGCACCCAACGGTGGCCTGGCGGCGAGTCTCGGCGCCGACGGGTAACTCCCAGTCAGATGTGCGTGCAGCTGGCCAGAACGCAGGTCGGGTCTTGGCCTGACTCCGCGAAACAGCGGTCGAGCGCGTCGTCCTCGACTTGCGTCATTTCCTCGAGACCAAAGCCAGGCTGTGCCGCTTCGGTGACCGGATACTGATCGCCGTACGAGTCTTCGGCGACGCACATGACGGAATGAATGTGCTGCCAGTCCCAGTAGTAAGCCGGTCGCACGAGTTGCGGGTGCTCCCAATGCGTCCATTCGTGACGAGCACGGTCAACGACTTTTGGCGCCAGCACGCGCACTGGACGCGAATGCACGACCGCACCTCTTGGATGGACGCCGGCTGGATGAGGATGAAAGGCCGGTGGCTGAGGTCGAGGGGCCGAGCGCCCGTGTTCCTCGGCGGCGCCGGCCAAGCACAGGCACAAAGAACCGAGCAATAGGCTGAAAGCCAAAGGGCCCTTGAGTGTCATAAGAAAACTCCGGTTCATCCGCTCGCGGGCGGGGCTGGACTGCAATGTACGAGCTACCTGACGCGCAACACACCCGGCCTAAATCGCGCTCGAAACCGCTCAGGCCGTGCGGCGGCCCGAGAGGACATTGATGAGCACCACGGCGACGGCCAGCACGAGCAGGACGTGAATGAACGCACCGCCGACGTGAAAGGCAACGAAACCGAAGAGCCACATCACGAAGAACAATACGGCGAGACCCCATAGAAGACCCATTTTCTCATCCTCTTTTCCGCCTTCGGGGTGCCAGCATCGGTCCCCGACGCGGGAGGCTACCGTGCAAGGTTTGGACCACCGAGAATGAGCACGAGCAGGCCCGTGGAAATGCAGAGATGAACGGACCATGGCGCCAAGGCGGACGAGGGAAACTCAAGTGGCCTTCGATTCTCTTTCGCCTTTCGCCTTTGCAGATTGCCGTCACAATTCCGGGCGATAGCCACTGCCCGCCCAGCTCTCCTCACCTCCCGGCGTTGGCTTGACACGAACCACCGCGCGGGTGCTCTCCTCCGCCCATGATCCAAACGTAGTGGCGCGCGTACACTGCGGCCTCCCATTTGCTTTATGTGGTGCGCCTCTTGAAAGGAGCGCACGATGAATGTGTCCGAACTAATGACGACGTCCGTGAAGTCTTGCGGCACCAACGACGATCTCCAGCGCGCCGCGCAGATCATGTGGGAGAGCGACTGCGGCGCCCTTCCGGTCCTCGACGCCGACGACCGCGTGGTGGGGATGATCACGGACCGCGACATCTGCATGGCCGCCTACACCCAGAGTCGGCCGCTCTGGCAGATCCCGGTGTCGAGCGCAATGGCAAACAAGGTGCACGGCATTCGCGAGACGGACCCCGTCGAGATGGTCGAAACGCTCATGCGGCGAGTACGGGTTCGCCGCTTACCCGTCCTCGATACGCACGGCCGGCTGAAGGGCATTCTGTCCATGAACGACCTGGCGCGCCATGCCCACCGCTCCCAGGGACGCAAGAGCAACGGACTCAGCGGCGACAGCATCGTGCACACCCTGGCCGCTATCGGTGAGGCGCACGCCCCATCGGGCGCCAAGGAGTCCACGGGCTCTGTCAACGGTGCACACTTCGCGCCGTGACCTCCGCTTTTTCCCGTCGCCGCGCGCGCACCGTCTCTCGCCCCCTTGGGTCCCCCCGCGGGGGGACCTGCGAGGGGCCATGCACCCCTGCGAGAGACTACACCCGTGCGTACTACTTACTTGTGGTCCCCATCATGATGCTCGGGACGCTCTTCTCGATGCTCTTGATCGCGACGCGGCTCGACATGCACGTCGCGATCAGGGCGCTCGCGCCACAAGCAGCCGGAAAGCGTCGATGACACCGCGGCGAGCACGAGGACCAGCCCGACGGCGGGTTTTGTCGCAATCATGCGTGTGGCCACTCTCCTACTTCATGCAGAGCGCGCCCGTTCGGCATTTGTCGAAGCGCGCGAGCGTGTCGAACGGATGGCTACACTCTTCGCTGGTGACCGCCGCCATGCAGCGATTCAGCGCCTCGCGGTCGATGCCGCGCGGGCAGTTGTACGCGTTCAAATCGTTTCCCATGCTTCCCTTCATCTGGTCCATGCAGGTCTCGCGTGACGCGAACTTCGCTTTGGGACCGACGTTGTTGCATGTTTGCTCTTGGTCGCATCGCGCCGATGCCAGCTGGTGAACGACCGACTTGTCGACACTCTGCGCGCTCGTGACACCTGGATGACTTTCGACAGGCGTTCCTGCCATGGGCGCCGGTTGACTCTCTGCGGAGATCGCCGTATTCGGAGGTTCTTGGCTTGCGCCGCCGCACGCGAGGAGAGGTCCCAAAGTCGTGAGCGAAAGCGCGCATAGGGGTCGAAAGGTTTTCATGTCGCCCTGCCATGCATGCGCCGCGCCGTAGCTACCCCCGTGACGGAGAGTTTCCGGGCAGCGGCTCAATGCCCTTGCAGGGCCGCAAATGGGGTTTTGGCATTCCAGCGGGCGCCAGAATGCGAATGCGCTCCGTCTTCCGTCCTCAAGGAGTCGGGCTCGATCCGGGCGACTGTGATCGGCTTTGGGAGAGCAACGAAGGTCGGGAGCGGCGGAATGCTCAAAGCCTGTTTGAACGCGTCTCCATGGAGAGCGGGCCCCGGCAAGGGGAATGAGTGCGCTGTAGCTCGCAGGCTCGGGGACGACCGTTTTTCTGATCGCGTCAGCGACGCGGCCCGTGTCGCGGCAAAGGGCGAGCTCAGCGGCGCTGTCGCTTGGCGCGAAGAGAACCCCGTTTTCGCACGTTGCGGATCCCTGGAGTGCACCGATGAGTGTACGAGAGGAGAGTTGCGCCCAAATCGACCGCGGAAAGCCTCACCAACGACCGAAACTCGCTCACTGTAGATACCTCGGGCACTTGCGGAAGCCAGGTGCCCCTCTGGGAAGCTCGTCCACGGGATCAGGGGGAGGCGTCTGGCACGCCCGATGCTGCTGGATCGGACGGCACCCGACAACGGTGCGGGCTGCGGTGGCCCTGACCCACGATTCAAGATGCGTTTCGGAAAGCGAGAAATCCCATGGGCGAGATCATCGACAAGGTCAAAGGCAAGACGAAGCAGGTCCTCGGCACGCTTACCGGAAACGATGGGCTCAAGACAGAGGGGGAAGTCGACGAGCTCAAAGGAAAGGCCAAAGGAGCGGTGGAGAACGTGAAGCAGGCGGTCAAAGGCGCCGCGAAATAACGAGCACCATGACAGGGAACCGGCGGTGGCCCGCCGCCTCCGCCGGTTCCATGTTCGCGAACTGCAACCCAGGGCACCGGCTGTTGCCAGCCCCGCACAACGGATCGACGCAAAAAGAGGAACTCATGGGCTCTTTTATTCATACAGCCGGGCGAACCGCGGACCAAGCGCGCTCGTCTCTGATTGACCTGGGTGGCCAGGCGCTCAAACTCAGGAAGTCACTCCGCGCCATCGAGGCCCGAGGTGTGGACTCGCTGCTCGACGGCTTCGGGCTCCAGCGTCGCGGTGGCGCACTCGGGCCCGCGGTCTGGTTCGCAGCCGGCGCCGTCACGGCGAGCGCGATTGTTCTCTTGCTCGCGCCGGAGTCGAGCAAGAAAGTACGCGACCGCATCGCGGAGCTGTGGCCGTCACGAGGCGAGAAGAAGGCCGAGCTTCCGAACGGGGTCTCGACGGTTACGCCAAATGCCCATGAGGAGCTCGCGCATTGAGCGTCGCATGAGATCTTGGGCGGATTGGCGCCCTGAATCGGGCAGAGCGCAGGTCACGCCGATTCCAGCGCGACCCGGAGCGACTCGACGCTGGTTCGCAATCGAGTCCAGCGACGCTCCCTGTGAAAGGGCCCGATTGATGAGCCGCCGACGTTTCCACGTTACCATTCGAGCTCTGGAAGCTGCTTGAATACCGTGCGAACACCTTCGCTCCATTCCTTGCTGAGCGCGCTGAAGTAGGGATCGCCGGGCTCGAAACGACGGCGTTTCCGCACCTCCAGGCTGTCTCGCTCGTAACAGAGGAGGTCGATGGGCATCCCGACCGACAGGTTGCTGCGCATGGTCGAGTCGAACGACACGAGGACGCACTTGGACGCGTCCGCGAGGCTGGTGTGCGGAGTGATGACGCGGTCCAGGATCGGTTTTCCGTACTTTGCTTCGCCGGTCTGGAAGAACGGCGTGTCCGCGCTCGCTTCGATGAAGTTTCCTTCGGCGTAGATTCGGAAAAGCCGCGAAGGCTCGCCCTTGATCTGCCCGCCGAGGATGAACGAGGCGTTGAAGGCGAGATCGCTTTTCGCCAGGTGCTCCTTGTCGCGGCGCTCGATGTCCCGCATCGCGTCGGACACGACGACCGCCATGTCGAACATCGTCCGAACGCTCCACAGGTGCGGCGGCGCCCCGTCGCCTTTCTGTTTGAGCACGTTGACGATCGCCTGGGTGCCGGCGAGGTTTCCGGAGCTAAGCAAGGCAAACACGCGGTCGCCCTTGCGCTCGAACACGGTCATCTTGCAAAACGAGGCAAAGTTGTCGACTCCCGCGTGGGTGCGGGAATCGGAGGCGAAGACCATTCCCCGGTCCAAAAGAACGCCTACGCAATACGTCATGGGTCCGTTCTACTGTGCTCGCGCGGTCACCGCGACCGCTGCGTGCCGCGACGCCGGCGGCATGGTATTGAAGAGGCGTCTGTACACGTCAGAAGGATCCCTGCGCCAAGAGCGTCGCGCCATTTCCGTGCGTCGCCGGGGCGGCACTGACCCAAATGGGCAGCACGGCCAGATGGTGCAGGCGAGGAACGACGACGCCGATGGCTGCTCCCGTGAGCGTGCCAGCGATGACGTCGGTGGGGAAGTGAGCGCCAGCCCGGACGCGCTCGTAGTCGACGAACGCGGTCAGCAATGTGCCCGCGGCCAACGTGATCCACGGGCGTGCGGAGCGCGGCGACCGCACGAAGGCCAGGTACGTCGAGGTTCCGGTAATCGCAGCGAGCGTGCCCGCGTGACCCGAGAAAAACGAGAGCGTTTCGTCGGTGTTCGTGGTGGTGCCCACGTTCGCGATACTCTGGTCCTTGTAGTCGATGGGGCGCGGACGACGTACGGCGATCTTGGTCAAGTCCGTCACCGTCAGCGTGACCGTCACCGACTCGAGGTACATGACTGCATCCATGAGCCCCGCGCTCCAGCCGTATCGCACGCCCGAGAGAGCCGAGTCGATGCCGATGAAGCCGATCGCCGCATATAAGCCGACGTCCGAGTAGAAACCGGCGTGGGGATCGATTGTCTGCGTAACGGCAATTCGGTCGATCGGGAGTAGTTCCCCGGGGTCGACCGTCGGTCCCAGCGGCTTGATCTCGCCGGTCTGCAGGACGAGCTCCATCAGCCCCGCGACGCCAACGCTCGTGCCGATGATGGCGCCGTCGATGACCGGATAGACGGCGAAATGTTTCTCCGGCGGTGGAGGCGGAGGGGCGCCCTGGGTCGAGGCGAGGATGTCGATCGGTACGTCCGCGAGGGCAATGGTCGGCGTCGACAAAGAGCAGAGGGCAACGGCGATCGCCGATACGCCTGGCAAGTGAGCCCGCGATAGTCTCATGGCGCCCCGCGGCTGACTGCAAGCCTACGGCCAAGACCAGGATGCGAGCGTCAAACGCCGAATTGGCGTCCCGTTTCGCGCACGCCGTCTTTACTCGACGCAGATCATTCGCGCCGCGGAACGAATTGCACAGCGCCTTGCTCGAAGCAGCGCCAAGGCCCCTCGGCAACTGTACAAGGGCCGACACCCGCCGGCTAGTTGCAGCCGATGCGCGAGCTGGCGAGGGCGATGTCGTCGAACCACAGCGTCGTCCCCGAGGCCGTGAAGTCCACCCAGCCGAACCCAATGCTCTTCACGTCGAGCGGGGTGGGGCGCCCGGCGTTCCAGCCCCCATTGACCCCCTGCATATCCATCGTGACCCCCGGAACGTACGTCATGCCGGGGACTGCGTTTCCATCGACCCACACTTCAAGGGCCCCGCTCCCCGGCGACGCGTGAAACTCGACGCAGGTCCAAGCGCCGGCCGCCGGATACGTCGTTTGTACGAAGCCCATCGAGTCCTTCTGAGGCAGGGTCAGGTCGTTGTAATTCCAGTCGAGCATAGCGCCGGAGCCCCCGTCCGGGTTGCTCGCTTCCTCGGCCGAAAACTGCAGATATTGCTTCGTGTTGTTGCCGAGGGGCCCGGCGTCCGGGGCAAAGCCGAGCGCCATGAAAGCCGCGTGGTGAACCGGCATCGCGCTCGAGAACCGCGTGAAGAACCGGCCGTAGACGTCGCCGCCGGTCAGCTTGGCGAAGGCGCTCGAGTGGACCATCATGGGGCCGCACGAGTCGCCGCCGACCACTTTAACCGACTGCTTGCCGCCGTGCGCCTGCGTCCCGTCGATGGTGACCGAATACGACGACTGACCGCTGCACCCTGTGGCCGACGTCACGCCCCACCGGGCCGAGCTCGGCGGTCCGCCGGTCGAGTCAGCCTCGAAGTCGTCGCAGAGCGGAAGCGCCGCGCACCCTGGGACAGTGGTCGCGTCTGTCCCCGAGTCGGCGGCAGGACGCCCCGCTTCGGCCGCGCCCGCGTCGGTTGACCCCGCGCCGGAAGACGAACCGCCGCCCGAGCTTCCCGAGGACGAAGAGCCTGGACCGATGCCTGAGGACGACGAACCGACGCCGCCGCCCGAAGACGACGAGCCGCCGCCCCCACTCCCTGAGGACGACGACCCTGCGGCGCCCGACGACGTCGCCCCGCTCGACCCGCCGGAGCCGCCGTCGGCAGCCGATTGCGCGTTGCTCGGTGTGCTCGAAGAACACGCGGGCGAACCCATGAGAGAAATGACGAAAAGGAAGGCACGGCGGGGCTTGCGCATCCCGGGCATCATACATCGGGGCGCCGGCCGCGACGTCCAGCGACGCCATCCCCAGTCAATGTGCAGCCTCGTCTCGCCGCTCCGGCCCTTCGTTCCGGCGCGAATGCTTCCATCCGCCCCCCGATCGCGTGTGCGCATCTCCCTCGATCGGCCTATGGCCCTCGGCGGCCACGGAGGTCAGTCCCCGTGGTGCAGCACCTCGGCGGTTCAGGGCGCAGGTCGCTCGGCAAGAAGACGCAAGACCGTTTGCTGCAACATCGTCAGGTCGAGTGGCTTGATCATCAGCGTCGCTCCGAGCCTATGGGTCGCGTCACGGACCTCGCGCGTCTCGCGCCCGGTGATGATGACGACTGGAGTCGCCCAGTGGGCGCCGCGCAACGCTTCGAGGACGGCCAACCCTCCGCAAACCGGCATCAAGACGTCGACCACCATGAGATCGATCGGAGGCGCTCGGTCCCCCGGACGATATTGGGAGGCTACGGCGACGAGAAACCGGCCGCCATCCGCGACGAGGTCGGTTTCGATATCGACTGTGCGAAGGGCCGAGGCGATTGCCTCTCGCTCGTCATCATCGTCCTCGGCGACCAGCACGCGAGCGGCACGGCGCTTCACTCGCGACGGCCCACCGGATCATCCGAAGGAACGCCGTTGGCCTGCACCAGGGCGCGCCGTGCCCCGCTGGTCGTCGCCTCCGGCACCTCGCCGTATGGGTTCGTCCCTGAAGTCCCCTCGGGCGAGGCGGTTGGGGGAGCCAGGGGATTGGCTGACGGCGCGCCTTGCGCGGGAGTCGCCAACTGTCCCGCGAACACCGGGAACGGATAGACATGCACGTGCACAAGAACCTTCGGCGGGCTTGTTATGGCGGCAGTGGGCGCCGGCGGAACGGCTCGGATTGCCGCGGGGGTAGGGATCGGGCTTTCCAAAAAGAAGGGGGGACTCGGGGGCGGCGGCGGGGGCGGAATCAACGAAGGCGGAGCCGAGATCGCACCAGCCACTCCCGCGGCGTAGAGCTCAGCCGTTACTTGCTCCGGGCTCCGCGGCCCGTCGCCGCGAACAAAGGAATGCATCAAGAGAAACCCGCCGGTCCCCAGCGCACCCATCATCAACAAAGATGCAAGCACCGCCTTTGTGGAAAGGCCATCCCGACGATTCGCAATTCGCGAGTCGGTGGTCCTCCAGGTCTCTTCCGGCTCCTCCGCAGGCTCCGGCGGCGGAGGCTTCCAACGCCCGTCGCCCGTGTCAGGGATGCTCGAGTATTCTGTGGGGTGCTGATTCATTTCAAACCGGTGAGGCAAGAGGCGGGCCGTGGACCTTTCGAATGCCCGCCGTCATTTGCGTGCGATTCGAATGCAAGACGGCACGCCTAGCCATCTATCGCTTTGACCGTGAAACGTCCCAGCGCTCATCGGGCGGCCAGCGCGCCGCGGGCGGACCGCGGTCTCGGTGCGCCTGCAACGCGCCAGAAGCCCTTCTGCCTATGCGGCTCTGCGCCCCAGGCCCATGCTCTCGGCGACCCCGTCGCGATACGCCTGCCACAGCGCGAGCGCCTGGTCGCACGTGTCCAGCACCGCACGCGCTTCGTCGCTCTTCTCGACATTGACGAGCACCATCCGCCATGCATCGTCCCGGTGCTCCCCCTCGACCATCGCGTGCGCGCGCGTCAACTCCATCGCGTCGGGGGGGCAGCCGTAGTGCTTGACGAGAGCATGCTCACGCACGGCTTCGTCACCGCGACGGCGCACGAACGCCCCCGCGAGCTCGGCGCGCTCGTTGACGCTTCCCTCGACGAAGATGGTCAGCAGGGCGAGGGCAGCCTGCCACGGAGTCGCGCAGGAGCGGTCGCGCAAGAAATCGCGGTAGCGAAGCGCGGCGGGGTGCAGCCACGCGTCGTCGTCGGCGAAAGCTGCTACGTCGAACCCGAGCCCCTCCATCATCCGCAAGAAGAGACGGGGATGCGCCGACGTCCCCGAAATGCCGCCGGTTTGCTCCTCGTAAAGGTTGCGCGCCAGAGCGCTGCGCACGTCGTCGATGGGTGGAACGATGCCGAGCGCCCTTGCGAGGAGCATCGGAAAGTCACGCACGTACACCAGGTACTCGTGGCGGAAGTGCGCGAGCAGTTGCTCGCGCGTCAACCCCGGACGGGTCAGCGCGGGGTACGCCCAGTGGTGCTTGCGGTCCATGACCGCGAGGAGGCCTTCACGAATCGACTCCACGGATGAATCCTGGCACCTGAGCCGCGCGCGGTCACGTTCTCGGCGTGGATGAGTCGCCTTGTTCGGCGCGCACAGGCGACGGCCGGCCGGTACACAAAAACAGCGGGCGGCGCTTCTGAACAACGCCGCCCGCTTGGGGTCGTTCCTACCACCTGGGCCGTGTGCCGGACGACATGAACCCCTAGCCAACGGCTAGGTGGGAAGCGCTGACCACGCTTAAGGCTTCCGAGTATTGTCCGCCCCGTCGGAGCGGCTCGGCTTGCACACCGAGTGGTCATTGCCTCCCGGGTTCGTGGTTGTTCGGGATCCATGTGATGCCGGCATTCACGTACCCTGCAGAGAGAACCAACTGAAGATAACATCCGGGCTTCGACGGTCAACGACCGCCAAAAACTGGGCCAACGAACCGCTCGCGTGCCTACATCATGCCGCGATGATGACGTTCGACCCCGGGCGCGACGCGCCTCCGATCACGCTCGGCGCGCACGATTCGCAGAGCACGCACGGCGAGGTGCGCTTTGCCACCGCGGACGAGCGGGACGCGGCGAGCGTTCGCTTGGGGCGGGCGGGGATGGTCGTGGCCGAGCTGGAGGGAGTTGGGCCATCGGCTCGCGGGCGACTGGCGGAGCTCATCGCCGAAACGATTGAACGCGAGCTCACGGCACGTGGAGAGACGAGCCCGGGCCTGGGCGGAGGCGTCCCCGACCGCGACGCGCGCCTGAGCGACCAGCTTTTTCGCGCGCGACGCTCCGGTGCAACCGGAATTGCGATTGTGCTCGGTCCGCTGCGGGCTGCGACCGGTGCGCGGGGAGCGCTCGATCCGGACGACTGCGCGACACTGCGCTTCTTCGCGGGCGCGACCCGGGAGCGGCCGCTGATCGTCTTGCTCGACGAGCGTGATACCCAGACGGCGGGATTCGGCGATCCGGTCGCCTTGTGCCAGCTTCTCCTCGCGTCGGCTCCAGACGTCGGTGCGATCGCCCCCCCGCCTTCCCCCGCCCCCCATTCTGCGGCTTCTTTGCCCGTTGCCGCGCTCGAACCGGGCGCGGACGCCACTTGGCGCACCTGGACCCTGCAGCTCGCGGCAGCGCGCGGTCCGCAGCCGCTCGCCGCGCTCGAGCAGCTCTTCGCGGAGGCGTACGTGCCCCTCGCCAACGCGGTCGTGGCCGGGCTCGACGATCCGCGCGCCCGCCGCGCGCGGGACGACTTCCGCGACACATTCGCCGCCGGGTACGTCGCCTCGTTCCCCACGTTCGCCGCGACCACCAAGCGGCCGCGCATGGTCCTCGACGTGCACGACGTGGCAGGACGCATCGCACGGCTCCATGGCGCCCGAACCATGCGCCTCCTGCTCATCGACGCGATGCGCTGGGATCTGTCGCGCGCGATTCAGGCCCGATTGGTCGCCAAGATCGGCACCCACGCGTCGCTGACCGACGAAGTGCTGCTCTGGAGCGCGCTCCCGACCACGACGATCCGCCAATTGGAGACGATCGCGCGGGGCGTCGACGCGCTGCGCACGCCGGGGGCGCTCGAGCAAGAAGGTCAGCCGCCGCGCGGCCGCAACGCCGAGCACGTGCGGCGGATGCGTGTCGGCCCTCGCGAGCTCCACAAGCTGGACATCGTCGAGTCGCGGGTGCAGGCGGCGCGCGGGGATTTGGTGCGGGAGCTACCGGAGATCGCGGAGGCGACAGCGGAGGCCATCGCGCGTTACGTCGATACGCTCGCTCCGCGAACACTGCTCTTCGCCTTTGGCGATCACGGATTCACGATCGACAAGCGGGGCGTGGCCTGCCAGGGCGGTGCTTCACCGGAAGAGGTGCTCGTGGGCGGATTTGGGTTGCTCGTGGGCGAGGTTCATTGAGATTTGCCGTAAAGCGTATCCTCCGCGCTCTCGCCTTCGGCGAGCGATCCCCACCGGTAGCCCATGCCCGCTCGCCCTTCGCAGCTGCTCTCCCGATGGCTCGCGCGCGCCGCTGACCCGGGCCCCGTGGCCTACGACCCGGCCGGAACGACGTCCTGGACCGAGGCGGTGCGAGCGGCCGATCGTGCGGCCGCGGCGCTGCTGGCGGGACGCGCGTCGCTCGACGGCGAGCGCATCGCTCTCTTGGTCTCCCCGAGCGCGACGTTCGTCACCGTCTTCTTTGGCGTGCTTCGCGCCGGCGGAACGGCAGTCGTGCTGTCACCCCTGCACCCGCCGCCGGAGACAAGGTACCTATGTGACGACGCGCATGTTCGAACCGTGGTCGCGTCCGGCGACCTTGCCGACCGGGTGGCGTTCCTCTCCCCGGAGCGACGCGTCGTCCTCGCCGAGGTCCTGACGCAAGGCCCGATCGTATCGATCGTCGCCGATCCCCGTGATGGCGATTCGGCGCTTCAGCTCTACACGAGCGGCACGACGGGCAAGCCCAAGGGGGCGGTGATCACGCACGCCAATCTTTCGGCTCAACAAGAGCTCCTCGGTGAGGCGTGGGGGTTGCGCGGCGACGACGTCCTCTTGCACGTTCTCCCCCTGCATCACATGCACGGTCTAGTGATCGCGCTCCTCTCGCTGATCGGCGCCGGGGCCGCGACACGCTTCCTGGCGGCCGGCAGCGCGCCTTTCGACCCGGCGGCCACGTGGGACGCCGTGCAGACGGCGACCGTGCTGATGGCGGTTCCGACGATCCACGCAAAGCTTTTCGCCGCGTTCGACGCCGCCGACGACGCGGCACGCGCGCGGTGGGAACGGGGTGCGCGCGCGCTTCGCCTCATCACGAGCGGCAGCGCGGCGCTCCCCGTCCCCACGGGCAACCGATGGCTCGCGCTCACCGGCGCCTACCCGCTCGAGCGCTTCGGTATGACCGAGATCGGCGTCGGCTTGAGCAACCCGCTCGCCCCCGAAGGGCGCCGCCCGGGCACGGTGGGGATGCCGCTCCGAACCGTGAAATCACGCATCGTCGACGACGGCGGACACGAAGCCGATATAGGCGAGCTCTGGATCGCAGGGCCTAGCGTCTTCGCGGGCTACCACGAGCGAACCGAGGCGACCGGGGAGGCCTTCGTGTTCGATGGCGGCGAGCGATGGTTCAAGACGGGAGACACCGTCGCCCGCAGCGCGGACGGTTACGTCCGTGTTCTCGGCCGCACGAGCGTCGATATCCTGAAGAGCGGAGGCTACAAGCTGAGCGCGCTGGAGATCGAAGAGGCGCTCCTCGAGCACGCCGCCGTGGCCGAAGTGGCCGTCGTCGGCGTCCCCGACGCGACCTGGGGCGAGCGTGTCGTGGCCTGCGTCGTCCCTCGCGATGGACGCGACGAAGAATGCGCCGAAGATCGACTCCGGGCGTTCGTGAGAGACCGGATCGCGGCCTACAAAGTCCCCAGGCAGGTCCTGATCATGCGCGACTTGCCCCGCAACGCCCTCGGCAAAGTCGTGAAGCGCGAGCTCCTGAAGAAATGGACTCGTTGACTCTCACAGCCCCCGCAGCGCTCCGCGGAGCTCGTCGCTCTTGGCCAGCCTTCCGTCGGCGCGCCAGACGACCCGCCCGCGCCGGTCGAGGATGACGGTGACCGGGACTTCTCTCACGTCGCCGAATGCGCCGCCTCCCGCGAGCGTCTGCGAGTCGGCCATCGCGACCGGAAACGGGATCGCCAGGGCCTTCTTGTACAGCTCGACGAGCTCGCGGCTGCCCTCCTCTTCGATGGCTACGACGGCGTAATTGATCCGATCGCCGTCGGTCTTCGCCATCGCCACGAGAAAGTCGACCTGCGCTTGCGAAGCCAGGTTCGCGGTCGTCACGAACGCCAGAACGGTGGGCTTCCCGCGCGTCGCCTCGGCGCTCAAGGGACGCCGGTCCAGGGAGTCGAACACGAAGTCGGCCGGGCTGGTCGGCGCGGTCGCAGCCGCCCCCGCAAAGTCACGTCCGCCGGGGGGCGCCAGCGGGGGCGTCGTAGGTCCGCACGCCAGAGCGAAGGCCGTCGCCGCCACCGCCGACCAGAGTAAGCGGGGCGGCGCGAGAGCGGCGAAACCGCTACTCGTCGCCTTTCTGTCCGACGAATTGGTCTTCACGGTCCGCAAAAAGCACGTTGAACGTGGTGAGCGCTCCGTAGCACCCCGTCACGTACTGCTGAAGCTGTACCTTCTCATCGTCGCCGAGCTTGGGATGACTGTTGATTCGCTGTTCGAGCACGCGCAACTTGTCGCGGATCGATACGATCTTGCGAAACAGCGCTTCGACCGGGATTCGCTTTTCCTGCAACCCGTCCTTGCCCGGTTTGATGATGACTTCGCCCCCCTGCCATTTGCCCGCGATCTCCACTTCGCCCACACCGAGCTCGTCGCGGATCACCTCGGAGAGAACCCTGCGGAACTGATCGGCATCCATATCGAGTAGGTCCTCCGGCAACGAAAGTGGCGCTGCCTCTTCGGTAGGGGTCGGGTCGAAGACCGGTCGCGACGCGCCAGCTCGGTCCCGTTGGCGCGGCTTTGCGGGGCGCTCGGGCAGGCGGGGCTTGAACTCGCCGCGCCTGACCCACTGGGAGCATGTGCTCGTTTCGTAGAGTGGCGACGGCCACACACCGAGCAGACAGTCGCCCGAGCGCCGAACCTCCCCCGAATCGTCGATTTTCTCGATGACTCGCACGAAGCGCGCGCAGGTTCCGCAGCGGCGTTCGAGGTCGTCCGGCATGGCGCGCCCGCGCGAGTCTTATCAGGGCTCGGCGAGGGCGGCATCCTCATCGTCCAGGTGCGGGCCGAAGAGGTGAGCGAACGACGCGAGCGCAGGGTGCGGAGGACGTTGCTGGCGCTTGTCGGCGAGGATCGCGTGCGCGAGCTCTTCGACGACGAGACGAAGCGGGGTGGGCTCGACGACGACCCCGTCGACATCGCGCGCCGGCGGGAAGTCTCCCGCATGACGTAACGGCTCGTGGCGTACCGAAAGAAACCCGCCGCCCGGCGTGTAGCGGCACGTCAAGACCTGAACGAACTCCAGATAGAGCCGCGCCACGAGGACGCACGCATGGGCTCCGTCGACCGCAACGCCTCGCAGCGCCCATGCCTGGTCGGGTCCGTCTGTGCGCGGGATGGGATCCACCGCCAGCGCCCTCTGGATGCGGCCTCGCCGCGGGGCCTCGAGTTCGACCGCCAGAAGGGGCGCGTAGAGCGCCACGGTGGGCACTTCCAGCAGCGGGCGCTCGACCTCGAGCGCGTCGAGCCACGCGTCGCGTGCTTCGGCCGGCAGCGATTCGTAGGCCATCGCGGCGGCGGTAGCCGCTTCCGCGTCCGCCGCGAGCGCCGAAAGCCAGCTTCGCCATGCGGAGCCGACGTCTTCGTCATCGACCGCGCAATCGGGCGGTGGCGGAGGCTGGGACGGCGGGCGGCTATCGCCTTTCCTCCGCTCCTTGTCGTCGTACTCAGCGCCCATCCGGATCGGTCAGGCTACCAATCCACGGAGCGAGCCCGCAAGCGTCCGCATTCGCCCGCTTGCCGACGCCCGCCGACGTAACGCTGCTATGGTGGCGTCCGCTCGCCCCTTGGCTCACCTTGGGCCCAGGTCTCCCCCTTCCCCACCACGCACTGCCTGGACAACGTGGACCCGCCTCGCAAAGCGAACCCCAGCGATACCCCCCAGGTCCTCGCGCGCTTTCACGCGGAGCTCGACCTCGTGGAGATCGTCGCGCGCCAGATGAACCGGCGCATCTCGCCGGGAGCGACGGTCGACGACCTCCGATCGTTCGGTCGCGAAGGGCTCCTTCAAGCCGCGCGCACGTTCGACGAGTCGCGCGGTGTACCATTTCGCCGCTGGGCGAACCTACGGATCCGCGGCGCAATGATTGACGGAGTCCGCCAATGGGGAGAGCTTCCGCGGCGCCTCTATCGGGAGCTTCGCGCGCTCGAGGCGGGCGATCGGATGGTCGAAGCGTACGACGAGGAGGACGCCGCAAGTCCGTCGACGACGCCCGAAGAGGCCGACGCGCGCTTGACTTCCTACCTCGCCGGAATCGCAACCGCGATGGCGGTCGGGACGGTGGCCCCGCCCGCACCAGCCGGCGTCGACCTCGAAGCGCGAGATGTGACGCCGGAGGAGCTGGTCGCCCGCGCGGAGCTCGGGGAGCGGGTTCGCGCGATCGTCGCGGGCCTGCCGGATCGGGAGCGCGCGCTCATCGAGCGCCACTACTTCGCCGACGAAACGCTCGAGGCGGCCGCCGCGTCGCTGGGTCTGTCCAAGTCGTGGGGGAGCCGCCTTCATGCCCGCGCGATCGAGAGCATCACTCGCGAGTTTCGGAAGCTGGGCCAGCCAGGCTAAAGAGGGACGATGCTCCCGGCGCGCGAGCGAATCATCGTGGCGATGAGCGGCGGAGTCGATTCGTCGGTCGCCGCGGCGCGACTTCACGACGCCGGCTTTGAGGTGGTCGGAGTCACGCTGCATCTGTGGGATTACCCGGAGCGTCCGGGGGCAGGCGCCCGAGGCCGATGCTGCGCCCCGGAGGATCAATACGATGCGCAGCGCGTGGCGGACGCGCTCGGCTTCGCCCACTTTACGTTCGACCGGCGCGCCGTCTTCGCGCAGATGGTCGTCGAGCCGTTCGTCGAAGCGTACCTCGCTGGAGAGACGCCGAGCCCGTGCACGGCGTGCAACCGCGGCGTCAAGCTCGCCGAGCTCTTCGCCCTCGCCGATCGGCTCGGTGCCGATCGCCTTGCGACCGGGCACTACGCCCGGGTCACGCCCGATCCCGATGGGACGCCACGCCTCTCGATGGGCGCCGACCGCTCCAAAGACCAGAGCTATTTTCTTTACGCGAGCCCGCGGTCGTGGCTCGAGCGGCTCGTCTTTCCGCTGGGAGAGTCGACCAAGGACGAAGTTCGCGCCGAGGCCGCCCATCGTCGCCTCCCAGGCGCCGAGAAGGGAGAGAGCCAGGACCTTTGCTTCGTCGGCGGCGGAGGGCGGGCGTACGCCGACTTCGTCACCGAGCGCGCGCGTGCTCGCGTCCGCCCTGGGAAGATCCTCGACGAGGACGGGCGCGCGATCGGGGCCCACGACGGCGTCCATCTCTTCACCATCGGCCAGCGCAAGGGGATCGGTGTCGCGCTCGGCAAGCCGGCGTTCGTCACGCGCATCGACGCAGGGGGAGCCACCGTGCACCTCGGCGGGCAAGAAGCGCTTCTGTCACGAGGCGCGACGCTCGCCGACGTCTCGCTCGCGGACGGCGTGGCTCTCCCGGCGCGCGCGCGTGTGCGGGTCCGCTACCGCCACGACGGAGAGAATGCCGTCGTCGTCGAATCGCCGTCCGGTGGAGCGAGCGTGTGGTTCGACGGACCGGTGCGCGCGATCACGGCCGGTCAGATCGCCGTCTTCTACGATGGCGACCGCGTCCTCGGAGGAGGCCGCATCGCCGCGGCGCTATGACCGCCGGCGAAAAGACAATGCATGGGAAATGGCGCGGTCCGCGCTAGGCTGGTTCGGCGGTGAAGGCCCTCGCTACCTTGGCGCTCGTCGGGTCCGTCGCGGCTCTTCTGACGCCGGGTTGTTCGCTGGGGCAGGGCGTCGGCTGCGTGTCGGGCTCACTCGACGTACAAGACTGCTGGTCCGGTCCGCTGGACCTGCACCCGGACTTCTTCGCCGCCGTGCCCACGAACAGCGCGGCGCTTCAGATCCGGATCCAGCACGGGATTGACTACGAAACGTTCAGCGATGGCCTCCTCATCCTCGTGGACGACGTCAACGCCGTTCGCGGATCGAGTCTGGGGGAGCCGCTCGTCGTCGGCATACCCCCCGCGGTGACGCCGCCCGGCGTCCCGGTTAAGGCGGTCGCCAATCCCCCCCTCGTGCACGCGACGCTCTACCTCGAGCGGACTTGTCCCACGCAGAACGTCGCCCTCTACGCCATGGACGCGGTGACCCTCGAGCCCGACGGGACATGCAACCGACCGGCCGGCCGCGTCGAGGCGCCGCTTGCCTGCGACGACGCGGGGCTCGCCACTTTCGTGGACGCAAGCGCATCGACCGTGGCCGCCGATGCCGCGGAGTCGCCGACCATGTGCACCGACTTCGAGTCGACGGCGGTATCGGCGAACGTCGCCACCAGCATGATCAAGTTCACGGCGCTCTTCGACGGAAACGCCGGCGAATCGGACGCCAAGCAGCGCCGCACCGTGGCCGACTTCGACCTGTACCTCGCCGACCCGCGCGAGACCTGCCCCGGCGGATTGGGGCCGCCGCCGCGGTGCCGGGGGCACCTGAAGGGCCGGTTCGACTTCTACTTCGAGCGGGGTCGGCCGGCGCAGCCGTTTCCCTGATGCATCCGCGAGGCTCGCGCACGCTCCGCGCACAGCTGACGATCGCGACGCTGGCGCCCGGCGGCGACGGCGTGGCGCACGCGGAGATCGGCGGGGAGCGGCGAGCGGTGTTCGTCCCGCACGCGTCGCCCGGGGACGTGCTGTCGGCTGAAATCGACGCTTCACAACGGCCGGCGCGCGGACGGATCCTCGAGCTTCTTGCAGCCGGGCCCGACCGCGCGAGCCCGGCGTGCCCATGGTCGACGCGCTGCGGCGGCTGCAACTGGATGCACCTCTCCCTCGAGGCGCAGGTGCGGGCGCACGTCGAGCACGTGCGTGCCGCGCTGCCCGACAAGTGGCGGGCAATGGCGATCGCGACGCATCCCGCGCCGGCGGCGACCGGGTACCGCACTCGAGCGCGTGTGCACGTCCGGTGCAAACGCGGGCAGGTCGCCGTCGGAATGAACGAGTCGAGAACGCATGACCCCGTGAACGTGGACGTGTGCGCGGTGCTCGATGCGCCCCTCGAGCGAGCGCGCCGGTCGCTAGCGGGAATTTTCGAAGGTTCGCGCGGACACGGCGACGTGACCATCGCGCTCGGCCCCCTCGGCACCGACCGCCCTCCGGTCCTCGACGTGCAGTGGACCGGCGACCTCGCGGACGCGTGCTTCGCTCGTCTCGAGCAGGCCGTCGCCGGGCGCGCGATCGCCGGGGCCCGTGCGACGATCGAGGGCGCCTCGCGCCCTGCGGTCATCGGCGACCCCACTCCATGGGTCATTGGCGCCGACGGGTTGCCGCTGCGCCTTCCTCCGGGCGGATTCGCGCAAGCCAGCGAGCGCACGAGCGCGATGCTCGCACACTGGGTCGCCGAGATCGTGCGCCCGTACCACGCGGAAAGGGCGGTCGAGCTTTACGCCGGCGCCGGCAACCTCAGCGTGCTCTTGGCGCGCGAAGTGACTGCCCTGGTCCTCGTCGAGTCGAGTCGAGATGCGTGCGACGCGGCGCGCGCCAACCTCGCGGGGCGAGCGAACAATGCGCATGTCGTCGAAGCGGACGCCGAGGTCTACGCGTGGAACGCCGCGACCAAGCTCGTCGTGCTCGATCCTCCGCGCACCGGCGCTCGCGCCGTCGCAGAGCGCCTGGTGCCCTCGCGGGTATCGCACGTCGTGTACGTCTCTTGCGATGCGCAAACGCTCGGGCGCGATCTGAAGATCCTCGCGCAGGCCTACGATGCGCGATCGGTGGCGACGTTCGAGATGTTTCCGCAGACGAGCCACGTGGAGGTCGTTCTAGCGCTCGAGCGGCGACGCGCCGGGGGCGCGCAACGGTGATCACCCCCGTCGACGACCGCTTGCGTCGAGAGGCCTCCGCCTTCGTTCTGCGCTTCGCCTGCGAAGATTGCGCGCACGCCGCGGAGCACGTCGCGCGAGACCAGGGGCTGCGCTGCTCGCTCGGCTATCCCCCGGCGCCGCGGCGCGAAGCGCTCGACCAGGCCGAGATCGTCTTCTGCAAGGAGTTCGAGCTTGGCGATCCGTAGCCTCGTGAGGAAGTGAACCGGGCATCCTCATGCCGCGCACCCATCCACCCACGCTCATTACGCTGGTGCGCGCCGCGCTACGCGACGACGGCCTCGTGCCCCGCGGGACCATCGTGCTGGCCGCGGTGAGCGGCGGTCCCGACTCGATGGCCATGCTCCATGTGTTGGCGCTCCTTCGCGGCCGCCTCGGTTTCGGTCTGTTCGCGCACGGCGTCGACCACAGCTTGCGCGCCGAAGCGGCGGCCGAGCTCGATCTCGCCGAGGCATTCGCACGAGCCCTCGACGTGCCCTTCGGGCGGACCCGCGTGGCCGTCGCGCCCGGCGGAAACCTCCAGGCGCGCGCGCGGACCGCCCGATGGCAGGCGCTGCTGGCGGCTGCCGCAGCTGCGGGGGCTGGCCGCATCGCGACCGGCCATCACGCGGACGACCGCGCCGAGACGGTGCTCATCCGGCTGCTCCGTGGGACAGGGGCACGTGGCCTCGGGGTGCTGCCGCCATGCGACGGCATCCGCATCCGTCCCCTGTACCGAGCACGTCGCGCAGACGTGGACGCACACATCGCCCGCCATCATCTCGCCTACACCGTCGATCCTTCGAACCGCGACCCCCGCTTTTTGCGCACGCGCGTCCGCCACGAGCTCGTCCCGGCACTGGAGCGACTCAGCCCCAGGATCGTCGAGCACCTCTGCCGTCTGGCCGACGAAATGTCGCAGGGTAGAAAAACGCCGTGACGTGACTGGTGGGCGAGCGGGCACTCTGCCCCCACGACTGGCCGTTTTTCGGGTCATCGGGGGGGCCGCCCGTTTTTCGGGTCATCGGGCGAGACCGAGGGTGAGAGTGGGCGAGGCCGTCTGTGAGGCGTCGGGCGAGACCGTGGGCGGAAGACCTTAGGCGAGACCGTGGGCGGAAGACCTTAGGCGAGACCGTGGGCGACAGGCGGCACGAGATGGCGTTGCGGCAAAATGCTAGAAATTGGGGAGGCCACCTGGCTGCGACGTGACGTCGATGTTACGCATCATAGGTAGTCAGTTGTTCAAGCCGAGAGGCATCGCTCGGGCCATCCGCCGCCGAGGGGTGCGAAATCCACCGAGGTCGACGTGAAGCAATCACACAAGACGCTGCTGCTCTGGGTCCTGCTGATCGTGATGTTCTTGGCGATCTGGCAGGTCTTGCAGCCCGGCGAGAGAAAGCAGTCGGTCAGCTTCAGCCAGTTTATGACCCTGGTGCATTCGGGACAGGTCACCGAGGTCCACATCAAGGACCACGAGTACGCCTTCCTCCAGGTGCAAGACGGCAAGAACACCCAGAAAGAGACGCTGGGGCCGATCGCCGATCAATCGCTCATCGACGACCTGGAGAAGAAAGACCCCGCCGCCGGCCGCACGCCGAACGACAAGCTGCAAGTCTACTTCGAGAAGGAAGACACGACCCCGTTCTGGTCCTCCACGCTCGTCACGCTCCTCCCGATGCTTTTCATCGGCATCATGTTCTTCCTCTTCATGCGCCAGCTGCAGGCCGGGGGCGGCAAGGCGATGTCGTTCGGCAAGGCGAAGGCGCGCATGCTGAGCGACTCGCAGAACAAGGTGACGTTCGCGGACGTCGCGGGGATCGACGAGGCGAAAGACGAGGTCGAGGAGATCATCGCGTTTCTCAAGGACCCGAAGAAGTTTCAGCGCCTGGGAGGCCGCATTCCCAAAGGCGTTCTTTTGATCGGCCCGCCGGGCACCGGCAAAACGCTTCTCGCTCGCGCGATCGCGGGCGAAGCGGGCGTGCCGTTCTTCAGCATCTCGGGCTCGGACTTCGTCGAGATGTTCGTCGGCGTCGGCGCGAGCCGCGTCCGCGATCTCTTCGAGCAGGGGAAGAAGCACGCGCCGTGCATCATCTTCATCGATGAGATCGACGCAGTCGGCCGCCATCGCGGCGCGGGCCTCGGGGGCGGACACGACGAGCGCGAGCAAACGCTCAATCAGCTGCTCGTCGAGATGGACGGCTTCGAGTCGAACGACGGCGTCATCATCATCGCCGCCACCAACCGCCCCGACGTGCTCGACCCCGCGATCCTGCGCCCCGGGCGCTTCGACCGCCGCATCACCGTCCCGCGGCCGGACGTGCGCGGCCGCGAAGAGATCCTCCGGGTGCACACAAAGCGCACCCCCCTATCGCCCGACGTCGACCTCGAAGTGATCGCCCGCGGCACCCCGGGGTTCTCGGGCGCAGACCTCGAAAACCTCGTCAACGAGGCCGCCCTGCTCGCGGCGCGTCAGGACAAGGACGCGCTGAACATGGCCGACTTCGAGCTCGCCAAAGACAAAGTGTACATGGGCACCGAGCGTCGCTCGATGGTCATCAGCGACGACGAGAAGAAGACGACCGCGGTCCACGAGGCGGGCCACACGCTCATCTCGGTGCTGATCAACCACCACGACCCGGTGCACAAAGTCACGATCATCCCACGCGGCCCCGCGCTCGGCGTCACCTGGTACCTGCCCAAAGACGACAGGCACAACCTCTCCAAGGAACAGGCGGAAAGCAGCATCGCCGTCGCCCTCGGGGGACGCATCGCCGAGGAGATCGTGTTCGGGCGTATGACTACGGGCGCCGGCAACGACATCGAAAAGGCGACCGAAATCGCACGAAAGATGGCGTGCGAATGGGGCATGAGCGAGAAGCTCGGGCCGCTCGCGTACGGAAAGAAGGAGGAGTCCATCTTCCTCGGCCGGGACTATGCCCAGCGCACGCAGGACTACTCCGAGCAGACCGCGCAAGAGATCGACCAAGAGGTGCGCGCGATCGTGCAGCGCCAGTACGTCCGGGTGAAAGACTTCCTCACGCGCGACAGCGACAAGCTGCGTCGGCTGGCTGACTCGCTCATCGAGCGGGAGACACTCGACTCGGAGGAAATCGCGGCCGTGCTCGAAGGGCGCGAGCTTCCCAAGCGCGAGCGCGTGGTCATCCCGACGTACGCCGAGAAAGACAAGGCGAGCAAAGAGAAGCGTCGGGTGGCGAGTATCTTCGGCGGACCGCCAAAGCCGGCCACGAGCGGCAGCTAGAAGGGCGGCGTCCGTTTAGTCTGGTGGAACCGCGCATGACCTTCGTAACCCCACCGAAACACTCGGACATCGAAGCGCGCTGACCTTGCCCTCCCGTGGGCGTGGGACTACGTTCCCGCCTCCGAGCAGACGCCACGCGGGCAGCTCCGCCGCGGCGTGTCGCAAACCTGCTGAGGAGGCATTCGAAAATGGCCACGAAGATCGCCATCAATGGCTTCGGTCGCATCGGTCGCTGCATCGTCCGCGCGATCGCGGAACGCAACGTGAAAGACCTCGATCTCGTCGCGATCAACGATCTGACCGACGCCAAGACGCTCGCGCACCTGTACAACTTCGACAGCGTGCACGGCCGCGCGGCGCACCCCTCGAAGGCGCTCGAAGGGGCGATCGATTTCGGCTTTTCCAAGCCGAAGGTCGTGGCCGAGAAGGACCCCGCCAAGCTGCCGTGGAAGGAGCTCGGGGTCGACGTGGTGCTCGAGTGCACCGGCTTGTTCACCGACCGGGAGAAGGCGGTGGCGCACCTGCAAGCGGGCGCCAAGAAGGTGATCATCAGCGCGCCCGCGAAGGGACAAGACGCGACGATCGTCCTCGGCGTGAACACCGAAGCCTACGACGCGGGCAAGCACACGATCATCTCGTGCGGTTCGTGCACGACGAACTGTCTCGCGCCCGTCGCCAAAGTGCTGCTCGACAACTTCGGCATCCAGCGCGGTCTGATGACGACGATCCACTCCTACACGAACGATCAGGCCGTGCTCGACATCCCGCACCGCAAGGGTGACCTCCGGCGCGCGCGCGCGGCGGCCGTAAACATGATCCCGTCGACCACGGGCGCCGCAAAGGCGTTGTCCGAGGTCATTCCCGCCCTCAAGGGCAAGTTCGATGGCCAGTCGATGCGCGTTCCAACGATGGACGTGAGCATCGTCGACCTGACGCTGGAGACCGACAAGCCGGTCACCCGGGACGGGATCAACGCGGCGATGAAGAAGGCCGCCGAAACGGCGATGAAGGGGATCCTGGACTACGTCGACATCCCGCTGGTGTCGGGCGACTTCATCGGCGACCCGCACTCGTCGATCTTCGACTCGACGATCACGCAGGTCATCGGCGACCGGTTCGCCAAAGTCTTCTCCTGGTACGACAACGAGTGGGGCTTTTCGAACCGAATGGTCGAGCTGACGCAGCTCGTCGCCGCGAAGCTCTGAAAGGCGCTGGACGATGAGCAACCCGCTGCAGGGGATCCGCTCGATCCGCGAGCTGCCGATCGAGAACAAGCGCGTCTTTCTTCGCGTCGATTTCAACGTACCGCTCGACGGCTCGACCATCACCGACGACTCGCGAATCCGCGAGGCGCTCCCGACCATCAAGCATGCGCTCGAGCGGGGCGCTCGCCTCGTGTGCGCGAGCCACCTCGGCCGGCCGAAGAAAGGGCGCGACGCGAAGTACTCGCTCGAGCCGTGTGCCCTGCGCTTGGCCGAGCTCCTTGGGCAAGACGTGGCCCTGCCCGAAGACTGCGTGGGCGACGCGGCCAAGAAGGTCGTCTTCGATCTTCGGGCAGGCCAGGCGTGCCTGCTCGAGAACCTTCGATTCCATCCGGAGGAGGAGAAGGACGACGAGGGGTTCTGCCGGCAGCTCGCCGAGCTCGCCGACGTGTACGTGGACGACGCGTTCGGTTCGGTCCATCGCGCGCACGCGAGCGTGCACGGGCTTGCCAAGCTCTATCGCGACCGCGGGTGCGGTTTTTTGCTCGAAAAGGAGATCGCCTGCCTCGGCAAAGTGGTGACCGATCCGGAGAAGCCGTTCGTCGCGATCCTCGGCGGCGCAAAAGTGAGCGACAAGATCGCCGTCGTCGAGTCGCTGCTCGAGCGGGTCAACGCGCTCCTGATCGGCGGGGCGATGGCGAATACGTTCCTCGCCGCACGCGACCACAACATGCAGAGCTCGCTCGTCGAGACCGACAAGCTGGCTCTGGCGCGGACGCTCCTCGACAAGGCACGCGAGAAGGGGGTCGATCTGGTTCTCCCCGTCGATGTCGTCGTTGCGGCCAGCACGGAGGCGAGCGCCGGCGAAACGGTGGGCGTGGGCGCGATCCCGCCGGGCAAAATGGCGCTCGACATCGGACCTGCCAGCATCCGTGAGTTCACCCGGCGGCTGTCCGGCGCGAAGACTGTCTTCTGGAACGGGCCGATGGGCCTCTTCGAGAAGGCACCATTCGCGAACGGAACGTTCGCCATCGCGCGCGCAATGGCCGACTCACCTGCATTCACCGTCGTCGGCGGCGGCGACAGCGCCGCGGCCGTGTATGTGGCCGGCGAGGCTATCTCGAAGAAGATGAAGCACATCTCGACCGGAGGAGGCGCCTCGCTCGAGCTGGTCGAGGGCAAGAAGCTGCCCGGAATCGAAGTGCTCCGGTCGGGTGCGACGTGAACCCGTCGCGGCGTCCGCTCGTGGCGGGCAACTGGAAGATGCACAACGGAGGGCCGTCGGGCGTGGTTCTGGCGACGACGGTCGTGCGCCTCGCGGCGGAAGTGCCTCGGGTCGACCTCGTCGTCGCGCCGCCATTCACCGCGCTCGCAGCGTGCGCGCATGAGTGCGACGGCAGCCGCGTGCAGGTCGCCGCGCAGAACCTCTACCCCAAGGACTCCGGCGCCTTCACGGGCGAGGTGAGCGCGCCGATGCTCGTCGAGGCGGGATGCGCCTGGGTGATCGTGGGCCATAGCGAGCGACGGCAGCTCTTCGGAGAGAGCGACGCCTTCGTTGCGGACAAAGTCGTCGCGGCCCTGAAGAGCGGGCTACTCCCCATCGTATGCGTCGGCGAAACGCTGGCGGAGCGTGAGGCGGGCCGCACGCTCGAAGTGGTCGAGCGACAGGTGCGGGCATGCCTCGGGGCAATCGCCGCGAGCGAACGTGAAGTGGCGATCGCGTACGAGCCCGTCTGGGCGATCGGCACCGGGAAGAATGCGGGGCCAGCCGAAGCGCAGCAAGTGCACGAGGCCATCCGCCGATGGCTCGGCGAAAAATCGGCCGCACTGGCGACGCGCACGCGCGTGCTCTACGGCGGTTCGGTCAAAGCGGACAACGCCCGCGGGATGTTCGAGTCCCCCGACGTGGACGGGGCGCTCGTGGGCGGGGCAAGCCTCGACGCGACATCTTTCATCGCGATCGCGCGCAGCGCCGAAGTGCTCGCACAACGCTGACCAGGCTGACCCATGCTCACGACCCTGCTTCAGATCGTCCACATCTTCGTATGCATGTTCCTCATGCTGGTCGTGCTGTTGCAGCAGGGCAAGGGGGGGGGAATGGGCGCGGCGTTCGGCGGCGGCGCGCAGCAGGTCTTCGGAGGGCGAGGGGCGGGTAACATCTTGACCCGAGCAACGGCCGTGTGCGCGGGCATCTTCATGCTGACCAGCGTATCGCTCGCGTACGTATCGTCGTCCGGCGACCGCGAGCTCAAGGCTCGCATCGTCGAAGAGCAGCGCAAGGGCAAGGGCAACGAAGGCACGCGCGTGAAGGCGGCGAAGCCCAAACCGTCCGCCGCGCCCACCGACTCCGCACCCCCAAGCCCGTAGAAGGCGTGATCGTCGTCGAGGCCGGAGGCCGAGCCGAGGCCGAGCCGAGGCCGAGCGACGGCCGAGCCGAGGCGCGCACTTTATGTACGTCCAAGCCCACCCACGCCGTAGAGGGCGTGATTTTCGTCGAGACCGAGCGAGGCCAAGGAGGCCGAGCGAGGCGTACTTTATGTACGCCGCAGCGAGCCGACGCCGGCATCGCGAAGGGATCGGCGAAAAGCACGCCCTCTACGAAGGACGCATGTGCAGGCCGCACTCTCGCTTGGTCGCGTCCTCCCACCACCAGCGGCCCGCGCGTTCGTGCTCGCCCGGCAGCGTCGGCCGCGTGCAAGGCTCGCAGCCGATCGAGATGAACCCGCGTTCGTGGAGCGCGTTGAAAGGAACTCCGTTTTCCCGGATGTATTGCCAGACTTGTCCCGACGTCCACCCGGCGAGGGGGTTGAGCTTGACGAGCGGCTCGCCAGACAAGCCGGAGAACGTGCGGTCGCGCTCGACGACCGCGATCGCGGACCGCGTCGACGGGCTTTGATCGCGGCGCTGGCCGGTTGCCCAGGCGCGGAGGGTTCCGAGCACCCGGCGCAGGGGCTCGACCTTCCGAACTTCACAGCATTCCCCGTGCCCGTCCTCGTAAAAGCTGAAGAGCCCCTTTCGTTTGACGAAGGCCTCGAGCTTGGGGGCTTCGGGCGCCATCAGGTCGATCTCGACGCCGTACCGCCTGCGAACCGCGTCGATGAACCGGTAGGTCTCCGGGTGCAGCCGGCCCGTGTCGAGGCAAAAGACCGAGAACGGGAGGCCCGTCTCGCTCGCCATGTGAACGACCGCGACGTCTTCCGCGCCGCTGAAGGCGATCCCGAGAGACATTCCCCAGCGCTCGAGCCCCCAGCGCAATACTTCGGACGGGTGCCTGTCGGAAAGCGTGCGCGCGGCGGCCTCGACGTCCACTCCGTTGGGCACCGAATGTTGGGCGGAGGCCGGCGCGGCGGCGAGCCGCTCCTGGATCAGCTTGAGGACGCTCTCGTAAATGACCGGGGATCCGCCGTCGTCACGAACGACGAAGAACGGCGCGACGCTCACTCCGTGGCGGGCGCCGAGCTGCATGCCGGGCGACGCGGGATCGGCCTCGTCCGCCCAGACGACTTCGTCGATCCGATTCCAGAGGCCCCGACTCTTCAGGAGCTCTTCGGCCTGGGCGCACTTGCGGCACGTCTCCCCGTTCGCGAGGCGCTTCTTAACCATCGTGATGTGCATCGGCAAAGACGAGCATAGTGTGCCGGTGCACGGTGTCACCTCAGCTCCGGGTGTCCGACCCGCAAAGCGACCGACTGCCCTCGCGCGCGGTGACCGGTCGAGGGGCTGCGCCATGGATGCGGCGGCGCTCTTTGCGATCAAGCTCGTGGTCGGTGCGTGGGTGCTGCACAGCGGCTTCTCGCACGTGTCCGATGACGACTACGCGCGGACGGTGATTGCAGAACAGTTCGCGCATGCGCCGCGGATCGACCCGAGCGGTACCAGCTGGCTCCCGTTTCCGTTCTGGGTCGAAGGGTGCGCCATGGAGATCGCAGGGAGATCGCTCGGCGTGGCCCGGTCCGTCGCGGTAGCTCTCGGCGCGGCGAGCGTCGTCGCTCCCTACGTCGCGATGCGCTCCGTGTCCGTCCCGCGTGCGGCGGCGGCGATCGCAACGTTCATCGCGATGGCGATGCCGTGGAACGCATGGCTCGGGGTCGCGACCGTTCCTGAGGGATGGACGGGCGCGCTGGTCGCGGCCGCCGCCATCGCGATGGGACACGCGGCGGCGGGGCCATGGGCCGCAGCGGCGCTATGGTCCGCGTCGCTCTCGCGCTACGAAGCGTGGCCGGCGTGTGCGGCGCTGGCCGCCGTCTGCGCGTGGCGCGCGCTCCGCGGGGGCAATCGCGGGCGGGGTCGGGAATGCGCGTGCGCGCTCGTCGCGGTGGTCGGTCCGCTGGCGTGGATGGCGTGGAATGCCCACGCGCACGGGAGCGCCCTGCACTTCGTCGCGCGCGTCACCGCGTTCCGGCACACCATCGGCGCGGCGGACATCCCGCTGCGAGACAAGCTCCTCGGCTATCCGCGAGCGCTGGCACTCGAGACGCCCGAAATCGCGGCACTGGGCATCATGGGCGCGATCGGGATCGTGGGCAGCGCGGCGCTGCGCGTTCGCTGGGCGTGGGCCGCGGCCGTTTCGGGCGCCATCCTCGCGTTCCTCGTCTGGGGAGACGTGCAAGATGGCGCCCCCACGCACCACCCCGCCCGGGCACTCGCCGCGCTCTGGTGGATCGGGGCGGGAATGGGGGTCGATGCGTTGTCCGTCCTTGCCCAAGGGTGGACGAAGACGTCGCGGATGGCCGCGGGCGCGGCAGCGGCAATCGCGTGGGTTGCGGTTCTGCCGCCGAGGTGGGCCGCATCGCCCGGACGCAGCGAATCGGAGCGGCGCGACGCGCAGGTGGCACGCGGGCTGGACATGCGGGCGCGCGGCGTGGCCGGCGCGACGATCACGCCGTGCTCGTTCGAGCATTTCGCGCTCATCGCGGCATGGGGGGCACCGGAGAGCGCCGACGTAGGGAAGCGGACGGGGCAGCCGCCGAGCCAGGACTGTCCGAAGGTGGTGGAGCGGTGAGTCACACGCGCCGTTCGACGGCGGCCAGACGACGCTCGTGGTCATCGACGCGGTCGTGCAGCGCGCGATCCTCGCGCAGGAGATCGCGAACGTCACGTACGGCATCGACCACGGCGACCAGCTCGGTCGACAGGCGAATCTCGGTATCGGCCTGCCGTCGCTCGAGACGGTCCAGCCGGGCGTTCGTTTCTCCGAGCTGCCCGCGGACCTCCTCGCGAAATACCTTCACCTCGTCGCGAACGCCGTTCACTTCCTCGCGGACGCCCTTCACCTCGTCGCGAATGCCTCTGAGGATCTCGATCGTCAGGTCGGTCGGGGCCACGCTCAACCCCTCGCTAGCTCGATGGAGGTCAGGCGCCGCTCGTGGTCGTCGACGCGGCTACGCAGCCCGCGATCGTCGCGCAGAAGATCGCGCACATCGCGTACCGCGTCGGCCACGGCGACGATCTCGGTGGCGAGACGGATCTCGCTGTCGGCCTGCCGGCGCTCGAGACGGCCGAGACGGTCGTTGGTCTGGTCAAGACGGTCGTTCGTTTCGCCAATCTTCGCGCAAACGCCTTTCACTTCGTCGCGGATGCCCTTCAGGATCTCGATTGTCGTGTCGGTGGGCTGCATGCGAGCTTCTTCCTTGTGGAGTATGCCCATGGAGCTTAGCAAGCGCCAGGCCACGCCGTATGTATCGGTATTTTCAGATGATACCGGCGGACTGAGGTGTCCTTGGCCAAGCCTCTATTCGCGAGCAGGATAACGGCGGGCGACAACCTTGGCGGACCGGCGGCCGATGAACGAGCAAGAGGAAGGCGACGCAATACGCGGTGACCCATGGGGCACCGGACGAAACCTTGGTCAGCTCTCCGTTCGGGGTTGGTGCTTTTCCAACGCTGCGACGATGATCGCCGGATGCGGGGGCCCCGACTTCACCGCGGCAACTCAGCCTCAAGCGGGCGATGCAGGCCCCGACGCGGGGGATGACGTCGACAACACGCCGATCATTCTGCCGCCCGACAAGATGGAGCCGACCCGGAAGGGCGAGGACGGCGGCGATGGACCAGTGAGGGAAAGCGGCACCGACGCAACGGTCGAGGGAGGGGGTATTGACGCCTGGGACGAGTCCACCGGGAGCGCCGACGCGACGCCTTCCGATCGTGCGGGGCCCGCGGGCGGCACGGGGCTCCAAGAAAAGGTGGCGGGTGCTGGAAATACGACGCAATGCCTAGCGCCGCGATAGCAACAGTGCAAGGAACTCTCTTGGACACATAAGGCTACCGCAATCTCCAATCGGCAAGAACTGAACATTCTGAACACCTTCGATTCGACGACCGACCGCGGCATACAGCTGTTTACGAGTGTAAGCGAGTTTCGGGATCTGCGTGCCGAACAGTCTAGACGACAATCCGCGCAACAGCGCGGACGAGTCAGCCGCAATTACCTGGCAACCAGAATCGAATTCCAGAAAAGACTCGAGCGATTCGCAATGCGGCCTCAAGCCCAGAGACGCTGCAGCTTCCTCTAGATGCCCGAAGTGAATCGAATACTCGGTGTGTTCGCAGAGCTCGACTGCGACCGGAAAGCCGTCGCGCGACCCGTATTCGACCACAATCGCGAGCCCGTCACGATGCAGAATCGATGCCACCTGCTCTACAAATCGTATTGCGCCAGCATTTACGAGGAATATCCGGAGTGCGCGCGCGCTCGAGAGATTGTATTTTCTTGCGTAGGACGTCGATGCGGGACGATCTTTGTCGACCGCATCCACGGAAAGGTCTGCGATCATCTCGTTGGCGATGACAAGGTCAAATTGCTCGTGAAACACGTGGGTTTCAATATTACCGCTGACGAACACGACGCGTTCTGCGTGCGGTGCGGTGAGTTCGCGCTGCGACACAGCGAGCACTGGCGCGACGTCGAACATCATATAGCGCGCATTTGCATATGCCTCGGGCATTCGCTTCGCAAACGCATCGAGGAAGGAACGCGCTAGACGTCCGGTACCGCAACCAACCTCGAGAATTTGCATCCCCGAGCGAATCGCACCCAGTGCGCGGCACTTGTCGAACAACGCCTCGCCATAGGCCCGACCACCGAGGCCCGGGTGACGAACGCTGTACGCGTGGGATACCGTGGTCTCGACTTCGTCGAACTGATGGTCGGCGTCTCTGATGCGATTCCGATGGTAGTCCGCATTGTCGTGTCCCACGTTCAACTTATCCACCGCCAGGGACTCGTGGAGCATGTCGAGTGCGACGGCGGTCTGCGCAGCCAACCTCTCGTCGACCACTACCTTCCAACGCAACGACCCCGGAATCCGAGCCTCCCAGTGGGCAATGATTCGCGTCACCTCTTCGATCGGGATCCGGACGTGGCGCGAGACGTCCGTGAGCGCGCGGACCCCATCGCATGCCGAAAGGACCGCTACATCCTCCGCACTCGCCGGGTGCACCGCGATATCGTTGCCTCGTGCCCAGCCCCCCACCCATAGGGCACCGTCGTCATCGCGAAACCACAACGCGCGTCCTCGCACCTCGGGGGCCTCGCTGCGGATGCACATGACACCTAAGAATGCCGAGAAAAGTAGGTGCGTCAAACCGCGACCGCTACGTCAGCCGGTCGAAAGTTCGTCGGAGGGAAGCTTGCGCGATCGGTGGCCGCGATGATATGCCCAACCGAGTGGCGGAGTTATGTCTGTCATGTTCGCTCTGCTGCACGAACGGTCTTTTCCGAAGCGTTCCCGTCCGAGCGACTGAGGTCGCCGGGCTACGAGCCCGTCGTCTTCCACTCATAAAGCGCGGTGACGAATGGCTGATGCCGTTCCCGTGCGCCGCGCACAACGGGCGCTGTTCGATCTATTCCGATCGCCCGAGCGCCTGCCGGGACTACGAATGCGATGTACTCGTCGCCCTCAACTCCGGCCAGACGCCGGAGTCTGCGGCGAGGAGTCTGCTCGATCGCACCAATGCTCTAGTGGCCAGCATTCGCACAAGAATCGCGGGCACCGGAGAGTTTTGGGCAGATGTTGATCGGTTCTGCAAAGATTCGGCGGAGTGGCGCAGCAGACACGCCGATTTGCTGCTCGATCTGTTTGAGCTGCATGCGCTTTTGCGCCGAGTCGACCGAAAGAATGGATGATCGGAACTGGACCGTCCGGATCGGAGACCTGCTCCTGCGACTTCGACGTCAGCGAGCGCGGCGTGCCGAGTTGCGGCAACTCGCATACCAGACCGAGAAAGCGTTGGGGTTGACCGAGGGGCACGACCAGTTCACGCGCGAGCTCGTGGCTCACGCCACTTCTGTGAGACGACGCATCGAGAAAGTGACCCCGGTCCATCCAGCAGCGCGGGTCCTCGAAGTGGGCAGCGGCGCGCATGGGTTGATCTTCTTTCTCGGATTCCGCAACGCGATTGGCGTCGATCCGCTGGCGGACACCTACCGGGCGCTCTTTCCCCAGTGGCAGCGACGAGCGAAGACCCTGCGGGCCTACGGCGAAGCGCTACCGTTTGACGATGCTTCGTTCGACCTCGTTCTATGTGACAACGTTATTGACCATGCGGAGCGTCCGGGCGCCATCCTCGAAGAGATCGCGCGCGTACTCCGCCCACGGGGGACGCTGTACTTCAGTGTTCACGTGCATCACCCGATTTACGCGGCCGCGTCCATTGTGCACGCAGCGTGGAACGCTGCAGGTCTGAGATACGAGATTGGGCCGTTTGCCGACCACACCGTGCACTTTACGCTCCCGATGATTCGCGCGCGCCTCAGGTCCTTGCCAATTCGAGTCCTGCGCGAGAGCACGGGCATCGACGTGGCGAAGGAGGGCGCGAACGGACGCGCCCTCCTCCATACCAGCGATCTGATCAAGCGTGTGTTCTTCAAGAACGCGCGCTTCGAGATCGTCGCGATCCGAACGTGAACCGGAGCGATCAACCGCCGCCGATGAGGTATCCGGGGCAGATGTTCGTCGCGGGATTCGTCTTCATGTCGCCGCACACGTTGTCGTCGCCGCAACTCTGGCTTGAACAGGCCAGGTCGTCGAGAACGTTCGCATTGCCGCAGAGGCTCGTTCCGGCGTTGGGCAGAACGGCCCTGCACGCTCCAGTGGTCGGGCTGGCCCCGCCAGCCGGATAGAGGTCGCAGAACAGGGCCGGCTGATTCGTAGGCGCGTAGCTGCACTGCTCGTCCGCCATGCACGATCCGCCGCTTCCAAGTAGGGCGGCGCAGGTGCCCCCGTTGCACCAGGCTCCGCTCACGCATTCGAACGAAGACAGGCAACCCGTCCCGCCAATCGGAATCGTTCCGCCAAGAACGCCAGCGCATGCACTGACGATCGCCTGGTTCTCCGCGGACCCGAACGTGCCGCAAGGCCACGCCTGCAGCGCCGCGATGCAAGCGGAAGCCTTCGTGGAGTCGAACGTGAGATTGCCTTGGGAGTACGCGCCGTTGTCGCTGGGAAGCTGGAGCTCCCAGCCCGACTGACTCCAGTCGGCCTTGCACGACGTCATGTCGAAGCCGCCTGCGTCCACGCCGCAGCACTTTGCCATACCCGTGCAGAAAGCCGTCGCATAGTTGTTGGCATAGTCGAGCAGGCCCGGGGGAATGACCTTGGCATCCGAGGCATCGGCGGCATCCGAGGCATTCTCGACATCCGGTGCCGAAGCATCGGAAACGTCCGAAGCAGTCGTCGCGTCCGAAGCGTCGGTTGTCGCCACCGTGGTATCCGATACCGCGTCCGATGCATGGGCCGCATCCGACGCCGCGTCCGTGCCCGAGCTGGACCCCGACCCCGAGCTGGACCCCGACCCCGAGCTGGACCCCCCGTCCTTCGCGCCCGAGCTCGATCCCGATCCGCTGCCGGACCCGGACCCACTGCTAGAACCCGAGCTCGAGCTCGAGCTCGAACCCCCGTCTTTCCCACTCGAGGACCCTCCATCGGACCCCGAGCTGGATCCGGCGTCTTTTGCGCCCGAGCTCGACCCGGACCCGCTACTGGACCCCGAGCTCGATCCCGACCCGCTGCCTGAATCAGATCCCGAGCTCGAGCCACTCGTGTCGGGACCGGCCTCCTGGGAGGGCGTCGATGCATTGTCGTCGCCACCGCAGCCTCCGGCGAGCGAGCCCAGTGCCGCGGTCACGGCCAATCCCCCAACCATTGCCAGCCCAAAGCCCCGTAAGCTCGCCATGATGACCTCCGAAAAAAGGACACTATCACAATGATTTAGAAAGCAACATCCTCAACGGAACGAAGAGACCGTTCCTCGGCTGCTGGCTACGTCGCCTAGTCTCGCTATTTCGTAGCCTGCGACGTCCGCAGGATCGATCGGCTGCCCGCCCAACTCCAGCCACGCGTGCGCGAACAGGCTCTCGCCGGCGCGAGGCGCAACGCCAATCACCAACTCCGCTTCGGGCGCGCGCGCGGCGATGGTCAAGGCGCGACTCAGACATGTTCCGCGACGCCGCAGCCGCTTGCCAGCGCGGACCAAGTCCGACCTGTCGCCGTGGGTAGGCAAGAACCTTCCGACCCGCCTGACGATCGCATATGCGCTCTGGGGGGTGCAGAGGCGCAACGCGACGCGCGCGAACGCGTGAAGAATCTCATCGGTCATGGATGGCATCCGTGCGTTCGTCTCGCACCATCAGCCCCCGCGCCACCAGCTCGTCGCCGAGAGCCAGCAGGTCGGCGAGAGCATCCGCTTCGCGCACGTCGTACTCCGCGACGACCTCCTGCGCGATCTGCTGCACCGTTCGCCCTTCTTCGAGCCCGGTCCAAAAGCGGGCACCGATTTGGTCGAGGGCAAAGTACTCCCCTTTCGCGAGATCGAGAACGATCAGCTCTCCGTCGAAGAGACGCGCGTGCACGGCGTCCGCGCAGCGCAAGCGCGTCCAGTTGGGCTGGCTGGCGCTCATGGCTCTCCCCCTTCTAGCGCACGGATGACCAAGCTCGCAACGCAGCCAGGGTTACGCGACGGTCGCACCAGATCGAAGAAGGCGGCGTGGTGGTAAATCGAAGTAATCTGCTCGAGTTCGCGCTTCCGCGCCGAAGCGTCGTCGACGTCGAAGCGAATGGCCGCCTCGAGAAGCATCCGGGCTGCATCGACCCCACGCAACGGTCGGAGCACGGCCCTAGTGACGGAGGGGTCGAAGTGCAGAGCAACGACCAAGGCGAGGCTACACGGCTCGCGAGCGACGTTCGAAGCCGGCAAGGCCGTCTTGTCGTCGGTCGCCTCTCCGGCGCGGATTGCGATGCCGAGGGCAAGGCACGACTCGCGAGTCAGCCAGTGATCGCGTTCGGCGGGGAGAACCCTGATCCCCCTCGCGCTCACCTCCAGCGAAACCGCGTCGTCAGCAAAGATTTGCGCGCCGTGCGTCAGACACATCTCTGCGGCCGCAGTCGACTTGCCCGCACCGTCCTGCCCGATAAAGACGACGGCCCGCCCCCCGAGCGCGACCGCGGAACCATGAAGTGCGAGATCCCCCGAAAGATCGCGAAGGAGCGCTCGCACCTGTCCGTTTCGCAGCTTGGCGATTTCGACGGGCGAGACGCCCGCGGCTGGGGCGAGTGTTGCAGCGCTCCCGTCGCGGGCACACCGGAGTCGGGCGAAGCCGGGCCAGTCGGCGACCATGTCCGTACCCAGTCTGCCGGCACGAAACGTGACCGTATCGTCGACTTTCTCCTCGTGGATCCAGCGGACGGAACCGCGAACGCTCTCCTTTGTCATGACCGGATCTCTGTACAATGTTTCTCACACGAGGTCGCGCCCGCTGCCGTGCTTGCGGAGAAACGCCTCCATGGAGAGAAGTTGCCACACCTCCAGAATTTGTTCATCCGCCGGGTCGGGGTCCGAGCGCTCTCCACGCCTCAGGAGGGCCAGACATGTGCTGAACATGCCCCGGAAAGCGGCAGGATCCACGAGGCCGCGCGCCGCAAGGGATTCCAGCGACGAAAGGTCCTGCAGCATTTCGAACGCATCTGCGCCCACTGCGGCCGCGGCGATCGCAGGTTCCAGCCAGGCCTTGTCTTGGCGCGTGCGGAGCCGCTCTGGGAGCACGTCCTTCATGGCAAGGCGATAGAGACCACGGTACTCGTTTCCATAGCTCAATAGGGCCGGGTCGAGCTCGAGAACGAAGCGGACGAACTCAAATTCCAGAAAGACGTCCACGGGAGCGCACCCAGTGACCGCTGCCACCTGTCCACCGAGATCCGCCCCATCGAGAAGCTGATCGCGCGTGAAGAGGTCCTCGAGCGCCTCATCAGGGGTGTTCGGCAAGCGGATCGAGCGGCCGGCTGCCTGCCGAGAGCGGGCGAAAAGTCGACGCGACCGCGAGGTCATCCAAGTTGGGCCTGCCGCGTGCCTCCGTCGGATGCGCCGCAGCGCCGATGGGAGCAGGGGAGAGAAGACGAGCTCGCGCAGGCGACGGAGTGGGCTCATCGGCCACGGAACTCGCACCCGCAAAGCCGCGTTCATCGCCGCAAAGAGGTGCCCGCGCTTGGCCAAGTGCGCAAAAGAGACCGGGCCACAAATCGTGTCACCGCTTACTCCGGACAGCACCACCTCCGCGTTCACATCGGTTGCTGTGGCGCAAAGAAGCATGGATAGGCACGTGGATGAGAGCACCATCGGCTGAGCGTCTGCGCATAGAGACGGCCGAAACCATCTCCCTGCTTCTCCCGCCGAAAGTCTTATTGGAGTGAGCTCGAGCGCCGCCATGAGCTCGTTGAAGTACGGCCGATCGTCTCCCGGGCTAGCGCACTGAATCGAGATCGCGTTGAGCTCTCGCGCCGATGCTCCCCTGCACCGCGCCGCGGCAAGCGCGAGAACGCCGCTTGAATCCAAGCCCCCGCTCACGAAGACCGCGACGCGCCTCGAATCACCGATCGCGCGCTCGACCGCAGCGTCCAGTCGATAGCGCATTTCAGTCGCGAGATCCGCCACCCTCCCTCGCCGGTAGGTCTTGGCCAGATGGGGAAATGCGCGAGTTAGCCGCACGCCATCGGGAGTTGCCAGAATCGTCTCGCAGGATCGCAGCCGGCGAATGCCGGCGAAGACGGTCGCGTCGGTGTCCAAGTCCACACCCCACGCCATCAGCGACACGAGTCGCTCGGCGTCCAGGGGAGCGTGTGGGAATAAAGACGCGAGAGGCTCCAGCCGCGAACAGATCAACAGGTACTCGTCGCTCGGGCCGCGAGCATAGTAAACGGGATATTGCGGAAGTGGAGCCGCGGAAACGGTGATTGAACCCTGTTCCAACCGAACCCTCGGATGCCCGGAGAGCGACTCGTTCGTGGTGCGAGAGGCGGCATGGACCGTTGCCGTACCGTCCTCCGTCCGACTCAAAAGTGCGGGAGGCCATGCAGCGAGCGCCGTGCTAGGGCCTTCGACGCGAATGGCGCCGGGCTCCTCCAGCGCCGCCCTCACTCGCGCCGCCAAGTGTTGCGACGGCGGTCGTCCGGGGGACCACCAGACGCCCAGGAACACGACGTGGCGCTCCCGCGATTCTCACATGCCCTTCTTCGTCGCTCGACTTCCGTCGCTCATCTTCACGCAGCCACCCGAGTGCGTGAGATCGCGAACGGTGCCGAGTCGGCGGAGGATGGGACGCGCGTAGGACTTTCTGGCCCGCCCTACAGCGCCAGGCGTCTGATCCATCGGCGCCATGTCCTTCTCACTTTCAGCCATTTCTGCCTCCTCGCAAACCACTCCCGGGGGCCCCAACGTAGCTCAGCTGCCTGTTTCTTGCGACAGGGTTGCCGAACGTGCGTCGCGCACGCTAGCAACGGGCTTCGAGGGCATCGACAGAAAGCTTGACTGCTTGAAGGCGGCTCGCGCTCCGTCGACGGCGGTCACGGTGGAGTTCCATCCCCAAGGCTCCCCATCGGCCTGCGCCCATAGGTCCACATCGACCTGGTCCCCCTTCGACAAGGCAAGGGGCCGCGGCCAAGGGAGAAAGAGCCGCCCGTAGCAATTCAGCTGCGCCGACGCGCTGGAGAAGCCGCACTCTCCAGTTACGTCCGCCTCGAACCAAAGGGCGAGCCCGTGCCCGATGGCCTGATGCTGAACGCGCAGCTCAGCACACCCAGCGATTGGGAGTGGCTGCACGGTGGCGTAGTCCAGGGTCGCCCAGGCCGCCGCCGTGGTCACCACGCACTCTGGCCGCAGGCGGTCACACTCCCGATCCGCGAACGTGGCGTTCCGAAGCCGAGCGCGCATGGATTCCAAGGTTACGCCGATCGGTCCATGTGCGGGGCCCACTGCCCATTCGTAGAGGTCAGGCCGCTCCACGACCGCAACCATGAGCCGATCGCGCGCTGGAATCAGGACGCCGCCTGGCTTGAGAAAGCGCGTTCGGAAATCCGCGACGATAGCCAGATGTTCCCGATACAATGGCAAGACGCCGCGGAGGTCCGAGACGATGACATCAGCCCGCTCGGGCAACTCGACCTCTCGCGAGTCCCCGTGGAAAAAGACGATTCGATCCGCGACGCCGTTCTCTCGGGCAAGCTCGCGCCCCACCTGAATCACGTCGCCGGTCTCAATTGCGTAGACGCGCCTTGCCCCCAGCCGGCAGGCCACGAGCGCGAAGATGCCCGTGCCGGAACCGACGTCCGCTACCACCGATCCCGGGGTCACCACGGCCTGCAGCGCCTGGACGTACGGACCCATCCGCGCTTCGTCCGCGATCATGCGAGCGTAGTCGTGCAAGTCGTACATGGCCGGGCTGGTCCGATCCTCTGCCAGACAAGGGCACGCTACCAGAAGAGGGCCGGGTGCCGAAAACTCAGGTGCGTCCGCGGGAATGTCCATTCACCCGCCGCCACGAGCCGACCCCTGCGCCCCGCGACGGCCCGTGGCGTCTCCACCCCCAGAATCCCCCCTCACCCCCATCTCCATCGTCCAAGCCACCGCGCGCACGAGCGCCTCCACCTGCATCGCCCGGGAATCCGCGCCGACCCGTGCGAGCAGCCGCAAGAACATGGGCGCGCGCTCCGCCGCCGCGAGCTCATGCTGAATCAGCCGCGCATAAAGCCGCCGCACCCGCCCGGTCGACTCGACCGCCACACGGATGGCTCCCCAGGTACCGCTGCCTCGCGCGCTCTCCAGATACGCAGCCACCAGCCACACGATGGTCGCCACACGCGCATGCTCCGCGCGCTCGACGAACGTACCGAGGCGAAAACCAGGCTGAACGACGATGCGCTCCAAGTCCGCGATCGACGAGGGCGCGGCGGTCACGATCTTGTCCTTGAAGGCATTGATCACCAGGAGCACCGCGTGATCATGAATCTCGGGAACCGAGACGCGCAGCCCCGGCGCGATCTCATGACGCACGGAGCGCTCCATCATCATGACGATGTCGAGCCCGCACAGACCAGGGGGCCCGATGGACGCCTCCACGTCGAGCGACAGCGCGCCGAAATCGTAGACGAGGTTCCGATACGACAGCGCGACCCGCAGGCATCGCCAGCCGGCGCGAGCAGCCAGGTGCTGGAATCGACGAAAGTCCTGCGCCCGAACCCGGACGTCCACGTCGGTGATCGGTCGCTGCGCGACGTCGCCATAGAGCCAGCGCGACGTCACGATGCCCTTGACGGGAAGGACCGGAATCGCCGCCGCATCGCAACGGGCGACCACTTCACGAAGGATCGGAACTCCTGTCTCTTGCAAAAGCCACGTGGAGACCGATGGCTCGACGACCCGCTCCGCGCTCGTCGGGGTCTCGGGGGAATTCGGCCACGCTGAACTACCGGAAGAGGCGGGCATGGGGCGAACCACGGACTCGTGCTCTTGCAGGGCAACCATGGCACGCCCGAAGCCTGGGCGTGGCACCTCTCCACCGCTAGACTTCCCCACCATGCTCGCCGTCTCCCGTGCCGCCCAGGTCGACCGGCTCCTCGCCTAACCATCGCCCTGGCGGCCCCTTCCCCGGCATGGACCCCTTCCCCGCTTTCCTCCGCGACATCGAAAGCCCGGCCTTCTGGCGCGCCCTCGCCCCGTGGCTGCATGTGGCAGCCCCAGAGAGCGCTGCTGCAGAGGTCCCTCCCCGCGAGCCCCACACAAACCCCTGGCCCGCCTCCGGCTATCTCGCGCTGGACGCCGTCCTCGACCCGGCGAGCACCCTCGCCTTGGCCCGCGCCGTCGCCTCGCTCCGCGCGCACTCCCTGCATCCGACCTTTCTCTACGTCTACGACGAAGCTTGGCACGTGCTCGATGCGCTCCGTACCCGCCTCGCGCCCTACTTGGGCCCCGACTTCGACGCCCTCGCCGACGTCTGGGCCTGGCACATCGACCCGCGCACCGACCCCGGCGGATGGCCGATCCATCGCGGGATCTACGAAGACGTCCGCGACGAGACCGGCGCACCCGCGATCGTCAACCTGTGGATCGCGCTCACCGACGCCACCGAGCGAAACGCGTGCATGCACGTGGTGCCCCTCCCGCGCGACCCGCACTATCCCGGCGATCTGCGCAACCTCCGCTCGCTCGAAGACCTCGGGCTCCCTCTTCCGACCCCCGCGGGCGGTGCCCTCGCATGGAGCGCCAACGTCGCGCACTGGGGTGGAACTTGCGACCCGTCGTTCGACCGCCCGCGCCTCAGCCTGTCGTTCACCGTGCGCCGGCGACCCCAGCGCGGAGGGGACCTCCAGGGCGTTCGTCTACCCCTCTCCTTTCGCGAGCGGCTCGACGTCATCTCGGACCAGTTCGTCACGTACGGCGACGGCGAGCTTTCCTCCGAACGAAACGAGATGCGCTGGGCGGCGATGGTCGAAGAGATGCGGATGGTCCTCGGTCGGTCCTCTGTCGATCGCCGTCGAAACGCGGACGGACGCCTCTGAGTCGGCCTCGAACGCGATTGATCCCCGCTCCAACGCGATTGATGCGCTCTCCATCGCGGTTGGCCCCCGATCGAACGCGGTTGATCCTCGTTCGACCACGATCGATGCGCTCTCGACCGCGGTTGATCCTCGTTCGACCGCGATTGATGCGCTCTCGACCGCGGTTGATCCTCGTTCGACCGCGGTTGATCCCCGCTCGACCGCGATTGATGCGCTCTCGACCGCGGTTGATCCTCGTTCGACCGCGATTGATGCGCTCTCGACCGCGGTTGATCCTCGTTCGACCGCGATTGATGCGCTCTCGACCGCGGTTGATCCTCGTTCGACCGCGGTTGATCCCCGCTCGACCGCGATTGATGCGCTCTCGACCGCGGTTGATCCTCGTTCGACCGCGATTGATGCGCTCTCGACCGCGGTTGATCCTCGTTCGACCGCG
>CAZHED010000001.1:0-14059 GCA_964531095.1 uncultured Polyangiaceae bacterium | reverse complement strand
CCGCGGTTGATCCTCGTTCGACCGCGATTGATGCGCTCTCGACCGCGGTTGATCCCCGCTCGACCGCGGTTGATCCTCGTTCGACCGCGGTTGATCCTCGTTCGACCGCGGTTGATCCCCGATCGACCGCGGTTCATCCTCGATCGACCGGGATTGAGCCCCGCTCGACCGCTAAAACCCCATCTGCCCGCTTATTTCGGGACCGACCGTCGGGATGAGACCGTTGTTGCCGAGGGACAAATTCACCCGCACCGCGCCGATAATCCCGTACTGCGGCGCCGGCGCGTACCTCAGGCCGCCGCCGAAATCGATGAACCCCGGCCCGTTCGACCACCACATGTCCACGTTTACGGGCGTCGGCTTCACCCCGTTGCAAGACGCGGACGCCGCGGGGCACAGCGTCGCGGTGCCCGACGTGTGGCCATCGAACGCGGATGCGCCGGCACCGACGAACGCCACCGGGGCGAACCCGTCCTTCTGCAGCGCATCCTTGGCGATCACACCGGTGGCGCGCGCCTCGAAGTAGATCCCCGATCCGAAGGCGTAGCCGTCGGCCACCGCCTGGACCGCCGGGGACCTCAAGAGCACGTACCCGCCGCGCACGCCGAGAAGAATGTTGGCGTTGATCGCGTAATCGAGCGACGCAAAGACGCGGAGATTGGCGAGGACGATCCCCCCGCCCGAAGTACCGGCGGTCCCTGGCTGGAGTTGGTTATTCTGGGTCGCTCCTGCCAGAGAGTGCGCCGGGAAGTCGGAGCCGAGGTCCGGGGCGTAACAGAACACGTGCTTGTCGTTCACCGGCAAAGCGGTGTTGGGGTCGAGGCGGCACAGGTCGTTTCCGGCGGGCATCGTGAGGAAGTCGAAATGCAATCCCGCGCCGATCCACCATCGCCGGAGTGGCTGCTTCGCACCCGGCTTCGCCACGCGCTTGTCCTTCTCTTCGCCTTTGACCTGGGCGGCTTCCGTAGCCGCTGGCTCCGTCTCGACCGCTTCCTTCGCGGGCGCGTCGCCCGGCTGGGGCTTGCCGTGACACGCTTTTGGGGGGTTCTTGAAGGGAAGGTGCGGTGGTGGTCCTGCGAGCTCTTCGCGGATGGGAACTTGATAGGGCGTCTTCGCGTCGCCGTTGCCCCCAACCGGGTCCATATCCTTATTATAAGCTTGAACGTAATATCGCATCGTCCCCACGACGACGTCGTTGCATGGGATGAGCCCTGTCCAGCCCCTGCCCGTGCGAAGGAGATCGATGTGGCTCCACTCCGCGTCATCGCGCTCTTTGGCGCGCTTGTACCTCACGATGACGTGGTAAGCGTCCGCCGGTCCCCCTTCGATGAATATCGGGAGAGGCGTATCGACCTTCTGTTCGGCCACCGGCGTGTGAACGAAGTCGCCCTTGCCCGGCTGCGGTAACACGGGGGGCGGGGGAACGGGGAGAGGAGCGGGGGCCACGGGAGCGGGCGGCAGCGGCGCAGGTGGAGCCGTGCTCGAAGGAGCGGGGGCGAGCGGAATCAGCGGCGGGGCAGCCGGTGCGGCAGGAGCCCCAGAGGCCGCGCGGGGGGGAGCGCCGCCTTTGACCTCGTCCCACGCGGCGCGCAGATCGGCAGACTCGTAATCCGGGTTGAGATCGATAGTGGGATGAAGCTTCAGCGCTTCTCCGAAAGCCTTGACAGCGACTGCCTTGTCTCCGGCGCGAAACTGCATCGTCCCGATGTCGCGCAGGAGCGCGGCTTGGGTGCCCGACGAGCAGTTGGCTGGCGCGCAGGCGCGCAGCGCCTTGTCGAGTCGGGCGGCCCCTGCGGCATAGCTCATGCCGAGGTAGTCGCTCTCGGCCTGATTCAACGCATCGAGCGCCGCAACCTCGGCGCGGGAATTGGCGGCCAATACCGATCGCGGGAGCGCAACGAGGATCCATGTGACGAACGCGACGAAAAGGAGGACGAATCGCACGGGCCCATTCATACACCCATTGTGGGATCGCCCGCCGGGCGCAGTAGATTTCGTAATACTGTATATTTCACGTGGGCCGCGATCGGGCCGCGCCGGCCTTCCCTTTTTCGCCGCGTTTCCCGCGCGCGCACTTGAGTCGAGATGCGCGGCCGAGCCATCGTCCCGCACGCCAATTGCAGCGTGCCCGCCCGTTATGCATTCGGAGTTTCCCTATTGGATGGCCGCCATGGTCACGACCGCAGTGGGTGCGGCAGCAAGCGTGGTTCTGGCCGCTCAGGCGCCCGTTCCCGTTCTCCACCCTGCGGCATACGTGGCGCCCGCCGTGGCACCTCGCCCCGTCGGCAACAACTTGAATACCCCTGCGACAACGCCTGTGCTCCCCGGCCAAACCGTCCTGGCACCGGGCTTTTCGGCTGGACAGCAGGTAGGCACGGGCGGCGTTCCGGGAACGCCCTCGTTCACGGAGGGATACGGAACGGCGTCGCCATTTGCCAGCACTGCAATGAACCAGCCGGGGCAGCCGCCGTTCCTCGAAGGACTCTCCGGCAATCAGGGCGTGGGCTCGTCCATGAACCAGCCTGGTGCGCCGGATTTCTATGACGGCTTCGGCTTCAACCGCGGCGTCACGCCTCCCAACCAGGGGGCGGAGCGCGAGACCCCATACCCGAACGATACGACGGCGCCCCAACCCCTGAACCCGGGCGTGGCGAACGGCAGCCTTGGCTTTTATAACGGCTTCGGGGGCGGTCAACCCGACGTGGGTTTCTACGCGGGCTTCACGACGGCGCGCTGACGCGTCCTTGCGCTACTCGCTTCGGCAGCGCGCCAGCAGCGCCAGAACCCACTGCTTTCGGCCGCTCCCGGCGCTCTGCGCGAAGGGCGAGCCATCGGCCAGAACGCGCCCCCTCACCCGTTCGAGCGCCACCGAGTCCCCGATCGCGCAAGCACAGATCGCTCGCTGCCGGAGCAATTCCCTTCCGACCGATGCGGTCGGGACGCCCGCGTCGAACGCGCTGTCCAGCCACGACGCGGCGCGGACGTAGTCCGCGTGGAGCGCGAGGTTCTTCCCGATGAGATAGTCGGCCAGCGGCTCGTGCGTGCGCTCCGCCCACGTTCCCAGAGTGAGGGCCCCCACCCACGGGTCGACGGGCCGACCTGGTTGTCCGATCAGGAGGTCGATGATGGCCCGTCGCGCGGCCGGGTCGCCGGCGCTCTGCGCTTTCACCTCGAGGGTACGTGCCGCGTCTTCGTCGAGCGTGCGCGCCGCCAGCGCGCGGTAGATTGCCGCCGCTCGCTCGTCTAGCCCCCGCGCGAGGTCGTCGTCCGCGAGCAGCTCGTCGGCACGGTCGCGCCACGTCCTCGGCGCTTGGTCATCCTCACGGATTTTCGTCAGATCATCGCGGCCCCGGTCGTGGTCTCCATACCAAACGTCGATGCGCGCGCGCTCGAAGCGGGCGTGCCAGTCGCGGGGATCGCGCGCGACGACGCCGTCGTACGCCTCGACCGCGCGTGCGAATCGACGTTCGTCTCGACACTGGTCCCCGTCGCGGTTCAACGCGTCGACTTCGTGCGGGCACGTCCGTGCCCAGACGCTCGGACGCTCGAACCGTGCCCGGGCATACGCGAGCGCTTGCGCCGGCATGGTCAACCCACGCAGCGACTGGCGGAACTGGTCGTCGAGTGCGGCCCAGCTCTCCCCGGACAGCGCCTCGATTGATGTGCCGCCATACCACGCACGAACGACGGACGCCCCCCAGCGATCGAGCACCCACGCGACGAAGGCGCCCGCGATCGTGTAGCTCTTCGCAGCGTTCTCGCCGAGAAAGCCGAGCGAAAAGATTTTGCCGACGGGCGGCAAGATTCCGAGGTCGAGCATCGCGCGAGCCCACTGCGCGTCGGTCAGCTCGTCGTCGTCCGGCGACGTCGCGACCGCGACCCCCTCGATGAGCCCGGGGTTGGGCCAGAGCCCCCCCGCGCTCCCGGCGATACGAAACGGCCCGCGGCCGAAGCTCCCCGCGACGACGTGGGCGATCTCGTGGCCGAGGATCGGATGCGGATAGCTGGACAGCTGGATGTAGACCTCGCGCCTCCAGGGCTTGGCGATGGACGTCTGGGCCGCGCCCATCAGGCGTCGCTTTTCGTTCCCATCGCGAAACACGTAAGCAGTGAGCCGACCCCGCACGTGCGTATCGAGCCGCGTCTCGTCAGCGGCGAGCTGTTCCTCGCAATCGCGGACGAGGAGCGCGACTTGCTCCGCGAGAAGCGAGTCGGGGTAGAGGACGTCGCAGTGCGGACCGGCGGCGCGACCGCCGAGCGCCCGCGCGATCGACTGTGGTGTTTGCCAGTGCCCGAGCTCTGGTCCGTAGGCCGCGAACACCAGGCTCACGCCAAGCGCAGCAACACCGGCGAGCAAGCGCGCGGTAGCACGCCAGTCCGCGCGCAACGGGCGGAGCGCGAGCTGCCCGTTGTCTCCGCGAGAGAGGACGGACGCGACGAGCGCGACGCCGGCGAGCGTCGCGAGCGAGCCGGCGCGGTACGTCCAGAGCTCGGTGCGAACATCGACGATCGTGTCGTACAGCGTGCCGCTGAAGAAGCCGACGAACGGATCGTAGGCGAAGATCATCGGCGACCCCCAGAAGCGCGCGAGGCTGACCGCGATCCCGCCGAGCGGACCCGCCAGCGCGAGCAGCACGCAAGTCAGCCGCCTGGCCCTCGCCCTCCGGCGACCGACCTCGGCGACCACCGCACCCCACGCTCCCCCGAGGATCGCGCCCACTCCGGCCGTGAGAACGAAGAAGATCGCGCCACCCGAGAGGTCGCATAGGCCGACGCGCAGCGCGTGGAGCAGTGCGGTCGAGAACGCGACGCCGGCGAGCAGCGCCCCCGAGGCCACCCCCCGCCCGACGCAGGTCAGCGGCGCGAGCTCCAAAGCGGACAGCTCGATCGCCGTCGCAATCGCGGCGACGGCCGGCACGATGAGACCGCTCGCGAGCGAGTGCTCGTACCCGGGCCCCCCGAAGAGAGGCAAGAAGCCCACCGCCGCGAGAAGGACGAAAACGACGACGACGGCGACAAGCTGAGGTCGGGAGAGGATGCGCAAGCCCGGATTCCAGTCGGCAAAGACTAGACGTAAACTTCGTGCTCACCGTCCGCCTGGGCCGGCTGCGCTGGAGTGATCGGCGGTTCGAGCACCAGCGGCAGGATTTCGTCAATCCGCTTGATCAGGTGAATGACGAGCTCCGCGCGGATGTCCTTCGGAACGTCTTCGAGGTCAGGCTCGTTGCGTGCCGGCAGGAGCACGACCTTGATCCCCGCCCGGTGCGCGGCCAAGAGCTTCTCTTTGATTCCGCCGACCGGGAGCACGCTCCCGCGGAGCGTGATTTCGCCCGTCATCGCGACGTCTTTCCTCACCGGGCAGTGCAGGAGCAACGACGCTACGGCGCTGAACATCGTGACGCCGGCGCTCGGCCCGTCTTTGGGGGTGCCCCCCTTCGGCACATGCAGATGCAAGTCGGTCGCTTTCAAGAACTCCGGGTCCAGCCCAAGGTCCTTGGCCCGGCTTCGCACGAACGACACGGCTGTCGCCGCGCTCTCGCTCATGACGCTCTTGAGGTTGCCGGTGACCATCACCTCACCTTTCCCCGGCATTTTCGTCGCCTCGATGAACAAGATGTCCCCCCCCGTGGGCGTCCAAGCGAGACCGGTCGCCACACCAGGAGCGCTCGTTCGCTCGGCCAGGTCGGGCAGCTGGCGCGGCGGACCGAGGATCTTCTCGATCGCCCCGGCGTCCACGACCATCCGCAAGTCGGGATGCCCGTCGGCGATCCGCATGACCACGTGCCGGCATACCGCTCCGATCTCCCGTTCGAGGCCACGGACGCCGGCCTCTCGCGTGTAGGCTTCGATGATCCGCGCGAGAGCTTCTTGCGTGAGCTCGAGGCGCTCGTCGGTCAGACCGTGTGCGCTGAGCTGCTTGGGGCAAAGAAACTCCTTCGCAATGCTGAGCTTCTCGGCGCGCGTGTAGCCCGGACACTCGATCACTTCCATGCGGTCCATCAGCGCCGGCGGGATCATCTCCGGATTGTTCGCCGTGCAGAGGAAGGTCACCTGCGAGAGGTCGTACGGGACGTCGAGGTAGTGATCTTGGAAGGTCGCGTTCTGCTCGGGATCGAGGACCTCGAGCAGCGCCGCCGCCGGATCGCCGAGGAGGTCGACGCCCAACTTGTCGACCTCGTCGAGGACGAGCACCGGGTTCTTCACGCCCGCTCGCTTCATCGCCTGGACGATCCGCCCGGGCAACGCGCCGACGTACGTCCGGCGGTGGCCGCGGATCTCCGCTTCGTCGCGCACTCCGCCGAGCGCGATTCGGTGGTACCGGCGTCCCATCGACCGCGCGATCGACCGACCGAGCGACGTCTTTCCGACGCCCGGAGGCCCGATGAAGCACAAGATGGGCGCCTTCTTGCTCCCGGCGAGCTTGCGGATGGCGACGTATTCGATGATCCGCTTCTTGATCTTTTCGAGACCGAAGTGGTCCTCGTCGAGACACCGTCGCGTCTCTTCGACGTCGAGCTTGTCCGGCGTCGACTTGGTCCAGGGCACGTCGCCCAGCCATTCGAGATACGTGCGCGTGACGTTGTACTCGGCCGACTGGGACTGCATCGCCGCCAGCCGCCCGAGCTGTTTGCGCGCGACCTTCTGCACTTCTTCGGGCAGCCCCGCCGCGCGCAGCCGCTCGCGCAGCTCTTCGACCTCGTCCTCTTCCCCGCCCTCGCCGAGCTCCTCTTTGATGGTGCGCATCTGCTGCCGGAGGATCTGCTCGCGCTGGGATTTCCCTTCGTCGGCGATCATCGAGCTCACCTCCCTTTTGACGCGGAGAAGCTCGAGCTGGCGGTTGACGATGGCGAGCACGGCGCGCACCCGCGCCTTGGGGTCGAAGGTCTCCAGGATCTTTTGCTTGTCCGCGACGCTCGCTTGCTCCGGAGCGAAGTTCGACGCGATGAGGTCGGCAAGTGCCCCGCTCTCACGCACGTTGTCCAGGATCCCCGCCGTCTCGCGCGGCAAGTTGGGCAGGAGCGCGAGCACCTGGCGCGTTCCCTCCCGCAAGCTCGCGCCGAGGGCGTCGAGCTCGACGTCGCGCTCGAGGTTCTCGGGGATGCGCCGCGCGCGCGCGCGCATGTACGGCTCGAGGGCGGCGTGGTGCGCGATTCGGAAGCGCGCGAGACCGTGGAGGACGACCGAATAGTTGTTCGGACCGAGGCGCAGCACCTTGACCACCCGCGCGACGGTACCGACGTCGTACAGGTCTTCGAAGCGGGGCTCGTCCACCTCCGCGTCTCGCTGGCTGACGATGCCGACGACGGCGCGGTCCTGGCCGACGAGGTCCTCGACCAGCCGGACGCTCCGCGGACGGCCGACGTTGATCGGCACGACGCTCGCGGGAAAAACGACGCTGTTCCGCAGCGGCAGGATGGGGAATACTTCGATGTCCGACAGCGAACGCGGATCGCTCATCATCCATGCCTATACCCCGCACGGGGGTCAGTCTGCCAGGTTGGCGGGCAACTACATGGTCTCGCTCGCTCGGGCGCGCGCTCTCCCATGCCTTGCCCTGCGCGCCTGCCGCTCCGCAACTGAAGCGGTGCTACGCCGGCCCACTCTCGGCGGCTTGGCCCGTGCGACGTGGCAGACCGTGCTAGGAGGATGGACGATGCGCTGGCCGCCCCTGCTCGCGTATGCGGTCTTGGTCGTGATCCCGGCGACGGCGGCGTGCGGCGCGGGGCAGTACGGAGCGAGCGATCCGCAGTCAGCGCTGCGCACCTACGCGCGCGCTCTCGAGAACGGTCACGCCGACGAAGCCTATCGCTATTTATCGGACGAGGCTCGCCGCGGAATCTCTCTCGAAGCGTTCCGCCGCATGGTCAAGGACGACCCTGAGGGAGTGAAAGAAATTGGTCGCAGCCTCGAGCGGCCAACGGCTCCACCGGTTGTCACGGCGACGGTCACGAGCCCCAGTGGCCAAGAGCTTCACTTGGTGCTCGAGGACGGAGCCTGGCGGGTCGACGCGTCCAGCATCGAGCTCTACGCGCAAGACACGCCCCGCCACGCGATTCAGGGGTTCGTGCGGGCCGTGGAGCGCAAGCGATTCGACGTCGTCATGCGCTATGTACCCGAGGCTCACAAGGAGGGCCTCGACGCGACGAAGCTGAAGTCGGCGTGGGAAGGGCACGAGAAAGAGGAGATTCTGCAGGTCGTCTCGGCTCTGAAACAAGCTCTGCCCACGGCCACCATCGAGGAGACGGGAGAGCGCGCGACGATGCCCTACGGCGCCGGAACGATGCAGCTCGTGCGCGAGCACGGGCTGTGGAAAATCGAGAATTTCGACTAGGGCCACTCGGCACAAGCTCGGCCGGGTGATGGCTAGGAAAAGCTCGCGACGACCGGCGCGTGGTCGCTGGTCCCTACGTCCGCGGCGACGCTGCACGCACTCGGCGTCAGGCCGGCCTTTGCGCTCGCGAGGATGTAGTCGATTCGCCAGCCCTGGTTCTTCTGACGAAGCCCGCGCCACGGCGGCCACCACGTGAAGAGGCGGTCGTTTGTCGGGTCGAGCATCCGAGCGACATCGACGAGATCGCACGCGAGGATGCGCTCGAAGAGCTGGCGCTCGTCGTCGCGCTGGCCAATCGCGCCGGCCTTGCGCTCTTTGGGGTGCACGTCGATGTCGCTGCGCGCGACGTTCATGTCGCCGCAGAGGATGAGTCGGCCGCCGGCCGCGTGCGCGCCGTCGACGTACGCGCGCATCGATTCGAGAAACTTGAGCTTCGCAGCGTAGTCTTTGCCCCCGTTGGGTACGTAGACGCTCGCCACGACGAGCCCGGGATCGAGCTTGGCTTGCACGACGCGGAACTCGACGTCGAGCTCCGGGTGGCCGAAGTCCGGCCGCTCGGCGAACGTCGCCTTTCGGATGTGGAGCGACACGCCGCTATATCCTTTCGGGCCGCCGTGCCAGTAGTTCCAGTATTCGGGCAGCATGGTCAGCGCCTCGCCGAGCTGCTCGGCCGTGGCTTTGATCTCCTGCAGGCAAACGACGTCGGGGGACTCGCGCCGCACCCACTCGACGAACTGGGCCTCCCGCGCGCGGATGCCGTTGACGTTCCATGTGGCGACCTTCACGTCGTGACTCCCTTCGGTAACGTGATCCGGGGCGGTTGAACGTAGACCGGCTCGAGGGCGTCCACATCATCGAAGGGCCGCGCGAGCGCAATGCGTCCGACCGCCGTGGCGCGCGGAAGGTCATGCGGCGGCTCGGTGGCGAAAGCGACACCGGCGTCCAGGCCCGACCAGTCGATCGAGCGCGCCGCCTCGCCCACGACGACCACGCGCGCCGCGCCTTTGTCCTCGTTGTCGTTGCCGGCGGCGCGTGATCGCGCCACCTCCAGCACGCCCATCATGCGGACCCCGGCGTCTCCGATCGACACGTGTACAGGGGGAAGGATGAGGCGCCCCATCCACCGCGCCTGCATGAACACTTCGCCTTTCCCCGCTGCGACGACGCTCACGACCAGACCCTGGGCTTCGATTCCGCCGGCAAGCGCGTCGAGCGAAGTCACGCCGGAGACCCGCGCACCGCTTGCCGTGATGATCCCCGTGACGGTGGCGACGGCGATACGCACTCCAGTAAAACTGCCGGGCCCAATGCCCACGGCCCAGCGCACGACGTCGGTGGCCTTCCATCCAGCGCGGTCGAAGATCGCGCTCACCATCGGGAGCAGCGATTCGCCGTGAGCGTTCGAGACGCGGGCTTCGTCTTCGGCCACCAGATCCGTTCCGTCGAATAGGGCGACCGACCCGAGTGCGGTAGAGGTGTCGATCGCGGCCAGGCGCATGGGACGGTCAATCGCAGGCGTCATATCTGCGAGAAGCGCCCGCTCCGAAACGCGGCCTCGAGGAGCAGATCCACGCGGCCGACGAGCTCTTTGGCGCGCGGATCGGCCGATGACGCGAGCGCCGTCTTGATTTCGCCCAAGGCCTTGAGCTGGCTGAAGAGCTGCAGGTCGTTCAGCCCACCCGGCCCGGCAATCACCTGGCGCACACGGTCGATCTCCCCCGCCAGTGCCTCGATGCCGACGCCCACCGCTCCGACGCGGCGCGCGCTCGGGTGCTCCCGATAGTAGGCTTCGAGGATCGGTGTGACGATCCCGTCGAGGATCGGAGCTTGGTCCTCGTTGTTCCAGACATGCTTGAGCACGAAGAGGTCGCCCGCGTCGGGCTGCTCGCGCCCGTCCAGGTAGGCGCTCGCCGCAAATAGCTTCAGCAGCTTGACGACGCGCCGGTCGCTCAAGCTGACGCCTTCGGCGCGGATCTGGAACGCGACGCCTTTGTATAGAGAGAAGAACTCCTGTTCGAAGCGGGTCCGCTCCAGAAGCCCGCGCTGAAGGTCCAAGAGCTCGCGCGCGGTGACCAGCGCGGGGGGCGATGCTTTCTCGCGCCCGTCGGACGCCGGAGAAATCTCGGACTTTTCGAGGTCCAGCCCCTTCTGCAGCAAGTCTTGAAAGTGGTACGCGTCGAGGTTGTCGTTCCTGATGCGCAGAATGAATCGGTCGTAAATCGCGGTGAGGGTCTCGTCGCCCGGCACTTCGTTCGAGGCGCCGAACGCGCTGATCAGCGGGCACATGGTTACGCGGCCGCCGCTCGCGTAGCGGCGCTCGTTGAGCAGCGTGAGCAGCGCGTTCAGGATCGCCGAGTTCGATTTGAATACTTCGTCGAGGAAAACGATCTCCGCCTCGGGGAGCATCCCCTCGATGCGTCTCTCGTAGCGCCCTTCACGGAATGCACCGATGTCGACCGGGCCGAAGATCTCGTTCGGCTCCGTGAAGCGAGTGAGCAGGTATTCGAAATAGCGCGCATGGAGCAGGCGTGCGAAGGTTCGGATGAGCGCGCTCTTGGCCGTGCCCGGGGGTCCGATGAGCAGGGCGTGCTCGCCGGCGATCGCCGCGACGAGCAGAAGGCGGATGACCTCGCTCTTGCCGAGGAAGCGTTCTTCCAGAGCGCGCGCGAGCTGCGCGAGCCTCGACGGCAGCGTATCTTCCGGAACCTGCGTCGGCAGGGCGGTCATTTAGTTGTCGGAGGCTAGCGGCTGCACCCGCGCCCGGGCAACCTCGACCGCCGGGGCGACCCCATTGGGGTCACCGGCCGCAGCACGGTAGAACGTCGTTCGGACGTTGCGGAAGTACAGAACGGCGTCGAGCGGCACCGCGCCGGCCGATAACCCCTGCGGCAGCGCGACGAACAGGGCCTGCGCCTCCCCGGCCGGAACGCGGACGTCGAACGGGATACGCGTCGCTTCGCTCACTTCGTGGCCGTAGAGGATGCCCCCGTCCGGCGTCGCGATGTCCGTCCCCAAACGTGCGGCGCCGGGCGCTAGCAGACCGTCGGCCTGAGGTCCCCCGATGTGCATCGGTACCGGCTCCCCCGCGTCGGTCGCCGCCGGCTGCAGCTCGACCCACGCCTCGCGAAGATCGGTCACGCCGGTCGGAAAGCCATGACCGATTCCGCGGTTGTGCACTGTGACGAGGGCGCCACCCGCGATCGCATGGGCGTCGATCGAGAGCACGTTGGAGAGCTCTTGCGTCTGCTCTTCGTAGAGCGCGTCGTCATGAAAATGCGTGGAGACGTAGACATTGCCTCCTGGGAAATGGTGATCCGCGACGCCGTGGGTGTTCTTCGGCATGTGGCAATCCACGCAGCGGGTCGTTCCGGCGGATGGCCCCGTGTGATACTCGCTGAACGTGCCGATCGTGACGAGGCCGGTCCCCGGGACGAACTGCTGGTGGCACCCGCCGCAGAACTCCGGCTGACGAAGCTTGTCGAGGGATGCGATCGCCCACGCCTTGTGGTCCACGGTCCAGTCGTGCGCGGTCGCCTCGAGGTCGCCGTTTCCTCCCGCACGGACCTGCCGGTCGACGTCGTGGCAGCCGAGGCACGTCACGCCGTGGTGATGGAGCGGGTCCGAGGCCGCCGCGCGCCCGGCTTCGAGCGAGACATCCCCCGCGCGCGCGTTGGCCGGGTCGTGGCAGCCGGCGCAGAGGCGCGTGAACTCTTCGCCCGTGGACGCGCTGAAGAGGCCGCGCTCGACGTCGACACCGTGGAGGAACATCGGGTCTTCCGCCGCGTGCGCGTGCACGCTCTCTTGCCATGCGGCGTACTCGGTGGGATGGCAGGTCCCGCAAAACGCCGTATCGGACGACCCGTACGAAGCGCTCCCGCCATCGCCCGCAGATTGCGCCCAAGAGGGCGCTTTCGGCAGGTCACGCGCGATGACGGACGCCAGCGCCGTCGCCATCTGCACGGCCTGCCCGTACGCGGGGTCGCCGCTCGTTTGGTTCGGGTCAATCTGCCCGTCGCGGGTCGCTCCGGTCCGATCGGGCGCCAGCCCCCCTTGATCGAGCAGCGCAACGAGGATGTCATGCGGGTCGAAATTCGCGTCCGGCGCGGTCGCGAAATGATCCTTCAGCCCGATGTGACCGATCTGCGCGTCGGTTTGCGGGTCGTGCGCGGCGAGCGACTCGAAGAGGCGCAAGTTGCTCGAACCGAAGCCGTCGAGATGGCAGCCACCGCACGACATCCAGTTGTTCCCGGTCGTTGCCTGCGTTCCTTTGGCTGAATTCGCCCGAAAGAAGAGGGTCAGCCCGGCGCGCTTCTGCGCGTCGACCGGGTCTCGTGCAACGAGCGGGATCGGGTCGCCGTACGGCGTCGTGGTCTTGAGCAAGCTGCCGTCGCCGGTGTCGAGCGTCAGGAGGGTGTGCGACTGGTCACAGACGACGAAGATGCGCTGTCCTGTGTCGTCGAGCGTCAAGCCCGCGGGGTGGTCGCAGAGATCCCCCCCCAGATTGCGCAAGAGTCGAGTGGCCCGTCCCTCGATCGCTCCAAACGTGAGCAAGTCTTCGCTGCCGCACGCGAGGGCCCACGCGATCCCGCCGTTCGGATGCATCGCGACCGCGCAGATCTGCGAGAGAACCGACGGCTGTCCGTCGGAGCCGGGCACGGCGATCGCGTCGAACAGGTTCTTTCGACCGGCGATGGCCATCGACGGGTCGGCCGGGTCGGTCTGCTCCTCGACCCGCCCAGGGAGATCGACGACGCTGATCGCGGGGAACAGGGTCTGGTTGAAGACGAACGGGTGGGTCGGCGCGAGGAGCTCGTGCGGCACCCAGGCGTGCGACCCGTCGGCGGTGATCGCCAGCGATTCGAACCCGAATGGCTTGCCGTTCGGCGTCGCAAGGTCCGAGAACGGCTCGTCCGCAAGCGGCACGTCCGCCGCGACCGTTCGAGCGTTCACGTCGACGACGGTCACGTCGCCGTCGATGCGGTGGGTGACGTAGAGCTCGCTGCGCCGGGCGGAGACCGCGAGGCCCGCGGGCAGGCGTCCGACGTCGATGGTCGCGGCGACTTTGCCGAGCGTGCGATCGACGACGGCGACTTGACCGTCGTCCTCGACCGCGACGTACAGCCAACGTGGGTTCGCGGTGTCCCAGACGCAGGCTCGGGGGTGCGTGCCGAGTGAAATCGTCCGGCGCGGCTGCCGCGTTTCGGCGTCGACGAGCGTCACGGTCGCCCCGGCCCGATCCACGGCCGCGATCCAAGCGGCGTCCGGGCTGAGCGCGATCGATCGGATGTCACGTCCCAAGGACGGTGTCTCCAGGATGACCTTGCGCGCGTCGACGTCGACGTAGCTGATCGTGCCGACGTCGCCGTTGGCGGTCCAGACGCCGCCGCGAAGCGGGTCGAAGGCGACGGGCGACGAAGACGCGTTGACGCGGCTGGCGGCGGGAACGACGGCGGGGGGCTGCGACTCGAGCGGAGAGAGGGCCGCGCTGGGTCGCGCGTCTTCCCCGCAAGCCGATGCGATCACGGCGGAGCCGAAGCCGAGAGAGCCGAGGGCGAACGCAGCCGCGCGCAAGACCCGGAGAATGTAGGGGAGAGCGGGGGTAAGTCGAGCGGCGCGCTTAGAGCCCAAGGCTTTCTCGGCCGTACTCGTGCCCGTGCCCGTGAACGTGCCCGAGGTCCTTTGGCCTGGCCTCCGCCCGGCGCAATCGAGCGGGCACGGGCACGGGCA